>JBEBJQ010000005.1:0-96839 GCA_040079795.1 Methylococcales bacterium
ATTCGGCAGGCTGTGTTTGAATATATCGAAACGGATTACAATCCCGCCAGGTTACATTCTTCCAATAGCTTCCAAAGCCCGATAGAATTTGAAGACAATTTTAAACAGTCTCTCGCTTCTTGATTTGTCCGTTTTTGATGGTGGGGATCACTATTCGCGGGGTAGATCAACCCGCACATAAATCTTTATCAAACACAGCAGAACTTCGGTAAGATTTCTGTGATAAAGTTCACAATTTGTCGCCCCTCCAAAGAAGTTATTTTCTTATTTCATTTATACTCTTATCCAAGAGAAAATGGGAGTGCATCTTTAATAAGTTTTAAAGGGAAATTAAGGTGGTGTTTAGCCGTTGCTCTATGCTGCGCTTTTTGATAGCGGCTGAGATAGGGGGTTAAGATGAAATTTATTGCAGTTTTTCAGGATAAGTTTTGAAAAGTGATATTTGTTAATGCGTTGTATATTAAGCGGTAGATCATGATGGTTAAGAATATTTTACGCTATACGTTACCTTTAACTTCTTGTTATAACTATATAAATTCTATTGATGGTATATATTAAAAATGACACTTAAGATTTTTAGTCATCATATTTCATGGATGTATTTATTATTATTTGTTGTGGAGCTGTTGGTTTTTTTTGCCAGCATGTTTTTTGCAGATCAAATAAGGTTTATGTTCTCTCCGAATTGGTATGCTCAGGAATTTGTTTTATTTAACAGTTTGTTTTTTGCGGTAATGCTTTCTTGTGCTGCTTTTGGACTAGGTTTATATAGACGCAGCCTTTCCTGGAGTGAGCGTGGGTTATTGACTCGCGTTGTTGTTTCGTTTGTTGCGGCGCTCTGTTTGTTAAGCTTTTTTCTACTGTTTATCCCAGATTTTACGATTTCTAAAAGTGTCTTGGCCATTGCTTTATGTTGCGCTTTTTTGGGCATGTTGGTTACCCGCTTTTGTTTTTATAAATTAACTAAAAACAATATTTTCATTAAAAATATTTTGGTTATCGGTAGTGGAGGGGCGGCACAAAAAATAATCGATAGTAATGCGGGTTACATCCACAGAGGCTTTAAAGTTGTAGGATGCATAGTTTTGCCGGGTGAGCATCCAGTAGTAGACCCTGCTATGATTATGGATGGGTCAAGGGGGATTTTAGAGCTTATTACTGATTACGACATTGACGAAATAGTGGTTGTTACGGACGATAGGCGTGGCGTCTTACCGATTAAAGCCTTATTGGATTGCCAAATGGCTGGTGTGACAATTTTGGATTTACGGTCTTTTTATGAACGTGAAAAGGCATTGATCTATTTGGAAAATCTGGTACCTAGTTGGTTTGTGTTTTCAGAAGGATTTGTTAAAGGCGGGGCTCGAGCTGTATTTAAGCGCTTTTTTGATGTGTTAGCCAGTTTGATTTTGTTATTGTTGACGTGGCCGGTCATGTTGTTGACCATGCTGGCAATTTGGATGGAAAGTGGTTTTAGTGGGCCTGTTTTTTATAAACAAAAACGTGTGGGTGAACAAAATAAAACCTTTGATGTCATTAAATTTAGAAGTATGCGTCTGGATGCCGAGAAAAATGGGGCGCAATGGGCTCAGGAAGATGATGATAGGATCACCCGTGTGGGGCATTTTATTCGAAAATATCGTATCGACGAATTGCCACAAATACTTAATGTCTTAAATGGTGATATGAGTTTTGTGGGGCCACGCCCAGAACGGCCTGAATTTGTTAAACAATTCAACTCATCTATTCCATTTTACAGTGAGCGGCATCGTGTAAAACCGGGCATTACCGGGTGGGCGCAATTGTGTTATCCGTACGGGGCGAATGAATATGATGCGTTGCAGAAACTGCAATATGATTTATATTATGTAAAAAATCTCAGTATTTTCTTAGACTTAACTATTATAATCCACACAGTTGAGATTGTTTTATGGGGCAAAGGCAGCCGATAATTTATTTTACCCTTACTATGCAGTAATTAAGTTTTTCGCCTGTTGATCGGCGTGATAAGAAGAACGCACTAAAGGTGCGCTCGCAATCTGTTTAAACCCAATTTCTTTTGCCATAACAGCATATTCGTCAAATTGTTGTGGGGTAATATATTCCTTTACCGGCAAATGGGCCTTACTCGGCTGTAGATATTGGCCGAGGGTAAGCATGGAGCAACCATGTCCTACCAGGTCGCGCATTACTTGTTCCACTTCTACTTGCGTTTCCCCCACACCTAGCATTAAGCCTGATTTTGTCGGTATTTTTGGCTGGACTGTTTGATGGTGTTGTAATAATTGCAGTGATCCAAAATAATCGGCGCCGGGCCGAACTTGTTTATACAGGCTGGGCACGGTTTCAAGGTTATGATTAAAGACATCGCAAGGCTGTTCGGCAAGTTTACTCACAGCTAAAGCCGTGCGCCCCCGAAAATCGGGGACGAGTATTTCGATACGGGTAGTGGGCGTTTGGGCACGTATTGCGGAAATGCAAGCTGCAAAGTGACTAGCGCCACCATCCTTTAAATCATCCCGGTTAACGGAAGTTATTACGACATATTTCAGCTGCATTAGCGTGATGCTGTTGGCTAAGTTTGCGGGCTCGTCAGTATCTAAAGCTAATGGTTTGCCATGGGCAACATCACAAAAAGGACAGCGGCGGGTGCATAAATCACCCATAATCATGAAGGTTGCGGTACCCTGGCTAAAACATTCGCCTAAATTTGGGCACGCGGCTTCCTCGCAGACTGTATGCAGTCTATGTTCTCGCAGAGTTCGCTTGATGCGGGTAATTTCATCATTGGCAGTCAGTTTGATGCGGATCCAGTCGGGTTTGCGTAAGGGGGTATCGGTGCTTTCGACTTTGATAGGGATTTTTGATAACTTATCAGCATCCCGTTGATGTGAATGGGGCGTTGCGCGTGAAGGGGCTTCCAGGCTCATGATAATTTCTCGGTGATTGCGTGAATGATAGGGATAGCTAGTTCGTAGGTTTTAATGTGCACGCCCAGGTCAGCCAGCTGGGTCACTTCAAGGCCGGGAAAACCACAGGGATTAATGTGGTTAAAAGGGCTTAAATCCATGGCATTATTTAAACTTAAGCCATGATAGCAGCGGCCTTGTTTTACGCGCAAACCGATGGAACCGATTTTTTTGCCGGCGATGTAGACTCCTGGCGCTTCTGGCTTTGCTGTGCCGTATAAACCATATTGCGCCAAAGTAGTTAGCATCGCGGTTTCGAGTAAGGTGACCAGTTGCCTGACATTCAGGTTTAAGCGCTGAATATCCAATAAGCAATACACCACTAATTGCCCTGGACCATGATAAGTTACCTGCCCGCCACGGTCGGTTTGAACCACAGGAATTTGTTGAACGTCTAACAGATGCTCCCGCTGGGCACTTAATCCTAAGGTATAAACCGGCGGGTGTTCAACAATCCAGAGTTGATCAGGGCTTTGGTTATTGCGTTGCTGCGTATAGTCCTGCATCGCGTGCCAAGTTGCAGAATAATCTTGTTTGCCTAAGTCCTGAATGTTTATAGGTTGCTGTCTTCTCATTACAGTTGTCGCGTGACCTATAGAAATCAGGATAATTAAGTTTTAACGAATAGATTTTTGAACATTAACCAAGCAAACTTTGAGTTAGTAACAAAATATCTTTTCCACATGCGCCTGGGTTCTTGAATAACGCGGTACAGCCATTCCAAGCCTGATTTTTGCATCCATAGGGGTGCGCGTTTTACTTTCCCTGCTATCACATCAAATGTGCCACCTACACCCATAACAAAATCAACACCTAATTTATCCTGCCACTTGTTAATGAGGTTTTCTTTTTTTGGGGAGGTAATTGCTACAAAGAGTAGTTTTGCGCCTGATTGGCCAATTTTATTGACGATGAGTTCTTCCTCGTCCCAAAAATAGCCATGATGAAATCCCGCAATTTTTAGACCTGGGTAGCGGGTTTCAGCAATCTGGGCAGTTTTTGCAACAATGTCTGCTTCGGCGCCCAACAAAAATATCGGGAAGCCATTTTTTGCACTTAAGCCTAATAAACGGTGGAATAAGTCTACACCAGCCACACGCTCGGGGATTTCATAACCCAGAATACGCGCACCTAGCACCACCCCCATGCCATCAATATTAATTATGTCACAGGCTGTAATTGATTGTGCTAACTCCGTATCCGTTTGCATATGCACTAATTTAGCGACATTCACAACCACATGTTGGGTAAATTCGCCGTTTAAGATACGTTGTTCTATGTAAGCTACGGTTTCGTCCATGCTGGCCGAATCCATGGGGCAACCCATAAAGTTAATTCTTTGCATCAGGATTTAGTTGATAAGGGGTGGTTATAAAATGTGGAAGTAAAATTACAGCCTGCTTGCACCAAGCGGGTATTATTAATTGTTATAGTCATTAATGTATTTTTTATAGCTAAACAGTTTTCTTATAGTTGTATAACTTTGCATTATAGCCTAAGCAATCAATATGTATAGAAAACCAAGGTTTGCTTTTTGCGGCGGGCAACAGCTGATCGCATAACCGGAGATTAATGTTAATGGCTTGGGCTCTGGTTTGTTATAAAGCAATGACTGATATAAGCATATCGGATTTTGCCGTAAAGCTTAGCTAAATCTAACGTAGAAAAATGCTGTGTATAAAATGACTTGGGTAATTGTAGATACCGCTAAAACTGCCCGTTGTTTAAACTTTGTCGTTGCCGCTGCAAAATTAGGATAGCCAAACCTAAAGCCATTAACATCAGCAGGCTACCGAGTAAACAGGCTAACCCTGCCAGCACATGGTCGTACTTTAATAACCCTGATTCATCCAGTAAGTAATTCCAGTCATGAAAACCATACGGGGCTGAATGACCAAAATTTCCTCCGAGTAAAGGCATTTCACCTGCGCGGGCATCATTCACATAGGGCGCAATATCCAGAAAATTCTCCCCGAACCACCACATCGCTACAGTAGCACCGAATGGGTCACGGGTTTTAGTTAACAAGGTAAACATACAGATTAGCGGCATTAGTAATTGCCCTAATGTGCCGCCCAAGGAGGTAATGAATTGCCCAAAAGGTCTAAAGACAATATGCCCCGCCTCGTGAAAGGGAAAGTTAACCAGATGTAGCCAGGATTCATTAATAGCCTGGCTATTCATTCCCTTAACAATCAACCAACAACTCCAGAGGCTTAAACCCAATAACAATACGCAACGACCGATAAAATAACCCTGACTGTTTTGGTACACATCGTCGTACAGCCAATTTAAAACAAATTGCTTTTCCTGAGGCGTGTTGTAAGTGATGATGGCATCAGAAACACTTCCATGCTCCGCGTTTTTTAACGGATGATATTTAAAATATTTGGCGAATACGATGCCACAAGCAGGACATATTTCTTGCGGTGTAAACAGCTTATGTTGACATTTAGGGCATACGCTAAGCATATTTTTTCTTATTTAAAAGAACCCCTGCACCTATAAATAATACGGGTGCATGTTCGTTTACCCACTTTTTATTCCCGTAATATGTCCGTCATCATCAAAACTAACTGTAACTACTTTGGCTAGCCTACCTTTTGCTAATTGGCTTGCGCTTATATGAAAAGCCTCACATAGTTTTTGATCATCAAGCTGTACCTTTTGTGGGGGTAATATAAGGACTTTATGCCATGACGTAAATAGTGTCCAAAAAAACCAAAACACTGCAATGCCTGCGATAATGCCGCCGTACATTTGCAGTAACTCCAACAGGGTTTTGTAACCACCGAACCAGCGGATTTCAGCTGACAGGCTTTTAACACCCAGTAACCAGCCACCTAGGGTAAATAGCGGCAACAAAAAATACACCCACAACAGCCAACTTAGCACCGTAATGCAAAACGAAGCTATTTTTTGCTGTCGAGTTTGCAGGTGCGGTTTGTTGATGATTAACGCCCTCATTCCTTGTTTAACCCTCTATCTATAGTTACCCAAAGTGCCCGCTGCCCGCGTTTTTTTCGTACTGCTTTGATAAGGCCATTGACGGCGGTTCCGATGTTGATTAACCAATATACAATCGGGTACCAAATCATCCAGTAATAATATTTTTCACCTGTACGTTGTTCGTAACGCGAATCAATGCCCAAACTGACGGCGAATTGAAATAAGCAGGTAATGCACAAAAGCATGCTGGTCCATTGCGGTGCTAAATCGCCTAGGGTTTCCTTGTGTTCATTTAGTAAAGCTTGAATAGGTGTTAACAATAGCAATAAAATCACAGTAAATGACCATAATAAACTGATGCAGCATTCTAGATACAGTGGCCACATTCTCAGTGCGCGGCGTTTAAATAGGGACGTGAAATAACGCAACATGACCTCAACACCGCCTTGCGCCCAGCGGCTTCGTTGTTTCCATAATCCATTCAGGGTTTCTGGCATCAGCACCCAGCACAAAGCGTTGGTTTCAAAAGGAATCGTCCAGCCGGCTAGTTGCAATTTCCAACTGATATCAATGTCCTCAGTGATCATATCGGGGCTCCAGTAGCCGACATCGTGTAGCGCGGATTTACGGAAGGCAGCAATTACACCGGAAATGGTAAAAATGCGTCCGTAAGTACGTTGCGCCCGTTTGATCATGCCAACAATGGCAGAAAATTCACCCACTTGAATCTTACCCAGTAGCGTTGACCGGTTACGGATACGCGGATTGCCGGTGACGGCACCGACGTTAGGGTGGTCGATAAAATGACGTACCATCCAGGCTGTGGCATTGCGATCCAATAAGGCATCGCCGTCGATACAAATCAGGTACTCACTGTTGGCCATTAATGTGGCTGCGCGAAGACCTACGGCTTTACCCTGGTTGGTCGCCAGATTGACTATCCGCAACTTTTCATGTTTTTGGGCGAGTTCCTTCAGGATATTAAGGGTGTTATCTTTGCTGCCGTCGTTTACTGCAATGATTTCGAAATAGGGATAATTTTGCTTTAGGAGATATTCAATGGTTTCCCGGACATTTTCACCTTCGTTGTAGCAGGGTATCAGAATTGAAACCGGCGGATATTCAGCAAGGGCTGGCGGCCCTTTCGCAAAGTCTTTGACTTTTAACTCCCAGCGGATAAAGTAAATAACCCCACCGATCATCCACACGTAGGCCATTAACAAAGGATAATAAAATACAAAGCGTGAGATAAACTCATCAAAATGTTGCCAGGATATTTCCTCAAACCATTCCTGCCAAAGTAAGAATATATCAATCAGGTGCTGAATAAGCGGATGTGCTAACAGTTGCTCCATAATCAATACTTAATTATCTGTGACCACAACAGGGAAATGTTTTTGCAACGCCTCTAAATCCGGCTGATTCTGGAAAACATTATCAGGATAATAACCAATATGAATTGCACCCTGTTTTTTCAGGAGTTCAAGTTGGCCGATAAAGGTTTTGGTCGGGATAGCTTGTTGCTTTGCCCAATCGATAGATTGCAATTCGAAAACCATTTTTTTCAAGCCATTGGGATATTGTGCGGTTTTCTTTACCAGCTCACGTAACCATTGCTCAGGATTTTCGGCTTTTTCCATAAACGGCATTGCTTCAATTGCAACATAATCATAGTGTTGTAAAAAAGTGTCAAATGATTGTGCATACCATTCTTCACTGTAGGGTTTGAGTAAGGGCAAAGCGTATAAATTACGCGCGGTTTTTATTGAAGGCCGGTAGTATCTGACCTTATCAGTCAGCTCATCGGTAAACTCGGCTAATAACTGGGTTTTATGTTGCGCCCATTTTAAGCGCAGCTCACTGGATTGGTGGATTTTTTCAAAGTCTAGCGGCAGGTTCCAGACCTGGTGACTAAAGTCCATCGCCAGTTCTGAGACATCTTCGTAATCCGATAAGATGCCGTCATCGTGAAATAACAGTCCATCAAAACTACAGTATTTGGCTAAATCTTCATAAATTTCGCTGATATATTGCCGCACTTCAGGATTGAACGGTGATAGCCGGGTGTAGACATGCCTGGACAGTTGCGGTTTGCCTTCGCGCCATTCTTTGACATACCATTTGAGCGGTACATCGGTTTTGTAGGCCATAATCGGCATCCAGGCATACACATTCACTTTGGCGCGGGTTTTTAACTGCCAGGCAACACGGTTAAATAAATCCCTGCGTACCGGTAAATGGCGATTAGGAAAATAGACTTCATCAGCATTACCGTCCCCATCGGGATCAGCATACGCTTGCAGATAAACCGTGTTAGCATGACTGTCAAGAACGCGTTCAACCACCGCATCCAGATTCCGCTCAGTTTGCTTTTCATCGGGATCGTAAATATAGTCCATATCCATGTGGATAACCCGCAAGGCTCTGGATAAACGCTGTTTGGTAACAATCTGGCTAAATTGTGTGGCATCGGGGTTACCATCAATAATCAAGCGTTTTATCGCCGACAAATCAGCCAAGGTATTTTGACCGTCCCTTAATCCCATCGTTATCGTTAATCCGGCCATTTTTGCCGCATCCTCTGCGATCGCGTTATATTCTCCATAAGGCCAAACCATCACGCGCGGACGCACGCCTAGATTCTGAAAGATAAAATCCGCACTTTTTCCCATATGGTTAAAAATACGCTGCCGGTAGGGCTCATCTTTTTCGTATTCTTCATATTCCTTATCGTAAAGTCGGCTGGTTACTGCGCTTTGTTCATTGCCTTGCGGATTAGACATTATTCCGTGATGCAGGTCGTAGCTGTGCGAAGCAATTTCAACTAAACCGGAAGCAACAATCTCCCGTACCTGTGCCCAGGTCATTAAAGGTATTGTCGGCCGTTCTTCAGTGTGTTGTCCTTCCATCCACGAACCAACCAATGCAAGTGTTGCCGGATAATGATATTTTTTTAGTAAAGGAAAAACGCGGGTGTAAAAGCTTTGATAGCCGTCATCAAACGTTAACATTACCGCATGCTCAGGCAAGTTTTTAAGTCCAGCCGCGGAATCGACCAGATCTTGAACACTGATCACTCGATAATGATTGCGCTTAAGCCAGACAAGATGTGCCGCAAAGTTTTTTTGGGATACTGCCTGCTTATCAGGCGGTTTTTGCGCTTTAAGATTTACTTTATTATCAACCATGTCATGGTAATTAATGACTAAAAAACGCTGGCTTGCAGGCTCTTGGGCGTAAAGCGTTGAGTAGGTAAATAATAGAATAAAAAACGTTAATACCCTTATGTTGTACATAGTAAAAAATATTAGTGGACTGGCTGATGGCTATTGTACCAAGAGCTTCGGTAAGCGATGTCGCATTAACAACAAAAATGGATCATTTCGTCGATCAAATTTACCAACCCTTTAATGTTAGTGGGTTAATCACCCTTTAAGCGCGTGATTAATAGCGCTGGCAAGGCTTGGATATTGAAACGTGAAGCCTTGGGTTAATAAACGATCCGGTATTACACGCTGGCTGCCTAAAACCAGCTCGGACATTTCCCCTATGAGCATTTTTAAGAAAAACCCCGGAAGTGGCAGTAGGGCGGGGCGGTTTAAACACTGCGCCAGCGTTTGGGTAAATTCGGCATTGCTGACTGGATTAGGGGCGGTAGCGTTGTATGCACCCCGCATGCTGGCGTCATTGATCATGGTATCGCAGATGGCGATCCAGTCTTGACGGTCAATCCAGGACATCCATTGTTGGCCACTTCCTAAACGTCCGCCTAGACCCAGTTGAAATGGCAGTAGCATGCGTTTTAATAGGCCGCCATTCGCGCCAATAACCAAACCGGTTCTGATTAGGCAGACTCTGACCCCCAGCACTTCTGCCTGGCGTGCCGCTGTTTCCCAATCGGAACAGAGTTGTTGTGAAAAGTCCTGGCGGGTTGTGGCTTGTTCGGTTAAGACGGTATCACCCTGGTCGCCATAATAGCCTATAGCCGAGCCACTAATAAGCAGTTCCGGTTTGACCGGCATCCGCGCAATAGCGGCAACGAGCTGTTCGGTAAGGCCGATTCGGCTCGAGCGGATAAGTTGTTTTCGGGACTCTGTCCAGCGAGCGTCAAAAATCGGTGCGCCTGCCAAGTTGATGATGATTTGATAAGGGATTTCAGGTGGCAAGTTTTGCAAATCGCTTATGGCTTTTATATCCGCTCCGCAAATGCCGGGTATGGTTTCCGGGTGGCGACTTAAGATGGTTATGGCATGGCCTTGTTGCCGGAGATGTTGGGTTAATGCCCGGCCAATAAAGCCAGTGCCGCCGGTAATAAATATATTCATGGTTATGTGTCCATTATTTTAGGTCGAGTACCGCGCATAGCTTAATGGCTTTTGCGCCACGCTTGGTAAACTTGGGCGACATGGTCAATTGAAGCTTGCTGGCGTAGCTTGAATTGCTCAAGATACGTGCTATTTCTAACAAAAAAATGCGCTTGTTGACTAGGGTTTGGTGAATCAACAGCCAATGCGTCATGATCTGGCAGGTTACGGTGTTTTTGCAATTCTTTGGGTTTTTTTAAGTCGGGCGGATAGGTGGTATACCAGCGCCACCATTGGCCGGAAACTAATTCACCCTGCCACAGTTTGGCGGCGCTGTTAGCATCTACGTTTGCCCCTGGTAGAGGCAATCCGGAAAAGTCATAGCGTAATTGTGCCGGTGGTAAGGGGTTGGCAGGGTCGTAAAGTGCAATGCGGTTTGGGCTGGTTTTAGGGGCGAAATGCGCGTACATCGAATGCGCATAAAAATCACCAATGGCGTGGATGGCTAGTCCAAAGTCGTCCAAGGTTCCTGATGCTAAGCGTTGATTGACCCGTTTCCAGCTTGCCTGTATGTATGCGAAGTCAAAATGATCCCTTGGGTCGTAGGCCAGGACATTGACATCTACGCGTAGGCTGGCGGCTTTGACTGCCAGTAGATCGTTATTTGGCATTCCTTTGAGGGCTTGTTCGAAAATAAAATTATGTACACTGGCGGCAAAAGAGGGATCAAAAACGCTCCAAAATTGGCGGTCATTCAGATAGTCTAGCAGGGATTTACCTGCGATTGCCTCAGTGGAACGTACCCGCCAGAGATGTTCGGAATTAAAAACGAAGCAGGGGATATATTCAACATCCTGAATGCTGGGGCTTTGGTGTGCTTTCGGTTTGGTTGGATCGGCTACACCTGAAGTATCTGGGTTAAAGTCTCTGGGTTGTTTAACCTGTGAGAGTGGGTCAAGAATTTGCCATGCGCCCAGTTCCTGTTGGTACATAACCCACGCATGGTCATGGGGAGTCGGTTGCTCGTGGGTGTGGTCAATAATCCGCCCGAGTGCAACCCTGACGCAATTATGGCTAATACCAGATTCTACCAGTAGGGTAGCTAACAAAAAACTTAAGTCTTCACAGTCACCGCCATTTTGGGCTAAGGTTTCTTCGGGGAACAGCCATTGGTCAAAGCGATGTTTTGATTTGATATAGTCCAGGGTTGAGAACCAATTAAAAATTCGATCAACCCGAAAATCAAAGCCACCGGTGCTGCGGGCAAAAAATAGTAGCTTGTCATGCATCGACCACTTCTCGCTGATTTTGTGCAGGGTTTTGCGCATGACGGAATTGCCACCAATCGACACAAATTCGCGGATATCAATGTCGTAGCGTTTAATTTGGGTGCCTGGGACTTTACGGCTGGCTGGAATGGTAGTGTCATGGACGATCATATCGCCATTCCAATTCCAGCGTTGATAGGGACGAATGCCACATAATTGCATACACATACGGAACTCCTTTTTAAATAAGGGACTATTCAGTGATGACAGCGGTATAGGCAAATATAGCCTAAGGGTGCTTCGATAGGTTTATTGCTTTAAGTTAAATTGATTCTGGATCAACTCAACATTAGCGCATCATCGGTATTGGGCTATAAAATGCTGTAAGCTAATTTACGCGTTTTTTTCTAAAATGTCTTGGCTTAACTTGTTAGTTTCATAAGTGTAAGCTGAAAGCTATGAGACATTATGCTTATACCGAGCATAACGATAGGTTTTTGATAAAAAGTTGAATGTTGCACTTAACTTTTATAGAAATAAAATAAATAAGTAATCTGAAGCACTATAAATGTGTATCAAAAAATTGGGGCATCAATTTTCAAATTGATTTAAAAACCGTTGTCGGGCATTTTTGGCATACTGGAAAGTTTCAAACAGTTGCTGGTTGTCACCGGTAGCTAGAAGGTCTTGGATTTTATCCAGTTCCACTTTTAATTGCTCAATCAAAGGGAGAATATGCCGTTTATTCGCCATACAAATGTCCAGCCACATGGTTGGGTCGCTTGAGGCTATGCGGGTAAAATCTTTAAAGCCCCCCGCAGCGTATTTAAAAATTTCTTCCTGTTCATCTTTACGCCCCAAAAGATCAACCAAGGCAAACGCTAAGATGTGCGGCAAATGGCTGGTTGCTGCCAGAATAGCATCGTGTTGTTCGGTGCTCATTAAGGTAACCAGCGCGCCTAGGCTTTCCCAAAATTGCTGAATGTGCAATAAGGCGTTAGGCGCACTATTGCTAAGCGGCGTGATAATAACGCATTTTTGTTGAAACAAATCTGCTTTGGCTGCGCTGACCCCACTTTGTTCGGCACCTGCAATAGGGTGCGCTGGAATAAAGTTGTCCGGTACAAACCCAAATATCGACTGGTAGGCTTCAATCACACTGCCTTTGGTGCTGCCAGCATCGGTATAACAGGTCTGGGTTGACCAATAGGGCTTAAGTAACTTTAAAACCGCATGATAAGCCCCGACCGGGGTGGCGATAATTACGCAATCGGCATTTGTTACTGCACAGGCAATGTCCAGGGTGTACTCATCTAGTACACCCAGCGATTTGGCTAAGGCTAAATTTGCGCTATCTTCTGTCCGGCCAAAACCGATAATGTGTATGTCGGGATGCTGTTCGCGGGCAGCCCGGGCGATTGAGCCACCGATTAAACCCACGCCGATAATGCACAGTTTTTTAAACATTCGCTAATACAGCGGTTAAGGCATCAATAAAGGTTTGATTCTCCGCAGCCGTGCCGATGCTAACGCGCAAATGATTGGGCAATTCATAGTTTGCAACTGGCCTTACAATGACGCCTTTGGCTAACAATGCACTGTAAATAGCTTGCGCAGGGAGCTTTAAATCTACCGCCACAAAATTACCCGCAGAGGGTATCCATTCCAGCCCCAATGCTTTAAAAGCGTTGGTTAATTGCTGCATGCCTTGTTGATTGAGTAGGATGGTTTGCTGCAAATAATCGGTATCCGCCAGTGCTGCTTCCGCAGCTGCGAGAGCCAAAGAATTGTTATTAAACGGTTGCCGGACGCGGTTTAATAAATCCGCCAGGTCTGTACTGGATAAACCATAGCCGATGCGCAAGCCTGCCAGCCCATAAGCTTTTGAGAAGGTACGGGTAATCAATAAGTTCGGGCAAGCATCCAACCAGGCGACTGCATCGCCTTGTTGTTCTGCACTTACAAATTCATAGTAAGCTTCATCCAATACACATACTACCGTGGGGGGGAGAGCTTTAATAAATTCTTGTAATTTAGCTTGCGGTAATACTGTTCCAGTAGGATTATTGGGATTGGCAATAAATACCAGTCGCGTTTGCGGGGTGATGCTTTTTAACATCGCATCCAGATCGTGTCCGTAGTTTAAAGCCGGCACCACAATGGCTTTAGCACCGATCGCCTGGGTAACAATCGGGTATACAGCAAACGCATGTTGCGAAAACACCGCTGAGTGTGCCGTAGTTAAGAAAGTGCGGGCGACTAATTCTAATAGTTCATTCGAGCCGTTGCCTAGGGTGATTTGACTGGAGGACAACTGATATTTTTCCGCTAACGCCTGTTTTAAATGAAAACCACTGCCATCGGGATAGCGGGTAAGCTCAGCCGTATTGGCTTGTATGGCACGAATAGTGGTGGGTGAAGGCCCCAAGGGGTTCTCATTGGAGGCCAATTTAACAATGTTGCTTAAGCCTAGTTCGCGTTCCAGTTCTTCGACCGGTTTTCCGGGAATATAGGGCGATAAGTGTTGCACACCGGCAATTGCCAAATTAAATAAAGCAGAGGGTTTATTCATGAAGGTTGTTGAGTTGTAGAGGTTTGGCGAGCATCAAAAGCCAGTTACCTTACACTATTACTGCTTTTTCGTAAACATGGGGGCTTGTGATAGCCCAGGTTTCTCATATCTGTTTCTGATATTAAGCCCAGTATTTTTGATGGAAGTCGTAAAATCTACAGTAGAAAACGTATTCAGTGAAAATATGTTGGGATAGTGATCTTGCCACGATCTAGTGGACACTTGGCTAATAGAGTAACCTCTAAATCCGAGGTCAACAATGAAAACCAAAAAAGAAGAATTTCCGGCACGGCCTGTCTACAAAAGATATACCGCACAGTTTAAAGGGCAAGCTTTAGTACTCTCTGATCGGGATGGCATTCGCAAGGTGGCGCAGGATTTAGGGCTGGCAGAGGCGGCCTATAACCAATGGGGAGCTACGATGCCTATCATTTAGACAATCGCATGTTTTTTTAGGATATTAAATTTTAAGGTCAGGATGGGCATTGTATTTTTGTATACCCCCCTTTTGCTGGATGGGGTTTGTAACCCCGAACTTAATGTTTGAGGCTGGTAGCACTGCCAAATTATATTTTTTTAACCTTTAAAGGGCTCAAGTCAATAAGCTAATTATTGCTTTTATCGTATATGTTTCAAATATCATAAGCCGGAACCCGTGAACGGTTCCGACTTAACGTTTAAACAACACCTTGATCAAAAACCGTCCAAGCTTTTGAAGGCTTGGACGGTTTTTTTATGGAACTGATATAATTAACTCGAAATGTTTGTCGCCATAATAAATTATCACGATGCGGCCTGCGACTTCTCCCGTACTTACACCAGACCATGATTTAAACGCTTTCAAGTTTTATTAAATACTCATTCCCATAAATAACAGGAGTATAGCAATGGCTTTACAATCAGAATTTGAATCTTCGGGCGTCCCTATGACCGAAGAAGACTATTTAAATGCAGAGCTTAACGCCGAAGTCAGGCATGAGTATATTGACGGTCGCGCTTACGCCATGACCGGTGGCACGACCAGCCATATCAGAATAACCGCGAATGTGCTGGGTGAATTTAGAAATCATCTGAAAGGTAAGCCTTGTGAGGCTTTTATGGCGGATATGCAGGTAAAACTGGGCAAAAATTACGTTTACCCTGATGTGGTGGTAGCTTGCAATCACACGGAAGTACACGGATTAACCAGCGCCCCAGTTATAATTGTTGAAGTGTTATCTAAATCGACCCGGGTGACTGACCTGACCACAAAGCTGATCAAATACATTAACCTGCCTTCTTTACAGGAATATGTGTTGCTAGAACAAGATTTTGTCTCGGTGCAAGTGCTGCGTAAGCGTAATCACTGGCAAGCGGAATATTTTTTTTTGGATCATACGGTGACATTTGAATCTATAGGTTTAACGCTTAGGGTTGCCGATATTTATGATCGCGTGGAGAACGAAGATATGCAAGAATTTAGATTGGCACAACCTTCTTAATTAAATTAACACGGATGGAAAAATCAAACTGCCTTAAACCTATTGCTATTAGTGCTTATTCAGCTGTTAGCGCCTGCGGTTTGGGCAATGCGACGTTATTGGCAGCGTTGTTGAGTAATACTTCACACCTTGCGCCACTGACTTTATTTGAATTGGCGTTCCCAACCCAGGTCGGTGAAATTAAGCTGCCGTTGCCGGGAATTGCTTCTGCCTTGGAGATTTATGATAGCCGCAATTCGCAAGTGGCGCTGGCGGCTTTGAATAACCCTGAAGACGGCATTCGGCAAGCGGTTGAACAGGCAAAAAAACGTTATGGCCATGAACGCATTGGGGTAGTGATCGGTACCAGCACTTCCGGGTTGTATGAAACCGAATCAGCTTATGGCGTGTTTTTAGAAACCCATAAAATGCCGGATGATTTCCATTTTGTAACCAAACACGCCTATCAAGCCACCGCACGTTTTTTACAGCAGGAACTTGGTTTAGCGGGTCCCTGCTATGCCATTTCCACTGCTTGTTCATCCAGTGCCAAGGCAATTGCCACAGGGCAGCGCTTAATTGCGGGCGGGGTTTGTGATGCGGTCTTGGTGGGCGGGGCAGATACTTTGTGTCGGCTTACCCTGAGGGGCTTTAAAAGTCTGGACTTAATAGCCGAACAGGCTTGTCGACCGATGGATCGGGAGCGCAACGGCATTAATATTGGGGAAGCGGCGGCATTGTTGGTGCTAGAAAAAATTACTCCTGAAAATGCGCATTTACCGAGGGTATTGTCAGTGGGTGAGTCTTCCGACGCGCATCATATGAGTACACCGCACCCGGAAGGGTTTGGAGCGGCCTTGGCGATGGAAAATGCCTTAACACTGGCAGGCATCAAGGCAACAGATGTGGATTATCTGAATTTACATGCCACGGCAACCCGTATCAATGATCAGGTTGAAAACACCGCAGTTTATAGCGTATTAGGCGATCAGGTGCCGTGCAGTGGCACCAAAGGTATTACCGGACATACGTTAGGGGCGGCGGGTGCGTTGGAAACCATTATCGCATTGTTAGCCTTAAAACAGCAGTTTATACCGGGGACAGCTGGTTTGCGTCAGTTGGAAGCCGATTGCCGATGTCATGTAATAGCTGATCCGAAGCTTAACCAAAAGCTTAAAATTGCCATGAGCAACTCCTTTGGCTTTGGGGGGAATAATGCCTGTGTGATTGTTGCAAGGGGGGAAGGGCATGCATGAGTCAGCGCGGATTTATATCAAAAGTGCGGTGATGTGTTGCCCGGAACCTGAGTTGCTGGCGAGTTTTAATATGCCTTGCTTAAATGTTGACAATAACCTGATTCCTGCTGCCATACGCCGCCGAACCAGCATGACAACCCGAATGGCTATCACCGCAGCAACCAAAGCTTGCCAGCAGGCAGGGGTTAATACTGCGCTTTTGCCTTCAGTGTTTGCATCATTGGGTGGAGAAATTCAGGTTACTGATGCGTTGTGTCGTTTATTGCCGTTGGCGGAGGCGTTGCTTTCCCCCACACAATTTCATAACTCCGTGCATAACACTACCGCAGGGTATTGGGGGATTTTAAACCAGTGCCAGGCAGCCAGCACTGCGATTGCCGCCGTTGATGATACATTTGCTATGGGTTTACTGGAAGCCTATACCCAATTACAATTGGCGCATGGTGACTTATTGCTGGTTTGTTACGATGAGTTGTGGCCGCAGTATTTGGCACCGCCCATTGGTCAGGCTGCCTGCGCCTGCGCATTGGTCTTAAGCACCGATCGGCAACAGGCGTTAGGCAGTATTAGTGTGCCGCGTATCAAGCCGATAGCTAGCCCCTTGGATGAACACTGGTCGGCGTTGGTCGATGCTGTACCTGCTGTCGCGGCCTTACCGTTGTTGTGTGCCATTAACACGCAACAACCGGCGGTTATTCCCCTAAACCCTAAAGGTAATATTTGGTTTACCGAGTTTGAGAGTTGTTAATATGTCAGAATCACAGCGTTATGATGTCATTATTGCTGGCAGCGGTCCTGCCGGATCAACAGCTGCTACTTTATTAGCGCAGCATGGTTATCAAGTGTTAATGCTGGAGCAGGGGCAGCACCCGCGTTTTCATATTGGGGAATCCATGTTGCCGCGTTCCGAACCGATTATGCAGCGCTTAGGCATTGAATGGAGTGACGGCAATTTAGTCAAAGGCGGTGCGAAATTTATTGATGAAGCCTCCGGTAAAACCACTTTTTTTCCGTTTCAGGGTAAATATCGCACCTTTCAGGTCGAACGCTCGGTATTTGATGAGCGCTTGTTTAACAACGCCATTAAGCATGGCGTAACCGCCAAGCAACAGGAAAAAGTAACTGCCGTAAACTGTACTTCTGAAGTGGTGAAGGTCGGCACCGATAAAACCGCTTATGAAAGCCGCTATTTTGTTGACGCGACCGGGCGCAGTGCGTTGATGGGTAAAAAACATAAAAGCATCAATAAACTGGAAAATCTGGGTAAGTTTGCACTGTATAAACATTATCATCTGGCTAAAACGCCAGCAACCGACGGCCTATTTGCTACCGGTAATATCGAAATTATTTTGACCGACATCGGTTGGATTTGGTGTATCCCCCTGGTAGACCAACGTTTGAGCGTTGGGTTAGTCGTGCAAAAGCAGTTTCCTGATGACTTAAAGCGAGACGCTTTATATGACTACTACATCAATGCCTCGCCCCGTATGACTGAATTATTGGCTGGGGCGGAGCTGTGGGCGGGCTTGCGGGTTGAGGCGGATTTTAGTTATTTTAATGCCCAGCGCTACGGTCAACGCTTTGCGTGTTGTGGCGATGCGGCGGGTTTTTTAGACCCGGTATTTTCTTCAGGTTTCTTTTTTGCCGTTAAAACTGCGGAATTCATCGCCGACCAAATTCACCAGGGTTTTCTGGAAGGGCGGGAAGCCGATCCCACTTTACATGCGGTGACTGATCAAATTTATCAAACCGGTTTTCAAAGTATGTATTTAATGATTGAACGCTTTTATTGTTCCAATCTTGTGCATAATCTATTTTTTGAGTCCGATCGAGAGGAACGCATAAAACGCGAAATCACCGCGATGTTAGCCGGTGATTTATGGATGGAGGATAATCATTTTCAGCAGGGGTTGTTGCGGGGTAGGAGTAAGGTTGTTCAAGGTTGTTAGAAATTATCTGCGGCATAAAAGCTCGCTAACTCGGTAATCCTATCTAGCATATCTAAATCATTTTGAGAAAAAGAGGCTCCAAAAGCATTAGCATGTTGATAAAAGGACGGGGATGCTATGATTTCTTTAGATTTGGCATCCATGTAAGAAACTTGTAAAATCACTGTCGAGTTACCGGCCAACGCACCACAAACAATACATAATAATCCTAAAGCACCTCGCTGACCTTTGGTTACGTACTTGATTTTTTCAATATGAGGTTCAATAATCAATGCGTTTTTTGTTTTAGAAATATAGTAGTCACTAAATTTTTCAAGGCTTGGAAATATTGGTAGCATATTCTTGTATAAAAGATCATTAAGCATTGTTATGGCTTTTTTATTACTGTTAGAATTCTGAAATTCAGCAGGGATCGCGAGTGGCTTAATAAACACCTGCTTATATTCAGAAAACTTCTTAGAGGAGTGGTGAATAGGCGGCATTTCTTCAGAAAACTTCCCAGAAGACCGATGATTAAGCGAAGCTTCTTCTTGCGGTACATTAGTGGTTGCACAACCGCCCAGCATAAACAGCACTAACAATGTTATAACTTTTATTAAATTCATAAACTGGCGGATTCAAATTTTAAGGAAAGACGATGCGATATCATAGACTAACAAGAATTTTTGTGCATATTTTTTATACTGTAATGCTGAGTGGCTGTGGTGCTACGTTGTTGTCCTACAATCCTGAATCCAACCCTAATGTAATTAATGCTATGCAATCAATAAGAGAAAAAATACTCTCGCAACCCGAAGGGATGTCTCCGGCTGAATTATATGTCGCAGAAAATTTTATTCAAATTAATGGAGAATTTGAAGGTGAAAAATCTCCTGGTTTAGAAAGTGCTTTTGCAATAATACCTTTTAAATTTATTGATGAATTGACATTGCATCATAAAAATGAATGGTTTTTTGTAACACTCATTAAAAATGATGATGGAAACCATAGAGAGCTATTTAGTTATCATTCTTATAATGAAAATGACGCCAAAAAATTTATGGATAGTATAAATACTATGGTGCAACATAAAAGTGACCCTGATAAACCTATTGTTTTGAATAATCAACCAATATTAATTAGACCTAGTAGATTTACAAAGGCAGATCTTAATTATCTAGATTAAGCCTTGGAGATCAACCCATGACCTTGCAATCTGAACAAGACAATATTTGCATGACCGAAGCCGAATATCTTAGTAGCGAACTAAGGTCTGAAGTAAAACGTGAATATTTCGATGGTTATATTTATGCAATGACCGGAGCGAGCGCAAACCATGCTCGGATAATTGGTAATGTTTTTAGTGAATTCAGAAATCACTTGAAAGGAATGCCGTGTGAGTCTTTTATGGCAGACATGAAGGTAAAGGCAGGAAAAAATTACCTGTATCCTGATGTAGTAGTGGACTGCGGAAAAATAGCAGGCGATGAATATTTCGTCATATCACCAGTGGTTATTGTTGAAGTGTTATCTAAATCGACCAGAAAAAACGATACCACAAAAAAATTACTTTATTACCTAAACCTGCCGACTCTCCAAGAGTATGTCCTTATGGAACAAGAGTTTGTATCCATTCAAGTGCTGCGAAAAAGTAAGCATTGGACGCCTGAGTATTATTATCTCGGTGATCAGGTTACTTTTGAGTCGATTGGCTTAACGCTAAGTGTTGAGGCTATTTATGACCGCGTAGATAATAATGATATGGATGAATTTAGGCAGACTAAACCAATCATAAGCTAACCCGCCTAAAAATTTCCTCATGAAACCTACTAATCAAGCCATTCCCTCAAAATGCACTGTCCTGATAATCGGCGGAGGACCTGCCGGGAGCAGTGCGGCAACCTTGCTGACACAAAGCGGCATTGATGCGGTAGTACTAGAAAAAGCAAACTTCCCTAGAAATCAGGTGGGGGAAAGCCTGATCCCCCATTTCTGGCAATTCGCCGACTTATTAGGCGTTACGGATAAAATTCAGCAGGAAGGCTTCGTCGTTAAGTCGGGTGGCTTAGTGGCCTGGAACGATAAAGTTCACCATATCAAATTTTCCGAGTATGGCTATACCCGCCCTGGCTTGCATGTTGAGCGGGATATTTTTGACAGTCTGTTGTTGGATCATGCGGAATTCTGTGGCGCGGTTGTTTTTAATCAGGTGGCGGTTAAGCAGGTCGATTTTGCTGATGCAAATCAGCCTAAAGTGCATTATCTGGATAAGCGCGGCGATACTAATGTTAAAGGGGTTATTGCTTGCCAGTATGTGATTGATGCCAGCGGTCATAGCTCGTTTCTGGCAGGGCAATTTGGTTCCCGGCAAATTATTGATTCCAGTCTAAATTTTTTATCGCTATGGGGTTATTATCATAATTCCTTGTATGTGGGCGCAGATCGCCGTAGCCATACTACAGCTGATTTAAAAACCAGTGCGCCAGTTACCTTTGTGATGTCTTATGCAGACGGCTGGATCTGGCATATCGTGTTGCGCGAAAAAACCAGTGTCGGTTTGATTGTGCATACCGATAAAACTAAAGGCATGGATAAAGCCCAGCGTGAGGCGTTTTTTAAACACACCTGCGCTAACCTGACGCATTTAAAGCATTTATTGGCAGAGGCAGAATTTATCGAAGGTTCGTTAGAATTCCGGCCGGATTATTCATATTATTCCACGCGGATTTGTAGCGAAAACTACTATTGCATCGGTGATGCCGCAGCGTTCGTCGATCCGATCTTTTCACATGGCATTCAAAATGCCTTTTACAATGCGACGCTCGCGACACTGGCTATTAAAGAGGCACTGAAAAATCCCGCACAGCGCAAGCGTTACAGCCAATTGTGCGAAAGCCGCATGCAGCAGTTTTATGGTTTTTCCAGAGCTTTGGCGTTGGGAGATTATGGTTCTAATGGTGTTAACCCGGCGTTAGTCAAGCCGCTGATGCAAGCGATGCCAACTTTAGAGCTGGAGCTGACTTTTTGCGTTGCGCATGTTACCAACCGTTCTGAAAATTTTATTCGACTCGCTAAAGAAGCGGGCATTTGGGATAACTTTGAACGCCAGCATCAGCAGCAGGTTAATGAGGCCATTGTGCTTGATTTTTAATCATAAAAAGGAGTGGTTCAGCTATGTATAAAATTGTTATTGCAGCTTGCTTGTTACTGCTCTGGCTGGATATGCCGGTTCAGGCCAATGTCATGGTCACTCTCACACCTGCATCTGGGCAAGTTAACATAGGCCAGACTGTCGGCGTCGCTATTGATATTTCAGGTCTTGATAGCAGCGTAGCACTCAGTAGCTATGATTTGAGTCTGGGCTTTGATCCTGCATTATTGCACTTCGATAGCGCCGTCTTCGGTGACCCCGTATCAGGGGATCAGCTTGATCTTGCAGGTCTGGGCGTTAACTTCCCTAGCGCAACAGAAGGGGCCGGCTTGATCAACTTGATTCAATTCTCCCTCGATAGTTCTGCGGACTTGCTCAACTTGCAAATGGATCAATTCACCCTCGCAACAAATAGCCGTTACTTTAAATTACCCTGAGTACTAAAAATGACGTTACAGACGCAACCTAAAAACATCCTGATTACCGGCTCGGCAAAGCGTATTGGTGCCGCCTGTGCGCGTTTGTTACATGCAGAAGGCTTTAATATTATTGTGCATTATCATTCATCCGAAGCGGAAGCGCGTAAGCTCACAGAAGAATTGAATGGGCGGCGACCAGATTCAGTCATCATGTTACAAGCTGACTTGTTGCGTTTGGAGGAGTTGGATAATTTGGCAACGAAAGCGCAATCAGCTTGGGGTGGTATAGATGTATTGGTGAATAACGCCTCGATGTTCTACCCTCAAACGGTTGCTGACACCGCTGAACAAAATTGGGACGAGTTATTGGGCAGTAACCTTAAAGCGCCTTTTTTTCTGGCAAAAGCATTGGAAAGTACATTGTGCAAGAGGCAGGGCTGTATCGTTAATATGGTGGATATTCATTCCGAGCGGGGATTACCGGGCTATCCGGTTTGTAGCATCGCCAAAGCAGGGCTCGAAGCCATGACCCGGGTTCTGGCCAAGGAGTTTGCGCCTGAGGTTCGGGTTAATGGGGTTTCACCAGGCGCTATTTTATGGGCGGAACATGATTCAGACACAGGCCGGCAAGCGGAAATATTACGGCGCATAGCCTTACAGCGCTTGGGCGATCCTCTTGATATTGCCAAAGCGGTGCGCTTTTTGATCCAGGACGCACCCTACATTACCGGTCAAATTATTAAAGTGGATGGCGGCAGAACTTTAAATTGTTGATAGCCAATCCGGGTTAATGCGCTGCTGTTGTAAGGCGGTTTTATCAAATGCTTGCCATAGGCTGGCATAGTCAACGTGTTTAACAGGATGTTGCAAGGTTGGGGCAATTTCAGCCAGTGGTTCAAGTACGAAAGCATAGCGTTCAATTTCGTCGCGTGGAATCTGCAAGCGCTTATCGTTCAACACTAAATCACCAAACAAAATTAAATCCAAATCCAGGGTGCGGGCGGAAAACTTCTGACAGTCCCGGGTACGTCCATGTGCCAATTCAATCTCGCGGAGAATGTTAGCGACTTCTTTTGCTGTCAACTCAGTATTAAAGCCGACTATTAAGTTGTAGAAAGCATCCCCAGCAAAGCCGACTGCGGCAGTTTCATAAACGCTCGATAAGGTGAGTTCGCCAAATTTTTGCTTAAGTGCTTTTAGGCTATTGGGGATATGAATGTCGCGCTGAATGTTGCTGCCAATACTGACATACGCTGTAGGCATCGCTTATTTCTCACCCCGTTCAATTATAATGCCTACGTCGCTGGCGCCACTGATCGCCCCTTTTTTATTAAGGGTGATTTTAAGCCACGGGACATTAAATTCCGTGCGGATCAAAGTTGCGATTTCTTCGATCAGTTTTTCTACTAAAAGATACTCGCTCTGTTCTACAAACGAGATAATCCGCTTGGATACTTTTTTGTAATCCAGTGCGTATTGTATATCGTCGGTTGCGGCGGCTTTTTGAATGTCGTAGGCCATCTCAATATCCAAAATTACGGTTTGTTTTGTTACGCGCTCCCAATCATAAATGCCGATGATAGTCTCTATTTTGAGGCCACCTAAAAAAATTATATCCATGCTGGTTTCCGGTTATTATGTGCGTTGAAACTGCTCAGTATCAGCGAATTATTCTATGGTTACAAGTGTTGATGGGGAAAAATAAATGATTGATTGGTTGTTAGTGCCGTTGGCGTATTTACTTGGATCGGTTTCCAGTGCCGTGATCGTCTGTCGTGTAATGGGATTTCCAGACCCCCGTGGCCAAGGTTCGGGTAATCCTGGCGCTACCAATGTGATGCGGATTGGTGGTAAAAAAGCAGCAGCAATCACCTTGGTTGGTGATGCACTAAAAGGGTTAATTCCTGTGTTGCTGGTTCATGCTGTAGGCGGCTCGGAACTGTTGCTTGCAGTGGTTATGTTGGCTGCTTTCTTGGGCCATTTGTACCCGGTATTTTTTGGTTTTAAAGGCGGAAAAGGGGTTGCAACAGCTTTGGGACTTTCTTTGGGGGTTTATTGGCTGTTGGGTGTGGCAATCTTAAGTACCTGGTTACTGGTTTATAAGTTAAAGAAAATATCTTCCCTTTCCGCGCTGGTGGCGGCAGTTTTAGCTCCAGTTTATGCCTGGTTCTTGTTGGGTAGTCCGATTATGGTGGTAACTTTCGGGATTCTTGCGGTGTTGTTGCTTTGGCGGCATCAGCGCAACATTAAGAATCTTTTGGAAGGAAATGAGTCTTAACTCTTCTTTGTTAATTAGTGTGGTAGCGTTAGTTTCAAAGTAATTTTACTGGTAAAAAGGCGTGTTTCTTGTTAAATTGTAATTTCGATTCGAAATTACAGGTTTAAATTGGCTTGAGAGGATGAAGTTATGAGATCTAGACAGTTACACAGGATGGTTAGCTTATGGTTGTTGCTAATCGGATTCATGGGAATGGGGGTAGTGTTAGCAGCGCAACCTGATTTCAATGAAATTAAAAAAAATTATTACGATACCCATCCTGGTAAAGGTAAACATGGGGAGCTGTGGCAGCCCATTCCGATTCAAAGTTATTGGGATCCCAAAGATTTTTATAAAGCACCCAAAACGGTACAGGGTGAATTTGATCGTGATAGCTGTGTCGGTTGTCATGAAGCCAGTAGTCCTGGGGCTTTTCATGCCTGGAAGAGTAGTGTTCATTACGACTTAAAAGCCATTCGTGCCTTGCAGGATAGTGATGTCAGAGCTTACAAAAAAACAAAATTAACCGAAGTTGAAGCTAACTTGACTAAATTAGGCTTGCTTGAATCCGGTAAGCCTTTAGATCAAGTAGGCTGTATTGACTGTCATGGCGGGGTTGGTGCCAAAACGATAGATCATAGTAAAAATCTGGTTATGCCGGATCGGGCAGCTTGCGGGACTTGCCATTTAAATGAATTCGCAGAGTCTGAGTCTGAAAAAGATCAAGCGTGGCCTCAAAAGCAATGGGATAAAGGCCATCCTTCGCATGCTGTGGATTGGGAGGCGAATGTTGAGAATGGCATTTGGGCAGGAATGCCGGAGCGGGAAGTGGCGCAAGGTTGTGACATGTGCCATTACCAGCAAAACAAATGTGATGGTTGTCATACCCGGCATACTTTTTCGGTAGCGGAAGCCAGGCAACCGGAAGCCTGTGCCACTTGTCATAATGGTGCAGACCATAATGAGTTTGAAAATTTCATGATGTCTAAACATGGTACGCAATACCAAACCATCGGTAAGGAAAAATGGAATTTTGAAGTGCCGTTAAAAGATGCGATTGCCAAAGGTGGCTATACTGCGCCGACCTGTCAAATGTGTCATTTTGAATACCATGGCGAATATTCGCATAATCTGGTGCGTAAAGTACGCTGGGCGTTTAATCCTACCACTAAAATTGCGGATAACCTTAAACATCCCTGGTTCGAAGAGCGCAAAAAATCCTGGGTGCAAACCTGTACTTTATGCCATTCCGAAAGCTTTTCTAAAGCCTATTTGGATACCGCCGACAAAGGCACTATTCAAGGTTTGGGCGTAGAGCAAGCCGCTAAAAAGGTCGTTAATAAGTTGTATGACGATGGCTTACTGGTTGGACAGAAAACCAATCGGCCTAAACCGCCTAAACCAGAAAAAGACGAAGCAGGTGGATTTTTCCAATTGTTTTGGGCGAAAGGGAATAACCCAAGCCATATCGAACGTCTGTATGCGGATATGTGGGAGCATGATTTGATTAAACACTATAAAGGTATTTTCCACAGCAATCCGGGCGGTTTTACCTATACTGAAGGCTGGTCAGCGCTGGTGCGGGATTATGCTGAAATTATGGATGAAGATACGCGTTTACGTGAGGGCTCCTCAAGTAAAGCTAGCAAAGCTAACGATGGTGAAACTGATAATTCAATTTGGGAAGCGTTGTTGCTGATTTTATTTGGATTAGGCATTGGTTATGCCGTGTTAAAGTCTAAATAACTTGTTGAAAAATAATATTTATTTTACCGCGCCTCAAGGTTTTAATAACCTTGAGGCGTTATGTTGTTTACAAATGAGAGATTAAATTGAATATCGGTCAATGTTAACACTAAAGAAAAGTTTGCTATTGCTGTGCAGTGGTGTTTTGTTGATTGCCGGGGGAGCAATAATGTCTCGATCGGCATCTGTGATGACCTTTCTTAAAGGCAATAATACGCCTGTGCTGAAAGTTACACACACGCAAGAGCTACAATCTATCCCAGTGGGTAAATTCGCTGCGCAGACGATAGAGCGTTTTGAATTCAGTGATGAGGGTAAAGCGTTGTTTAGCCTGTTAGTGGCACACTATCAGGATGAGCGGCAGCTTCAGCGCAGCGCTATATTATTTCCTCCGGATAAATCGGAGTCAGTGTTGTCCAGCCCTACCGGCTTACGCGCTAAGATTTGGCAGGATGCTATGCGTGTTATGACCGGCAATGCGGCGAAAGATGCGTTGATCTTAAGTTGGTGGGACGACGGGCAGCGGGTGCATTTTTTAGGGGGCAGTAATGCCTGGTTAAGTAAACCGGCTGCGGCAACTTTTGTTGGGCCAGTTTGGAAGGCTTTGCAGCAACAACTTCCGCTTGCTTCCGCAGAAGAAAGCCAGCACCTGTCTAAAATGGCAGCTTGGTTAACGATGGATAGTGATAAAGCGATAGCTGAAATAGTTGCGCATTTTGGCAGTTCGCAGCCCATTTATTTGTTAGTGACTAATGACTTATTATTGCGCCAGGGTGAATTAGTTAGCTATGGCGGCTCGCCGCTGGCATTTAATTCCAAAAACATCCCTGCCGGTGATGATTTGCATGGTGGCATCGCACAAGTTAAACGTTGGGCGGCAGAAGTGGGTGAGGGTAATTATTTGGTGCAGAAAGAAGGCGCTTATTATCGAGCTTGGACACCTGCCAATCAAGAAACCAAAAATTCTTTATTAGTACGGCTTTTGCCGTTTATGGACTCCTTAAAAGCTAAGCCGAAGGGCGTTCAACAAGTCTACCAAAGTGGCAGTGGGGGCTATTTGTCGGTTTATAAGCTTGGGGAAAACCAAACAGCGGCTTCTACAGCAAAGTAGCGAAGTCGAATCTTTGATTTATCGGGTTTAAGCTTTAGGCCCATTTGCATCCTCTGGATCCCCTTCATAGGGTGTAGCATATTTGCAGTCTTTTTGTGGGCATACTTTTTCCACGCCGTTTTTCTTGGTAGTTTTAACGGTCAAAATGGGCCACTCGCAGGCAGGGCAACTTTCAGCAACAGGGGCATTCCAGAGTGCATAGCTGCATTTTGGATATTCTGAACACGAGTAAAATATTTTTCCCGAACGCGCTTTCCGCTTGAGGATACTGCCCGTTTTGCATTGCGGGCAGGCGACATGAGTATCAAGTGGTTTATCTAGTGGTTCAATGTGTTTGCAGCTGGGATAATTAGTACAGCCGATAAATTTGCCGTAGCGCCCGGTTTTGATGATTAAGTTAGATTCACATTTTGGGCAATTTCTGCCTTCAACAATTTCAGGTTCGTTGCTGCCTGCGCCTTTATCATCATCCAAGTTGCGTGTGTAAGAACATTCGGGGTAATTTGTGCAGCCAATAAAACGTCCATTGCGCCCCAAACGAATGGATAAAGGGCTGTCACAGGTAGGACATTTTTCATCAATGGCTTCCTGAGTGACATCTTTACGTTGGACGCTGGTTTCTTTATCCTGAATTAAACTGTTAAAAGGTTGCCAAAAATCCCGCATAACCGGAACCCAATCTTTTTCGCCTCTGGATACGGCATCCAGTTCATCTTCAAGGTTGGCGGTAAAGTTGTAATCGACGTATTTAGTAAAATGCTCGGTTAAAAATTTATTAACAATGCGACCTACATCCGTTGGATAGAAACGTTTACTTTCCAGTATGACGTATTCACGGTTTTGTAGGGTTGAAATAATAGTAGCATAGGTCGAAGGCCGCCCTATACCGTGTTCCTCCAGCGATTTGACCAGCGTAGCCTCGTTAAAGCGTGGCGGTGGTTCAGTAAAATGTTGATCGGCAATAACGTCATTTAATGGGACGGGGCGGCCTTCTTTTAATTCTGGTAAAAAGGTTTCCTGGTCGTCATTTTCGGCATTATCATCCTTACCTTCCAGATAAACCGTCATAAAGCCAGGGTCGGCAATGCTTGAGCCTGTGGCCCTAAAGCTGTGCAGGCCTTCAGCGCAAGTTAAATCAACCGCAATGGTATTGAGGGTAGCATGTAACATCTGGCAGGCGACGGTGCGTTTCCAGATTAATTCATATAGTTTCAACTGCTCAGCTGATAAATGGTTTTTAAGATCGGCAGGTAAACGAAAAGCCGATGTCGGCCGAATTGCCTCGTGCGCTTCCTGCGCATTTTTAGCTTTAGTTTTAAATTGTCTGGGTTCAGCAGGCAGATTTTTTGCACCATATTTTTCGGTGATTAAAGCACGGATTTCAGCGATAGCCTCTACAGCCAAATTGACTGAGTCGGTACGCATGTAACTTATTAGGCCGGTGGTTTCGCCGCCAATGTCGATGCCTTCGTACAATTGCTGCGCCACCATCATGGTTCTTTTGGTGGTAAAGCCAAGTTTACGCGCAGCTTCCTGTTGCAGGGTTGAGGTAATGAAAGGGGCTGAAGGTTGGTTTTTACGTTGTTTTTTCGAAATTTTATCGACGATCAATTGACCATCTGCAGCTTCAAGGATAGTTAGCCGGGTTTTTTCCGCAAGTTCGGCATCTTGGATACTGAATTGGGTGGCTTTTTCACCGTTAAATTGGGTAAGTTTGGCTTTAAAGGGTTGATCAGAAGCCGTTAGTGCTGCCTCGATAGTCCAGTATTCGCGGGACTTAAACGCTTCAATTTCCAGTTCGCGTTCCACTATCATGCGCAGCGCCGGACTTTGTACGCGTCCGGCGGACAGGCCCCGACGAATTTTTTTCCATAATAGGGGTGATAAATTGAAGCCTACCAGATAATCTAGGGCGCGCCGTGCCTGTTGGGCATTAATCAAGTTAACCGCTAATACCCCGGGATTTGCAATGGCTTCAGTTACTGCTTTTTTAGTGATCTCGTGAAAAATAACCCGATGTACCGTTTTGTTTTTGAGTTGTTTTTTGTCGTTTAAGAGTTCATATAGATGCCAGGAAATTGCCTCGCCTTCCCGATCAGGGTCGGTAGCAAGATAGAGTGTATCAGCATCTTTTAGTGCTTTAGTGATTTCTTGTACATGCCTTTGATTCCGGTCAATAAGCTGGTATTTCATTGCAAAATCATGTTCGGTATCCACTGCGCCTTCTTTGGGTACCAAATCTCTGACATGACCGTAGGATGCCAAGACTTTAAAATCTTTGCCCAGATATTTTTCAATGGTTTTTGATTTTGCAGGTGATTCTACAATGACAAGGTTTTTACTCATTAGAGGCAGTTGCTTTAGTAATATTAATGTAAATAATCGGGTGCAAAATCGTAGATCATATCTTCCATTCTTGAAAAAGCCAGGGCTTCATCCGGTAAGCTCAGCAAGACCATTAATACAATCCACTTTAATTTTTCCAATGAAATATCTTCATCTTCCAGTGCCATCGCCCGATCAATAACAATTTCACGGTTGGTAGAGTTTATGATGCCGCTTTTTTCCAGGAAGATTAAAAGATTCTGACAGTCTATGTCTAGCTTTGCTTGTTCTTGATGGCAAAAAATACGGAAATTAGGGGTGTGGGAAGTCGCCAGAGAGCCTTGTAAACTTAATGATTCAAGCCAGTTAAAGGCTTTAGTCACCTCTGGTTGTTCGAAACCGGCTTCCAGTAGTTCGGTACGGATAGCATCACTATCGATGAAGTCGCCAAACTCTTCGTTATCCATATAGTTTTCAAACAAATAAATCAGCACATCAAAAATGTCTTCTTTCATAGTCACTTTTATTTAATACGAATATAGCCGCCACCGGGTGCGGATGTAATATAGCCTTGTAATTCTAATAGCAAGAGCATCGAGGCAATGATTTCAACGGATTGGCTCGTTTGTGTTACTAAATGATCAACCGATGTCGGGCTGTATAGGATGAGATTCAATAATTTTTGTTGCTCTAGGTCAAGTAATGATTGCGATTGCGCCACTACTATTTCGTTAACCTTTTGATTGTATTGCACAAGCTCTTCAAGAATATGTTGAGTTGTTTCGACAAGCTTGGCACCTTCCCGTATCAGCGCATTACAACCTCTGGCGAGTGGATTATGGATAGACCCTGGGATTGCAAAAACTTCCCGGTTTTGCTCCAAGGCCATGCGCGCACTGATTAGGGATCCGCTTTGCTGGGCTGCTTCAACAACCAGCAATCCTTGAGATAGGCCGCTGATTATACGGTTTCTTCTGGGGAAATGGTTGGCTTTTGCAGTGGTGCCTGGCGGAAACTCGGAAACAATTGCACCCTGAGTAATAATATCCGTAGCCAGTTGTTTGTGGCAAGCTGGATAAATGCGGTCTAAACCGGTTCCGGCGACGGCAATGGTAAAGCCATTTGCGTCCAGGGCACCCTGGTGGCTTGCGGCATCAATGCCGAGTGCCAAGCCGCTGGTGATGGTAAACCCAAATTGCGTTAAGGTACCTGCAAAATTATGGGCGATTTTTTTGCCATCTGCGGTTGGGTTGCGGCTGCCGACAATTGCGATTTGGGGCGACTTTAACAGTTGCGCATTTCCGCGAACAAATAAAATGGGTGGTGGATCGGCAATTTCTTTTAACTGTTCTGGATAGGCAGCATCATTTAAGGTGATCGCCTGATTATCAGGATTTTCTAGCCAAGTTAAATCAGCACTGATAGTGTCCCAGTTTGGTTGTCGAATCGCTTCGATACTGCGCTCGGCCAGCCCAAGGTCTTTAAGTGCTGTATAGGATTCACTAAATAACTGTTCTGGTTGTAAAGTGTCCAGGATTTTAAGAAAAGTTCGACACCCTACGCCAGGTATGCGTAATAAGGCTAACCAGAAGCGTAAGGACTCGATGTTGGTATGGTTTTGTTTATTCAGGGGGATTGTACTTTATCTAAAATATGAATGGCTTGCGATGCCTGCATAACCAAGGCATAGCTAACATTTTTAAAAACCCGGTATACCATTAAACTACCGGCCATTTCGTCGGGGAGTATAACGGCGGTGTCTTTTTCTTCAGCGTAAGGATCTGCAAGTAGTTTACCACGTTGGTAAATATCCAGGACATGTCCCACCACCAAACCTTCCTCCGTGCCTTTATTAAGTACCACGGTATTATATTGACCGATTTGTGATACACCGTTTAAAACACTAATAATGCTGCCATTAACCGGTTTTTCTGGTGGGTGGGGGAAATAGTTGAGGGTTACTTCGCTAGCGGTATTGGGCATCAAGCGGTCACCGGTGCGAACTTCACTATTGGCTTTATTAATTAATAGCGTCGCAGGATCACCTTGTTTTTGCAGTGTCGTATCGGCTATAAATTCGGCTTCATAGCCTAAAATTTCTTTTGACTCAGGGTCAGCATATGCCTGACCTTTACGGTAAACGGTGTAGTTTAAACCAGGCGGTTCGGTAATCGCGCGAACATAGATCCGGTCGCCGGCGCCTGTAATCAGATGTTCGTTTGCAAAACTCAGTACATAAGGCGCAACATTCAACTCATCTTCAGTTACCACTTTAGGGGAAGATAAAAATTGATCAATGGCGTTGACGGGCAATAATTTAATGGCTTCTACCAGGGGGGTTTCACGGATTTGAGGACTCAGTTTTTCATATCTGACCGCATTGCGGTTACGGTTGGCAACCCGGATTTGAGGTTTACCGTTAACCATTGAAAACACTAAAACATCACCGGGATAAATGAAGTTAGGGTTCTTGGCGTTTGGGTTGTTTTGCCACAAACGCGGCCATTGTGCGGGTTTTTTAAGAAATTTACTGGCAATATTCCACAGCGTATCACCTTCAGCAACTTGATATTGATTAGGATGTGCAGGGTTAAGGTCAATTTCAGCAGCGGTTGCAGTGATGCTAAAAACAAGCGGGATAAGCCATCCCAGGGCTGCGCGTAATACCATACAAAAGTCCTGTGAGTAATGGTGGTGTCAGTCAGAATTATTCAGCGGAAACGTGGACATCATTAATACACTAATGAATATTTAAGCTGAATTAATTTAATTCGAATTCAAAGTTTAGATGAATTCAGTTAAAATTCCAGTCTTTAGCTATTATAACGGAGAGATCGGTGGGATTATTAACTATTCTTGAGTTTCCTGATGAACGCTTGCGTAAACAGGCGGCAGACGTCAAGGTTGTTGATGAGGCCATCAAAAGCCTGGTTCAGGATATGTTTGAGACTATGTACGAGGCGCATGGTGTTGGGCTTGCTGCAACGCAGGTTAACGTGCATAAGCGGGTTATTGTGATTGATACCAGTGAGGAAAAAAATGCGCCGTTGTGCTTAATAAACCCCATTATTTTGTCCAGAAATGGTGAGACGGAAAGTAATGAAGGCTGTTTATCGGTACCGGGTTTTTTTGAGCCTGTGGTTCGTTCTGAATATATCCTGGTTCAAGCCTTGGATGCTGATGGGGTTAGTTTTGAGCTAGAAGCGGAAGGCCTGCTCAGTGTGTGTATTCAGCATGAAATGGATCATTTGCTGGGTAAACTGTTTGTTGATTATCTGTCTTCCTTTAAGCGTCAGCGCATTAAAAAGAAGCTGGAAAAAAGCCATAAATTGGGAAATTAACGCGCACATGAAAATTATTTTTGCTGGCACGCCGGCATTTGCTGTGCCGACTTTACAAATGCTCATTAATTCTGAGCATCAAATCTGTGCGGTTTATACCCAACCAGATCGTCCAGCGGGTCGCGGGCGGCATTTAACGCCGAGTCCGGTTAAGGTTTTGGCAGTACAGGCAGGTATTCCGGTCTATCAACCTGAAACCTTAAAAACGCCTGAAGCATTGGCGCAATTACGTGCTCTGGAAGCGGATTTGATGGTTGTAGTGGCGTTTGGAATGCTCTTGCCGCAAACAGTTTTGGATGTCCCTAAAATGGGTTGTATTAACGTGCATGCGTCGCTTTTACCGCGCTGGCGCGGTGCCGCACCTATACAGCGGTCAATTATGGCGGGTGATGCCGAAACGGGTGTGACCATTATGCAAATTGCCCTTAAGTTGGATGCAGGCGATATGCTGCATAAAGAAGTTTTGAAAATTGGTGAGCACGATACGGCCATTGATGTGCATGACCAATTGGCTGAGTTAGGCGCGAGCGGCCTGCAAAAGGTCTTAGCCAGGTTGCAGTCTGGAACGCTGCAACCGGAACCGCAAGCTGAAGCATTAGTCACTTACGCTGCTAAATTACACAAACAGGAAGCAACGCTAGATTGGACACAGCCCGCTTTACAGCTGTCAAGGCAAGTAAGGGGCTTATATGGCTGGCCTGTTGCGCAATCCTCCTTACATGGACAAGTTATGCGTATCTGGCGGGCGCACGAAGCTGCTGGCGAGGTCAACGTAGTCCCCGGCACGGTGCTGCGGGAAGAGCATGGCTTAAAAGTCGCCACGGGTGCAGGGTGGTTGTGCTTGGACGAAGTTCAGTTACCGGGTGGTAAGCGTTTGCCGATCAGGGATTTTATGAACTCTCACTCGATAGAAGGCAGTAGGTTAGGATGAAGCTTAAGTCGACCCTAATTCGACATTTAGAGACGCGCTATTTTGCGTCTCCAGGATGAATACGCGCGCAGTCGCTATTACTGTATTGCTGCGGGTGTTGAAGGATCGGCATTCCTTAACCGCGGCATTGGAGGCGTCCCTACCGGCTATTTCGGTAATTCAGGAGCGTGCTTTTATCCAAGCGCTTTGTTATGGCGTGATACGGCATTATTTTGAATTGGAGAGTTTGTTAAACGTATTGCTGGATAAGCCGTTAAAAGCTAAAGATCTCGAAGTTAAAGTTTTAGCGCTTATCGGCCTTTATCAGCTCAAATATATGCGCGTTAAAGAACATGCCGCAGTTTCTGAAACGGTTGCTGCTGCCAAACGCCAACCGTGGGCTAAAGCATTATTAAATGCAGTGTTCAGGCGCTATGGGCGCGAACGTGAGGAATTAAGCGTATTAACAAACAATGCACTGTCCGCGCACTATAATCATCCTGATTGGTTAATTGCCCGTATTCGGCAGGATTGGCCGGAACAAGCGGAGCAGCTTTTAGCAGCCAATAACCAACCGCCGCCTCTGGCATTACGTGTAAATTTGGCACGTTGTAGTCGTGAGGTTTATTTTGAACTCTTAGTAGCTGCTGGTATTGCTGCGGAAATAGGTAGCTATAGTCCGGCCGCACTCATTATTACCCAACCCATTCCGGTCAATGAATTACCGCAGTTTGCCGAGGGTTGGGTATCTGTGCAGGATACTGCGGCGCAATTGGCAGCGCAATTACTGGATGCAAAACCTGGGCAGCGGGTATTGGATTTGTGTGCTGCACCCGGCGGCAAAACCTGTGCAATACTCGAAGTACAGCCGGCTTTGCAAACCATGTGGGCTGTAGACATTGATGCAAACCGTTTGGCGCGGGTGCAAACCAATCTGGAGCGATTGGGTTTAAACGCAGAATTGCATATCGGTGATGGGTCAGCAATAGCAACATGGTGGGACGGGCAGCTATTCGACCGGATTTTAGTGGACGCACCCTGCTCGGCGATAGGCGTGATCCGCCGGCATCCTGACATTAAACTTTTGCGCCTGGCTTCCGATATTGAGCCGTTGGTTGCACTACAATACGCTATCTTAAAACAGGCATGGCAAATGCTTGCGCCCGGTGGCGTTTTGTTATACGCCACGTGCTCGGTGCTAAAACAAGAAAACCAGCAGCAAATACAAAATTTTTTAAATGCCTATCCAGATGCTGCGGAGTGGCCTATTGAAGCAGCCTGGGGACTACCAGTGCAGATAGGCCGACAGATCCTCACTGGTACGCAGGGGATGGATGGGTTTTATTATGCGCGATTGCTTAAAAGTGCTTAAGCGCCTTGCTGGCTGCGGCGTACTTTGGTGGTTTGTTATGGGGGCGTCATTGTTACCTTCGATTACTCCGGCAGAAGATCGCTATGCGACCACCATTAAACAAGCGCAGGTAGAGCTACAAGGTAATTATTATGTTTTGAATGCTGAGCTTAACTATAATTTAAGTCCGGCAGCGAAAGCAGCCCTATTGAAAGGCATTGCCTTAACTTGGACGGTACCGGTTATCTTGCAGCAACAACGCAACTATCTTTGGGATAAAGAAATCTTGCGTTTAACCCTGCGTTATCAGGTGCAATATTTTGCGCTGTTAAATGTTTATCGTGTAAAAGCAGAACATTCCGGGCAAGTGAATAGTTTTACTTCTCTTGCGGCCGCTTTAAATTCTATTGCGTTGATACATGCGCTTAAGCTTGTGGATAAAACCCAATTGCCAATGGATCAAACTTATCAGGTTAAACTGAAGGTCGGTTTTGAACGTGAAGCGTTACCGATCCCCTTGCGTCCCACGGCTTACTTTGATCGGCAATGGTATTTATCCAGTGATTGGTTTGTGTTCAGGATTTAGTTTTTTAAATAATTTTCATTTCTTCCCTACGCCCAGGAGTTTTCAATGAATATCCCTCAAGAAGCCCGTCCCCCTTTTCCGCCTTTTACCCGTGAAACGGCTATGCAAAAAGTTCGTGCGGCTGAAGACGCCTGGAATAACCGTGATCCCGAGCGTATCGCCCTGGCCTATACCATCGATAGCCAGTGGCGGAATCGTAACGAATTTCCGGTAGGTCGGGCGCAAATTGTCGCTTTTTTGCAGCGCAAATGGACACGGGAACTCGACTATCGTTTAATCAAAGAGCTTTGGGCATTTGAGGGTAATAGGATTGCCGTGCGCTTTGCTTATGAGTGGCACAACGACACTGGTGAGTGGTTTCGTTCCTATGGCAATGAAAACTGGGCATTTGATGAGAATGGTTTAATGCGTCAGCGGTACGCCAGTATTAATGATTTACCGATAGCGGAAGCGGATCGGAAATTTCATTGGCCACCAGGCCGTCGCCCAGATGAGCATCCGGGATTAAGCGCTTTGGGTCTTTGACCGATTTATAAGGGTTGTAGGGTTGGCTATTTCCCCTTCGCAAACGTAGAACCGGGTAGGTGTGTGTAGTCATTGCGGTCACTTGACATAAACACCTATTAACAGTACCTTGAGTGGTTTTTTTAATTTAACCTAAACCTGTTTACAAGAGCCGTCAATGGAAGAATTTCATCGCATCAGTCGTTTGCCCCCCTACGTTTTTAATATCGTTAATGAATTAAAAGCCAAAGCGCGTGCCGCAGGTGAGGATATTATTGATTTTGGCATGGGAAATCCTGATCAGCCGACCCCCAAACACATTGTTGATAAATTGATCGAAGCTGCGGAACGCGGAGATACCCATCGTTATTCGGTTTCTAAAGGGATTCCTCGCTTACGCAAAGCAATTTGCGGCTGGTACAAAAGACGCTTTAATGTTGAGTTGAATGCTGATTCGGAAGCTATTGTCACTATTGGCTCAAAAGAAGGTTTGGCGCATTTGGCTTTGGCCACTTTAGGGCCTGGCGATGTCGTATTGGTGCCGAATCCTGCTTACCCGATCCATCCTTATGGAGTGGTGATTGCTGGCGCGGATTTACGCCATGTCCCCATGATTAAAGGTGTAGATTTTTTTGAAGAGCTGCAAAAAGCCATCGTAGACAGCTGGCCGAAGCCTAAAATGCTCATCTTGAACTTCCCCGGTAACCCAACCAGCCAATGCGTTGAATTGGATTTTTTTGAGAAAATCATCGCGGTTGCCAAAGAACATAATATCTGGGTAGTTCACGATTTAGCATACACCGATATTGTTTTTGACGGCTATGTTGCGCCCTCCATTCTTCAGGTTGAAGGGGCTAAAGACATTGCAGTCGAATTTTTCTCCATGTCAAAAAGCTATAACATGCCCGGCTGGCGGGTTGGTTTTATGTGTGGTAATCAGCAGCTGGTTTCCGCTTTGGCAAGGATCAAGTCCTATTTGGATTATGGCACCTTCACCCCGATTCAAATTGCTGCGATCGCCGCTTTGGAAGGCCCGCAGGATTGTGTTGTGGACATTTGCGAAATGTATCGCAAACGCCGGGACGTATTATGTGAAGGATTGGTGAGTATCGGCTGGCAGGTTGAAAAACCTAAAGCGACAATGTTCCTATGGGCACCGATTCCAGACGCTTACAAAGAAATGGGTTCGTTAGAGTTTTCTAAAAAATTATTACTGGAAGCCAAGGTGGCGGTATCACCGGGTATTGGTTTTGGCCAATATGGGGACGATCATGTCCGTTTTAGTTTGATTGAAAATGAGCACCGCACTCGGCAAGCGATTCGGGGTATCAAAGCCATGTTTAAGAAAGACGGCGTTAAATAGCCCAATATAAGGCAGAAGGCATTTGAAATACCAAGCTCAGAGCGGCTGTATTTTCCATTAAATCATTGAACAAATGTAGGCAGGAGTTAGATTTGAAACCGGTAAAGATTGGGATTTTAGGCTTGGGCACTGTCGGTGGCGGTACGGTCAATGTCTTGCAACGTAATGCTGCCGTAGTGCGGGGCAGGGCGGGGCGGGATATTATTATTACCCGTGCTTCTGCAAAAAACCTGACCCGCCAGCGTATTTGCGATACCCAAGGTATTCAGTTGACGGCTGATCCGTTTGAGGTGGTCAATGATCCCGACATCGATATTATCCTGGAGCTAATGGGTGGGCTTACGCCGGCTAAAGAACTGGTCTTGCAAGCCATTACTAACGGTAAACATGTGGTAACAGCAAACAAAGCCCTCATTGCCTTGCATGGCAACGAAATTTTTCGTAAAGCGAGCGAACGTGGGGTGATGGTAGCGTTTGAAGCGGCTGTTGCGGGCGGAATACCGATTATAAAAGCGATCCGTGAAGGCTTAAGTGGTAACCAGATTGAATGGCTGGCAGGCATCATAAACGGCACTGGCAATTTTATTTTGACTGAAATGCGCGATAAAGGCCGTGATTTCGGTGATGTATTAGCCGAAGCTCAAGCCTTGGGCTATGCTGAAGCCGACCCGACTTTTGATGTTGAAGGCATAGATGCCGGGCATAAGCTGACTATATTGGCTTCCATTGCTTTCGGAATTCCATTGCAATTTGACAAAGTGTATACCGAAGGCATTACGGCTATTACCCGTGCGGATGTGGAATATGCAGAAGAGTTAGGGTATCGCATCAAACATTTGGGTATTGCGCGAAAAACGCCTGCGGGTATTGAGTTACGGGTACATCCGACGCTGATTCCTGAGCGGCGCTTAATTGCTAATGTCGATGGGGTTAAGAATGCCGTGCTGGTCTACGGTGATGCGGTTGGGCCGACGTTGTATTACGGCGCAGGTGCAGGCGCAGAACCTACTGCTTCCGCCGTAGTTGCGGATGTTGTGGATGTGGTCAGGGCACTTACCAGTGACCCGGAAAACCGTGTGCCGCATCTGGCATTTCAACCCGACGCTATTGTTGAGCAGCCGGTATTAAGCTCCGAACAATTTACCACTGCCTATTATTTACGCTTAACCGCAGAAGATAAGCCTGGTGTGCTGGCGGAAGTCACCAAAATATTGGCCATACATCAAATCAGCATCGAAGCCATTATTCAAAAAGAACCCCAGCCGGATAAAACTACTTTGCCGGTGATTATGCTCACCCAAAAAACCCTCGAAAAAGAAATGAATGCCGCGATTGCCGAGATTGAAGCGTTACAGTCAATTAGCGGTAAAGTAAGCCGTATTCGCTTAGAAACATTAGGATAATCACACCATGTCTACCCAGAAACACTACACCGGACTCATCAACCGTTACCGGGACCGTTTACCGGTCAGTGACAACACCCGCATTATTAGTTTGAATGAAGGTAATACTTTACTAATTGAACTGCAAAATATCCCGCGATTGATTGGCAAAGACGTAAAAATTTACGTCAAATTTGAAGGCTTAAACCCGACGGGTTCGTTTAAAGACCGGGGCATGACCATGGCGGTGACCAAAGCGGTAGAGCAGGGGAGTAAAGCCATTATTTGCGCTTCTACCGGCAATACATCCGCCTCAGCCGCAGCCTATGCTGCGCGCGCGGGCATTAAGGCGTTTGTGTTGATACCTGATGGTAAAATTGCCTTGGGTAAACTCGCGCAAACCTTGATGTACAACGCTACGATTATTCAAATCAACGGCAATTTCGATCAAGGCATGACCTTGGTCAAAGAAATCGCTGACCACGCACCGGTAACTATTGTTAACTCTATCAACCCGTATCGCATTGACGGCCAAAAAACTGCCGCGTTTGAGATTATCGACGATTTAGGTTTCGCACCGGATTATCACTGTTTACCGGTTGGTAATGCGGGCAACATAACCGCCTATTGGAAAGGGTATACTGAATATTACCAAAGCCGTGTGTGCGCAAATTTACCGATTATGTGCGGTTATCAAGCCGCTGGCGCCGCGCCGTTTTTAGCGGGTCATCCGATTGAAAACCCTGAAACCATAGCCACCGCCATCCGTATCGGCAATCCGCAGTCTTGGGATTACGCCTGGGCTGTGCAAAAAGAATCCGGCGGCTGGTTTGATAAATTTACGGATGAACAAATTTTAGCGGCACAGAAAATGCTCTCCAAACATGAAGGTATCTTTTGTGAACCGGCTTCTGCGGCTTCTTTGGCGGGGTTGCTAAATGATTTGAGTACTGGCAAAATCCCTGAAGGTAGCACCATAGTGTGCACTTTGACTGGCAACGGCATTAAAGACCCGGATGTGGCGATTATGCAATGCGCGGATGCTAAACCGGTAACCATTGAAGCGAATTTGGATGCGGTGAAGCGGGCGATTTTGGATGTGTTGTAAGATTTGATAGCCATCTTTTTGAGTACGATGGGTTGAGGCGATAACCGAAACCCATCATTGCCAATACTTGATTTAATAGTTTTCGCGTTTCCCTATCTTACCTACACCACAGATTTACGACGTTTCATACCGATTAAGCCTATCATGGTAGAACTGAATAGCCAAATAGCGCCAGGAACTGGAACTGCCGAAGGGGTTAAGGATAAATTATCAACAAGAAAATAATTACCTAAGCCCAAATGAAGCTCATCAATCGGCTGTGCCTGACCACTGATAAATTCGTATGCCCCTCCTCCTGGTAATAAAGAGGTGTTGATTGACCAAACTTCAGTTCCGTTATTAAATCCTTTAATAGTTCCATGTAAAATGCTACCGGAAAGGCTTGCCCCTTTTGCCCACAATCCATCAAAAGTAAAATCCGACAAGTCGGCGTTGTTGATTGTTCCTACACCACCCTGGTTATTAATAAGATTGAATGCACCACTGTATGCTTGATACGATGAAGTGCTCAGGTTACTAATCCAATCTAATGTAGAAGAAAAATTAAATCCTTGGTAAGTGGGCATATCTCCATAGGGTTTATTTGGATTACTGATGACAGCCCCCGGGATATCTTCAAACGTTAATAGATTCGCTTGGGAAGTATTAGCCCAGAACAGAACAGAATGGTTTTTTCATAAACCTTCCTAAAATAATAACGATTAATAGAAGTTATTAGCCTGCATACTAGCTTAAATCTAAAGGTAATTCACGAGGACATATGCAGGAAATTGCGTGACAACATGCTGTCGAAGTTGATCTTATCATACTAACTGATATTGCTCACATAATCTCGAAATGCAAGCACAGTAAATACGCCATTCAAAATAAAGCCTATGTTGCCGTTTTTTTGTTATTTAGCAGCTACCGGAATTGCATAAAAATAAGTGTTGTCGAAAGGCTTATTGTATTTCAGCATTCCGTGAATGGCATGGAGCAATTTTCGCATTACTGCGAAAACGCTCCCTAAAGGTTTCTCGCCGATGACCATTAATCAAACCAAATACGATGACGCTATTGAAACCCACATTACTCAGCGGCAGGTGTTGATACAAGCAGTGCAGAGCACCCAGGCAAATGCTTTAAAACCGGAGAGTCGCTCATTTTTGCTAAAGATTTTTTCGGGCATCCTGCTTGAAAAAATCTGCAAAAACTTAACGCGACGGTTTATTTTGCTGCGCAAGCCCCGATTCGTCCTGCGTCCGCCCGCTCCGACCCGGCAAGGGGATCGTCGCATAGCTCCCACAATGACTTGACGGCTATTCGGGAAGCCTCTGTATTTCGCCTGTGCTTACGCTTCGGCTCAACACCCGGCCCTGCGCCTATCGGGGACTAAAAATCTTCACTTCTCTACCGCTCCGCTTCCAAGATTTTCAGCGACAGAACAGTAATGCTATTACTGTTGAAATACTCAAGCCTATTTTCTCTGCGAGTGTTTTGTTTTGGCGGTGATTTTTGCCGCCGGCGCCGATTGCTTCATCCGGTCAAAAAAATAGCCTATAAAGCCGAACATCACTACGGCAAACAGTACCCGGCTGATAATTAAGGCTTCAGCCAGCGGTATTTCTGAATCTGCGCCAGCCAGTGTTTTGAAGAAATCGACCACCCAGTTAATGCCGAGTGTAGGGTCAAAAATATTGATGAGTTGGTTGTTCATGTTGGCATTCCTCTATCTATGATAATGAAATTGAGCGTTTTTTACATTCTGCGCCGTTAGATATGCTTGCGCCTCTGGAGTTCATCACTTTTTTAATCTGGTCAGTTCAGATACTCTGTAAATGTAAAACAATCGCCTACTTTATACTGCGAATGCTTGTTAATTTCTGTGAAGTATTACCCATTAAAAGGCTATTTTTTAAGTTGGCTTCGACGCGTGGGCAGGCAGAGCGAGCAATGCTGGACTTAGGATATTGACGGCTTCAGATTAACAAACAATCATGCCAGTATTTTTATAGTGCTGACGGCTTAAAGTACTCATGTTAGAATTTTTACCGAGACTTTCAACATAAGGTAAAGGCCATGAAAATGCCGTTTAAGCAAGCCCCGCAACCGTACCCCGCCGAAATGCAGGCATTGCAGCAACTGTTTCAAAGCGGACAATACCCTCTGGCTGAAAGCAGAGCACAGGCATTATTAGTGCAATTCCCCAAATCGCTCGGGTTATATAATTTGCTTGGGCTCTGCCAACAGGCACAAGGCAAAAATCATGAAGCGATTGCCAGTTTCCGTAAGATGCTCGCGCTTGACCCGCGTATTGCGGAGATTCATTTTAACTTAGGGGTAATATTCGCAGCATCAGGAGAAATTCAAGAGGCTATCGCAAGTTACCGCAAAGCCCTGCAATTTAAGCCAAACTTTACCGTGGCGCACTTTAACCTTGGTATATTGCTACAGGCAGAGGGTCTATTGCCGGGAGCTGCCCTGCATTACCGCAAGGCGGTTGCGCTGGAGCCCGACTTTTTAGAGGCATTAGGCAACTTGGGAATAGTGTTGCAGCAAAGTGGCCAGTTAGCGGAAGCGGAACAGTGTTATGGTCAAGCGCTGGCGCTACGTCCTGATGCACAGGGGTATTATAACCTCGGCACGACCTTGTATGGTCAGGGCAAGCATGAAGAAGCTATTGTGGCGTTTCGTGAAGCCCTAAAGCTTGATCCGCAGTTTGCCGATGCCTGGAATGCGTTGGGTGAGACTTTACGTGATCGCGCCGATATGGATGAGGCGATCCGCTGTTATAAACAGGCGCTGGTGGTACAGCCCACGCATGGGCGCGCCAAGTATAATCTGGGGGAGTTTTACTGTCTGGCGGATCGTTTGATGGATGCCATACCGTATTTTGAGGATTCCGATTTTGCGGATGCCCGGGAGCGCGCGTTGCAGTGTTATTACAAAACCCGGCAGTTTGAAGTTTTTAAACAAAAATTCGAGCAGCTTAGCGCACAGCGGCAGCATTCATCAGTGCTGCTGGGTACGTTATCTACGCATTATGCAACTAATTTCGGCGATGAAAATCCCTACACTTTCTGTAAAGCCCCTATGGATTATGTGGTGCATACCTGTATTGATGAACTGGCGGAACCGGATAGCCCGTTTTTAACAGCGTTGTTAGAAGACATCCTGCAACTCGCCATCGCCGAAAGAAAGCAGGGACGTTTGTATTACGGCATGCAGTCGGCGGGTAATTTGTTGATGCGTTCTGAGCCATCCATCCAAAAACTCGCCGGGCTAATTCGCAATAAAGTTCTGGCCTATCAACAACATTTTTCTGCAAGCCGGGACGGACTGATTGTAAATTTCCCCACCGAGATTGAATTCACCAGCTCCTGGTATTTGCGTATGCACCAAGGCGGTTATTTGACCTCGCACATCCATGAAGAAGGCTGGATCAGCGGCTGTGTTTATCTCCGGCTACCAGAAAAACAAAACGCCCACGAGGGTAGTTTTGAATACAGTACCGACGGCGATGATTATCCCCGCTTGCATGAAAACTTCCCAACTCAAATTGTCGATCAACAGGTGGGGGATTTGGTGTTGTTTCCTTCTTCATTATTTCACCGCACGATTCCTTTTAATTCCGATCAAGAGCGGATTTGTGTGGCGTTTGATGTTAAGCCAGCAATAAATAGGTTGGGTTAATAGAAATAAACAACCTGTATTGCGCTATAACGAACCCTCAGAGCCTAGGTGTATTAACCTAATTGATGCCAAATGTAGTGTGTTTGGTAGTGGCTAATAATGCTCCACTTTAGCTTTTTACCCAATTCTCAATGTCTAAATTAGCCTGAGTTCGGGATAAGAAATCTTGGCAGTCTTTATGTAAAGCTGAAAAAATATGAACGACCAAGAGCATATTTTTCAAAAGGCTGCCAAGTGATGATTTTAACGCGATTATTTTGTGATGTAGATGATTTTTGTCAGGCATTTATTCCGCCGTTGAAAATCTTCACTTCGCTGTCGCTACGTTTCCAAGATTTTCAGCGAATGACTATTTGGAGCGGGATGCGCCGATTGCGGATGAAAATTTGTTGCTGGTAATTCAGTCCTTGGCATCCTTGCACCGCGCCCAAGTGTTCGATGGCGTGGCATTGCTAAAGAAGTTCCCCAACCGCTTTGGCCCACATCATCAGGAAGATGTAGAGCGTATCTGGAGAAATTACACTTTGGTGCCAGATGAGTTAAAAGGTATTTTTTTACAGGCGTGATCCCAGCGTGTCGCGGCTTATCCACTGTCGCAAGATCGAAAGTGTTATTTTTAAACCTGTTTACGCCTGCGTTGTCCTCAACAAACAATCTAACGTATCCACTAACTCACACCAATCCGAATCTTCTGCTTTGGCTTCATTCAGAAATACAGCCTGAGCTTCGTTCCAGAAACTGGCTTCAGGCAAGCTAACATCGCTGGGTAACGGTTTATATCTTTCAATAAAAGCCTTAATTTGTTGCTCTTCATCCGCTAAGCCTAATTGGCAAAATAAGCTTTGCAGTGTGTGACTTGAAGTATCCATTTGAATTCCCGAGTTGATTAAGAATTTTCAGCGCTGCTGAATGCGCTGGTTTTATCTTTTTCATCACGCACATTGCCAACAACCCCTGCGGTTGCAATAAAACGCAGTGCATCCTCAACCGACATGTCGATTTCTATGACATTTTTCCGGGGCATAATGACCGTGTTGCCACCTACTTGATAGCTGAAGGGCAGAAATACTGCAACCTGGTCATCGGCGATAAACGGATGCGAACCTTCCTCAAAATCCGAAACGGTAATAAAGCCAATTTGCTGACCCTGACCATGAAGCACATCAACCAATACCACTTTTTTAAATTTGCCTTTTTGTTCCCCGGAGAACAGCGAAATAAAATCACGGATGGCAGTATATAAGCTTTTAACCACGGGTATTTGGATCACCATTTCTTCAAAAATAGTGAATACGTTGAGGAAGGCGCGCAAGTTTAGAAAGTTTCCGAAAAAAAATACCACCGCAAGGCCTAATATAAAACCAGAACCTTTTATATACCAACTATCGGGTAGGAAAAATTTAAAGATATTGCCCAAGGCGAATTCTGCGGTGCCGGCAAGCCAGAGGAGCAGGTAAAGCGTGAGGGTGAGGGGGATAATGGCGATTAAACCTTTTAGGAAGGTTTTAGTAACGGGTGTCATGTTTAGTATCCAATGTTAGTTATTTGTGAGTCATGATGAGTGCTTATTTCAAAGTACTATTTTTAACGCGCGTTCCGAGTAAATAATCAAACCAAGGCCAAGTAACACACCAGTTTGCAGAGCTATCGCCACCGAGATGATGTTCGTAATGCCAGCGTAAGTGTTTTCGTGCCCAGCTGGGATTAAGGTGGGCTTTACGATGTTTATAGTAATAAAGCGCCATAGAGAAATAGACTGCACAGATAAATGCGGGAAAGCTCATAAGCAGTGGCAAATGCAGACCTACAAGACCCGCTAGCAAAATCAACTCTTTGCTTTGGGCATTCCAAGTGGTTAAGCGCAACCGTTTATAATTCATATCAAGCATATTATTTTTAATGCATTCTGCGTGGCGCTCATACCAATGATACGCCCAGAAACTGTCGCGATTTTTCCCTAATCCGTGCAGGAGATATTTGTGCATAAACCATTCCCCGGCATTCGCTGAAAAACATGGAAACGGAGCGTGAGCGAAGTGATGTTTTTTAGTCCCCGGTAGGCGAAGGGAAATGCGCCAATCCGACGTGCGCGATAGCGCGCGAGGGAGGCAAGCATTTTATCCCGAAGAGCCGTAGAGTCATTGTGGTAGCCTTGACGTAGTAGGTGGCGAAGCGTAGTACGTAGTCGAGGCGGACGCAGGACGAAGCGGGGCTAGATTGATTCGCCGCGTGGCGAATCGATTTTTGTGACAGGGAGGTCCAAAAATCTTCTATGAGGCGCACTGTGGCGCGCAGAATTATTGAGATAGAGAGATTATCTCATAATCTTGTGACGACAGTATCTGATCTGACAGACACACTGCATCTTTGCCGGAAAGGCGAGTTTTTACGTTAGTTGAATCATCTGGCTAATCAGGACTTTTTACAGGATTGATTTGCAAGCAGTTGTCCTTAATTACCCAGAAAGCTAGCCTTGATCTCATATAAACAAATCAGTTGTTTTAGTGTGCATTGCAAACAATTCAGCCGAAGTTAAGCTTGGAACAGGATAATCCAAAGCTACCGTTAGTTTGTTTATTTTTTATAGGGAACAGTTATGTCATTTTTTTTTCGGTTAGCGCTACTTGCTTTAATGATATTGAGTTCTACTCAGCATGCTCTTGCTGCTGAACCTGCAACTGTTATCCCTCAAACTAAAACTGAAGAAACTTTACAATGCACTGGTTTCAGCCCCTACGTTGGCAAACTGACCCCCGATTTTGGTGCGGCGCCATCCAGGGAATTGATTAATGTATTATTAGATAAATTAATTGCCGAAACCCCTTTTCGGTGCATTATGACTTACGGCGTGCTAAGTGGCTTGGAGTATATATTTGCTGCCGCACAGGCACGTAACATTAAGGTGATTGCCATACTTTGGATAGATAAAGACCCGGCGGTTAATTCACAATCGATTTCCAGCGGTATTGAGGTCGCGAAAGCCTTCCCGGATACGATTATTAAACTCAGCTGCGGTTCGGAAGTCCGGACCCGCCACGGTTATAAATTTGATGGTGAAATCAAGCGTTGTATTGATGGCCTGCGGGAAGCAGGGGTTACCCAACCCATTTCCACCATCGATACCTGGTGGGAATGGTGTAACCGTAAAACGCCGTGCGAGCCAACACTTTTCGGCATCCAGGTAGACTGGATCGGTACCAACATTTTTCCCTGGTGGGAAAATAAATTCTCAGGCGTTTACCCTTGTACACCGGCAAAAAAAGCCGCTGATTTTCACATCGCCCGGCTTGAAGAGCTGCATCGCACTTATCCTGGAAAATCGGTAGTAATGACTGAATTCGGCTGGCCCAGCGGGCCTAAAAACACCACAGAAATCAATAACCACACTAAACAGCAGTGTGGCGTCGCTTCTAAACAGAATCAAATTCTGGTAGTACGGGAAACTTTTAAAAAACTCGCTAAAAAGCATTGGTCTGGTGTAGCGTTTGAGGCCTTTGCAGAAACCTGGAAACCGGATATAGAAGGCGGTGCGGGGAGTTTTTGGGGGCTTTGTGATGGGGAGCCGCCGTATAATTGCCCTAAAAACCTATTGAATTAACCCTTAATCAAATACGGTGGGATTGTGAGGCGCAATTGATAAGAAATTGCGCCCTCAAGCCTACAATCATATGAGTTAAAATGTTCAGTTTAGGCTAATTTCCAACGTAACGGCTCGCCCGTCCTTAAGGGCGTAATTTTATTTTCCGCTTCGCCATAACTTTCCGGCACTGTCCAAGTGTGTTTAGTCAATGTAACCGTTTCAGTATTGCGCGGCAAACCATAAAAATCCGCGCCGTAAAAGCTGGCAAAACCTTCCAGTTTATCCAAGGCATGATTAGCCTCAAAGATTTCTGTATACAATTCCAATGCAACAGGGGCACTAAAGCAACCGGCGCAGCCACAGGCATTTTCTTTTAAGCCCGTCAGATGCGGTGCACTGTCTGTGCCTAAGAAAAATTTTGGATTACCGCTAATTGCAGCTTTTACTAATGCCAGGCGATGCTGTTCCCGTTTCAAAATAGGTAGGCAATAATAATGTGGCCTTATACCGCCCATTAACATGGCATTACGATTATAGAGTAAGTGTTGTGGGGTAATGGTGGCGGCAATTTTATCGCTACTGCTTTCTACAAATTGCACGGCTGTTTCGGTGGTAAGGTGTTCCAATACAACACGCAAAGCCGGAAACTCCTGCACGATGGCGCTGAGGTGAGTTTCAATAAATACCCGTTCCCGATCAAAAATATCGCAGTCAGCGCCGGTTACTTCACCATGTACCAGTAACGGCACAGCGTAAGTTTGCATAGCCTCCAGTATCGGATAAATTGCCTGTAAATGGGCAACGCCAGCGTCGGAATTGGTCGTTGCTCCGGCTGGATAAAGTTTAAATGCGACAACATACGGGTTTTCACTGGCTTGTTTAACATCTTCCAGGGTGGTGCTGCCTGTTAAATACAAAGTCATTAACGGCGTAAAACTAAGCCCTTCAGGTAGCGCCTGTAAAATTTCTGTACGATACAACAAAGCTTCGGCAACAGTCGCTACCGGCGGCTTTAGATTGGGCATAATGACCGCGCGCGCAAACTGTCTGGCGGTATGTGGCAGTACAATTTTTAAGAGCGCACCATTTCTAACATGCAAATGCCAGTCATCGGGTCGGGTAATGGTTAATTTTTCCATGTTGATTGGTGTTTTCAATTAAAATAAGGAATTATTTTAGCTTAAACGGACTTGAAGTTGGCCTTTCCGTCCTTATTTCAAGCTATATTATTGTTGGTAACGGAGTTATAAATGCCTATTTATGAATATCAATGTCAAGCCTGCGGTCATGAGCACGAAGCTTTGCAAAAGCTAAGTGATCCTGCTTTGATTGTTTGCCCCGCCTGTAGCAAAGCTGAGTTAATGAAAAAAATTTCTGCGGCGGGCTTTCGGTTAAAAGGCAACGGCTGGTATGAAACTGATTTTAAAAGCGGCGCTAAAAAAAATGTCGCAGGTGAGGGTGGTGCAGCGAAAGCCACTACGTCAGCGCCTGTTGCAGCAAAAACCAGCGATTAAAACCGTTAGGCTTCATGCCACCTCTCATCCTTAATCCTTTAGCTTAATAGAGAACACACTATGCGTACCCACAAGTGCGGAGCATTAAATACACAACAGTTAGGAACGACCGTAACCATCTGTGGTTGGGTGCATAGACGCCGGGATCATGGCGGCGTTATTTTTATTGACCTTCGCGACCGTGCCGGCTTGGTACAGGTAGTGGTTGATCCCGATGTCGCTGAAACCTTTGCTATTGCCGAACACGTCCGTAGTGAATATGTTTTAAGTATTACCGGTATCGTACGCAATCGCCCGGCAGGTACCATTAATGCCAATATGCACTCTGGTGAAATTGAATTGTTGGCTAAAAGCATTGAAGTGTTAAATGAATCCGAAACACCGCCATTCCCGGTTGAAAGCGATATCGAAGTCAATGAAGAGCTACGTTTGCGCTACCGTTATATCGACTTGCGCCGCGTGGTTATGCAGGAAAAAATGAAGGTACGCCGTGATGTCACGCGGGTATTAAGAAATTTTTTGGATGATAACGAGTTTTTTGAAATTGAAACCCCCTATTTAACCAAAGCAACCCCCGAAGGCGCACGCGACTACATCGTACCTAGCCGTACCCACGAAAACAGTTTTTTTGCCTTGCCACAATCACCACAACTCTATAAACAAATGCTGATGGTGGCAGGCTTTGACCGCTACTATCAAGTGGTGCGTTGTTTCCGCGATGAGGACTTACGTGCCGACCGGCAACCTGAGTTTACCCAGCTTGATATAGAAACCTCGTTCATGACTGAAGATGAAATCATGAATGTGATGGAAGAAATGATCCGGCAATTGTTTGCGAAAGTCATTAACGTAGCATTGGATACCAAATTCCCACGCATGACTTATCAGGAAGCTATTTCACGTTACGGTATTGATCGGCCGGATTTACGTATTCCACTAGAATTAGTGGACATTGCCGATGACATGAAAGATGTCGATTTCAAAGTATTTTCAAACCCCGCCAATGATCCAAAAGGTCGCGTAGTCGCCCTGCGCATCCCCAATGGCGGTGAATTACTCAGCCGGAAAGACATCGAAGATTTGACCAAATTTGTCAGTATTTATGGCGCGAAAGGTTTAGCCTATATTAAAGTCAATGATTTAGGCGCCGGTATTGATGGCTTACAATCCCCGATTGTCAAATTTGCTGGTGCGGATGTTTGGGCGAGTGTCCTAACAAAAACTGGCGCCCAAACTGGTGATTTGATTTTCTTCGGTGCGGATAAAGCCAGCGTCGTCAATGAAGCCATGGGGGCGTTACGGGTAAAACTCGGTCATGATTTGAATTTACTGCAAGGCGACTGGAAACCGGTCTGGGTCGTAGACTTCCCGATGTTTGATTGGGATGAAAAAAGCGGCCGCTACAACGCCATTCATCATCCTTTCACTGCACCCAGTTGCTCAGTGGAGGATCTGGTTAGCAACCCCGGTGCTGCTTTATCACGCGCTTATGACTTGGTGCTGAATGGTACTGAAGTCGGCGGTGGTTCAATCCGTATCAACCGCACCTCCATGCAGCAAACCGTGTTTAATATTTTAGGTATCGGTGAAGACGAAGCCCGTGAAAAATTTGGCTTCCTGCTGGATGCTTTAAAATATGGTGCGCCTCCGCATGGTGGCTTGGCATTCGGCTTGGATCGTCTGGTGATGTTAATGACTGGTTCTACGTCAATCAGGGATGTGATCGCGTTCCCTAAAACCCAATCTGCGGCCTGTCCTTTAGTTAACGCCCCTGCGGTCGTAACCGATGAGCAATTAAAAGAACTGGGAATCCGGTTGATTAAACCAGCAGGGAAAGAGAAAGCCAACTAAACTCAGTTTTGTAGGGGCGTGCAATCGCCCCTACATTGGTTTATAGCGACAACAGGAAAACATATAACCGGAGAGTCGCTCATTTTTGCTAAAGATTTTTTCGGGCATCCTGCTTGAAAAAATCTGCAAAAACTTAACGCGACGGTTTATTTTGCTGCGCAAGCCCCGATTCGTCCTGCGTCCGCCCGCTCCGACCCGGCAAGGGGATCGTCGCATAGCTCCCACAATGACTTGACGGCTATTCGGGAAGCCTCTGTATTTCGCCTGTGCTTACGCTTCGGCTCAACACCCGGCCCTGCGCCTATCGGGGACTAAAAATCTTCACTTCTCTACCGCTCCGCTTCCAAGATTTTCAGCGGCTGTTTCGTTGCTAATTACTGTTTTATTGAGAAAACAACCCAGTCGATAAATAACGGTCGCCGCGATCACAGACAATTGCCACAATGACCGCATTTGAAACTGTTGCTGACAATTTTAAGGCAGCGAACACGCTGCCCCCTGAAGATACCCCTGCAAAAATACCCTCTTCCCTAGCTAACGCGCGGGTGGTATTTTCGGCTGATTGTTGGTCGACATCGATAATCTGATCAACGCGCGCGGCCTCATAAATTTTAGGCAGATATTCTTTAGGCCAACGCCGAATACCGGGGATTTTGGAATCGCCTTCAGGTTGCACCCCAACAATCTGAATGGCTGGGTTCTGCTCCTTCAAAAACTTTGAAGTTCCCATGATGGTACCGGTGGTGCCCATCGAACTGACAAAATGGGTAATTTTACCTTCAGTATCTCGCCAAATTTCAGGGCCGGTACCTTCATAGTGCGCGCGTGGATTATCGGGGTTGGCAAACTGATCCAGAATGCGTCCGTAACCGTCTTGCTCCATTTTGCGTGCCAAATCAATCGCAGCTTCCATACTACCCGCCGCCGGGGTCAAGATGATTTCAGCGCCGTAAGCTTGCATAGAATCGCGACGCTCCGCACTCATATTATCCGGCATGATTAAAGTCATTTTATAGCCTTTAATCGCAGCAGCCATCGCCAAGGCAATACCGGTATTACCGCTAGTCGCTTCAATCAGCCTATCACCTGGCTTAATTTCACCACGCGCCTCAGCGTGTTTGATCATACTCAAGGCGGGACGGTCTTTAACCGATCCCGCCGGATTATTACCTTCCAGTTTCACTAATATGATATTACCTGTATCGCCCGGCAATCTTTGTAAACGAACTAACGGGGTATTACCCACGAAATTTTCAACGGTTGGAAAGGTCATGATGATAATTTTGTAGCGATAATAAAGCGCTATTATCCCACAGAAATAAACGCTTCTCTGTAAAGGAAATACAAGAATTTTAAGGTGATACCTTACCGGTATTTTATTTCAATCGCTTCTTTACCCAGCCAGCGGCGCAAACGGATGAGTAATTCATCTTGAGGGCGCACACGCCATTGGTCACCTAATTGTAAAGAGGCTTTTGCAACTGGCATTTGATAATGCAGTTGAATCGGGCAGTTGCCGTTTTGATACGGTTGCAAAACTTCCCGTAAGCGCAGTATAAATTCATCAATGGACACGCCTTCTGGCCAAGCCAGGAGGATTGCCCTGGCAAAACCTTCCCGTGCTTGCTCAATACTGTAAAGCTTTTCAGTGGTCAGTCTTAAAGAATTTGAAAAATCATCAACACTCACCGAACCCTCAGCGACGATGAGTGAATCTTTACTTAAAATATCCCGGTATTTTTCATAGGTGTCTCCAAACGCGGCGACTTCAATCCGGCCAGTGCGGTCATCCAAAGTCGCAAAGCCCATGTTTTTGCCACCTTTAGTTTGACGCGTGCGCATTTCCACTACTAAACCCGCAATTCGTGCAGATTGTTTATTTTTGCTGCGTTCTGCATCCGCGATCAAATTGGCGATACAGCCATTGGTGATAAATTTTAATTCAGGCTCATATTGGTCAATCGGATGACCGGTTAAATATAAACCCAGTACCAGTTTTTCAGCATTTAAACGCTCGATATCTGACCACGGTTCAATGTTTTGTAACGTATCAAAAGTATCCAGCTGAGTATTGGAAGCCTCACTGGCCTCTAATCCAAACAAATCGCTTTGTCCGGTTTCTGCCATTTTGCCGTGTTGTTCAGCGATTTTTAAAACCGTAGGTAACTCAGCCAACAATGCCGCACGATTGGGATCAAAATTATCAAAAGCACCGGCTTTAATTAATGCCTCCAGAACGCGGCGGTTCACTTTCCGTAAATCAACCCGTTTACAAAAATCGCCCAATCCCTTAAAAAGTCCATTGGTATGACGTTCTTGAATAACATCGTCAATCGCGTTTTCGCCTACGCCTTTAATTGCGCCCATACCATAAATGATCGCGTCTTGTGATGGGCTTAACTGCTTGACGGTAAAGCGAAAGTAAGAGCTATTAATATCCGGCGGATTTATCACCAGTTTCATTTGTCGGCATTCTTCAATCAAGATCACGACTTTATCGGTATTATCCATATCTGAGGACAACACCGCCGCCATAAACGCCGCCGGGTAATGGGTTTTTAACCAGGCTGTTTGATAAGCAACTAACGCGTAGGCCGCAGAATGCGATTTATTAAAACCGTAACCGGCAAATTTTTCCATTAAATCGAAAGTATAGGTTGCTATTGATTCTTCGATTTGATTAGCAACTGCACCAGTGGTGAATTTTTCACGTTCTTTCGCCATTTCTTCCGGTTTCTTTTTACCCATCGCACGGCGCAACATATCCGCGCCGCCGAGGGTGTAACCTGCCAACTCTCTGGCTATTTGCATCACTTGCTCCTGATACAAAATAACGCCGTTGGTCGGTTTCAAGATCGGTATCAATGCCGGATGCGCATACTCTGCTGTCGCACCATGTTTTACATTGATGTAATCATCCACCATCCCGGATTCTAAGGGGCCTGGGCGGAACAGAGCCACCAGGGCAATAATGTCATCAAAACAATCCGGCTTTAGCTTCCTTATGAGTTCCTTCATGCCACGGGATTCCAATTGGAATACCGCTGTGGTTTGGCTTTTGGTTAATAAATCGTAAGAAGCTTTATCATCACGGGGAATTTGGGTAATATCCAGTGGCTCTTCACCTTCTGCCAAGCGTTTTTTATTAATGGTTTGCAACGCCCAATCAATAATAGTGAGCGTACGCAGACCCAAAAAATCGAACTTAACCAAACCGACAGCTTCAACATCGTCCTTATCAAACTGGGTAACTAAATTGCCGCCGCCTTGCTCGCAATACAAAGGCGTAAAATCGGTAAGCTTGGTCGGCGAGATAACCACCCCGCCTGCGTGTTTGCCAGCATTCCTTATCGTGCCTTCCAAGGATAACGCCATGTTAATCAGTGTCTTAACTTCCTCATCAGACTCGTAGCGCTGCTTTAATTCCGGGCTGTCTTTTAATGCTTTATCCAGGGTCATGCCAATTTCAAACGGCACCAGTTTCGATAAACCATCTACAAAACCATAGCCAAAGCCTAAAACCCTGCCGACATCGCGAATAACCGCTTTGGCAGCCATCGAACCATAAGTAATAATTTGCGATACATGATCACGGCCATAATGATCGGCGACATAAGCAATGACTTCATCGCGTCTGTCCATACAAAAATCCACGTCGAAATCCGGCATAGAAACCCGTTCAGGATTTAAGAATCGCTCAAACAACAAATCAAATTCAATCGGGTCAAGGTCGGTAATTTTTAACGCATATGCCACCAAAGACCCGGCTCCGGAACCGCGCCCGGGTCCAACCGGGATTAAGTTATTTTTTGCCCATTGGATGAAATCTGCCACAATCATAAAATAGCCGGGGAAACCCATTTGGATGATTACATCCAGTTCAATTTGTAAGCGTTCATCATAGGCGCGACGATTATCTTCCGGTGAACCTTTACCAACTGCTGGATAATGTTTTAGGCGTTCTTCTAAGCCTTCCCTAGATGCCTGAGTAAAAAATTCCGCCAGCGTCATCCCAGAAGGTACAGGAAAATCTGGTAGGTAATTTTCGCCTAAAGTTAATTCGATGTTACAACGTTTAGCAATTTCAACAGTGTTGGTAATAGCCTCAGGAATATCTGCAAACAATGCTTGCATCTCCGCAGAAGTCCGTAAATATTGCTGATTGGTATAGTCTTTGGGACGACGGGTATCATCCAATACTCGTCCTTGATTGATGCACACCCGCACTTCATGGGCTTCAAAATCAGCGCTATCCATGAACCGCACATCATTGGTTGCGACCACCGGCAAATCCAATTCTACCGCTAATTGCACGGCAGCATTTACATACCGGTTTTCATCATTTTTGCCGACACGCTGCAATTCAATATAATAACTATCGGGAAAAAGCGCCGCCCACTTACGTGCCTGTTGTTTGGCCAAAGGGATTTTTTCAGCCAATAAAGCGCGTCCCACATCGCCTTCCATAGCCCCTGATAACGCAATCAAACCAGTATGATTATTAATCAACCAATCTACTTGTAACATGGGAATACCCTGATGCTGTCCTTCCTGATATGCTCTGGAAATCAACTCAGTCAGCGTAACATAGCCAACTTTATTTTTAACCAATAAGGTTAAGCGGAAAGGATTGCCTGGTTCATCCGGGTTAAACAGCCAAACATCAGCTCCCGCTATGGGTTTGATGCCAGAAGAAAGTGCGGCACGGTAAAATTTAACTAAAGAAAATAGATTGGCATTTTCAGTAATGGCAACGGCGGGTGACCCTTGCGCGAGCAATTTTTTTACAAGCGGTTTGATTTTTATAATACCGTCTACTAACGAGAATTCGCTATGTAAACGAAGGTGAACGAAATCTGGCTGCATAAGTTATCGCAATAATAAATCTGATTTATACGGGAAATCTCGTGGCACAATCAAATACCGGCATAACCATTCTAATTGGCTGGCCGGCTCAAAAAATTTTAACAATACTTTGCGTTATTGCTGCAATAGGGGAAAACAGTGGAATACCGAAATCCTTGGGCACGGCAGTATGACCCGCAATTTTTCGATCATGCCCGGTATCAGTGTAATAGCGAGTTCGATGGACAAGCCAATGATTGTCACGAGTTAACGCATACCCTTTTAGCAGGAACACTTAAAAATGAGTAGTTATCGTTTAAGTACAATAGGGTTTTATTGGGGCAAAAGAGCGCCGGTGTAGGGGTGTGATGCCCAATAGTTGAATTTTTTGTAGATGTAAAGCAGTAGGGTAACCTTTATGTTGTGCGAATTCGTAATCCGGATAAAGCGCGTGCAAAAACGCCATCTCACTATCACGTGCCACTTTAGCCAAAATAGAAGCTGCCGAAATTGCTGGAATTAACAAATCGCCTTTAACAATAGTTTCACAAGGATCATTGATTGGCGGTTTTTGATTACCATCGACTAGAATGCAATCCGGCTTAACGGTCAGCATCTTGAAGGCTCGACTCATCGCTAACAATGAAGCTTGTAAAATATTGATCCGATCAATCTCACTCGGCTCGCTACGCCCAATCGCCCAACTTAAGGCATTTTGTTTAATTATCGCAGCTAATGCGGCACGTTGTTTGGGTGATAATTTTTTAGAATCGGTTAAACCCAAGATGGGTTTAGCTGGATCAAGGATAACAGCTGCTGCAAATACTGCGCCTGCAAGACATCCACGTCCCACTTCGTCAATACCTGCAATTAACTCTGGCGCTACTATCGGAGTATACCTCTAGTGACATTGCGCAAAAAACTAACCATAATCGATAATTCTGTACATTCACCCGCGATGTCTTCCATCTCTTCAATAGCATCTTCCAGACGCGCATTGGTTTTATATAAAATCTTATAGGACTTTCTAATTAATCTAATTGCTTCTGGGGAAATACCGTTGCGTTCCATACCCACAGAATTAATGCCATGTGGCCGGGTAGGGCTGCCACCTACCATCACAAAAGGTGGGATGTCTTGCGTAATCGCGCTACCCATTGCTGAAAAACTGAATTGGCCAATTTGGGTAAATTGATGCACTAAGGTAAAGCCACCCAAAATCGCATGATTGCCTAAATGTACATGACCGGCTAAGGATGCGCCGTTGGCCATAATCACATGATTACCAACCACGCAATCATGCGCAACGTGTGTATAGGCCATAAACAAATTATCGTTGCCAATTTGGGTCAGCGAGCGGTCTTGCTTGGTACCCCGATGCATGGTGGTAAATTCACGGATGATATTCCGGTCACCAATCTCCAGGCGCGTGACCTCAGCAGCATATTTTTTATCCTGGGGATCTTCGCCAATGGAAGCAAACTGATATATACGGTTGTCTTTACCGATAGCAATAGGTCCTTTTATGACTACATGTGAACCAATAACAGTGCCTGAGCCAATTTTGACGTGCGGACCAATCACCGAAAAAGGGCCGATAACCACGTCATCAGCTACTTCAGCACGTTTATCAACAACTGCTTTCGCGTCAATCAAGATTCTTCTACCGCAGCCGCACAACGAATATTAGCACTGGCAACAAACTCACCATCAACTTCAGCACGACAATCAAATGCCCAAATATTTTGCCGGGTTTTCACAAAGGTTGCTTCCAGCATCAATTGATCACCGGGGACAACAGGCCGTTTAAACTTAGCCTTATCAATGCCAACCAGATAATAGATCATGCCCTTACCGAGCACATCTGGAGCGGTCTCAGATGCCAATAAACCAGTTGCCTGAGCTAAAGCTTCTAAAATAAGTACGCCCGGCATAATCGGCTTTTGTGGAAAATGCCCCTGAAAGAATGGTTCATTGTAAGTAACATTTTTTAAACCCAATAACCTAACGCCGGGCTCGCATTCAACAACCCGATCAATAAGCAAAAAAGGATATCGATGTGGTAAAAAATCTTGAATTTGTAAAATATCTAATTTAATCGACATAGGTTTAAGGTTTGATTCATTGAATTGAGATTTAATAGGATGATCATCTCATGTTACTTACAACTAAACGACTTTTGTTTTAAAGCAACACAGAAAAACTCGGGTACTTAATCTCAAAAGCCACATATAAAACAATACACTGTATAATTTATAGGGAAATAAATACAAACTAAACAGGCGTTAAAGCACCACCCTATATTTAATAGGACTTACTATTCTGGGACAGAAGTCAACCTTTTTTGGACTTGCGCAGTAACATCCAGTTGATCAGCAGCAAAAATCACCCCATCAGTTAACAATAAATCATAGCCATCATCTTTCGCTAAAGCGCGAATAACCTCAACAATTCGGCGTTGCAGCTTACCTAATTCTTCGTTACGACGCATATTAAAATCTTCACTGAACTCTTGTTGCGCACGTTTTGCTTCACGTTGTTTACCGGCTAAATCTTTTTCCAGATTACGCCGCTCAGACTCGCTCATGACTGCTGCGTCTTTTGCCATTTTTTCTTCCAAGCCCTGAATTTCTTTTTGTTGCGAAACCAGCGCTTTATCACGTGGAGAAAACTCTTTCTCCAAGCGTTTTTTTGCACTTTCCGCTTGTGGGGCTTTTTCCAATACTTTTGGAACATTTACAAAGCCGATTTTAAGTTCAGCAGCACAAATATTAGCTACAACCATTAATCCAAAAAATAATACTATTCTCTTTTTCATTGTTAAATCAATTTACTCTTAAAAATAACGTACTGAGGTACGGTGCCTTTCCTGTCTTAAAATCACCCTTATGAAATCAAGCAGGCATAAATTTCCCCGGCTACAACCAGATTCATTCTGATTTACAGCGTCCGTCGTTACCAACAGACTTAAACGGGTTAAGCCTTATCCAGCGTTGCTTGGCAGCGGCTAACTGTTACAGTCGTAATAGGGTTGCGGATGATCAAAACTAAAAATTTTGTCCAAATGAAAATTGGAATAATCTATCGTTATCTTTAACTTGTTGATCTATGCCACTACTGTCTTTGTAAGCCACTTCTTTCTTGTTAATAGGATACGCGACGCTCACTGCCAAGGCACCGAACGGTGAAAGCCATTCGCCGGAAAGGCCCGCCGAATAACGCATATATCTGCTGGCATCATTAAAATCTACACCTTCAAACACTGAACCCGCATCCAAAAAAGCGCCTAAACGCACAGATTTAAGATCTTCAACAAATGGTACAGGAAAAAATAATTCAGCGTTACCAACCACTTTACTGGAAGCGCCTATTGGATTACCCGTCGAATCTCTAGGGCCTAAAGTATTGTCGTTATATCCACGTACCGACCGAACACCACCGTTAAAGTAGTTTTCGAAAAACGGTAAAGTACTGCCACCTCGCTGCTTATCATAGCTGTCACCGTAAGCTATTTCACCACGCAGCCTAAAAGTAAGATCCTTGGCTATAGAAAAGTAATGTTGATGATTGTAATCGACTTTATAAAACAGCAAATCACTTCCCGGTATGGTTGACAAGGCAGAAAAACGTTGCTGACCACCTTGAGTCGGCATGATCATACGATTTAAGGTATCGTGTGTCCAACCTAAACCTGCCGAAAAGGTTAAGTAATCCTCTTTACTTCTACAGTCTACAGGAAGCCTTGGATCTTTGTTAAGATCGTTGACACAAGTCTGGTTGTCATCATTGATGAATCGGGTAATCTCAGCGGAAGAATTATCCGTAGACTTTAGCTTGGTGTTTTTAATATCCAAATTGAAACGCAAGCGATCAAATTCATTCAATGGAATACCAAAATTAACGCCTGCAAAAGCAACGTCGGTATTATAGCGCGCAATGTTCGCTTGTCCCGCGTTCCGGGTTCTGTAGCCCAAGTCATAGCCGACACTGATGCCGTCTGGCGTAAAATAAGGATTTAAAAAGCCCAGGCTATATTCAGTTGAAATATTGCTATTATTAAAAGCGAGATTAACCCGCTTGCCTGATCCAAAAATATTATCTTGTGACACGTTGGCATTAAATACGATGCCTTGGGTTTGTGAAAAACCAACGCCCGCCATGATATTACCCGAAGATTTTTCAGTCACGGAATAGTTCACGTCAATCTGGTCAGCAGCACCTACAACCGGCGGGGTTTCAACGTTAACGCTCTCAAAGTAGCCCAAACGTTCCAGACGGGTTTTTGAACGCTCAATTTGCGAGGTGGATGCCCAGCTGGACTCCATTTGCCGCATTTCGCGGCGTAATACCTCATCCCGCGTTTTGGTATTGCCCATCATATTCACACGGCGAACATACACTCGTTTACCTGGATCCACAAAAAAAGTCATGTCCACGGTTTTATGGTTAACATTAATATCCGGCACCATATTCACGTTGGCAAAGGCATAGCCTTCATCCCCTAAACGGTCAGAAATAGCTTTAGAAGTTTCTGTTGCACTTTTACGGGAGAATATTTCGCCAGGACCTATCTTGACCAATTTAACCAATTCTTCAGGTTTAACAATCAAATTACCCGCGACTTTAACTTTGTCGAGTACAAACAAATCACCTTCTTTAATGTTAATGGTGACATATATGCCTTTCTTGTCTGGAGTAATAGCCACTTGCGTAGAGTCAATCGAAAAATTAATATAGCCACGGTCTAAGTAGTAAGACCGTAATTTTTCAAGGTCAGCTGCAAGCTTTTGCTTGGCATACTGGTCATTTTTGGTATAAAAAGACAATAAATTTGAGGTGCTTAATTCAAACTCGGACAATAATTTACTGGTTTCGAAAGCCGTATTGCCAACAATATTAATTTGCTGGATTTTAGCAGCTTGGCCTTCAGATATATTGATTTGGATGCTTACCCGGTTCCGCTCGGCATTTGTAACATCGGTGGTGATTTTTAAACCATATTTACCGTGACTGTAATACTGGCGCCTTAATTCCTGCTCAACTTTATCTAACACCTGGCGGTTAAAAACCTGCCCTTCTGTGAGGCCGATTTTTTTTAAGGCTTTACCTAAATCTTCTTTACTCAGATCTTTATTACCTTCAAAGACAATTTTAGCGATTGTTGGACGTTCAACAACATTCACAATCAATGTCGACCCTTCATGTTTTAAAGCGACATCTTTAAAAAATCCGGTCTTAAATAAAGCCCTGATGGCTGGCGCAACATCTGCATCCGAAAACTTTTCGCCAACATGAACCGGCAAAGAATCATACACAGCCCCTACAGTAATCCTTTGCAGACCATTAACTTTAATTTCGCTTACAGTAAAATCACCCGCACTGTTTGCAGCGGGAGAAGCCAGTATGGATATGACTAGCAGTGACGGTATAAAAGGTGATTTCATGAATTAATTAATCTCTAACAACAATGCGTTAATTCTTTGGATTGTAACATATTCTATTGAGCGTCGGGCAGCCACATTAAAACAGATTTAAACCCTATATCGGGAGAAGCTCAGCACATGCTCAATCGACTCATTTCCAGAGAGCAACATTAACACGCGGTCTAACCCGATTGCAATACCTGCACAGTCGGGTAAACCAGACTGTAAAGCCGCTAAAAATTTTAAATCTTTTGCAACTGATGGTAGTTTTTTTTGCCGACGCAGCGCTTGCTCATTTTCAAAGCGCTGCTCCTGCTCATCAGCATCGTTTAACTCAAAAAAACCATTACCCAATTCAATCCCGTGCATAAATAACTCAACACGCTCCGCAATCCGCGAATCCTGCTGATTCAATCTGGCTAAAGACGCCTGGCAAGCCGGATAAGCGTAGACCATTTCTAAATGGTTCGACCCTAAATGAGGCTGCACTTGCAAACTAAATAAAAAATCCAGCCAAAGACTATGCTCATGTCCGCAAATCCTGACGGCATCGGTTAAATTTTGCGCCAGCGCATATGTAGAATACGCCTCAAAATCAAAACAAAGCGCATCCAGACCGGTATAACGCTTAAAAACCTCACTGTAGGTATTTTTTTGGGTAGGCCTTAGTGGCTGGTAAGTTGCAAACCAACAACCAAATAACTGCGCCACTTCTTCCATTAATTGCGACAAATCAAAACCGATCCGATACCACTCCAATAGCGTAAATTCAGCATTATGAAAACGTCCAGCTTCACCATTGCGGAAAGCTTTACAAATCTGAAAAATACTCCCACTACCCGCCGCCAACAAACGTTTCATCGCAAATTCAGGGGACGTTTGCAAAAATAACGTCTGTTGTTCCTTTCCAAATTGGTAGTGGGTCTCAAAAAAAGCCAACTGCGGATCAGTTCCGGTAGCTGGTGCTAATACAGGCGTTTCAACTTCCAGCACCGAACGTGATGCAAAAAACGCCCGGGTCGCCGCCAACAGTTGAGCCCGTAAACGCAAATCGGCAATATTGCAGGTTGGTCGCCAGGTAATTTCAGCGCCAGATGTTTGCAAAACTGAGTTATTCTTTAAAACGGGAAACATATTCACCGGTACGCGTATCCACTTTAATGATCTCACCGGTTTGTACAAATAAGGGGACGCGGACTACCGCACCTGACTCAAGTTTGGCGGGTTTTCCACCACCACCCGAGGTATCGCCGCGCACCCCAGGATCAGTTTCCGTAATGGTTAAAACCACAAAATTTGGTGGGGTAACCGCCAAGGGGGCATCGTTCCATAATGTAACAATACAAATATCCTGCTCTTTCAGCCAAATTCGAACATCGCCTACGGTTTTATCATCAATTTGGTATTGTTCGTAAGTCTCCGGCACCATAAAATGGCGATACTCACCATCGTTATACAAATATTGCATTTCAACGTCTGCAACATCCGCACCCTCCAAGCTTTCGCCGGATTTAAAGGTTCGTTCAATGACCCGTCCGGTTTTTAAATTTCTGATTTTGACCCGATTAAAGGCTTGGCCTTTACCCGGCTTAACAAATTCATTTTCGATGATTGCGCAAGGATCATTATCCAGCATGATCTTTAATCCAGCCTTAAACTCATTGGTACTATAAATAGCCATCTTTTCCCCGTGACAACAAACTTGAATGTAAAAATGACGGCATTATAAAGGACACCTGAATTGATAGGAACAAAATTACGCGCAGGCTACCTAAAAAATGAAATGCAGAGCTCTGAATGGAGTGCTTCAGCAACAACCAAAATGTTGATTATAATCCTCCATAGAGCACCGGATGACTTCATGCGCTTCTTCACGGCCATAAACATGGGTAATTTCGCAAATACTTTGCTCACTGGGCAGATGTTTATAAGTAAGGAAATAATGTTTTAAACGATTAATATAGGACTCAGGGCAGTTGGAGACATCATTCCATTGCCGATAAAATTCATCGCCTTTCATTACTGCAATAATTTTATCATCCGCCTCCCCCCCATCCAGCAAACGGAACCCCCCGATAGGAATGGCCTGCAGCAAAATATCGCCATGCGTCACGCTCCGTTCACTCAGGACACAAATATCCAAAGGGTCACCATCACCACACACCACCTCCTTGCCGGATTTTAAGGCCGCGTATTCCGCGACTTTTTCCGCACAATAAGTACGTGGTATAAAACCATAAAGCGTTGGGATCATATTAGAAAATTTTTGTGGACGGTCTATTTTAAGATAACCGCTTTCCTTATCAATTTCGTATTTAACGGTATCAGAAGGAACAATTTCAATAAAGGCGGTGACGACAGTTGGTGTATCGTCCCCCGGATGAATGCCATGCCAAGGGTGTGCTTTGTGCTGTATGTGCATAGTTAATAATCTAAATTTAATTGTTTAACAAAAACGTGTAAGGTAACAAGGTGATTCAATGGTCGTCCCGTTTAAACTCCCCTTCTAAGACATCCGGCTCAGTTTTTGAGGATGATTGGAACGGACTGCCCGCTACATTAAACAAATGATTTTCCAATATATAGCGCGCAAATTTTTGCCGTACAGCCGGAATCATGCACGCAAAACCCAATGCGTCCGTAAAAAAACCGGGGGTGATGAGTAATACCCCGCCCAGCAATAATAATAACCCTTCAATAAGTTCATACGCAGGCATGACGCCCTGTGCGAGATTGGATTGCAGTCGCTGCCAGGTTGCAAAGCCCTGTTGCCGCAACAAACTCGCCCCGATTACTGCCGTCAACATCACCAGGACAATGGTTGGGAATACCCCAATAATTCCGCCAACTTGGATGAGCAAGTACATCTCGATAAAGGGCACTGCTACAAAAATACCCAGTATAATTTTTTGAACCGACTTCATTGCCGCACCTTAAGTTTTATGAATATTAGGCAGGATAATAAAGACATCACAACAGAATATCTAGCATAATATTAATCAGCCTAACATAATCATAAATCCTCATGAACCAAACTAAAGCATTCACAGATTTTTTGGAAAACAATGCTGACTGGCTGACACAGTTTGACAGCACACAGCTACTCTTAAATCTCTTGGCGCTTTGTGAGAAAGTAGGGCTTTATATCTTAAATAAAGAACAACAAGTGCTTTATTGGAGTAAAACAGCTGAGCAATTAACCGGTTTCAAGCAAACAGATGTAGTAGGCAAAATCTGTCCAGCAGAATTTATTATCACCGATACCTCCGGCAATACTCTAACTGAACTGCACTTAGACCACGTAGACAATAACGGCAGCAACCAGGCTACTAAGTTACCTGTCAAAAAAATCACCCAGGCGCTATATACCTCACCGAAAACAAATGAACAATTTGCGGGTGGCTGGGGCTTGTTACTTACGGGATCAATTCAAACCCAAGCAACAATACCCGCTATATCATCAACAGATTCACGGCAAAATTTTCAAGGTATCATCAGCCGTTCACCTGCAATGCAAGATGTGTTTCAGATCATAAAAAACGCTGCCGAAACCGCCGCAACGGTATTGGTTCGAGGCGAAAGCGGCGCCGGTAAGGAATTGGTCGCCAGAGCCATTCATGACCTCAGCATCAGAAGCAATGCCCCTTTTCTGGCCATCAACTGCGCGGCTTTATCCAGCAACTTGTTAGAAAGTGAGTTATTTGGGCATGTGCGCGGGGCGTTTACCGGCGCCATTAAAGATCACAGTGGTTTGTTTCAACGCGCCCAGGGCGGAACCTTATTTTTGGATGAAGTGGCGGAATTACCACTGGAACTGCAAGCCAAGTTGCTCAGGGTTATCCAGGAGCGCAACTATATTCCGGTTGGCGGCGATCATGAACTGAATACCGACGTACGCATCGTCGCGGCTACGCACCGCTCTTTACGGGAAGAGGTGAAAAACGGCCGGTTTCGGGAAGATTTGATGTACCGCTTAAGGGTAGTCCCTATTTTTATTCCGCCTTTACGTGACCGGCGGGAAGATATTAACCTATTAATCTGGCATTTTATTCAACTGCATAACAGCGACAATTTTAGAAAAATTGAAAAAATTGAACCGCAAGCCATGCGGGCGTTATTGGATTACCAATGGCCCGGTAATGTCAGGGAGCTGCATAACGTCGTTGAGTATGCCTTCGCGGTCGGGCGCGGCAGCACCTTACGTTTTACCGAATTGCCCCCTGAATTTAGGGAGCCGCAAATGGATCAGCCTTTACCACAGCAAATGCCAGGCGCACTTCCCAAATCCGCTGCACCCTTAACTGCTGAGCAGGAAATAGCTGCTATCCGGCAGGCATTACTCCAGAATAACGGCTCGATAACACCGGCGGCCCACTCAATAGGGATGAGCAGAGCCACTTTTTGGCGTAAGCGCAAGTTATACGGGTTATAAGATCAACACATCAATCACATCATTAACAATGCCGTTCGTCTCTTGATTAACTCAGGACGAACGGCATATCTGCCTTTAAGAAAAGTTAACTACTTTTTTGCCAGGCTTCAAAGCCGCCAGCCATTGAAACAACATTGCTGTAACCCAACAATTGCATGGTTTGCGCCGCCATTGCAGAGCGTCCGCCAGTGCGGCAATATAAAAGGATGGCTTGGGTTTTATCAGCCAACTCTGGAAAGTTGCCGATTTTAAACTCCAATACCCCACGCGGTAGTGCCAGCGCATTAGCTATATGTCCAGCGGCGTACTCACTTTCTTCGCGCACATCCACAACGGCCTTAATACGGCCTTCACTGATCAGCTTTTTGGTCGCTTCTACAGTGACTTCTGTAATCTGTTGTTTGGCAGCCATTACCATCTCCTGACCGGTGGTTACAGCCGGGGATGCTGACATTCCACAGCTAGCGGTTGCTGAAGTATGCCCCGTAGTTGTGCGGACGGCCTCCCGCTGCACAATTGCATCCTGACGTTCATTTTCTTCCAAACCACAATAACGGTTAGCCGGCACCGCCTCATCAATCAAACGCGGCTTGGGTAAATTCAGATTGTTCATAATCTCAATAAACTCGGCACGGGTTTTACCCGCCAAGCGCGGATTCGTGGTGCGTTCCTGGGCAATGCTGCTAACCCAGCGCTGTTGATAATCATGGCCTGGATACACCAGGGTTTCATCTGGCAGCGTAAATAAGCGTTGGGTAATGCCATCATATTGCGAACCGGCATCCCCCCCTTGAAAATCAGTACGTCCACAACCGCCAATCAATAACGCATCCCCGGTAAATACCCGGTCACGCCATAAAAATGAAATACTGCCCGGTGTATGTCCAGGTGTCGCAATGACTTTAATGGTTTCCCCTTTCCCAAAAACAAATACATCACCATCCCGAATTTGCACATCTGCGGTGCTTGCGCCACACAGCTCGCTTACGCCGGTTTGCGCACCCAAACGTTGCCGTAGCAAGCCACTGGCAGTGATATGATCGGCATGCACATGGGTTTCCAGAGTATATTTCAGATGCAAACCATGTTCCCTGAGCAAGATCAGATAATCTTCGATATGAGTATTAACGGGATCAATAAAAACCGCTTCTTTGGTGATCGGATCGGCAATTAAATAGGTGTAAGTCCAGGTTTCTTGATCAAATAATTGTTTAAATAGCATAGTTTGCTCCAGTGGTTTTAGTTAATTTAAGTAAAGTGTATCAAAACGGTGCAGAATTTTTTATTATTGATAATCCCTATCAAATTCTAAGCAATGTCCATACCAAGTAACAATAATACCTATTACTGAAGGGGAATCTGATTAGTCATGCGCTTCAGCTAATCAGGAAAGAAAATTTAAACAGCAGTATTAAATAAGAAATTTAGTACTGACTACATCCATACTATAAGCTGTTTGACTTAAATGAGGGCTTATCCAATAGCCAATGAAAAGCAGCTGGATTGTTGCAAATAATGTTTCAATGAAACACATAAACAACTCATTGAAACATATGAAACACGAAGGATAAAGGTCATTATTAACCACCCCTTAGTCCTGCAGCTGGGTTTGATGTCGCACCAAGCTGTTAAATATCCCGCTGGAACAGGCCTTCGGGCGGGACTGTCAGGGGCAGTTTAAGTACTTTGGGGATTACTGTTTCAGTAACTGGCTAAGCTAAAGTGAATAGCAGGCATTTAGTCAGCGTAAAAATTTCTTAAAATCAGAAATTTGCGTTGAAGTGATCATCGCCAGCGTTATATACGCTGGCGTAATTCCCCAGCCTAAAACCATTTACCGGGTGGATTCTTTAACAATGCGGTCATTTCTGCCGCCGGTAATGGTTTGGTGATCAGATAGCCTTGAATCTCATCACACAGGAGTTGTTGTAAAAGTGCAAAATGCGCCTGGGTTTCCACACCTTCTGCGACCACTTGCATATTCATGCTATGCGTCATGGAAATCATGGTATTGACTAGGCTTTTATCACTCTCCTCATCAATCATATTGGCAATAAAGGCGCGGTCTATTTTTATGGTATCAATGGGCAGTTTTTTTAAATAACTGAGCGATGAATATCCCGTTCCGAAATCATCAAGTGCGATTTTAATACCCCGGCAATGGATTCTATTTAAAGTGTTAATGGCAGCATCAATATCTTTTATTAAACTGGTTTCAGTAATTTCTATCTCTAAGTACCGGGGCGGTAATTCATACTCGTCTAATATATTTAAAATTTGTTGCGGCAAGTCTTTGTCGAGCAATTGTTGTGAAGAGACATTAATTGCAATTTTAATGTCTTTGATACCCCGTTTAATCCATTCTTTAGCTTGGGCGCAGGCTTCTCGAATAACCCAATTGCCAATAGCGGTGATATATCCGCGTTGTTCTGCAAAATCGATAAAGGCAACAGGCTGTAAAAGCCCTTTGTGTGGATGTTTCCAACGAATGAGGGCTTCAACACCGCTAATTTTACCGGTTGCAAGCGTAATTTTGGGTTGATAATGCAACACCCATTCTTGATTGTCTATGGCCCGCCGAATATCAACTTCCAATTGCATTTGGGTTTGCGATAACGCTTGCATATCCGAATTGTAATATTGAAAGTTATTAAGCCCGGGTAACTGCTTGGCGTACTGTTTGGCAGTTAAAGCGTTCTGGATCAGTTCATCAGGCGTATTGGCGTCATATGGATACAACCCAATGCCTAAATTACAGGTAATGAATATTTTTTGTTCATTAACTTCTATGGGCATCGATAAGGTGTCAAAAATCCGTTTGATAATCCAGGTTGCTGACTGTTTGGACTTTAAATCAGATAATAAAATACCGAACTCATCTGCCCCGAAACGCGAAAGTAAAATATCATCGGCTTTACCATTTAATAGGGTTATTCCATCGGTATCACGCAACGCCCCAGCTAAACGGTCCGCCAGGCGTTTTAATAAAATATCACCGCCTGCACGGCCTAAAGAGGTATTCAGCTGATTAAACAGAGCGACATCAATGGTTAATACGGCCGCAATGTAGTCATAACGATGCCCTCGGGATATGGCTTGGGCAATGCGGTCATAAAAGAGCGAATGATTGGGTAAACCGGTTAAACCATCGTAATATTGGGATTGTTGTAATTCATAGGAAAAGGTAGAGGCAATGTTTTCCAAGGTTTTAATTTTAAGGTGCAGTCGATTAATTTCCGCTTGGGCTTCCAGTCCGCTGTTATGAAGGATTTGTTCTGAATGATGGGGAGGCAATTCAGGCTTAATCAATGCGGCAGGGGATTCGTGCGCCTCAATTTGCTGCTCATGCTCGGGGTTCCAACGAATGACCTGGTTACGTCCGGACTGTTTGGCAACATACAAGGCGTTATCGGCCTGATCATTTAATTCAGCAGCGTCAACCGCATGATCAAAAATTGAAGCCACCCCCAAGCTGGCTTTTACATTGGGGCCGGGCGTGCCGTAAACTTTAATGGAGTCGTCGTGGAGCCGTAAACGAATACGTTCAGCCACCGAAATGGCCTCGTCGATTGAGAGGCCAGGCAGAACCACACAAAATTCCTCTCCGCCATAACGTCCGACCAAATCAATTTTACGGGTATTCGATTGTAAAATATCAGCAAACAGTTTAATGACATCGTCTCCGGTGCCATGGCCATAAACATCATTGACCCGTTTAAAATGGTCTATGTCAGCCATGATGCAGGATAGCTCAGCACCATTTTGTTTGGCTTTATTAAACTCAAGGTTAAAAGCTTTATAAAATCCACGTCGGTTTAAACAGCCAGTCAAAGGATCCCGTGTCGCCAGATAATGCAGTTCTTTATTGCGCTCTTTAGCTTCTTTTTCCTTGATCGTTAATTGGGTATTGATATCCGATAACAAAGCATTTTTTTCTTCCAGCTCAGTGATATCATCAAAGGTCACTAAAACACCTTGATATTCGTTTTTATCATTAAAAATTGTTGCGCTGTTAACGGCAAATTTAATGATTTTATCGGAAGGCAATTCTAGCTTTAAAAGTTTACTGTGGATTTCTTCGTTGTTCTGTTGGGTAATCGACCAGGGATATACCGGGTTTAGTTGTTCATCCAGATTAAATTTCCAGTTTAGTGATGAGGCTTTAGATCCTAACAACGATTGTGCGGATTTTCCGGTTTTTTCTGCAAAGGCTTTGTTAGCTAGTACAATTTGCTCGTCCTGATCCAGGATTAATACCCCTTCAGCTAAAGTATCAAAAGCAGAGCTGACCCTACCGGGAATAACCGCTGCTGGATCCAGTTGTTTAAGGGTTTTTAACATAAAAATAAAAAATGCAAAAAAACCGACGACGATTACAAAAAATATTAATTTATAAATACTGCTATTGAGTAGCTTTGGAAAAACGTCGCTATCCAGGGGGGTAAATTTAATTTCAATTGTTCCCCACAGTTTGCCTTTTTCTAATAACGGTACAATTAAGTTGGTCGCCGTTGAGCGCTGTTCTTTATAATCACCCCACTCTTTGGCATGCTTACCGATTTCCAGGATAAGCGTTTGATCAATGCTCCTGACACCCGCAGACACAATCATCGGATTTCTTTTTACGATTTCTTTCAAGGTAACATTAATCGCATTTTTATTTAAACTCGCCAACGCGGTAAATTGAATGGCTAACGCTTCACTGATCGCTTGTCTAACCTTTAACTCCGTGTGGCGCTCACTGGGTGTAAAATCAAACAAATCCGCAGCTAACAGTAAGCTGGTCGTCAATAATACCAGGGCAAAACTTATTTTTAATGCCGGCAGAATAAAGCTAATCGTTTTACTAATGGGCTTCATAAATTACCGGCTATAGAGTAGTGATGTCGCATTTAAATTATTCATCAGTAACATTGGCAAACATTTGTTCCACTTTATCGTCTTGAGTGTCATAAGCTTCAGCTTGCTTACCCGATTTAAGGGATTTTGACGCTTTATTAGACTTTACTACAATAGGCAGCGGATCGAAACCTTTTAATAAGGGTATTGAGGGTAATAAGCTGGCTAATAAGGCGCCGCCTCTGAGTATCCAACTGACAAAACCCGCGGTTAAGGTGACTGTCGAAAAAATCATGACTTCAAGGTTTTCAGTTGTTTGCTCAGTATGGTTTTGTTCTATTGTTTCACGCATTGCCGCTAATTTTTGCCAGAGGGCTTGTTCTTCGCTTGCCGTAAAGAGCGTTTCCAAATCAACATTAAACTCATTTTCTTGGTTGTCCATTACATGGCTGAGGGTGATGTTCTGGAGCGTTTCCTTGAATGAAATAATTTGCGGTTTTTTTAATGCAAGGGCATCGTCTTCAAGAATGTCTTTGAGGCTATGGCGTGTTGTTGCGGCTTGGTCATCAAATACAGGGGTGTTTTCAACAACTATATTGGTGTTAATAAGGTTTGCAATAAACTTATCCAAGCTATTGTTGAAGGCCAAAGCGCTAGAGGAACCATCAGGTTCTGAATGCCCATTCAGTTTAATATTGGTAAAAGCTTGATTTGGTTCTGAATAAGCCGGGTTTTGTGGTAATTGCGTTAATATTAAAAGCGGGTTGTTTAAATTATTTTCAACTACAGCAGGTTGGATTAAAGTCGCTTGAACGATAGCCGTCGGTTGAGTCGTATTCACGACTGGCAAGCTATTGGGTGTAGTCGTTTCTTTGATTGGTGTGTTAATGGGTGTATCTGAAACTTCAAAGAGCCTGCTACTGCTCATGACACTTTTAGTAAGGCCCGCTTTGTCAGTATAAAAAATTTGGACACTGATTTTACTGCCAATATCTTGGTCAGACAGGACGTAGCTGGAATTCGTAGCATCTATAACCGCTACCCCGTTTCTAAACCATTGATAGCCGCTAACATGAATGTTTTCTATGTTGGTAATACCCAAAGTGTCTATGTTGAGTATTTGATTAACTTGCATCGAACCGATAATCACGGGTGCGCTAACAGGGATTGTTGGGGTGCCAATAATTATGGCGGTATCCTCACTGCTTTTACTTTCAGGGGTTCCGTGAGCGTCGGTATAACTTGCTACCACGCGAATAACGTTGTTCACATCGGATAATCCCAATACATAGCTATTGCCGTTTGCACCTGGAATATCCACCCCGTTGCGTTGCCATTGATAATGAATGGCACCCAACCCATCGGCATCGGTTAGGCTGTTACCGGCTATGAGGGTTTGGCCTTGAGACGCAGTACCGGTAATGGTGACTGTCCCGAAAGGCGCATCGTTAATATTGCTGACTGGCGCAGTTAATGTGCTATTTACGCTTTCTGGGTTGCCAGAACCATCAATGTAACTGGCTTTTACGCTGATCTGTTGACCAACATCAGCATCTCCTAAAGTGTAAGTCTTGCCGTTAGCACCATTAATAATGGCGTTGTTACGAAACCATTGATAGCTAAATTCCCCTAAGCCATTGTCGTCGCTAATATCACTGGTATCTACAGTGAGCGTACCATCTTCTGTCACGATGCCCATAATCACCGGAAGACCTAACGAGGTATGGTTGCTTGGTGTTTCAAGCAAGTTCTCCACCTTCACTGTAAAGTTTAAACTAGCGCTGTTATTTTTACTATCGGTAGCAGTTAGGGTCACTTGGTAGACATTATCAGTATTAGCATCCTGCGGGTTTTCAAAGTCACGCGCTGCCATGCTGACCACCCCGGTTGCGGGGCTGACGCTGAACAGGCCGGCATCAGCGCCGCTTAAAGTGTACACCACCGTCCCAACCGGGCTGCCGGTCAAGCTTGGGGTAGGGCTGGTAAAGGCGGTATTTTCATTAATACTGACATTGCTTAAGCCACTTAAGTTTAAGGTAGCACTTTCGGCAATGTTCAATACCTGTACGCTAAAACTTAAGCTGGTGCTGTTATTGTCGCTGTCGGTAACGGTCAGGGTCACTTGATAGCTATTATTGTTGTCGCTATCCTCAGGGTTTTCAAAGTCACGCGCTGCCATGCTGACCACCCCGGTTGCGGGGCTGACGCTGAACAGGCCGGCATCAGCGCCGCTTAAAGTGTACACCACCGTCCCAACCGGGCTGCCGGTCAAGCTTGGGGTAGGGCTGGTAAAGGCGGTATTTTCATTAATACTGACATTGCTTAAGCCACTTAAGCTTAAGGCCGCGCTTTCGGCCGTATTGTTTATTTGAATGGCAAGCGTTTGGGTCGCCACACCACCATTACCGTCATTTACTTGTATGGTGACATCATAAATGTTGTCATGATTAAAATCACCAGGAGTTTCGTAATCAGGGGGGGACGTAAAACTGAGTACCCCGGAATTAGGATCAATACTGAATAACCCTTGATCATCGCCGCCATAAAGGCTGTACACCAGTTTTTGTGCAGGCAGATCGATATCTGTAGCAGTCACAGTAGTTACTATGCCGATGTTTTCCGCCAAACTGATTGAGGCTGTACTTCCTCCACCGTTACTAATGATCAATGGTGCATCATTGCTTGCAATAACGGTCAGACCCGCACTATCTGTATGGTGGGAAAACGCGGTACTGCCGCCATTACTGGAGGTGCTGGCAAAGCTACCATTACTGCCGGTGCTTAAATCCCATGCGCGAAAATCGAGTGCATTAGCCAGTGTTCCATTCCAGTTTGCATCCGGCTGAAAGTAAATGCGGGTGTTATTATCGGCAGCTAATAAAAGTGCATTGCTGCTGCTGAGAATACCAGTTGGATTCCAGTTGCTGCCATTATCGATTGAATACCACCAGCTACCGTGGCTAGTATCAACCGACCGGATTGCTATACCCAATTGTGCACCTGTATCGGGATCAACAACATTGTCGAGTTGCCCGGCTGGTAATGTAAAGTCAACCAAATCTTCAACCCGTGTGCCCACTGTACCGACTGGTATACCTGAACCTTCATTCATTGCTGTAAGCACTGGATCCGCTGAAGTATTAAGGATTGGCGCATCATTCACTGCTGTAATCGAAATGCTACCGGATAATGTGGCGCTTATGCCGCCATCACCGTCTGTCAAATAGCCTTCCAACACGCGGGCAGTCGATGACGGGGCGTTTGAGGTGTTCTCGTAGGTTACATTTCTGGCTATGTCTTGAACTATCGCCAAACTGGCGTTGCTATTAAACGTTACAACTAAGGGCGTATAACCCGTTACCGGTCCGTTAAAGCTTGCCACTACGATGCCGTTATAAAGAATATCGCTGCCGCTAACATCGACCTGATTGGTATGGTGACCTTCATTTCTGACCGTTAATCGATCTTCAGGCAAGCCATTTGCAGAAATAGTAATGACCAATTGACCCGTATCAAAATCCGCTGAATCAATATCGGTTATTAGCGCTCCAGAGGCTAATAGAAACGGACCATCGTTTTCAGGAACAGTTGGATTACCTGAAACAAAAGTGATGCTCGGCGCATCATTTTGAGGGGTAACTGTAATCGTGACCGTGACTACTTGAGACCATAATAAACCGTCACCGGCTATATAGCTGAAGGTATCGGTGCCATTAAAATTAGCGGTTGGCGTATAAACAATATTGCCGCCCGTGGTGAAGTTAAAGACACTGTAATGGGAAGGGAAGTTAACCAGCGCGGCGGTCAAGGCAGTCCCTTCAATATCCATATCGTTTGCGAGCACACCGGGGGCTGCGATAGTCAGGGTGCCGTCTTCTGCTACTGTATAGCTGTCTGCTGTTGCTACAGGTGCGTCATTCATTGCACTGATGATAATAGGCGCGCTGTCGCTAGTAGCGGAATAAGCGGTACTGCCGCCATTTATTGAAGCGTCGGCTAGCGTGCCATTACTACCAAAGCCCTGGTCCCAGGCACGAAAGGTAATGGCATCGCTTATACTGCCGCTGTAGTTAGCATTTGCTTGAAAATACAAACGGGTAACCGAATCGGCATTTAATAACAGCGCTGACGTATCGCTTACGCTGCCCACCGTATTCCAGGACGACCCGTTATCTGTGCTATAGAACCAGATACCATTGCTGTTGTTGGCTCCAGTCAAGGCAATGCCTAATCCAGAAAGCGCATCAGCATCTGTGACATTGTCTAGTTGTCCGCCTGGCGTTGCAAAATCAACCAATGTCGACACCAGGGTTCCTGCTGCACCGCTGGGTGAGGCATTATCTTCAGCGATTGAGTTTAGCGCAGGGCTTTTAGACATATCCAGCACAGGCGCATCATTAACTGTTGTGACCGAGATTGCAGAATTATCGGTACCGGTGCTAAATGCTGTAGTGCCGCCATTACTGCTGGTGTCAACTTTGGTTCCTTCAGTGCCTGCGGTTTGATCCCAAAAGCGGTAGCTAAGTGAAGCGGATGTGGCAGTTAAGCTGTCCGGTACAAAGCGCACCCGATCGGTTTCTTTTAACAGTAAAGCGGAATTACTGCTGACTGAACCCACGGCATACCATTGAGCTCCGTTATCCAGGGAGTATTCCCAATAACCATTGCCATCGTTAGTTGAAATGAGCGCAATGCCGATTTGATCGGCTGGATCTAAATCTTGATAGGCATTTATGCTAATAAAGCTACCATGACTAATAAACGATTTAACCGTCTCACCCGCGTTGGACGTTTGATCTTCGGTAATGGCTGTTAAGCTGTAACCTTGCGGCGCAGCCAGAGGCGCGTCATTAATATTGGTCACCGTGATGCTGGCAGTATCTGTTGCCATACTAAAAGCGCTTGTGCCGCCATTTGCCGAGGCGTTACCCAAGTTCCCGCTTATCCCCACACTCAGATCCCAGGCGTGGTAGGTAAAACTAACGGTTTCCCCTTGTGCCTGGTCAGGATGGTAACGTATTAAATCAGTTGCGCCGAGCAACCGGGCTGAGCTTTCGCTTACCGCCCCGATCCAAGCCCAGTTACTTCCGCCGTCAATGGAATATTCCCAATAGCCGACCGTACCCGTGCTTACATCCGTAATGGCAATACCTTGCAGCGCGCCGCTATCAACATCACTGATGGAGTTACCCAAGAAGGATGCAACTGTTTGTCCGGGATTAGCAATATTGTCTTCAGTAATGGTTGTTAACGTTGGTGCTATGGGTGAGAGCACGGGTGCATCATTGACAGACGTAATATTGACAATGCTGCTGCCGTTGCTACTCGCCGGACCGCCAGTGCCTTGTGCGCCACTGTTGTTGTCATTAATAATCCAGTTAATTTGCACACTGGCTGGTGGTGTACTGCTATTATTGCTGTAGGCAATCTGCTGCATCGCCTGGTTTACCAAGATATTGGTCGCACTTGCATTGAATGTAAATGTCAAAGTGCCTCCGCTGTTGGTTGTGACAGCACCAATCGTGCTAGCACCCACTACTAAGGCATTGCCTTGGGTCAGCGTACCCAGAGAGCCGCTGGCGTTGAACACATCCTGCGCGTTCACTCCGTTTGAGCGAGCGAGTGTGAGCGTAGCACCATTAAAGTTGTCCGCTGCCGTTAATTCTGGATCTGTAATTGTCACATCACTGTCCAGTAAGACTGCTGCACCCCCTTGGGTATAAGTTGGAGTACCATCGAGGTTGCTGAATATCGGCGCATTATTGGCAACTCCGGTTCCGGTTAAGTCCACTTCGCCGGTGGCGGTATTGCTGATGCCTCCGTCTCCATCAGTGACCACAACGGAGATTGTGCGTATGCCTAACGTGGGCGTAACTGAAGTCGTACCGAAGGTGATAGACTGGTAGACTGCCTGCACCTTAGCAACTTGCGCGTTGGCATTGAAGTTCACCGAGAGGAGTGTGCCGTTCGAGCCACCGGACCATGTACCTACCGTGACACCATCGACCAACACATTCGAGCCAGATAGAGAGACACCGCCGATTCCGAGTAACAGCAGAAAGTCTGTGTTTTCGCCAGAGCTTATAGTGGCCGTGAGCGAACCACCGTTGAAGTCGGGACTGTCAGGGTCGGTGAGCGTCACCACGCCCGTGAATGGATTTGCCCAGTTACTCACCGTCGCGAAGGCAGAGCCACCATCGGTAAGCATAGGTGCGTCATTCACAGCTGTCACCGTGATTGCTGTGCTGGCGGTCTGGCTAACAAGCCGCCCCACATTCGGTGCAGACAGTAAAGGTGTCGTTGTCGAAAATGTGTCCGGGCCGGAATAGCTGGCGTTAAGGCCTGCACCACCGGTATCCTGCGCATAGTGCAGTTCAATGCTGTGCTGGCCAGCAGTGAGTGTTGCGGTGTTTGAACTACTGCCGAACCAAGCTAACAGCACTTGGGTGCCATCGACGAACAGGGTGGCCGCATCATCGGCAGCTACCGTGAATGTGTAAGTACCGGCCGTGGTGACATTCAGAATACCAGAGTAGATCACACCAAAAGTGGTGGTGCTGCCAGTCAAGGTATTAGCAAGGCTGGGCGCACTTAAATTCGTAGCCACACCAGTCATGCCGCCCGTGACCGAAATCAGGTTGGGGTTGGAGCCTGTGGGTGCGCCGTCCTGGAACCGGTAGTCAAATGTGCCTGCGGCTAAACTGCCGCCGATGCCGGTGTTCAGGCCGTCCGAAGTCACCATTGTGAGTGTAACCGCGCCATTTGAGTTGGTCGCACCGGTGTAGGTCGGCTTCGCAGCGCTGGCCAGGTAGGCATTCAAATCGGTCAAGGTACCCGTGAGTATCAACGTTGAAGTGCCCGATCCGGTCACGTTCACCGCCCCGCCGCTGCTAGCGGATAAGGTTCCGCTACTGACCGTCAACTCGGTGCGTAACGTGCTGCTGCCAGCATCTGGGTCGGTGATGGAAAGGCCAGCGATGGCTGTCGTGCTGTCTTCGTTGAACGTCAACGTGGCCGGTACAGTGTTTACAGGCAAAATGTTGACCGCTAAAACAGTTATGGGGGTAGTATTTGTAGGTGTTAGGGAGCTATCGTTTGCCAAAGCGGCAACTTCACCTGCGGAGAGAACCCGATTATAAATACGTGCGTCGTCAATTTTACCGTTAAAATCAAAGGTTGTACCGCCGTTTCCATGCCTACCGATGAAGCTGTCTATCCCCAATGTGTAGTGTATTGAATCGGTAGTCGTTATTGAGCCTACTAAAGTGCCATCAAGGTATAGCGCAGTCTTATCGCCGGTATCATCGAAGCTGAAAGCCACATGATGCCAACCAGTCCCGGCTAAAAGAGTGTTGTAAGTGGTGCCTATCCAGGTGCTACCATTATAAAACCCTCCAATAAGGCCACCGCTCCCATCCAGCCTAATCAATACGTTGTCACCCAGGGAAATTACATCAGCTCCGCCAGCACTGGCAGTATTGAGGTTGACCCATGCGGACAAGGTTACATTGGTTGGGCTGCCAAAAAAACCGGGGGTTTGGATATAAGCATTACCACCAAGACTTAAAACATTGCCGCGGGTGGCATCATTGAGCGCGGTAGCGCCATCGACAGTACCAGGGTAAGCCGCCGCTGGACTGCTGTCTGTTCCTAATGCGCTGGTGTTTTCGAAGGCATAACGTCCTTTCAGGCTTGTATCGATATTCAGGCTATACAAGGTAGAATCGAGCGTACTCAAGGTCAGAGTTGCAATACCATTAAAATTGTTGGTAGGTGTAAAATCCAATCCATTCAGAGCATTATTCAGGTCGGAGACTGTCCCGCTAAAAGTCATGGTACTGTCAGCAGCCCCACTGCCGCTGGTGAAGGATAAGCCGCTAACGCTAGCCAGCGCCAGTGTTCCGTTGCTAACAGAGAGGGTGACCTCTAAGGGGCTGCTTCCGGCATTAGCGTCATTTACCGATAGTTGATTACCATTTGCAGACGAAAAAATGAGCGATGAGTTATAACTGGTAGTCTGGGCACCGGGTGTCGTATTACTTGGTGTGCTATTGCTAGCCATTGCCGATAGGGATATATTCCGTGTTGCAATAGAACTATTAGCTAAGCCATCGTTAACGAAAAATGATAGGGTGCGTGTCGCCAAACTGGGATTGCTGGAAGAATTGAAATATGCAATGCTACGTAACGCACTCTGGTAATTGGCCACCGTGGCGCTGCCACTGAGCGTCAATACCCCGGTGCTGGCATTCCAACTGCCAGTAATACCATTTTGATTGGTAAAAGCCAGTGTGTCTTGACCGTTAACATAGCCTGAAGAAATTGACACAGTAGCACTAGCCATATGGGTGCTGTCTACATCGCTTAGAGTAAGTGCATTATCGACTGCCGTAGCCGGGTCGTTATGTGTATAACCCATTGCACTGCCGGTGGTGCTGACGATGGGAGTATCGTTGACCGCCGTGATGGTGATATTTACGGGCGCCTGTGGCGAGTTTGACGCCAAACTTGCGACTTCGGAAACATCGAGCGCACGGTTGTAAAGCACAACTCCATCAATTTCTCCATTGGCATTCAGAAATCGCGTCGGATCGAGATCTGATCGCGCACCGAGGTATACATTACCTACTGGATCAATGCTGTCACTGCCCGTGGCTAATGAACCTAGCAGCCCTCCATCCACATAGACTTGCGTACCGATCCCGGCTGTTACGGTCATTGTGTAAAGATGCCATTGTCCGTCGCCGATGAGGGTGCTGACATCCGTATAAATCTGTCCACTGGTGTCATTGGAATCCCACACTGTGGTGACCAGATTATTTACTGGGGTGGAACCAATGTAACTGGATTCAGTAAGAGCCACCTGGATGGTATTGGGAGAATTCGGAATAGCGCCGTGGCTGTATAAATATTGCAACCCTGTGCCGCTGTTATCATCTACTTTGAAATATAACGCCAGTGAGAAATTGCCCGTGTAGCTTACATCGGGTAACACAACATGGTCATCAACACCGTCAAATTGAAGGGCGTTGCCATAAAGGCCAGTTACTGTAGCCGAGCCGTTGACTATTGAGCCATTGCTGCTACCAACGCTGTCGATAGCGTTGCCTTCCAGTCCCCAATAGTGCGTTATACCGATTACGCCGTCGTTGACTAAGTATTGGAAACTGTCGTTGCCGGACCAGTCGAGGCTTGGTGTGTAGCTGAACGAGCCGTCGGTGTTTAGGGTGAATGACGCAGCATGGGATGGGCCGGAGACTAATGTCGCCGTAAGCGCATTACCATTTGCATCAGTGTCATTAGTCAGTACGCTTCCGGTAATGACCGTGTCTTCGCCGCCAGATACACTGTCACTATTTGCCGTAGGTGCCAGGTTGGTTGTCGTCAGAACTTCCTGCCAGGTAGCTTGCGCAACCAGATTGGGTGCGATTGTAGCGTCGATATTGCCGGTGCTGAATTCAAGACGCCAGTCGCCCCCTTCGGCGGCATTACCGGTAAGATTGTCAGATGCCGCAATATCCGCAGCCGTTAACTGGCCCAATGTTCGTACAAACAATTTCCCGGCTTCGCCTTCAGCAACATTACAACCATACAGCAATATGTCACCATCGGCAGATAAAGCATTTCCCCACGCGCTGACTTGTTTAAGATGGGAGCTGAGCGTAGTGAGATTAAGCTGGGTATTGCCAATCTCTATAGCGCCTTCGCTGCCATGCGAAAGTATATGAATGGTCTTCAAATTCTGCTGGTTTGCAAGCACCTGATCTATTTGTGCAACGCCATCCTTATTTGAGTCAAGTAGGATGACCTGTGCATCAGAATTGATTCCCCCCAATAATTGTTGATAATCTTTTACATTGGTGTCTACAAAGATGATTTCTTTGCTGGTTGCAAGGTTTGAATTGGCGAGCGCTGAAAAATTGGGCGCTTCAGCGTTAACTGGAGTGGCTTTATCCGTATTTAGTTTCTCAACATCGGTTACTTGATTTTGCTGCCCAGTTGTTTTTTGCTGAAAACTTTGGTCAAACGGCTCTAAAACCGCGAACCCAGGTTGATTTTCTTTAGGAGATACAGCGAATGTGTCGTTTGCTCCAATGTCCTGATACACTGCAAATTCAGGCTCTTTATGGTCTAGCAATAGCCCTTCAATGCCTGCGGAGAAGAGCTGCCGTGCTTCTAATTCTTCCAGAACCGGTTTGGAGTTAAATCGACGGTCTTTACGCATGTTTTTTCTCTAGTGATTAACCAAGGCAGGCATTGCCAGTTGAATAAATGTCCAGAAAACTGAACTTCATTATTCCTCAGTCAAGTGTAGTTCAAAAAATCAATGCCTATGGGCCATTCAGGCCTGAACATGGATTTTTATTGTGATGGTATTCAAGTAATTGGCTTTAAATGACTTAGCTGGGGATCGCTAAGCATAAAATCAACGTTCTAGGATATGTGTCGTACTTTGGAACGGTGGGGAAACTTTAGCGGATAGATTTAGCACTTAAACTTGCCAAAAAACGCGGTTCAGATTTATGTTGAGGGCGGATTTGTACCTCAAAACCTTTGCGGATAAAGTCTTGTGCCAATTTTTCTGCCGCCAGTTTATCGGTTAAAAAACCTAAAGCAATACCGCCACGCAATGGCCCTTTACTGAATAAATGAATATCCTTATTCGCATATTGTTTTAAAACAGCGAAATTATCATTCGATTGGGTATAAGTTTCAGCGGCTGGATAGAACACCATATAGCCGGTGATGTTACCTTGCGGTTCAGGGTTCACTTTAACCCGCTGGGTTTCCGCGGGTGCCTGAGCAGCAGGTTTTTGCTCAGCGTCCGTGCAGTTTAAAAAACCGAGTTCGTAACACGCGACGCTATTATTAACGACCAAGCTGAAAGGGGGTGGGGATGTGTCCGTATGGGCTAATCCTATCCGGGTGGCTGCCGGCATGGTTAAACATTGCGATGATAAAGCGGATGCATTTATCGGTTGTGCTTTTGGTGTCGGGTTTTCAGCTAATGCCACTGGACTGGTCTTAGACTCTGTAGCGTTAGGGAGTTCAGCAAGATCTGTAAAAGTGGTTAAAATTTTATCTGCGGCGCTTTCAATGGATTTTTTTATCACGGCATTATCCGCTTTTTCTAGATTAAACCTTGCAGTGCAGTTAACGCCCCCTACCAGCTTATCATCCGGATTCGGTAAGGCTAATCTCACCTTAAAGCTGCCACTGGCTGGGTCAATAAGTTGATCTACGCTGGTGACTGTTGCAAGATAACGTTGGTTAGCCGGTTTTTCAGGCCGAATTTCGACCGTCATGCCTTTGCGTATTTGTCCGAACAATTCCGCCGGTGCAACCAACTCTACACGTAAGGGATCAACTTGCGCCAGTTTCATGATCGCCCGTCCGTTTACCGATTCACCTGGCATTACGTAGCGTTCGACTACAATGCCGGTTATTGGGCTTTTAATGGTTTTTTGTTCTAATTGTGCGATAGCCAGCTGCAATTGTAAGGTAGCGGTTTTTTTATCTGCCAGGGTTTTTTCATGGGCTATTCTGGCCAGGGCGACATCGGTATTGGCACGATCTGCTTCGTAGAATGCAACAGATTCCTTGTCATACATGTCTTTATAGCGTTTTTTATTGCGCTCAGTAAAATCCAGTTCGACTTTTTTGCTGTCAATCGTATGCTCAACCAGGGCTTCTTGTTGTGCAAGTTTTACGCGCGCTGCTTCGACAGATGACTCTAGCGTGGCTACTACCTGGCCTTTTTTGACGCTGGCGCTGGTTTCAACTAATAAGCTATCAAGTACCCCATCGACGGGGCTACTGAGTTCGATGTACATTTCCGGCTTAACCATGCAGTCCAGCTCACGGTCTGTTCCAGCTAAACAAGTGGCGGCGGAGAAAATGCCTACGAGCATGTAAAAAGGGAAAATGACTTTGACCATCTTAAGTTTTTTATACCTGAAGCGATTAACCAACGAAATTGTACTGGCTTAACTATAGTTAAAAATACAACATTTTCAACTGAGTCGGGAAGTTTTACGAAAATAATTGACAACATAAAGAGTACATGATCTTTTTTTGTCAAATGCCAACAGTGGCAAAAATATATTTTCTGATTAAGCCAGATGCTACAGGAAATATTTTGGGGGTTTGCAGCGCTCTGGCGTTTTTATAATTTTGGCTTTGTTTCTACTCTCATCGGCGGTCGGAATAAGCCGTTAAACGCTATAATGGTTGAACAGAATTGCAATGGAATTATTTATCATAAGGCTCTGGTTAGAAAAGCCCCCCTTCAAAATCGGCCATCGCCTGCTGAATTTCCGCTTGGGTATTCATCACGAAAGGCCCGTAACCTTCGATGGGTTCGTTAATCGGTTCGCCGTTCATGATCAGCAAAACGGAGGGCTCAGTAGCTTCCAGATAGATATGCTCGCCGGTTTTTTCAAAAAGCGCTAATTCTTTGTTTGTTAGCAATTCCGTATCGTTAACCTTGATATTGCCTTTGAGCACCAGTAGGGCGGTGGTGTATCCGTCGGGCAAAGGCAGGGTAACTTTGCTATCTTTATTCAAACGGATATCCCAAAGATTGATTGGGGTAAAGGTTTGTGCCGCGCCAATAGTATTATCGAAATGACCGGCAATAATCCGGGCTTTCCCGGCATGGTTAGACAATTCCACAACTGGAATGATGGCATTGGTAATTTCCTGATAACGAGGCTTGGTCATTTTGTGTTCAGCAGGCAAATTAACCCACAATTGGATGATTTCTAATTTACCGCCTTGTTCAGTAAAGCGTCGGCTGTGTTTTTCTTCATGCAAAATGCCGCGTGCCGCGGTCATCCATTGCACATCACCGGGGCCGATTTTACCGGCATTACCGGCACTGTCTTTATGTTCTACTTCCCCGCTGTAGACAATGGTCACGGTTTCAAAGCCGCGGTGCGGGTGTAATCCTACACCGCGTGGTTGGTTTGCTGGTTCAAAATCCGCGGGTCCAGCATAGTCTAACAGTAAAAATGGGCTGATTTCTGCACCTTGGGTGCTGTAGGAAATCATGGTGCTAACGGGAAAACCGTCGCCCACCCAATGGCTCCTTATTCCGCGATAGATTTGTTTGATTTTTTTGGTGGTCATAATAAATATCCTTTAGGCAATAATTTCATGCCCATAAACGCAATACTAATTTCTCGTTATACAAGGTTATTCAAATCGCCCTGAAAAAGCCAGGATTTTTGCTTGTTGTTTATCCTGTTGCATTAATTGCCGGCGCAAACCCCGTTGCCTATTCTCTAGGCGTTTTTGCTGCCAAGTGAGTAGGGCAGTTGCAGGTAGGGCAGGAATTTGCATTTGCTGGTTACCCAAACCGGCAAAAATTTTAAGTAGCCAAGGTGGAGATGCATGCAACATTCTAGGATCCTGCAATGACATAAAAGCTTCGCAACTGCCTGGGTCGCCTTGTCTGGCGCAGCGGCCATAAAGTTGCCTATCAATTCTTCGCGCGTCATTGCGGGTGGTGGCGATCACATGCAATCCGCCCAGCTCTTTTACGCCTGCACCCAATTCTATATCAGTTCCCCTTCCGGCCATATTGGTCGCCACGGTAATACTGCCCAGTTGTCCGGCTTGCGCGATGATTTCAGCTTCAAACTTATCCTGCTGCGCATTTAATACCCGATGTTCTAATTGATGGGCGGTCAATTGTGCACTCACCTCTTTTGATTCCGCTACAGAAACGGTACCGATTAAAATGGGTCGGCCCTGTGCGTGCAGCTCTTTAATGCGGGCGACTAACGCCTGCCATTTTTGCGGCGCTTGCTTATATAGCCGTTCCGGCAGCTGCTTTCGTAGCAGGGGCTTATGTGTTGGAACTTTAATTACCTGTAGGCCATAGACTTTATTCAGTTCCGACGCGACTTCGGTTACAGTGCCTGAAGTCCCGGCTAAATAGCAATAGCGACTGAAAAAACGCTGATAGCTGATCCGTGCCAGGGGTTCACGCTGACCGCTAATCAGGCAGCCTTCTTTCGCTTCAATCATTTGTTGCAAGCCTTGTTCCCAGGCCCGATCAGGCATGACTCTGCCGGTCGCCTGATCAAGCAAGTACACTCTTGAATCGCGTAAAATATAGTGCTGATCGACTTTAAACAAATGTTGTGCGGTTAGCGCTTGCGATATTAATGCTTCCCTGCGGCGTTTACCTTGCCAGGCGGTGGGTAAGGATTTGGCTAATTGTTCCAGGCGAATTTTACCTTCGGGGGTTAAGGTAATACTACGTTGGTTAAAGTCGGGCGTGAAATCCCGGTTGAATAACAACGAGGATGCAACATATATAGCATCCACATAAGCGGCTTCATCCTCTTCGTTAGAAATTGTTTTGGATATGATTAAAGGTGTCGCAGCTTCGTCAATCAGGACGCTATCCGCTTCATCGATAATGGCAAAACACAGCCCACGCAAGAGCAAATTGCGCCCACCCTGTTGTTCTGCCTGTATTTGCTGGAACTGCAGGCGCATCTGGCCAGCGTCATCCGCCATGACCAGCCTATCGCGCAGATAATCAAAGGCGCATTGCTTATTAGTAGTGTGGACAATATCGCAAGCATATTGCATCCGGCGTAAATCTGTCGCCATACCATCTACAACGGTGCCCACGCTTAAGCCCATACGGGTATATAAAGGTTTTAACGATAGGGCATCACGCTCGGCCAAATAGTCGTTAGCGGTAATTACATGTACTGGAATGCCCGCTAAAGCAGCGGTTATTGCGGGCAAGGTTGCAGCCAGGGTTTTACCTTCGCCGGTTGCCATTTGGGCAACCATGCCGTTTATCATAATCCAGCCGCCAAATAACTGGCAATCATAATGCCGTTTGCCCAGGGTGCGTTGCGCGACTTCCCGGATGATGGCAAAAGCTTTAGCAATTATTGGATTCTCTAAGCCTTGCAGCTGCAATTGTTCACGCAAATTATCAATTTGCTGGGTTAAATCCTGTTCCGATAGGTGCCTAAGCGTATTCTCATGAGCATTGACTTTGGAAACAATATAGTTTTGATGATAACTGCTTTGTTTCAAGACGTGCTTTAATTGGTTTATTTTGCTGGCTACCCAGCTCTCCAAAGGCGTATAGGCATTATCTGTTTTTTGCGGGTATCTGCCTAAGGCTACCCCAGGACGAAAGCGGCGCTTAAACATTAAACTGTCTCAAAAATAATTGCCGGATGCTTCTGGCCCATTGCTTAGCCAAGGGTTCACCGCCGTGATAAAAGCGCACATAAGCGCGAGTTCCAATGAACTGGTTAGGCTCAGGCGGTGAAAATTCTACATCCACCTGGAAGAATTTTTCCAGGGTGAGCAATTCCTCCGGCTTATTTGGATCGAGGATGAATTGACCACCGGCATTACTTGCCAAAGCTTCGCTATAGAGCTTTTCTGTTGCTTCAGGCGTTTCCCGAATGATTTTAGCCGCCAATACCTGATCGGGTTGATTAGCCAATCTGACTTGTACAGCTAATATGCCATTACGGAGCTTGCCTATGTCCGCTTGGGTTACTGCTGCCCGGACAGTTGGCTTGCTGTTATCGATAACATAGCCGATTAAATCACCTTGTTTAAGATATTGCCCCGGTAAATCTTCAGCGTCTGGAATTAATAGCCGTCCGGTTTGAGTGCTTTTAACCTGCATACCTAGTAATTTCTTTTCTGCTTGTGTTAACTCGGAGTGGATAGCAGGTATTTGTTCCCGGAGAATTTGGGCTTTAACCAAATCTTTGGTTTTTTCAGCACGATAACTGGCTTCCAATTCATTTATTTTGGCACGTAAAATGTTGACTTGAGTTTCTAAAAACGGATCGGTTAATTGCACAACCTCTGTTCCTGCTTGAATAGAGGTGTTCGAGGCGGCGGATAGAGGTTCTACAAAACCGGGATTGTCCACTCTTAGCTGGGCATGTTCAGGAAGCCAAACGACGCCTTGGGCATTGGTATAGGAGGGGAAGGGCACTAGAAAAATCAACGCCCCTAAAAAAACTATTGTTAGGCTGCCGGTGCCAATGACGCGCCAGCTTTTAGCTTTGATTGTTTCGTTAGTAACAATGGCATGTAAGATTCTATAGAGGGGCAGTAGAAATTGCACCGAAATCAGCCAGAACGCGAGTATCAGCCCAATAACAAAATATTTATCAATGACAAATAAACTGATAAGACAAAAAACCCAAATTCGGTATATAAAAGCAGCTACGCTGTAAGCAACAAACCAGCTGGATTCGCCGGGTGCATAAGCAGGTGAAACGGCTTGCTGCAATCCAAACAAATAGCGTTGCGCCAAATAACCCATATAACGGTTAGAGCGCTGATACAGATTCGGAATATCCAGGGCATCCGCTAAAATATAGTAGCCATCATATTTTAATAACGGATTGCCGTTAAAAAACAGCGAAGAGATCCCACCGATTAAGAGCACATTAAATGCGATATCCCGAACCAATCCCGGTTCAATGTTTAACCACAGAATCAGGCTTAATGCCGCCAAAAACAATTCAACTGAAATTCCCGCAACACTGACTAACATGCGTTGAAATTTGCTTCTAAAGTGGGCAGAGGATGAAACATTAACGTAAGGCACGGGCACTAATAGCAGCAGGTTAATGCCCATCTCATGCACCTCCCCGCCTGCGATTTTAGTGGCAAAGGCATGCCCTAATTCGTGCAAACCTTTTATCAAGGGATAAAGTATAAACAACAGGATAAGGTTATAAGGGGTGAAGGTATTAACCTGTACCTGATAACTTAATTCCTGCCAATGCATAGCAGTTAAGAAGCTTGCAAGGGTGATAAGTAACAGCCAGAGCAGGGCGGTTGTCCAATGAAAGATCCAGCTTACTTTGGATAAATGCTTGACCAAGAACTGCTCCGGATCCCACAATGGTAACCTTAAGGAGAGCGGATTACTGACAGTTTGTTTTATTTGTTGGTTGTTGTGCCGGGTTTGCCGTTGAAAAAACTCATCAGTATCAATCGCGGTGTCGGATTGCAGAAGATCAGCCTGATGTAATTGCCCAAGCAGGGCAATGACTTCATTCTGGGTCGGGGCGGATTCCACCATGTTTTCATTAACCAGTTGCCATACTTGCTCGACAGACCGAACACCATCCAGCAGACCGATGAATTGAAAAGCTGCGGCATTAAAACGATGATGCTTTCCAGAGCTTTTGTCTTCGACAATAAACCATAACTGTCCGCGATAACGATGTCGATGGACTTCAATATGCTTTTGCAAATGCGGCGTTAGGCTTTGAACCCGATACCATTGTGGGCTTAAGAGTGCTTCAGTCATGACTCGTAACTTAGATTTAAGGCCACCATGACCATACCCACAGTCTAAACCAGTCTACCAATTCATGCGTCCAAATCCACAGAATCGGCTTGCGACCGGCATTAATTTTAGCGACCCCAACCATGCCCGGACGTAATAACTCAGTAGGATTTTGCAAACTGGCTTCAACCCGAAAAACATTATCACCAGACTCTACTTTTGCCAAAGTCGTGATTTTTTGGATTGTTAAAGGTAAACGCTGGTCAGGCAAGCTGGAGAGCGATAGAAGTCCTGTTTCTCCAGATTGTATATAAGCAATGAGCCGTTCACTAACCTTCAGAATAATTCGGTAACCGTCCAACGGAGCAATTTTAAAGAGTTTCTGCCCGCGTTCTACCGGTGCACCCAGTAACTGACTGAGATCTCCTTCTATCACCACGCCATCAAATGGCGCGACAATAGTGGTGCGTTGTAATTGTTCCTGGACTAATTGCAGCTGTGCTTCAAGTTGTTGCAATTTAGCGCGGATGACACTGACATCCACCAGCTCATTATTCGCCCTTGCTTCACGGTATTCGCGTAAAGCTTGTTGTTGCTGGCTGACCAATTTGGAATTTTCTAACTGTAAATCGGCATCATCCATGACTGCCATACTTGTGCCTTTGGTTACGGTATCACCGGCACGGACTGAGGCAGTTAAAATAAATCCTTCAATAGGTGCGGCTACTACCCGCTGTATTTTACCTTCCAATACCGCATCTGCATGTACTCTGAAATCCCCCTTAAGCAGGCTAGCTGTGATTAAGCAAGCAATTATGCATAATGCCGTTAATCTTATCCCTATATTACGGAGGCTAAATAGACTGTTGAATTGTTGGTTAATGCGCGCACCAACCTGCTCCAATAGGGACTTTTCAGTAGCGTGTTTTAGGTACAGATAAGGGCCTAATAGCGCCAAAGCCTGTTCTAAAAGCCTTACTTGTTCTGCTAAAAAGGGCGTAGACGCATCGCGTTCGAGGGTAAGAACGGCAAAAACGGATTTTTGATAGGCCATTGGCAGTGTACAGATGCTACCGGCACTGTATTGTTTAGCCAGCTCTGTATGTGCGCGATTAATATACCGGGGAGGCGTATTGAGCGGAGGATAGGTAATAATCATATCCTGGTCAACAGCTTCGTCCATGGCATCAGCGATTGCGCGCATCAAATTGGCGCGATTATCAAATTTTGCGCTGTTAGATAAAGCAACAATGTCGACCTGCTGCCGTTTTAACTCACCAATCGTAACCCGCCCACATTGAAATTGTCTGGTCAATTCAGTGATTAGGGCAATCAAGCTTTCCTGGTAAGATGTTTCGTCCAGGCAAATGGCAAGCAATTTGACGGTAGTGGCGTAAAATTCTTTGGGTAATAATTCACCTTGTGGCGTTGTGGCAAGTTCAAACCAGTGTTTACCCTGTTCCAGGCTAAGAAAGAGTTGTTGTTGTTTTTGCGCGGACTGCGCAGTGGTTTTTAATGCGATAACGCCGATTAATTGCTTGTCAAAAAAGAGCGGGGAAGCTAGGTAATCAAACGCTGGTTCAAGCGTTAAGGTAGCTGTCGTTGGGTTAACGATATTATCACCAGTTTTGGCTGCAATACAGGCAATTGCCAATAATATGTTGATATCCTGATGATCCTTTGGCCATTGCGCGACAGGTTGCAAGGTTTGGGAGTTTGGCTGAACGATTAAGAATAGCGCACTTCGACACTCTGTAATAATTTTACATTGAATATCAAGCCAATTCTGAGAAAAACCATTCAAGTTAACAATCCTTTTAAGTCAGGCAGATATAGGTTAGTTATGAGGTTAAAGAATAGTTCAAGTTGACCAAAACTTCCAATTTTTAGTTGGATAATATTTTTACTGGTATATGACTATTTTGTTGAAGACTAACATCCCAAGCCCTGTGAGCGTTTTGCTGGGATACAAAAAATGTCGTTACTTTGTGCAAGATAAGCTTAAAACGATTTTGGTAATGTAAGCTTCTTTCGGTGACTAAGCCATTTTGAAATTTGGTCATCAATTGAATAAAAAAAGGCCGGAGTGTCTCCGGCCTTTTTATCTTTTTGGCGTTTAGTGTAACAAACTCTGCAATAGCCCATTAAGCTTATGCACGAAGGCTGCGGGATCATCTAAATGTCCCCCCTCGCTGAGTATCGCTTGATCAAACAAAATATGCGTAATATCCGCAAAGCGGGTGTCATCTGTTTCGTTTTTAATCTTTGTCACCAAGCCATGAGTTGGATTGATTTCAAATACCGGTTTTGATCCGCCGCCCATCATGCTTAAGTTCTGCCCGGCTTCTTTCATGATGCGTTCCATATTAAGGCTCATGCCGTAATCGGTAGCAACCAAACAGGCAGGGGAGTCGGTTAGGCGGTGACTGAGCCTTACTTCGCTGACTTTATCGCCTAAAACTTCTTTAATTTGCTTCAGCACCGACTCGAAATCCTTATCGATTTCTTCTTGCTGTTTTTTCTCTTCTTCGGTTTCGGGTTTGTCGATATCCAGCTGACCTTTCGCAACTGATTGCAAATGTTTGTCATTGAAATCACTTAGGTTAGAGACCAACCACTCGTCAATACGATCCGACAGTAACAAGACTTCAATACCTTTTTTACGGAAAATCTCCAGATGCGGACTGTTTTTGGCAGCCGCGTAACTGTCCGCAGTAATGTAATAGATCTTGTCCTGACCTTCCTGCATACGGCTGATGTAATCTTCAAGGCTAACGTTTTGCTCTTCTGAGTTGGTATGGGTTGAAGCAAAGCGCAATAACTTCGCCACTTGTTCTTTATTTTTATGGTCTTCAATAGGACCCTCTTTAATGACGGCGCCAAATTGCTTCCAGAACGTCGCGTATTTTTCAGCGTCATTTTTAGCCAGGCTTTCCAGCATACTGAGTACTTTTTTAACCGCACCGGATTTAATGGCGCTGATTTGTTTGCTTTGTTGCAGGATTTCGCGCGAGACATTCAACGGTAAGCCGTCGGCATCAATGACCCCACGTATAAAGCGCAAATAACGCGGCATAAGTTGTTCGGCATCGTCGGTAATGAACACTTTACGCACATACAGCTTAACCCCGTGTTTGGCGTCACGGTCCCATAAATCAAAGGGTGCGCGTCCAGGGACATATAGCAATAAGGTATATTCGTTAGTGCCTTCTACTTTACTGTGTACGTGTACTAAAGGATCTTGATAGTCGTGGGCAACGTGTTTGTAAAATTCGTTGTAGGCCTCATCGCTAATCTCATCTTTGGATTTCATCCACAACGCTGAGGCACTGTTAACGGTTTCTTCTTCGATAACGGGTTCTGGCTTAGGCGCATCTTCCGGTGCGTCTTCGGCTTGCGGCGGGGTGACTTCTTTATCCATCACAATCGGTAGAGAAATGTGGTCGGAATATTTACGTACAATGGAACGTAAGCGCCAATTGTCCAAGAAATCTTCTTCACCTTCTTTAAGATGTAAAACGATTTCTGTACCGCGTCCGGCCTTTTCAACGTTTTCGATGGTATAGTCGCCGTCACCAGCTGATTCCCAACGCACACCTTCGGCTTTGTCAGCACCGGCTTTACGGGTGATTAAAGTGACCTTATCCGCGACAATAAACGCCGAATAAAAACCCACCCCGAACTGTCCAATGAGTTCACTGTCTTTGGCCTGATCGCCGGTTAAGGCTTCAAAAAATTGTTTAGTACCGGATTTGGCAATAGTACCAATGTGTTCGCGCACTTCGTCACGGGTCATGCCAATACCGTTATCAATGACTGACATGGTGCGTTTGTCTTTATCAAATTCAATACGGATTTTTAAATCGCTATCGCCTTCATACAGTCCGTCATTGGCGAGTGCTTCAAAACGCAGCTTGTCGGCAGCATCAGAGGCATTCGAAACAAGCTCCCGCAGAAAAATTTCTTTGTTACTGTACAAAGAATGAATCATTAAGTGCAGTAAGTGTTTAACTTCGGTTTGAAAGCCTAAAGTTTCTTTTTTTACGTCAATGGTCATGTTTTTTAGGTTCCTCATCAATATTATGTGAAAGTTCAGCTATTATTGTGGGGGTAGTTTGTTTTTTTTCAAGCCAGAGAGCGTTTTACCCTATTAACTTAACACCCCATAGTCTATAAATATAATGAGCGTTAATCTTAAAGCCCTCCGGATTTTGTTAATTGAAGATTATGCGGCTATGCGGATGTCAATAAAGGCAATGCTATATCAGGGGAAAGCAGAGCAAATAGCCGAAGCCTATAGTGCCAAAATGGCAATTGCCATGATGGAAAAACAAAAGTTTGATCTGGTCTTGTGTGATTATAATTTGGGGTTGGGTCAAAATGGGCAACAATTCTTAGAAGAAGTCAAATACCGGAAATTGTTACCCCATAGCAGTATTTTTATTATGGTAACCGCTGAACAAGCATCAAGCATGATACTTAATGTTGTGGAAAATAAACCGGATGAATATCTGGCTAAACCATTCAACGCCTCGCAACTATTAAGCCGCATTGAAAAACAGCTATTCCGTAAAACTTACTTTATAGATATAGATCAAGCTATTGAAAACGATAATTTACCACTGGCTATAGCCTATTGTGAACAGTTAATGCGCCAGTATGATCCTAAAATGCGTACCCAATTACTTAAAATTGGCGCCGAGTTAGCGATCAATATCGGGGATTTTAAAACCGCTCAGCAATATTATCAGGAAGTCTTAAGCCAGCGTGATTTAGCCTGGGCAAAGCATGGTATGGGGGTTATTGCGTTTTTACAAAATAATTTTGAACGGGCGATTGAGCTGTTTCGGGAGGTGATCGTTCAAGCCCCGATGATGATTGAAACCTATGATTGGTTAACTAAAGCTTATGAAGAAATCGACAAGCTTCAGGATGCACTGGATATACTTAAACAGGCCATAGAGTTTTCCCCCCAGGCCTTAATAAGGCAACAAAAACTGGCGTTGCTGGCGGAGAAAAGCGGTGATGTTGATGCTGCCCAAAAAGCTTATAAATCAGCGATTAAATTAGGTCACGATTCAGTATACAAATCTTGCCAAGATTTCGCGGGTTTAGCCAAAATCCAGATCAACGCCAATAACTTCAAAGATGCGCTTAAATTAATAACGGAAATGCGCGAAACATTCCCTAAAAGTCCTGAAGCGGAGTTTCGTGCCGCGCAATTAGAAACGCGCATTTATTACATGCAAAAAGATAAACCCTTGACTGAGCTGGCCTACGCTAAAATTAAGCATATTACCCAGCAGCGTAACGATATTCCTAGAGATTTACTACTGGATATAGCCGAAGTGCATTTTTTAATGGGCAATAGTGATGCAGGTAATCAATTGATTGAGGAGTTGATTGCGAATTATGTTGATGATGATAGTTTTATTAATGAATTAATCAGGCGGCATCAAATTTTTAGTAAAGACAAACTGTATGCGGATGCGCTGTTTAAGCGCACTAAGCTGGAGTTGATTGAGGTCAACAATAAAGGCGTACATTTGTTTGAACAAGGCCATGTGGCAGAAGCACTGGAATTGTTGGAAAGTTCTTATACTAAAACGCCTAATAATAAATTTATTCTGATGAATTTGGCAAAAATCTTACTGCGTGACATAAAAGCCTCCGGTATAACTAAAGAAAAACACATGAAAATAAGCACTTATATTGCCAAGGCAATGGCTCTTGGGGTGTCTCGGGATAAAACCGGTTATCTCAAAACCCAATTGGCCATGTTAACCTCGACCACAACAAATTCTAAATGAATGCGGTAATGAAACCTTCAAAATCCATCAATTTCCCCGCAATTTTAGCTTTTTCTGTGCATGAAATGAAAAATTCATTGAGCACTATTAATGATTTGATTCGCCATCTCACCAGTCAGGATCAACTTAACGCCAATAAAGAATTAGGCCAGTTAGAATTTGAAGCCAATCGTATGAATAATAATCTTATGCAATTATTGGTGTTGTATAAAATTGATGCCGCTAAATTTACACCCAGTATTGATGAATGCTTAGCTATTGATATCCTAAACGAAGTCCAGGCACAGCAGGCTTCCTTATTCGCCATGAATGGCGTGGAGTTAACGATAACCTGTCCGGATGATTTATTATGTTATTGCGATAGCCATTTGATCAGTAATGCGCTTAGCACTGTGGCGAATAATTCTCAGCGTTATGCGCGTTCGAAGGTTTTACTGTCAGCGGCTGCAACAGCAGAAGGCTATGTCAGTTTTAGTGTGGAAGATGACGGTGCAGGATACCCTGAGCACTTTTTAGATCCTGATTCCATGAATAATACAGCGGTTAATTTGAACACCGGTAGCACTGGTTTAGGTCTGTTTTTTGTATCTACCATTGCAAAAATGCATGTGAACGGAAATAAAAAAGGCTTAATTAAATTGGCTAACCACTGTCCGTTAGGTGGGGCAAAATTTAGCCTCTTACTGCCATAAGCCATCATGCCGTCAGCTCAGTAAAGGTTCCCCATGATAAATTGATACCGGTTTGCCGGTATAATGCCCTTGTGCAAAATCCACGTTCAGTCCTTGCAAAATTTGTAAAACTTCTTCGTTTTCAACAAATTCGGCAATGGTTTTTTTACCCATAATGTGCCCTATGTCATTGATCGCTTTAACCATCGCAAAGTCGACCAGGTCATGCTTAATGTCTTTTACAAAAAAGCCGTCAATTTTAAGAAAATCGACCGGTAAGTTTTTTAAGTAGGCAAATGATGATAAACCACTGCCAAAGTCATCCAAGCAGAATTTACAACCATATTCTTTTAAGCGGTCAATAAACTCGGTAGCAATCGTTAAATTGGCAATTGCCGCCGTTTCTGAGATTTCAAAACAGATTTTATGGGCGGGCAAAGCAGATTGTTTCAGTTGGTTTTCAATAAAATTAAGTACTTTTTGATCGGTTAAACTCAAGCTGGAGACGTTAATAAAACATAAAGATAATCCGCTCAGCCGGTTTGGATGTTTATCAAAATAATCAAAAATATGTCCAATAACCCAGCAGTCAATTTTGGGGGACAATTGATAACGTTCAGCAGCCGGCAAAAACGCATTCGGGGCAATAATGCTGCCATCTGCATCTTTCATACGGATCAAAATTTCGCAATATTCGCCTTCAATACACGTTAAAGGAACGATAGGTTGTACGTAAAGACAAAAGAGCTCTTCTTCCAGGGCGCGGTTAATTCTTTCTACCCAATTCATTTCACCATGATGCTGCATCAAGGCTTTGTCATCTTCCCGGTATATGTGGGTCCGGTTGCGGCCGGTAGATTTTGCGATATAGCAGGCCATGTCCGCTTGTTTTAGATGGGAATTGGAACCACCATTATGGGTATTGATAACCACTAAACCAATGCTTACGCCAATCCGGAAACTTTTACCTTCCCATTGAAACTGAAATTGCTCAACCATTTGATGAATCTTTTGGGTGGTCGCTTCCGCTTGCTCCAGCGGGCAATGCTCCATCAGGATGGCAAATTCATCTCCTCCAAGTCTTGCCAAGGTATCCCTGCGCCGGATAACGCGGGATAATTGCGCACTGATTTGGCGCAATAATTCATCCCCAGCCGCATGACTACAGGTATCGTTAATAATTTTAAATTGGTCTAAATCTATGTAGCATAGGGCATGTTCGGAATCACTGCCATGCGCAGTCGTAGTGACCCGATCCAGGCGCAAATCAAATTCATGCCGGTTAATCAAATTGGTTAAAGAATCATGGGATGCCTGATAGGAGAGTTTTTCAGCCAATAACCGGGTTTTTGTTACATCTTCCTGAATAGTAACATAATTGGTAATAGCCCCTTCGGCATCTATCATTGGCGCAATAGCTTCCTGGACCCAATAAGTTTCACCGGATTTTTTCTGGTTTTTTACGATGCCGCGCCAAACCTGGCCGCTAGAGATAGCTTGCCAACGTTCCCGATCATCTTCTGCACTGGTTTCGGCAGACTTAAACATACGCGGGTGACATCCCATCACTTCTTCAGCAAAGTATCCGGTGGTTTCGGTTATTTTATGATTGACATATTCGATATTGCCATTTTTGTCTAAAATAACGATAAGATTGGGGCTATGTTCTACTGCCAAATGCAATTTACTGAAATTATATTCAGCCAGTTTGCGTTCGTTAATATTACGAATGACACCATAAAAATAGTGCTGATTTTCATTTACAGTGGTTTTGTCCCTAAAAAACTCAATAGCTTGCTGATCAATTTGAATGGCGGTTATTTCAACATACTTAACCAAAGCATTATCTTTACAAAACAGGCGTAATTCGGCCGTTTTTGTTTGTGGGGGAAAGATATTTTGCGGTGTAAAAATAGCCTCGGCTTTTTTTAAATCATCCGCTAAGATCAGGGTTGAGAAATGGTTACCTTTAATTTCGTCAATGCTATAACCTAGCATGGAAAAAATGACGTTATTTAAAAAAGTAAACTCACCTTTTTCATTGAGTAAGTAAACAATATCCGGGGATTTTTCGATAAATAGCCGGTGCATTTGTTCGGATTGCAAAAGCTGCGACTGTATTGATTTATTGTTTTCCTTCAGTTGGATAAGCTTAAATATTTTTTCTATTAGCTGCATTAATTCTGCAACAACATAGGGTTTTCTGATAAAGTCATAGACAAAATCCAGTCGCAAGGCTTGGGTTGCCGCTGCAAAGGTAGAGTCAACGCTCACGATAATGAAATGGGTGTCTAATTGATTATCTGCAATATACTCTAAAAGATTGTATCCACTTAAAGTCGGCATGACAGGATCCAGTAAAACAAGTTTTACCGGATATTGTTTTAAATAAGCAATAGCTGCCATAACCCCATCAACAGCAATAACTTGATAGCCTTGATATTCCAGAATTTTAGTCAGGCTCTTGCGCGCCTTTAACTCACTGTCAACGATTAAGATGTCCATGTGCGGCTCTCGATAAAGCTTGCCTTGTGACAGTTTAATAACCTAATGTATGCCAGAAACATCAAAAACATTTTGAGTGTTATCCTTTTATAGGTTAATTAAAATTCTTTGGGTAGATCAATATAGAAT
>JBEBJQ010000148.1:0-4555 GCA_040079795.1 Methylococcales bacterium
AGTCTCATGACACCAAATCCTCACAAACATTGTTCATATCAAACAAGATGATTAAAAGTCTGTTAGAAAATATACACAAACAAACAATTTGGCATTTCTTGCTTATCGTTTTCGACAAGCTGTTCAAATATTAGTTTTAGAAATTTTCTTTTAAATCAATTACCGGTGAATTCGCAATTAGATTATCAAGATGTAATATTATTGTCAAATATTATTTATACAAAACATGGACAAACTAGGGGTTGTTTTTCTGCCTACACTATATTTGTATCTTGAAAAAATATATTAAAGCTTATTTAACGGATGAATAATAAATAAAGTTATTTAAAATCAATTAAATAATATATTTTGTGCGGAATCATCAAATAATAACAAAAGTTGGACATCTCTCTTGTTTCCAAACAATTCTTACACAGCCTGTATCAGGATAGTCTTTGTAATATGCTTAAAAAGCAGCGTTCATATTTAAAGCCTTTGGGTGTAATATCTCGCAAGATATTCGATTCCAAAGAGACAGAGGTTGCTGTATGAAAAAATTCATTGATACCGTGGATAATTTTCTCCATGAAAGCCTGGAAGGTTTCGCTAAAGCGCATTCCGATATTATCGACTTCAATACAGAGCCCCGCCATATCAAACGAAAAACCCTTAAACAGCCCGGCAAAGTCGTGCTGATCTCAGGTGGTGGTTCAGGGCATGAACCCTTGCATATAGGCTTTGTCGGCAAAGGCATGTTAGATGCGGCCTGCCCAGGGCAGATTTTCACCTCCCCTTCCCCCGATCAAATGCTGGCTGCGGCAGAAGCCGTCGAGCAAGGCGGCGGTGTGTTGTTTATCGTCAAAAATTATGCCGGGGATGTGATGAATTTTGAGATCGCTTCAGAAATACTGGAAGCTGCCAACGCTTCGGTTATCGTCAGTGACGATGTGTCTCTACCAAAAGACCATAGCACCGGCCGGCGCGGTGTCGCCGGAACTTTGATTGTCGAAAAAATGGTGGGTGCTGCCGCCGAAACTGGCGCAACTTTGGCCGAATGCAAAGCGCTGGGTGATCGCATCAACCTTGCCACGGCTTCGATGGGCGTTGCCCTCACTAGCTGCACGGTTCCCGCACTGGGTCAACCGACCTTTGCTATTGGCGATAATGAAATGGAGATTGGTGTGGGCATCCACGGTGAACGAGGCCGCGAAACCGTACCTTTAAAAAGCGCATCCGAAATTGTTGAGCATGTAGCGACGATTATTGATGACGACTTAAACCCCCAAAAAGGCCAGGAAATTTTGCTCCATATCAATGGATTCGGCGGCACGCCATTGACGGAACTGTACTTAATTTATGGCTTGGCAACTAAATTCTGGGAACAACGAGGCTTGGTCATTGCCCGTTCATTAGTTGGCAATTACACGACCGCATTGGATATGGCCGGTTGTTCTATCACAATCACATTGCTTGATGACGAACTGAAACGCATGTGGGATGCGCCTGTCCACACCGCGTCTTTACGGTGGGGAGATCAGTAACTACAGTTACGCAGGAACCCTGCCTCAACAATTATTAATTTTTGCTTTTTTAAGGTTTCGACAAAGCATCAACAAGCGCGCAAATCATCAACTGGCTGCTTTTGGCGCCAGCATCAATATGGCCTTTTGACCGCTCCCCCAGGAAAGAAGCACGGCCTTTGGTTGCAACCATATCGCGGGTCGATTCCGCACCGGTCATGGCGATTTGCTTCATGTCAGCTGCTATTTCTGGCAATGAAGTAGATGCTGTCGCCTTTTGGTGGAGATGCTCGGCAACGGGAATTAACACATCCAGCATCGTCTTCTCGCCCTTATCCGCCTTGCCACGTTGTTTGACAGCATCGACAGCTTTTGCGAAAGCATCGGCAAAAATCGCTAACGTCGGCACTTGAGCTTGCAGATTCTTGCTCAGGGCGACGAACAATGTGCCATACAGCGAGCCGGATGCACCACCGATGGATGACATAATGGTCATGCCCATTTTTTGCAAAGCAGGCTGCCATTCCAGCGTAGCTAATTCGCCGCTTTGCACACTTAATGCTTGAATGCCACGCTGCAAATTAGTGACATGATCACCATCACCAATAGCTTGATCCAGCGCGGTTAACTCTACCGCATTGGTTTCAATGGTTTTGGCGATAATTTGAATAAGGCCGGGCAATAAAGCGGTGGAATTGTCCATGATAATACTCCTGGATACGAACTCAGGCATCATTGTAATACTTTCGCCGATACTTTAGCAGTGCGGTTTGTATCTATTCTGATAGGCTAAACGACGCTCTTTGGTATTCACCAAAATTTGTTGCCGAAGTTCATCATCAGAACCTGCCCAACCCACCACTTCGGAAAGTGTCCGAAAACATCCAAGACATACATCGTCTTCGTTCAAGCAACAATTTCTAATGCAAGGTGACTGGATAACATTATCGGAATTTATCATGCGCTTTTTTCATTGCTATTGATAGCCTAATGATAGCCGCAATTATTATTTTGGACAGCCCTCAAGTTTGTAAATACCATAACCTTGGCTATCTATTTGTTTGCGAAGCTCCGATGGTGCCTCGGCACTGTGACAAAAAGCACAGTTTTCTTGGGTCACGACCGCATCAGGATAGCCTATGCTGGTCAACCATAACTTTGCATAATGCAAAGCCTTGTCCTGATCCAGCTCATCAAGCACCACGTCAAAATGCAGGATGCGCCCTGTTGTGGCTTTTGCATAGGTATCATAAACATGAGAAAGTGTCATAATTGTCTCCTAAAAAAGAGGGGCGATATGAACGCCGACATTAGATACCTGTAAAAGTGTACCGTGGTTCTTAACTAGCTTATTAAATTTCATGATATTGTAGCTGCGTTGGGTATCGCTTAATTAAATATCGAATCGAAACACAATGTCTTATGCTACCATTTTCACCTTATTACTTCACCCTTTTTTAGAGCCTGTCAGCGATGGAAAAAGTTATTGTTTTCGACATTATTGAGCGCATTGCCGCCTTGATACGTTCGGAAGAACGAAAAAAATGCACCGAATTCGGACTACAGCCCGTGCATTTGCAAGCGCTGGATTACCTGTCGAGATGCAATAGATACAGCGACACACCCGCTGCGCTGACTAATTATTTGGGGATGACCCGAGGAACGGTGTCACAAACCCTGTTATTGCTGGAAAAGAAGGGCTATGTCAAAAAAACTACGGATACCAAAGACCGGCGAGTCATCCATCTAAGCCTTTTGCCAGAAGGCAAAGCAATCCTGGAAAAAGCCAAACCTTGCGACCTATTTAGCCAGGCATCTGATTTATTAAAGCAGGATGACTTGCAATATTATGATGAAACGCTAGTGACCGTTTTGACGGCCTTACAAAAGTCCAACAAATCGCGCTCGTTCGGCCAGTGCAAAACCTGCCAATTTTTTACCGCGATAACCGATCAATTCGTCTGCGGCTTGACCAAAGAACCGCTATCGAAACAAGACAGTGAGAAAATTTGTCAGGAACACACTGCCGTATAAAGCCTCACAAAAAATTATTTCATCGTTTGAAACGTGTCGTTTATCTTAACAACCAAACTTTCTACCCCTTTGCGGGTCAGTTTTTTCTCGCCTCCTTTAACTTCCGACAAATAATCTGCAACCAAACGCTGTTGTTTTACCTCAACCAAGTGCGCCATCAGGTACACAAACAAAAAACTGGGCTTATGTAACCTGCCGACGATGACATAATCAGCATGATATTGCAGACCCAGTTTCGCGGCAACGTCATGATGGTCGAACAAATAGCCAAAACCAGCGCTTGCTTTTATTTGTTCGGCCAAAGGTATCTTAACAATTTCATAACCAGCCTTTGCCAATTCTACCTCCAGCATCGGTTTAACCGAAGCAGTACGTGCGACTTCCTGGGCAACGCCAGGTAATACGGTGAGATCCCTTAATTCAAAATCAAGCACCGCTAAACGGGGTTGCGCGTTTGCGCTGGCGGATATAAGTATAAATAAAACGATGTAAATCAATGAGTAATTGCATTTCATTTTATTATCCATAATAAGACACCTGTTTTTAGTTATACATGAATGCATGTTATACCATAACTGCATTTATTCAGGGTTAACAGGCATTTATTTTCAATTAGGATTGTAGGCGCATTGGAAACTAATCACTTACCCGCAAACACTTCATCATAGGCTTCAGAAGAAAATCCTTGTACACGTCTGCCGTCTGAGAACAATAAGGGTATACCATTACCAGCGCTAACCTGTGCAAAAGCACCTTTGCCATCGACAGTATCAATATTGATCTCTTGATAGATGATGTTTTTGCTCGCCAGATAGGCTTTGGCTTTTTTACAAAAACCACACCAATCTGTGGCATACAAGACAACACCGCTGGTGCGGGTAATATCAGGATTGGTGGCAGGTTGCCCTGACCCTGCATTGGACACCTTGCTGCTTGGCAGGTTTTCAAATATCAGGGTCTTTTCTATCCTGCCCTTGGCGGGTGGGCGTGTGCTGTAAGATATTTTGCCATCCGGCCCTACC
>JBEBJQ010000059.1:0-26675 GCA_040079795.1 Methylococcales bacterium
CATCGGCGCCGGCGCCGCCCTGTTTGAAGCCGTGCATGGCAGCGCACCGGACATTGCCGGAAAAAACCTTGCCAACCCAACCGCCGTCATCATGGCCGGTGTCATGCTGTTGCACCATTTGGGTGAACACAGTGCCGCAGATAAAATCCAGGCTGCCGTTGAAAAAGTAGTCACTGAAGGGGTCTATGTGACGCCCGATTTAAATGCCCAATCCAAAGCGGGAACCATCCAAATGGGCGATGCCATTGTGCGGGAATTGCAAAAGGCTTGAAAAGCCCTGTCTTAGCGTAGCTTGGATGCAACGCAGTGGAATCCGGGATAATCGAAGTTAGCAGTATTCCGGATTTCGCAAGGCTTCATCTAGGCTGCGCTATCTTTTAACGCCTTCTTCCTGACCGGCGGCATAGGTTAATTGCGCGACGTTATCGCGGGTGAAAAATCCTTGGAAGTCGCCAAAACGCTGTACATATTCAACAATTAGCGAGGAAAAATCTGAGGCTGAAGAAAAAATCTGTTTCATGCCTTCCTCGCGTGAACCGACCGTATCCAACAAAAAGCCTTTACCTTGGGAAGTGATGGCATCGACCACCACATCAATGTTTTCCCGGCCATTGGTTTGTCCGTCAGTCACTGCCACAGCCATGTGATGCAGGCGGGGGCCATAGTTACGTACAAAGTTCTCAGTGGGGCTGGGGAGTTTATCGAGATGATTGACACAATAGGGGTGGTTATTAGCGGTGAATACTTTAGCAGGGCTATTGGATTCAGGTGTTTGGCGGATATTTTTGGTGACATTGGTTGAGGAGTTTTGGTCTTTAATATCATAACTGCCCCAGTAATAATAGCTTGACAGGGCTAAATATTCTAACAGTGCCGCTTCACGGTTCTGGCTATAAACCCGGGTTGCGAGATGGTCTATAGGCAGAATAAGCTGCTTGATCCCCAGCCTTTCCTGCATTTCTTTGCTGCGGTCATTAGCCGCTTGTGCCGCGGACAAAATAATACATTCACCGTGTTGGTAAACACGGATGCCATCGACCGGACGCTCCATATAGCCGACCAAGTTCTGTGTATAGGGTGAGGGCTTGGAGATGCTGACATTGAGTGGCAGATCGAGTTCCGCTAATTGACCAACTGAAAAAAAGCGGAATTCGCGCTGCTGTTGCAGGGCGACAACCTCATGTCGGTTGGATGCCAGTAGAATCTCACCCAGATAGCGGCTGTGTGGCCGTTGTGCGCCGACCGGATAGAGATCATTCAGGCTGCGGAAGATATCGCTGTAATTCGGGCTTTTTATTTCACGTAAAAGAATATCTGGTGAATTCATATCAATACGCAAGACATGGGTGAGGTGTTTCTCGCTATTGAGTGTAACCAGATATTGATAAGGCGTCATCAGTGCCAGTTCAGCAATATATTCAACCGAATTGCCGGGTTCGACACTGATCATCAGCGCTTCGATACCGCCGATCATCTCGGTTAGCCCGCTACGGTCACGTTCCGCAAGCAGACGTTGCAAATAAATTTCAAAGAAATCCGAGTTTTGTTTGTCACCAAAACGGGGCTGGTTAGTCGAATAAAGCATGGCGGAGTCCTTGCAAGATTTTGTGGTTAATAAGGTGTTTATGGCAATGCAGCCTGATAATTAAACCCGCTACAACGCCCAGATTAATTGTGTTTAGAGCGTTTCGGCCGGAATCATAATCTCTCTGTTAGCGTTAAGCAGATGCAGTAAAGCTTCAAGAATGTCATTGGCAACTTGTCGTGGCGGTAAGCGATAAAAGGCTTCCCAGGCTAATGCCATGCAATCGTCATAATTTTCTGGTTGCTCAGGATGAGCATGCAACCAACTAATTTTTACAGCATGGCCGATAATAACGTCGGTCAATAAAGTGTCGTCAATTTGAAGCGCGGTATTTTCGCTAAAAATAGATGCTATGGCTTTTAGTGATTCTACTGTTAATTGGCGATAGATTGGCGCTTGAATTTTGTTAAGCAAATGGTTCACACGTAACTTAAAGCTTTGTTCCCCAGCAGTCCATTGTGATCGGGTCGCATCGCTATCCAGCCGGTTTTTACTGTTGAATTTTTCGCCAATGGTTAAGCCGTTGCAATGTTGCAAGATGAGCCAGACGTTGGCAAAAAAGGCATCATTTTCTCTGCCGACACTGCCTTGCTGTTCACGCCAAGTAGACCAATCCTGAATTTTTTCAGGATTTTTGGGGCTTAAGCTGTTTGTGAAATGTACTTTGGCTAAATTACGGCGATCACCTTCATAATGGAGTGATTCGGACAAGTCTAGTTGCTCTTCGGTATTGTTAAAGTCTTCCAGGGTTTCTTTTACTTTACGGGCCAAAAGATACGGCGCTAAGGCAAGAATTTCGTTAAAAGCTTTATCCAATGAGTCGGCACCTGATTCACGTTGTTGCCTAATAATAATTAACTGCAAAATATGTCCCACACGTAGGGTATGCATATCAGTAAATAAGTGTGGACTGGATTTGATTAACATGCCCAAATAAATAACCAATTCTTGAATAATGATATGTTCACTGGTATCGGTATTATTGTAGGTGCGGATCGTCTGTAAAATGACAGAAGAATCGGCAGGGCGGGTTAAGGTTGCTTTACTGCTATAAGAGCGGCCTAGGGTGAGGGCATGTTGACGCACCAGAATTTCGGTGGCTGCTTGTTCCAGATTGATATCGTATTTGCCGAGTAATCCGGCGCAACGTCTAATAATAGACCAGGTATGTTGGTCGCCCGCCCGTTCATAAATTTCTTCCAGCAAATCACTAACGCGAGCTTTGCTGCCATCGGGTGCGCTTAGCCCGGTATCGTAATCCAGGCCATGACGCAGGCTGAGTAAGGTTGTAAGTTCAAGTTGGGCGTATAAATTAGCATGGGTTTTGAGCTGATTGAGGAGCAGTTCATCGCTACTGATTTCCCACTCAGTTAATGTCTGTGTATCTAATGGCATCGACTGCGGAGGTGCTATTGGTAAGACTTGGGCAAAGGGGCGTTTGGCTTCTTCCCAGGATGCTTCCGAGAAGTGAAAATCATGTAAATAATTAATCTTTTCATGGCTTGCGGTTGCGGCGAAATCCTGTAAAGTGCCGATTTGTAATGAAATCCCCAGTGCAGAACCTTGTTGCAGTTCTTTAAGAAATTCAATAAGAATATCACGTTGCTGGCTACCCAACATATTTTGTTTTATGGATATGACCACTAAATGGTTGCCCGGCCGATCCCAATGTTTGGCGACATAGGCTAATTCCAGGCGTAAGCGTTCAATAAGTAAACGGTTATCCATCGCCAGATAGAAACCTTTTTGATTAAGGCATTGCGGTAAAAACAGGAGCCGTTCTCCAGCCAGTATGTAGAGTTTGGAGGTTGCCAGCGTCCGTAATTGCCGTAAAGGCCGGCCGGTTAAGCCAATACGGTCATTTCTGCCGACATGTGTGTATGCTTCGGCGAGTTCGTTGGCTTCCCTAATTTGCACAGGGGCTAATTCCGCTAAAGTTTGGGTGCGAATGCCGAACGCCATTAAGCACTTTTGTACGCTTTCATCTTGCGCCAGTAACTGGATTTGCAGGGTACAGCTTTGGGATTGTTTAACATAGTTGTGCCGACCCAATGGATCTATGTCGTCAATGCTAAGTAAACCATCCTGAATTAGGCTGCCCAATATGTATAAACTTTGCGCCCAAACCAGCGGAATGTTTTCATTGGGCACCCGCGTCTGGCTGTGCGGGTTGGCTTGTTCTGCCGCAATCAAATCGACTGGTACCACATACAGTTCGGGTAATAAATGTTGACCCTGTTGTTCAACCGCTAAGCCTTCCAGTTTCTGCCGATACTCGCTTGCAACTTCGGTATTGCCCTTGAATAAATTGTTAAGCAGTAAATAGGTAAAAAATAACGGCCACTCACATTCAATCGCCATAAATTGTTTTAATTCATGGGGATCATAATATTGCCGGTGTGCATCTTCGATTGCTGTTTGGTGACCATCTAATAAAAAACGTTTACAGCCATACCGGCCTTCCAGTTTTTCGCTAATAATCGCTTCAGTTTTGGCACGAAGCGCCTGATTATCGACCGCGAAAGCGGGGAATCCCGTGATACTAAGCACAGCTGCATCAGTCTCTTTAGAAATTGATTCTCTAGGCAACAAGGCTTCCAGGGTAATCCGCGTCCGGGCAATATCGTCACTGATCACATGCACAATGGAGGCTTGTCCGCCTTCTTTGCCAAATAAATTGAATCCTGATAGGGCTTCAAGTGCTGCTTTTGCCATGCCGATGGAGCTGGCATTTAATTCGGCAATACCGTGGTTGGTTTTGTGCCCGCGCTCCCAGATGCCGTAGTCAGGCGTACGATAAGTCCGGCTGATGTAGTGCACCAGGTTTTGTACAAAATTGACTTCATCTATCGTAAATACAATGCGTAAGCCGGATGCGGTCATTTGTGCCAGCATCAGTAAAAATAATGAAGTCGCATCCAACTGTAAATGCCCCCATTGATCATCACCGACCACTACGGTGCCTGATTTTGTGTCATATTTGGCGTGCAGGGCATCCAATGGGTTCTGTGATTGCTTGAATTTCTCGACTTTGGGCGCTTGGCGCATCATTGCCGTGAGTAGCCCACGCATGAGTTTAACGACGCTTTGTTCCAGTAAATAAGCGCGTCCGTTGTGGTCAGCAGTGCGCCGGTAAGCAAGTCCAAGACCCCACGCTGCAAGGATACTGTAGACATTATCTCTAACCCAGGCATCGGTATAATTGCCATGTTCATTGACCGCGGTGCTGGCAGGTAACAAGCCGGTTATCCAGTCTTGTCGGCTGAGAATAATGCCTTGTACCTGTTCGAAATAAGCATCTAAGGTGTCGTGAAGGTCTTTTCGGTTCATCTTGGACAAAATTCAAATGGCTGGTGAAAACAGGGTAGTCATAAGAAAATTTAAAGCAGATGTTATGCCATTATTGATATTTACAACTGGCTAGGCTTGGTTCGGATGGATTTTAGGTAATTGAAAGGCGTTTGGCGTTTAATAAAGTAGATGATTTTTTTGGATTTAAATTCCACGGCTCTAGTTTTTGCACCAAATTAAGTGCTAAAGCTATTTGGGCTTTTCAAAACGCACTGAAATAGTGCTGGCTTAAGCGATTATTTGTAAGCCTTGTAAGCCTTGTAAGCCTTGTAAGCCAACAGGTGCGCTGTAGGTAGGCGAGTGCTTGTTCCTGCGTCCTCACTCTTATGCTATAGAAGTTAGGTTCCGCAGGAAAATAAGGCTAATCAGGAAAGGGTTTCATGCCGATTTGTTGCTTTCAACTGCATCCAAAACACAGAGTGCGGTCATGTTTACGATGCGCCTTACGGTAGCGGATTGCGTGAGAATATGTACCGGTTTTGCGCAACCAAGTAAGACTGGGCCGATGGCGACGCCATTGCCCGCAGCGACTTTGAGAAGATTATAGGCGATATTAGCCGCATCAATGTTGGGTAAGACCAGGAGATTAGCACTGCCCTGTAAAGGCGAGTCCGGCATGGTTTGTTTTAATATGTCAAAATCCAGGGCTGTATCACCATGCATTTCACCGTCAATTTCCAGCTCGGGTGCTTTAGCCTGAATGATGTCTAGGGTCGTGCGCATTTTTTTTGCAGATTCAGAGCTGCCTGAGCCAAAATTGGAATGGGAGAGTAAGGCAACCCGCGGAATTAATCCGAAATGGCGCATTTGTTCGGCAGCTAACAGGGTTATCTCCGCGAGTTGCTCAGCACTCGGATTTTCATTGATGTGGGTATCTACCAAGGCAATTTGCCGTTCGGGTAAGATCAGTACGTTCATTGCAGCGTAGATATTAACACCGGGCTGTCTGCCCAGAACGTGGTTGATATAATGCAAGTGCAGGCCAGTTGCGCCAAAGGTGCCGCACATCATGCCATCAGCATGGCCTTTGTGGATCATCATGGCACCAATCAAGGTATGCCGCCGACGCATTTCCAGTTTTGCATACTGCTCAGTTACGCCCTTGCGGATGGTCATTTGTAAATAGGTTTGCCAGTAATCCCGATAACGTTCATCAAACTCAGGATTAACGGTCTGAAAATCAATGCCGGGCTTAAGGCGTAAGCCAAATTTTTTAATGCGTTGTTCCAGAACCGCCGGACGGCCGATTAAGATTGGACTGGCAATTTTTTCATCGACAATAATTTGGAGCGCGCGAAGAACCCGCTCTTCTTCACCTTCTGCAAAGACGATACGCTTTTTGGAGGCCAATACATTTTTGGTGGCCTGAAAAATAGGCCGCATAAAGGTGCCGCTATGATAGGCAAATTGTTGTAAATGCTCGATATAAGCTTGCATATCTTGGATTGGGCGGGTTGCTACGCCGGAGGCTTGTGCGGCTTGAACAATTGCGGGTGCAATTTTGGTCATCAAGCGTGGATCAAATGGCATCGGTATCAGATAGTCCGCACCAAAGGATAAATTGTTAACCCCGTAGGTTTTCGCCACAATATCGGACTGTTCAGCTTGTGCTAAATCTGCAATCGCTTGAACTGCTGCTATTTTCATTGCCAGGTTTACTTTACTGGCGCCGCAATCCAGTGCGCCCCTGAATATGTAGGGGAAACATAAAACATTATTCACCTGATTGGGATAATCGGAGCGACCGGTTGCGATTACCGCATCGCTGCGTACTGTTTTAATTTCTTCGGGCAGTATTTCCGGGGTTGGGTTAGCCAATGCAAAAATTAATGGCCGGTCAGCCATGCGTTTAACCATGTCCGGTTTTAACACGCCACCTGCCGACAAGCCCAGAAAAATATCTGCGCCGGTGATGACTTCGGATAAGCTTCTGGCATCGGTTGCTTGTGCGAAACGTGCTTTATCCGGATCCATTAGTTCGAGGCGGCCTTGATAAACCACACCAGCTAAATCGGTGACAAAAATATTGGCTAATGGAAAACCGAGTTCGACCAGTAAATTTAAGCAGGCTAAGGCAGCGGCACCGGCACCAGATACGGCCAATTTGCAATTATGAAGGTCTTTCCCAACCACTTTTAAACCATTTAACAGCGCCGCTGCCACAATGATGGCGGTGCCATGTTGATCATCATGGAACACCGGAATTTTCATCCGTTCGCTGAGTTTGCGTTCGATGTAAAAACATTCCGGGGCTTTAATGTCTTCCAAATTGATACCGCCAAAGGTCGGTTCCAGGGCGGCAATAAGGTCACACAATTTGTCTGGATCGGGTTCGTTAATCTCCAGATCAAACACATCAATACCGGCAAATTTTTTAAATAATACGGCTTTACCTTCCATCACCGGCTTGGACGCTAACGGGCCGATATTACCCAAACCCAGAACTGCCGTGCCATTGGTGACGACGCCGACCAGATTGCCCCGCGCAGTGTATTTAAATACGTTGGCAGGGTCTATAACGATTTCATCACACGCCGCTGCAACCCCAGGTGAATAAGCTAACGCCAGGTCACGCTGATTGGAGAGGTGTTTGGTGGGTGTAACGCTAATTTTGCCGGGAGTCGGAAACTGGTGATATTCAAGCGCAGCTTCGCGTAACGGGAGGTGCTGAGGGTCTTTGGCGTCAATGGGTGCTGTCATGCTGAATAGCATTCCTTGGGGATTATTTAAAAATAACCCCGATTTTAGCAGAAACCGTCACCGAGGGGGGCTGCAATGCTCAGGATAACTATTTTGCACAACAGAATTTTATTCGCTGCTGCAATTTTTATTTCGTATGAGTGAATTTAAAGTGGGTGTAGCGGCTGGTGTATAAATAATAGGTCATTTGACCTAAAAATATTAGGTCAAATGACCTAATTTTAATCGGTGCGCGCGATTTTTTTGAGCTGCGTCCAGTTGTTTAAAATAATGCAATAAAAAGAATTTCCTATAATGCATTGTTTTTAAAAAATATAATTCAGTTTTTTTGGTTTATAATTGGTTAATTTTGCTATTGGCATAGTACGTGCCTTATATTCAGTTATGTGGTCATTAGCAAATTTGTACAGTTGTTATCACATGAAACCGAGAGCTAATGTTAATCAGCTTAACTTTAGTTCACGATGCTCCTTAACTGAAAATGAGAATGAAATTATGCAAAGAAAAATCGTTGTTTCTTTAATGAGTGCAAGTACTTTATTTTTGGCCGGAACACTGCAAGCCGGTGAGGTAAAATGGGCTGATCCTCTCCCTAATGTTGCTGCCGTTAAAGCGTCTCCAGCTACCCCCGAAGTACCAGCTACAGCCACAACGCCAGCTGTTCCCACGAAACCAGCTGTTGAAGCGAAGCCAGGCTCAGGTGGTATTGGGTATGAATGGACTGTTGCCTTGGGTGATAACGATTCTGCGGCTTTTACCGGCAGTGTTGGTGCTAAAAGCGCCTATGAGCCTACTTTTGCCGCACCGGAATTCGCTTGGCAACATACTTCGGATTATATTGCGTTGGATTTGACGGCGGACGCAACAGTCACCATTATGGTTATGCGCCAGCAAGGTGTGGTGGATGCCTCTCTGGATAAAACCACCAATGCCTTAGTGCTTAAAGAAGCGGGAAAATTATTGAACCCTGTGGTGGTGGTTTGGAAAAACTGGGAGGAATCCGGTGTAGAAACAGGTAGTTTTAATCCGCTGGGTAAAACCAGCTGGATGAATGAAGCGGTGTATACGGGTATTGCTTATGCAGATAAAGGCCAGAGTATGGTCACTTACAGTGGTCAACTCGCTAAAGGCAAATATACCCTTAATGTCGGTGGTGCAAATGCTTATGAACCGAATGGCTGTGCTGCGACCAATGCGGCGTGCTATACGGGTAATCATGGTTATCGTGTGGAGATATCTACCGGTACAGGTGCAGTTGATCACACGATGCATTAATTGTTTGATCTAAATAGGCTATGTTTTTTGTTTGGTTCTTCGCTCCGTTGTCAGTTTTGGTGTTCTATCCGGCTAGCGGAGCCATTTTTATTAACCAGTATCCAGTATAGTTGGCTTTCTCTCTCCCGACGAAACTGCCCCTGATTGATATTATCTCTTAGAATTAGGCCGCAAAACTTTTTGCGGCCTGTTCATTTATTTCATGTTAACGCGACCCTTAATCATTTTAGAGCAGTATTATGTCCAGTAACGTACGTCCTAAATTTTGCAGTGCCTTTTGGTTTTTAATCATGTTCGTTGCACAAACGGTACTTGCGAACGAGGCCTTGCTGACTGAAACCTTACAGCTCAGCATTCCTCAGATACGTTATCAAACCAAAGCTGCGCATGACCAGTGGTTATGGGCAAACCTGCAATATACGCCTAGCCAAGATGGCCGACTGCTGTTTTTGGTAAAAGAGTACGGACAGGCAACGGCTTTGGATGTGCCGTTATTACTGCCGCTGAGCAGTATCAGTGATCATGGCGCACCGCAAATAACCCAACTGAATAGCGATTCTGCAAGAATTACCTATAGAGCCAGTACCCCCTTAGCGTGTTCGGTGGTTTACGGAACTGACCGGCAGTTTGGTGCGGTGGCTACTGATCCTAATATGAATGGTGGTGCACTAACTGAGCATCATCCGGTCATGACCGGCTTAAAGGCGGATACTGACTATTTTTACCGTTTACAGGGTACTGCGGCCAATGGCAATTTATACTGGAGTGAAATTGGGTCATTTCACACACCTGTTGCTGAAGCTACTACTCACGTTAATTTGGCAGCATTGTCTAATGGTGCAAGGGTGTATAAAGTCAGCAGTAATTTTGGCGGCGTCAGTAATGATAAAACTTGGGGCGCTAATAGTGCGATTGATGGTTCAGCCGCTAGCGCATGGTCATCGAATGGGGATGGCGATAACGCGTTTATCGAAATAAGCTTAAGCAATGTAGCCGCCATCAAAACCGTCGAGGTGTGGTCCCGTTCTATGACGGATGGCAGTGCTAAAATTCGCCGTTTTACCGTTACGGTTGATTCGGGACAGGTTTTCGGGCCTTTTACCTTGGCAAGCACTGATAAGGCTTATAGTTTTGACCTAAATGCCACCACTAAAAATCTGCGGTTTAACATAGTTGAAAGTAGCGGGGGCAATACCGGTTTAATTGAATTTGGCGTTTATTGATGGCTATTGATTGCCGATGTGCATCTTTTCGCTAAATCTTGATATTATTAGCGGCCTCTTTCTAAGTAATTTTTCACCAAGCATAAGTACGCTTCCATTTAGCCACAATAATTAGCAGGTAAGACATGCAGTACATCAGACGTAAATCATTTGCCTTAATAACATTACTTTTTGTCGGGACATTGGCGGGTTATTACCAGCATTATGTTGATCTCGGCACAAATAGAGAACTTGTAACCGGGCATGGAAATCCGGCAACCTTAACGCAACACTATCTGAACTGGAAAAGTGCGTACGAGCAGCAAGAGGGGACGCAAGAATTGGCCTTGGCTCTTGGGTTTAGCCGGGCATTTTCAAGAGAGCCAGTCATTGCAAGCGGCGAGGCGAAGCTTAATCTTATCGATGGCAAAGTAAAGCTGACGGTTAATGGCTTGGAAAAAGGCAAAGAATACGCCTTTTGGCTGGAGGGCGGTTTAACCGGTAGCAAAGATAATAATGTGCAGAAAAGAGTCGGCACTTTTAAAAGTGCCGATAATCAGGCTGTTTTTACTGCACAACTGGCTCGGGAGTCTTTACAGAATTTCTTCATTAATCGCGTGACCATTACCCAAGCTGAGCAAACAACCGCAAATCCTGCGCTTTTAGTGGGTTCTCCGGGATTTTTCCAGCGCGTTTATTATGCCAATTTATTATGGCCGGCAGCGGGTGTCGGTCAGTTGGCAAAAGTGAATCCACCTGCTATGCCGTTTAGCTTTTTGTTACCCAAATCAGCTTTTGCCGCGACGGCAGACACTGAATTGTCGGCACTTATGGGGGAGCAAATTGCGCTGGGGCGCGAGTTGTTTATGAATGAAACGTTTGGGGGCAATGGCAGGACCTGTAGCACTTGTCATCGTTTGGATAATAACCATACCATAGACCCAAAATATATCGCTAAATTGCCTGATACCGATCCTTTATTCGTCGCAGAAACCAATCCAGCACTTAAGGGCTTGGAAAATTCTAAATTACTGCGGCAATTTGGCTTGGTCATGGCTAACGTCGATGGCTTTAACAGGCCGGGCGTGTTTCGGGGGGTGCAACATACTTTAGCCATCGCTACCTCGATAACCCCTGAGTCAGATAAGGAAGGTAAATTTGTTCTGAATTCATTGGGTTGGTCAGGTGATGGCTCTCCCGGTGACGGTTCTTTGAGGTTGTTTACGGTTGGTGCGATTATGCAGCATTTTCCTAAAACCTTGAGCCGTGTGGCGAATGTCGATTTTCGACTGCCCACTGACGCAGAACTGGATGCGCTGGAAGCCTATATGCTCTCGCTGGGACGCATGCAAGACCTGGATTTGGATCACCTGTATTTTTCTTCCCCAGTGGTGCAGCGCGGCCGGGAACTGTTGCACAGCAAAGATCAAGGAACTGCCCAGTGTAAAGGTTGCCATTTTAACGGCAGTGCTAATAGCTTTACTACCTTCCAGAATGGCAATCGCGACACGGGGGTGGAAAATATGCCCGAAAACCCCGCGCGTTTAACTTGGCAGCCAACCCCGGTGGATGGCGGCTTTGGTAAAAATGAGCGGCAAAATTGTGGCTGGGATAAAAAACAAACCTGTTATGGTAATGGTGAGTTTAATGTCACTACCTTGATTGAAGCAGCCGATACCGCGCCGTTTTTTCACAATAATTCGGTGAATAGTATTGAAGAAGCCGTGGCGTATTACAACACCAATGCTTTTCGGGATTCGCCGGGTGCAAACCCGATTGACCTTAGCTTAATCCCGCCACGGACTGTGTGTGATCGTTGTACGCATTTGGAAAGTACGCAGGTCGTATCGGTGGCGCTATTTCTGAGAACCATTAACGCTATGGAAAATATGCGTAGCTCCTATGAAATGGTGAAGCAAGTTAAACAATTGGGATTAGCGAATGGGCGTGAAATTTTAAGTCTGGCGATGGCGGATATTGAAGATGCTATTGAAGTATTGGAAGGGGGACAGATTATTGCCAATCCTGAAGCCTTAAACCTGCTCAAGCAAACCTTGTTGACGGAGCAATCGGCGTTGGAGCAGCCATTTACTACCCTGCGGAATAATTTGTTGGATGAAGCATTTGTGACCAAGAAGCAAGCTTATGATTCGTTATTAACCAGTCCGCCGCCTGCGAAGCCGGTGACATAAGGAAGCTTACATATCCCAAGGTTGATTTTGGGCTTAGTTGGTTACTTAGCCCAATTTATCATTACAGCTTAGAGAAAAAACTCCTCTGCTTAATTTTAGGATCCCCTATGACCGTTACCAATCGAATAAAATTTATTGTTATGCCTTGTGTTTTAATGGCCTGTTTGGTTTTACAGGCAGCGGCATCAAATGCTATGCCCTATACGTTTACTACCCTCAATGCGCCTGGTGCAACCCGAGGCACAGTAGCTTATGGTATCAATGCGCTCGGGCAAGTCGCCGGGGTTTTTTATGATGATAAAGGCAGTCATGGTTTTGTTTACAATGGACAGGACTACTTTACCCTAGACGTTCCGCAAGCGACCAACGGAACCTTTGCTTACGGCATTAATGCCGGGGGGCAAGTTGTGGGGGATTATGTCGATGCCACAGGCAAACATGGGTTTATTTATAATAAGGGTGCTTATGCCACGCTCGATAACCCCAATGGCTTTGATACTAATGCCACCGGTATTAATAGTAAGGGGCAAGTGGTTGGCAATTTCCGCATTGGCACCACAGGGATTTATGGCTTTTTTTACGATCCTGTCACCCAGGTTTACACCACTATTAATAATCCAAAAGCGTCTGCGGGTAATACCAGTGCTACAGGTGTAAATGATGCCAATGAGCTGGTGGGTTTTTTTTATAATACCGGCGCACATGGCTATAGTTATGACGGCAAAGACTATACTGCTTTTAATGCGCCTTTAGCCGCCCCCGCAGGCACCTTTATGTATGGTTTTAATAATACCGGGCAAATGGTTGGCGTTTATTACGATAATAAAGGGGCTGGGAATGGCTTCGTTTATGACGGTAGTAATTACAGTCTTTTGGCACCGCCGAATGCTAAAACCACATCGGCGAATGGCATTAATGATAATGGTCAAGTTGCCGGATACTACACCGATAGTACTGGCAGCCATGGTTTTATAGCGACGCCAGTGCTGGATCCTACGGTAGACACGCAACTGGCTTTTCGCAATCTTCAATCAGTTTATAAGGCAGGTGAAACCTTAACTATTGCTTTGCAAGAGCAGCTGCTGGTGCGTAAGCAAGCCCTGGATCTTTGGGTGGCGGTTGTTTTGCCGGGTGGCGAGTTACGCTATATTAATCCTGATGAACCAGGTTTGCTCAGTAACACTGCAAAACCCTATAAAGTTGCAGTCAATGTGGATAGTGTCAGACATGCAATCGCTAGTTTTGTCATCCCTAAAGATTTGGTGGGGCACTTTACCTTTTATGCACTTTATAATACCCCGGGAAGTGATCTCAGTAATTTAGCGCAAACCCTGCGCTCCAATATAGCCAGGGCGGATATTGATTTACGTTAATGGCTTTGGTTATGCGGGTTTTATTGTAAATAATTGGACGGTCATGAGAGCAAACAAATTCGGCGTTACAAATGAGTAGCATGCTGGGCAATATTTTTGCCAATATCCCTCGTGTACTCCCAGAAGAACTGTTTGAAACACTATTTCAAAAGCCCGGCGTTAAAATTGAGCGCATCGTGTCTAAAGGTCATGTAACGCCTGAAGATGAATGGTATGACCAGGCTTGGGATGAATGGGTGATATTATTACAAGGTAGCGCGACAATAAAGTTTGAAAACACTACCCCCGTTAATTTAACGCCGGGTGATTATTGCATAATTCCTGCTCATACTCGTCATTGTGTTACTCGCACAGAATCTGAGCCTGAAACTATCTGGCTGGCTGTGCATTGTCGTTAACACTTTCTATAGTAAGTGAGTACGTGCGACTGTTTTTAAAAGTCGTCATTCCGGCAGGGATTCGCTCCGCGCTCTAACGGGTGCCGGAATCCAGGCTACAAGGATGTCTCGGAGCTTGCCATCTTTGACACTGGATACCCCCTTCCCGGCGGGTATGACGCACTTTTTTGCTTCAGTTGCTAATAAAACTCTCTAATTCAGGTTTTAAATTAATTATGCATTTTTACTTAGTTGTTTTTTAAATATTTACTGCCTTAACTTAACCCATGCAGCAATCAATAATAAAACCTTTAAAAATCGGCCTGCAAACCTGGGGCTCAAATGGCGATATTCGCCCTTTGATTGCTCTGGCAGATGGTTTGCAGCAAGCCGGGCATAGCGTGAGCCTGATTGTAAGTAGCATTGATAACCGCAGCTATGCCGACACTTGCCGCGAGCTGGGCATTGTATATCAACAAATCCCAGCGCATATGGCATTTGACATGCCAGCTTTTGCGCAGCGCACCTTTAAAGTAAACACAATCAAGTGGTTGATTGAATTACTGGAAAACTGCTTTTTCCCTTACGAACAGGAAATATACCAAGCCTCACAAAAGCTGGTGGCAGAGCATGATCTGGTTATTGGGCATCATTTTCTTTATCCGCTTAAATTGGCTGCAAAAAAACAGCACAAACCTCATGTCAGCGTGACCTTTTGTCATGGTGCAATTGCAACCAGTTTGCATCCACCCTTTAAATGCCCTGACTTAGGCCGATTTTTTAATCGCTGGCAATGGCATTTACTTGATTTAACCTTTGATTGGGCGCTCAAAAAACGCTTGAGCCGTTTAGGTTTGGCGGAAGGAAATCCGCCGGTAAAGCATGTAATGGCTGATTTAATAACTTCCGATTTGCTTAATCTGGTCGTTGTTGACCCGTTTTTATGTCCCTATAAAGATGAATGGCAGCCTGTACATCAGGCTTGCGGCTTTTTAAATTTACCGGCTAATGCCGAACCTTGGCAGGCCTCAGCAGCATTGCAGGCCTTCTTAAAGGAAGGTGATAAACCCGTGTATATGACTTTTGGCAGCTTACAACAATCCGTACCGGACTGGAGCATGGATTTATTTATTAATGCCGCAAGACTGGCTGGTTGCCGGGCGATTATCCAAACCAGTTCGCCGCGATTTCCTGCGGAGACACAGCAAGGGTCAGTTTTTTTTATTGGTCGTCATCCACACCAGCCTATTTTCCGGCAATGTGCAGCAGTGGTGCATCATGGCGGTGCCGGTACCTCGCATTCAGCAACGTTAAGCGGTTGTCCTTCTGCTGTTGTACCCTTTATGGATGAACAGTTCTTTTGGGGCTGCCAGTTACAAATCGCAGGGGTTGCACCTGCGCCACTTTACGCAAAAAATGCTACCGCCGAAAAATTAGCTCAACGGTTACTGGAAGTATTAAACTCAGCCGAAATCATAAAACAGGCGCAGCAAGCAGTGCTTGAGGTATCGCCTACGCAGGGCGTATTGAATGCAGTAGCGTTAATTGAGCAAGCATTTGTCAAAAATGCAGGCTAATTGTAATTGGTGTGTGTTCAGTCGGGTTCTTTTTAATAGCAGGTAATTCGTCATTGATTTGATATAATTCCATTGATACGAGAAAAATGGGTAGCTATTTTTATCTGAAGGATATTTTGGATGTGTGGCATGAGTCCTGCGTAGCTTTTTGGCTTCAGATGATAAAATAGAACATTCCCAATCTGATGTAATAAAATTGAAATATGAAAACTGTATTATCTAAAAATTTGCTGTTAATCATTTGCCTAAGTGTATTGCTGGTAGCCTGTGCCGACTGGACAAAGGGCAGTAAATCGAGTGTTGAAAATTTAACAGATCGCGCCAGCTCGCGTTGGCAAGCCTTGCTTAAGAAAGACTGGGAAGCGGCTTATCAGTTTGAGTTGCCCGCCTATCGGCAAACGCACAATATTGATCAGTACAAGGCCAAGTTTGGTACAACATTGCTTTGGAAAATGTTCAAGGTTGACACTGTAACTATCCATGCGGAAACCAATACGGCTGATGTTGCTTTAACCCTTACCTATGATTTTACCATGCCGGGTACTGGCGTGACTGAAGGTAGTAGTCAGATAAATGAGCGATGGATGCAGCAAGATAATGAATGGTGGATGGTTGATTGATATAATTGATTGGTTCAACTTGCCTTGGCTGTTTGATATTGTAAGACGCAAGTGAAGCTCAATTGGCATTCTTTAAAGGCTTGATAATCTTTGATAAGGTGAATGCTTGTTGTTTTAAATTAAATAGTGTTGTTAAAAATCCAAAAAGTGTGCACAATTATCACATAATGCTTGGTGTTTTGATTTAGGGTGTGCTATCCTAAGACCAAGCATTAAAATAGTTGCTTAAAGTGGCGTAATGTTCTAATATTTTGCTTGATATTAAAAATCGCCGTGTTATCGAGCTTTGTATTTCGTTAATTAATGAAAATTTGGGGTAATTAAAAATGGAAAAAATGAAAAGAAACAAGTTAGCTTTGGCTTTAACTGCCACTTTGGGGTTAGGTGCTATTGCTACAAATGCACAAGCGGTTAACATCGCAGAAAACGGGGTAGGTGATTTCGCTTATAACCCTTACTTTTCTGTTGCTAAAGCGCAGGATCAGTTTATCAGCATCGTAAATACAAGCAATAAAACTGTTGCAGCTAAAATCGTATTTCGTAGAGGTACTGATTCTATCGAGGTTAGAGACTTTATCATCATCCTTAGCCCGAAAGATGTTTGGTCAGGCAGAATTTCTCCTGTTATAGTGGCTGGTGCCGTAACTAACGCCAAAGTTTTTACAGCGGATAAGTCTTGTACAGTTCCAGAAAAAGATAAATGGGCTCCTGAAGCTGGTGGTTTTTCTGTTGCATTTGATTCCAATATTTTTGGTAACAACGTAGTGAGCTCAAGCTTTGTATCAACCAACGTTGTATCTGGTTTCCAGAGCCAACAAATTAAAGATATCAAAGAAGGGTATTTTACTGTTGCTGTAATGGGTGTTAGTAATATCCCAACAGACACACCTAATACAGTTGCTTACTTTGCTAAACACGTCGGCGGTACTCCAAGAAATTGCGCTGCTATTTCTAATAATTGGCCAACTGCACAAACATCAATTCAAAGCCAGTTCCCAACCGCAGAAAACGTGTTGCGAGTAAGCTCTATCATGATTGATGCAAAAAGTAATTTAGCGATGGGTGTGCCTGTTACAACTTTAGCAAATGCATTTGGCGGTAAAGGTCAAATTAGATTGTCTGGTAATGATAATCCTAAAGAGCCAGAAATGGACAGGAGTGTTAATGTATTCCATAGTGATTCTGCGAAATTATACAGTGGCACCGCTGATAAAGCTGAAAGAGCGGTCTCAGCAGTGCTAATGAATGATTCGATCTATGGGACATATGATTTTACAGGTGGTACTCAATCGAGCTGGGTTGTAACATTCCCAACTAAAAGGGCTTTAATGACCTTAAAACCAGCTGTTCAACCATTTAAAGATTCTATTGTTCCATTGTCAGTATCAAGTTGGGATAACGAAGAAGCTGAAGAAGTTACTAAAACTGATGTACCATTTTCTCCTTTCTTCCCTGAAATAACACCAGGTAAAACACTTCCTTATGAAGTGAACGTGATTAATTTCACGGTTGCAGGAGCAGTGCAAAACCCACTGGCATCTTTGTTAGGAACGCCAGTTAATCAATTGTACAGCAATGGTTGGATGCAAGTTGGCTTCCCTGATGCTCAACCTGTAACAGTTGGTACATCCACTTTTGGTGGTATGCCGGTGATTGGTTTTGAATATTTTGAAAACGGCGGTTTCTCAGCCGCTAACAACTTAGGCTTCTCTAAAGTCATTAAATAATTTTTTGAGCTAACTGTTGTACAGAAAGGCCGGTTAGTGAAAACTAGCCGGCCTTTTTTGTTTAGGGAGTATTTGTTTTTATTTAGTTCGCTTCTGCTGATGTTTTGTCAATCAGGTACAATGTAACGTAATCGGGAATAAATTAAGTTAACGTTTTTATGAAGGCATCTTTGGTTTTGTCTAAATAAAAATGGTAATTTTGGGGTTTTGTGCTATTTTTAGAAACATTGGAATATGAAATGTAAATTTTTTATCCAAAAAGTTGTCCCGGATTTGCTAGTTAATTGTTAATTTTGTTGAGCGTTAATGAGTTGTTGGAAAACTGGTAGGGAATGTTAAAATTTATTGTGAGTAAAGTATGTATAGTAAAAAATTAAAGGTGATATTATTTGGCTCGATATTAATGGGTGTAAATGTAAACCTACAGGCGAGTGCCTTGCCTAAATTGGGTCTTTCTTTTAATGGTCTTACGCATGAATGTGATGTCGCTAGTATAGTTTACGGTGTAAGCGGGTTTAAAGTTAATAAAGTGTATATTGATACATGCCAAAATTTAGATGTTAATCTGCTTTTGAATGTCTATAAGGTAACAAAGGATCAAGCTGAAAAGTCCAACAAAGCAATATTGACTTATGTTAATAGCTTGGACGAGAGTGCTGCGCCGTTATTTTTTCTTGTGGATGGTGTTGAGGGACAATTTGATGCCAATAAAAATTTAATGCAATTTACGTTAGCTAAACCGAGTGCGATTACGCCAATACCAACGACTACGCCGACTATGGTTGTAACACCTACGCCGATTGCTACTCGCCCTCCCGCCGCAGGGTTTGAGCCTTTGCCACCAGTTGATGGTGGCTCAATAGCGCAACCCACTCCTTCAGTAACGCTTGCGCCAGCCACTACGGCTACACCTACCCCTCCGCAAAGTAATAATTCCTATGTCCTTATTAATGCCCAGTCGAATGGAGAAACGCCTCTGCCGGGAAGTACAGGGAAAACAATTTATGATCAGGTGTATGCGCTAAGGTTTAGTTTTAAAGAAATAACGGGTCGGTTAAAAGACAGTGAGATCAGTATTCAAACTGTTACACGGGATATAATGACGAGAGAAGATGATAAATATCGGAAATTCGATATAACTGTTTCCGAAACGCCTGGATATATTGAGGCGTGGGATCCAGTGGCTGAAAAAGTTGAATATTCGAATCTTCTTGACGATAAAGGGAATGTCCAGTTTTATCCCGATGGAAGTCCAATACAATATGCGAGTAAGGTGCCTGATGAAATACACCCTTGTTCCCGGCATTGGGTATCAGGTGGTGCAGAATTAACCATTTATGGAAAACAAGTTGCAGAGGGCAGTGCTCCTGCTTCGTCTAGCCAATGCCCTTTAACTCCAGGCAAGGAGTATTACATTAATGTTAGGGCTGCTGCTCCTGGCTGTAGAGACGAGAAATCAAATACAGTGCCCGGAATTTGTGCCGTTAAAGTGAGTACTAATGTGCCCGCGTCTGTTCAGTAGTTTTAAAGAGTAGACGATTAAGCATAATTTGAAAATTAGGTGGATAGGCTTTTTGTCCATCCTATATGTTTTATTTGAGGTGTATTGCCAATAGGCAATGCACCAAATCAAAATTTATAATCTAAGATATTTTTTAATTCGAGCTTCTTGCTCAGTGTTTTACGTTTTCTTCTTTGCTGAAAAAGCCTTGTAAGCGTTATTTTAGATCGCTTTAGGTTCATTCCACAGCTTGTTCCTCTCAATATTCTCCGTTTCGTGTATCATGGCAACTTCGCATTATAAAAATATTGCGCTGTTGTTATCTGCTTGACAGCTGCGTAATATCGCTATTTTTAACAGATTTAGAGGTATATATGTCGTTGTTAAGTTCTTTGACTAAAAACTCCCGTTTACAAGCCGCTATTAAAACCGTCGCTGAGGCGCGCAAAAGCGAGGGGGGAAAAGCGGACCAATTATTCATTAAAGCCTATAACGCTTTTGCAGAGGTTATTAGCGGCGATTTGGTGTTGGCACAAAGTTTATATAATTGGGGTTTTGGTTTGTTGCAACAGGCTAGAACAAAATCTGACGAAGCCGCGATTAAGCTTTATGAAGAAGCGATCGTTAAATTTGCTTTCTGTAGCACTGTTGACCCTAATTTTTTAGGCGCTGCGATTGATGGGGGAGTTGCTTTAATGGAGCTTGCCAGGCTTAAAGCCGTAGCAATTGATGATGCGCTGTATGTTTCTGCAAAAGAGCATTTTGAACGTGCTGAAAAAATTCATAAGGGCAGTGCTGTGTATAATCTAGCCTGTATTCACGCTTTAATGGGGAATGACGAAGCTTGTTTGGCTGCATTATCAAGTGCCGTAAAGCACGGTAGCTTACCCAGCGAACAAGAGATCACGAATGATCCTGACTTGGAAAAAATCAAAGCTAAAGGCTGGTTTTTGGATTTTATTGCTTCTTTGCATGCTGTCCTAGAAAAACCGGAGCCAGTAGCGGAGGTTTTGCATAAGGAAAAAAAATACAAGCTTGTTCCATCAGAAGTTAAAGCTGAAATCCAAGAAAGCATTGCGGAAGTTGCTGCAATTGTCGAAGAGCCTGTGAGTGATGTAGAGTTACCAGATCAGGCTGTCATTCGTTCTGAACATTATAAATTGTAATGAATACCAAATAGTTTCTTGATTGTAAAGATGTTTCAGCAACAAAGTCATCTCGGCAATCCCTGCCGAGATGACGATATTTTGGCTTAGTGAAGGACCTTTAATCAGGAATAGTTATAAGGTCGCGTGAGCGTGAGTAACGTTGTTGCATCTTGGTGTTTGGTTGTGTTTTGGCGGTAATAAGTTTTGGATGCTTTGCATACCCCCACTTTAAATAGAAAAATATAAAATGCGTAAAATAATTCTCGCTCAAAATCTCCCTGATGTTTTAATCCCGCTGGTTTCTGATGGATGTTTAGATTTAGAACAATTGGCACAAATAGAGATTTCTTCCGAAGCAGCAGATTACCCTATTGAGTCGGCGCTATTGTCTGACTCTGAATCGGGATGGCGGGCGGCGGTTTCTGGCGACCAAATCATTCGTGTTATTTTTGACCGGCCCTTGACGATTAAGCATATTAGGCTGCATTTTAATGAGCCGGACTGTTCACGCACCCAAGAATTTGTGTTGCGTTGGTCCTCTGAGGATGGCGTAGTGCATGAAATTCTTCGCCAGCAATATCATTTTAGTCCGCCCGATACGATCAGTGAAATTGAGGATTACACGGTAAATCTGCCTCAGCTTAAGCTGCTTGAACTAACTATTAATCCTGACATCAGTAACGGCAACGCTATTGCGAGCCTTAAAAGTTTGCAGTTGTGGCAGAATGATAATGACGGGTTATAAAAGGCTATTATGAAAGTAAGAGAAAGACGGCAAGGTATTGTGTTAGTGAATGCCGGCGAAGGTAAGGGAAAATCATCCAGTGCTTTGGGCATGGTTTTTCGCGCAGCGGGTTGGGGGATGCGGGTTTGCGTCATTCAGTTTATCAAAGGGCAATGGCAAACCGGTGAACAAAAGGCTGCCGAACGTTTTGATAATATTGAATGGCATGCGCTTGGAGACGGTTTTACCTGGGATACAAAAAATCCGGAGCAGGATATTAAAACCAGCCGGGACATTTGGGAATTTAGTAAACAGAAAATTAGTTCGGGTGAATTTGATTTGGTGTTGTTGGATGAAATTAATTATTGTTGCGGGTATCAATGGATTTCTGGTCAGGAAATAGCTGATTTCATAGCTATTCATAAACCAGCCTGGATGCATCTGATTCTTACCGGCCGTAATGCCGCCCCTGAAATTATTGCTATTGCGCATACGGTAACTGAAATGAAACCCATTAAGCATGCTTTTACGCAGGGAATAAAAGCTGAACAAGGGATTGAATTTTAGCCTTGCTTCATAGAACCCTGTGACATATTATAAAGATGATGTAAATTAGATGGTTCTGATATTTTAATAAAAAATGAACAACGGAGAGTGAAATGGGTGAGAATCAAAAATTAATGGCGGCTGTCGTGGGCATGTTTGCACTGGGTTTTATAATGGTGGGCGTCAATAAAGAATCTGAATCGCCTGAAGTTATTGCGGAAAGAACGCGCTTGTTGACGTTTTCGTCTATGCAAGGCATGGCGAGTCAGAAATGTCCGGCAGCGATTAGAAATAAAACCGGAACAGAAGTCTATTTTCCAGTATCCAATGAAAGTGACAAAGATACTTATGTGACTTTGAATTACAAAGGTACTGAAAAAGGGGATAAATTCAAAGAAGCCTCATGCACTTTGACGTTAGCGTTAGGAGGCATTTCTAAGCTGGTGATTGATGGCGAAGTGGTGATTGATAAGAAAAAACTGACGCCAGCCACTAATTAACGGCTTGTTGAAATTTACCAAACGGGCGCTTTAATTAGTGATGTATTGCATTCCCTTCACTTCACCAAGGCGCCCGGAAATAGAGCTGGATTCAGAAAAATGCAAGTTATACCCCACGCATTTTTTCTGGCTTTTCTAAAGCCATAGCAATCAAGCTCGTTTAGACAATCCCAATAGACTATTAGTAAATAACCTTTGGTTTGCCTGCGCCAGCCGTAATTTCCCCAATAATAAACGCATTTTCGCCTTCTGCTTTAAGTATTACCAGCGTTTGATCAACCTGCTCTTTTGCTACACACACGACCATGCCGATACCACAGTTAAAGGTGGTGAGCATATCGGCATCGGAAATATTGCCTTGCGTTTGTAGCCATTTAAAAATATCGGGTAACGCCCAGCTGGAACGTTTGATACTGGCGTTTAAATCGGTGGGGATAACGCGCGGTAAATTTTCAGTAATGCCGCCGCCGGTAATATGCGCAAGTGCATGTACTGGAACGGATTTTAGTAAGGTTAATAAACTTTTGACGTAAATACGCGTCGGTTGCAGTAAGGCGGAGCCCAGTGGCTGCCCGTGGAAATCCTGATCAAGTGCGGCGTTAGAGTGGCTCAGTACCTTACGGATTAACGAGTAGCCATTGGAATGCGGGCCGGATGAGGCAATGCCGATGAGCTGATCCCCTAATTTGACTTTACTGCCGTCGATAATATTTGCTTTTTCAACAATGCCCACACAAAAGCCTGCCAGATCATATTCACCATCGGCATACATACCCGGCATTTCCGCAGTTTCGCCGCCTACTAACGCGGCACCTGCCAATTCACAGCCTTTGCCTATGCCTTCGACGACTGCGGCAGCCGTATCAACGTCTAATTTGCCGGTTGCAAAATAATCCAGAAAAAATAACGGTTCCGCGCCCTGTACGATAATGTCATTGACGCACATTGCGACCAGATCAATACCGACAGTATCATGCTGATTCAAATCCAGCGCCAGTTTTAATTTAGTGCCTACGCCGTCGGTGCCGGAGACTAACACCGGGTGTTTATAACGATCCAGCGGCAGTTCAAACAGTGAGCCAAAGCCCCCCAAGCCTGCCATAACCCCCGCAGTTCGGGTACGGGCGGCGATGGGTTTAATGCGATCCACTAAAGCATTGCCCGCTTCAATATCGACACCGGCACTCTTATAGGTTAAGCCTTCCTGATTGTTTGCGCTCACTAATATTCTCTAGCTGAAGTTAAGGTTAAAACTCCGCTTATTGTACAAGACAACACCATTTTTGTGTGTAGGATAAGCCTATTCCCAAATAAACATCGCATCCCCATAGCTAAAAAACCGGTAAGCATCTGCTATGGCATGTTGATACGCTTGCATAACCGGGTCGTAACCGGCGAAGGCAGCAATTAACATCAATAAGGTCGATTCGGATAAATGAAAATTAGTCAGTAAGGCATCAACGGTTTTAAACTGATAACCTGGCGTAATAAATAAATCAGTATCACCGCATCCTGCTTTTAATTGGCCGGATTGTGCCGCCGATTCCAAGGCTCTTAAGGCGGTGGTGCCAATAGCAAAAACCCGTCCGCCTTTTGCCTGAACAGTGTTAATGGTATTGGCCGTTGCTTCTGAGACGTCAAAATACTCTTTGTGCATCAGATGGTCAGCCAAATTTTCAACCCGCACTGGTTGAAACGTCCCACTGCCGACATGTAAGGTAACAAAGGCTTTCGTTACCCCTTTAGCGGTTAAGGCATCCATTAAGGTTTGATCAAAATGCAATCCCGCGGTAGGTGCTGCAACTGCACCGGCTTGTGCTGCAAAAACCGTTTGATAGCGGGTTAAATCGGACGTTTCATCTGCCCGTGTGATATACGGGGGGAGGGGGATGTGACCAATGTTATCTAAAATAGTTAAAATATCTTGTTCACCTTCAAATTGGAGTATAAATAAATCCTCCTCCCTGCCTAAAACGCGGCATTGATAGCCTTGATCTAATTTAAGCGTCGCCCCGGTTTTGGGCGCTTTACTGGCGCGCACATGGGCTACCGCAGTGTGTTGATCCAGAATGCGCTCAATTAAAATTTCAACGTGTCCGCCGGTGGTTTTTTGTCCAAAAAGCCTCGCGGGTATTACTTTAGTATTATTAAAAACCAGCACGTCTTCAGGATTCACCAAATCAATAAAGTCGGCAAATTGTTTATCTGCCAAAGTACCCGTGTGTTTATGCAGGCATAGCAAACGGCTGGCTGTCCGGTTTTGTAAAGGGTGTTGCGCAATTAAATGCGCGGGTAACGCGTAGTTAAAATCACTTTTTTTCATGTCGAAATGAACAGGGGTGTTTGCTTAAATTAACGTATTGTAAAAATACGCTGGCATTATGCAACAAGTTTACTTATAATGCCCTCTCTTTGCCGGGGTGGCGGAACTGGTAGACGCGCCGGATTCAAAATCCGGTGGGGGTGACTCCGTGCCGGTTCGATTCCGGCCCTCGGTACCAAAGAATAATTTATGGAAGTGCAAAGAAGTACAAGAACCCGCAAGTCAAAAGACTTGGCGGGTTTTTTTATTGTCTCAACTAACGCGATAAAGTGTGATCAAATACCGTCAACTTCCCCGTACTTCTTGATAATTTGTGTACCCATCAAAAAATATCATCAAAATCTTAATGCGTGGGGGGGTAAGTCATACTATCTGATAATGCTAAAAAGCATGCTAAATCCTATAACTTTGGGTTTGAGGCGGCTTACCGTTTCTAAAAATGGCATAACTTCATGCTTTACAGCGTTAAACACCCCGCTATTTTCTGCTCCAAACCAGTAGGTGCAAACGAAACAGCCCAATGCCAGCGCTCAAAGCCGCCCTGTTCATTAACAGCTTTTATCCACTCGTTTAAAAACTCCCGCTTGGTTTGGTTTCTTTGATCGTCTTGGCCTTTGACTTCCAAGGCTAAATATTAACCATTAACCAAGCGAATAATAAAATCAGGAAAATACTTTCTGATAACACATTTGTAGTTATAGAAAATCACAAAATCTAAATGGTCATTTTTTACAAAAGATTGAACAGAGTCTGATTTTTCTAAAATATAGGATTCGGAAGCTTCCCAGGTACTGTCATAGCCACAATGGCTAATGTGGGATTTTTTTAACCATTCGCATGGCTTGCTGGTGTACCAAGTCCGCACATTAGTCGTCGAGCGGATAGGATGTTCTTTATCGAAAACGGCGGCTAGTTTTTCGGTATTTTCTGCCCTGATTTCCATCCAAATATGCTGACCAGTTGGTAATAGTCAAAATTGGCGGTCATTAGGCGTTGTTTCGCCAAGGCTAAGGCAATGCGTGAGGTGTCGCAGGTGGTCCACACCGTCTCCATGGTTCGGCAACATAGGCGGTTGTGCCGCTGCCGCAGGTGATGTCTAGGGCTAGGTCGCCAGGGTTGCTGGTCATTAAAAGACAGCGTTGAATAACCGATAATGATGTTTGGGCAACATAAAGCAGTCCTGTTCCAATTTGCATGGATTTCCAAAAACTATTTATAGGAACAACTGAAAAATCATTTGCATAGCGTTTATACCGAAGGCGAGTACCTTCGACGGCAATCCGACCAAAATTTGCAAGCCTGTCTAAGTTTGCCTTTGATGTTTTCCAATGACTATTAGCTGCACATGGATATATTTTCCCCATGAATTCATAGTCGAAACTACCAGCTTGAGAAGTACCATTACTAAATAGGCTGGTAGGAGGGTAGCGTTTGCCTTCTGGTAGTGATGCTTCGCCACGAATTTCTGCTGAGGCGAAGCGTCTGAAATTTCCCTTGTCAAATTCAATATGGCCATATCTGTCGAGTGAAGGGTCTCCCTTTTCAAGTGGTGAGTAAAGTTGATAATATTTTGTATGCGCCTTGCTCTTTGAATACCATTTTGCTTGGACGTTTTAATTTTTTCATGAGTTAAGCATAGTTGATTTAGCGGGGTTATAGGATTGGGATTATCCGGCTTTCGCTAAACTTTGCGACGCAGCCTCATTTACAATTACTCTATCGCATATACATTTTCCTGTTTTGCAGTAAAAATCCCATCTTTTACCCCAGAAATCCCGGTATTCGCCAACTGGTTCTGACAGTAGTGCTGTTGTTGTAGATAATTTTAAGCGAATGGGCTTTGTAGGGTTGTCAAAAGAGTTATAAATAAATCTGGTGTATGCCGAAGTTGAATTAGGTGGCGTATCCTGCTGAAATTTAGATTTAGCAGATCGAAAATAACAGCTCATTTAGG
>JBEBJQ010000149.1:0-4455 GCA_040079795.1 Methylococcales bacterium
ACATCTTATTACTAATAGATTGTATTTTACGCATAAAAAATAATATAAATATATGTTTTATATAATATAAATACTAAAAACCCATAAAATAAATAAAATGTATGTATATATATGTGTAAAACTGCGTTACAAACCGCTGAAAGCCTTGGTGCGTATGGCTTAGAGCCGTAACGCAACCTTCATTATTTTGCGTTACTGTAACGCACAAAATAAAAAACTGCGTTACAGCCTAAAGCCTTACCAGATAAGGTATATATAGATTTGTAACGCTAGTCACACAAAATATATATAGCCCATTTACTTTTTTTATTATCCTGACTCAATTGCATCCGCGGAAATTACCATCACCCATGTTTGAACCTTCGAAACCCGTACTTGATAGGTAGTTTGTTTTTGTCCATTTGGTCTTGTGGCGTATTTAATAATATAACCAGCATCCAAAAGCCTGCGCCATAAGGTTGGTGCATCAATGGTCATTGGGTTGCCTTGGTTACGTGTCATTTTTTGCACTTCTGCAAAAACCGTCTCTTGGATCAGCCACACTTGTCTATCTTGACCCGTTTTTAGGTCTTCATAATAATATCCAATGCAGTTGCCCTGTTTTTCCTCATGGATAACATATTGTGCTTCTATGCCCAATGTTTTGCTTTGATGCCAGCCCAAGAATAGGGACGAGTTTTAGGTGGGCCTTGCGTGTCCTTATCTGCGATATGAGCATTACCGGAAGAAAACAGAGCTTTGAGCAAGGATATAAACCGCCTACACTCGTCATTTTCCTCTTGATACATAAACTGTTCACTTAAAGTATGTTTCAGTTGCCGTTCAATTTCTTCATCCCATACTAGCGCTTGCTCTTTAGACAAGGCTCCGCTTTCTACCAAAAACTTCATAAAGATGCTCACGCCCACTACCATGTTGACGTATATTTCAGGGGCGCGGGCGTGAGAGCTGGCAAAACCAGCATCACTGGCCTCTTGCCTTAGATTAATGATTATGTCTGACAGATCCTTCTTATAAGTGTCGATCTGTGGAGCCAACCATTGGATAAAAGCCGCCATTAACCCCGATAACTGTTTATTACGCTCTGCCTTAAACAGCCGTAACAACGTATCCTTGTCAACATCACCTTCAATCATTTCAAATACCAACATCCTGCCAAATAGACTACCGGTCTTTGGAAGGTGCTCTCCTGTACTTATTGTCATACTTCGGTTATAGGCTATGCCTGACTTAAGGCTTGAGTCAGCGTTGCACTTATCTTGTCCGCCCAGGTTCCCGGTATTTTGAATAAAGCTCTCAGATTTGGCATATAGCTTGTCATTTTCAACCCTACTTGAACCCAGTTTAAACTCATCAACCACTAATAAAGAGTCCTTGGCCATAAATCCTATTACTGGCAAATATTAAGCAGGTCAGATAACAGGATATAGGCATCTTCTTTAATTGCCGTAGCGCTCATAGGTTCAGGCAATTCATAACGGCTTATGTCGGTAGTGCCAAGGTCAACATTAACAGTAGTTACTAAGCCATCAGCAGTTATAGCGCCAGAACCGGCGCTGAAAATCTTGGAAACGTAGCGCTAGCGAAGTGAAGATTTTTAGTCCCCGATAGCCGCACAGGGCCGGGTGTTGAGCCGTATTAGAATGGCTTGACGTTGACAGAGGCTTCCCGATAGGCGGCGTCAACTATTGGTATTTTTGTGTTTCAGGGTGCTAATCCTGAAACACAAAAATACCAGGGGTATCGGGGCTGCGTAGCATATAATCGTCGCGTCGTTTTTGACGATTTTTTGGGGGGGATACCCGCACAAAAATCTTTATCAAAAACAGCGACTCTCCGGTAAGATAGTGCCAGTGCGTGTTTATTTTTTTCCATCCGGTGTAACGATAAACGTGCCGGTTAGGCACGTCTCCATCAAGCTTCGAATACAGTTCGATACAGGAACGTAGGTGCTCCTTAATTGTGTTGCCAGTAGCAACCCATAACTTAATACCGTAAAATTCATGTATCCATGAGCCATTAAAAAATTTAGTGGCGGGTACATTTACAGGGGCAAACACCCTGCCACATGCACGGGTTAAGGTGATCTTAAAAAGCGTTTGATCTTCCAAGTCATTATCTTGCGTGATCTCTTCAATTATTTGGCACACAAAATCACAAAGCTTAATTTCCTTCTTATAGCCATTAGAAAGGGCGTAAAACTGGTAAAAAGCACCCTCTGCTTGCCATAACTTGCAAATTTTTTTGTAAACTCCAGCGGCTTCTGGCTGTCTTGACTGCTGTTTTTTCCTGTTGCTGACTTGCTTTTTCCCTTCGGTTTGCTTGCTTTACTAACCAAATTGATTACGTTGTTGTTTTCATCATCCATTTTTAAACACTCCATTTTTGACCGCAAAATCATTAAAGTCGGTTCCAGGCTCAGGCGGCATAGTTATTAAGCCATCAATAGCAAGGGCGGCTTTTTCAGCTTCCCGTTGCCCTACCCCGCTGGCATCGTTATCGGCACATATCACAATCTCAGCGTTTTGTTTTTTTGCGCGGATAAGTTCTGCTACGGAAGTTAAGTTGCCTGCGTCCCAGGCAATAAAACACTGATAGCCGGTCGATTCATGCAGTGTGGCCACCGTAGCAAAACCTTCAGCAATTAAAACCTTCTCAGTTTTTTGACCAACCCACCAATAACAGCCGCGCTTTTGGCCGAATTTTAAGAATCGCTTAGAACCGTCAAGATTAATAAATTGCAGGCTCATTAAACGTAAGGACGCGTCATAAAGTGGCAAAATAAGAGCCTGACCACCGTATAGGCGTGAGCCGTGGGGCTGTATCGACTTTTTAGTTAAGTAAGGGTGTGTTATCGCAGGTGGTGCGCCCTGCCATATTTTTGCGGCTTCATGCGCGGCGTTTTGATGTTTAACGGCTTCAGCGGCTAAGCGTTGCTGTTCTGCTGCTTGGCATTTAATGGCGTACGCACGCCGCTCAGCGGGTGTGTAAGGCCTAACGTCTTTGTTGCTGGTGTGCTTCCATGTTGCCTTGATTCCGTTTCTAAAATCCTGAAAAAACCCAGCGGGTGTACCATCCAGATGTAACACATAAGCGTAGGCTAACTTACCATTGACCTTAAACCTGTGCAGTTCGCCATCTGCGACAATAATATCGGGTGGCTCAACCCCCTGAGCCGCCATAAACAGCTTAAAAAGGTTTATTATTTCTTGAGTATTCATATTTTTTGCAATCCTTGCGGGTGACAAGAACCCTAAAACGGTTATAATAACCACTCGTTAAAAAGAGTACCGCCGATAGAACCCGCTATACTGTATAGAGACTGTTAAGCGGGTTTTTATGCCGTTTTTTTGATTAACTGTTTTACTTCATAAAGTGAATCATCACGCCAACCGGCCACATGCCGGATGTGCAGTATTTGATGAAACAACCTGAAAGCTTCCGCATCCAATTTAATCAAGTGCCCTAAGCTTTCGTTAAATGGCGTCATACGGTAAGCGCTTATAAAAGCCTCTTTTAAAAAAACTCCTGAAAATCCACCCTCAAGGATTCGTTTAATTAACAAGTCAGTTTCTAACGCCAAAGGGTCAATCCCTCGTGCTTGCTGTTGTTCCTTTAGAACTTCAGTTAGGGATGCTTTGCGGGGCGAATCAATTTTTAGGTTCATTTCGCCTCCCGGGTGCTTTTTTGTGTCAAAGACAGCTCGGTTTTGTCTTGCACAATCGTTACATTAGCCCTTAAAAAAGCGCTGAGTGTCTCCTTTATGTCGTTGATTTCTCTGTCAACGGTATCTAACGCGGCAGAATTTATCGCATCGCTGAATTGCCCCCTGTCCCCATCGTATTGCACGGCCATTAGGTTAATGACTGCTAAAGCTCGATCAGACATTAAAATTAGGGTGTCCGCCAAAGCAGCTAAGGTAAAATTTTCGTGGTCAATGCTCAGGCTATTAAGACGGTGTGAAAAATCAGGTTTGAAGTTATTCATAAAGACACCCCAAAGCCACAAAATTTCAGGGTAATGGCCGGAACAGCAGATTTAATATTTTGGGCAGATTTTGCCCGTGGTGTATTAGTGGTCATGCGGTGAATCCTCGTTAAACTGGATAAACCGCCGCGGGATGCTGCAAAACATCGGGCGACGGACTGTATCAGGTTTGCAGTACCGCAACGAGGCGCGGCCGACCGTAAAGGTCGCCCAATACAGACCGCCATAACAAAATAAGCACAACTTAACGCCGTACTAAATGGTGGGCATAAAAAAACCGCTAAGAGTGCGGTCATTTTCTGACCTCGTTCAAACGGGCTGCAAACCCCGACCGCTAAATGTGTCAACGGTACGTTGACATTAGCATTATTTCTGCGCGCCACAGCGCGCCTCATGGAAGATTTTTGGACCTCCCTGTCACAAAAATCGATTCGCCACGCGGCGAATCAATCTAGCCCCGCTTCGTCC
>JBEBJQ010000150.1:0-4448 GCA_040079795.1 Methylococcales bacterium
CCTTGCATATCGCGCATGTCTATGAACTCACCCCGCGCTAACATGGCGCTCAAGCGGGACGGTCGCTATCGCGCCCGCCCCTTAGCTTTACGTTAGGCATGTCAATATAAGGAGGTATCACCATGCTAAGTGACGATGGTGCAAAAGTAGTTCAATTAATACTTAACGAACTTGATACAGGATTACGAGTATTGCCAACAGAAATATCATTAAAAGACTTAGAAAGTAAATCTCATGTTCGCGCGCAGAACATTGGTATGGCCTTCAACCCATACATTGATGCACCTCTCTTAGCAAAAGGAATTGAAGCTAGGAAATGTGGCACCCCTGTAAGAATCCAATTGAAAAAATTAATTGCCTAACCCATCCATTAAGCGGGACTGCTTCGCAGCCCCTTATGTCAAACGTTAGGTTTCAATAACCAATGAGCTCTATAACAAAAAAAGTTGCTCTGTTTTACGGCCTTTGGGTTTTGCTTTGCATTCTTCTTTCTGCATTTGGTTACGGCGATGGTAAAGCTGGCCATTTATATTTAACTTTCACAGGTTTGCCCTTAGCACTGCTCTCATTTCACATTATTCCAAATGGTTCTGTTTTTGCTACGTTTGTTGCTGGCGTAATTGGTTGGTTACAATGGTGTTTAGTTGTCGAGGCAAACTCGCGATTTGATGCATGGAGAAAATCAAAAAATGTTTAAACCTAACCCATCATTCAAGCGGGACTGGCTAGCGCCAGCCCCTTAATTCAAACGTTAGAGAAAAATATATGACTCCACAACAAATCGTTGGTTTAGCTGTTCGCCTATTTTCAATTTGGTTGTTTATTTTTGCATTTCAAATCAATGGCTACATTAGCGTACTCAGCAACCAACCAGGAGCAGAACCAATTCCAATGCAGTATCCAATAGTTGGTTTTGTTATAGTTTTGTCTGTGCTCTTATGGTTTTTTCCCATGTCAGTTGCACATAAACTTATCCCCAAAACACAGCACGAAAATATTCTTAGCATTCCCGCTCAGGAAGCTGTGCATGTGGCTTGTGTAATATTTGCTTTATGGCTTTTCTTAGTTAAGTTATTACCTGCTGCGGCTTATTACATTCCACTTCTTATTTTTATTTCTCGTGAGCATCAATCAACACTGGACTATGAACAGTTTCATTTTCTGAAAATCGCACCATTTGTTATTGAGTTTATTATTGCTATGATTCTTACTTTTAAATCTCGCTCAATTTCTAAGTTTTTATTAGCCTTGGAGAGTAAATCATCAAATGAGTAGTGCTTTCTCTAACCCATCCATTAAGCGGGACGCGCTAAAGCGCGCCCCTTATGTCAAACGTTATGCAGTTTAGAGGATAATTACTATGAGACTTTTTATTACAGCTCTAATTCTGTTCGCGTCAGCTACTTCTGCTATTGCTGCGGACGAAGATTTGAATATATGCAATGCTGGAGGATATTACGCTGGTGCTCAAGACCGCTTCATGAGTGGCATTGCTCAACACATTTTACAAAAGCGTGGTCTGCTCGGAACCGTTAATTGCAGTGCGCTTTGGAAAAGTGCTTACGAGGTAGGCGCGTCGTTTTCAAGAACAGGAAAAATTGCCAATCAAAATGAAGCTGAGATTCTGAAACAAGCATCTACCTTTAGTGAAAAAGTCTATTCAAATATATCTACAAGTATGGGCTACTAAATTTTTATGCATAACCCATCATTCAAGCGGGACTGGCTAAAGCCAGCCCCTTAATTCAAACGTTAGCGATTATATGATTTCACCACGTCAAATATTGGAAATAACCTCATTAATTGCTGGCATTTCTGTGGCAGGAATTACTATATACTCGTCAACTACAAAAACAAATGAAGTTCAAAACCAAGCAATTTCACCAAGCTTTGATTGTACGAAAGCGTCAAATAAAACAGAAAGTTTAATATGTGCTTCTTCTGAGATTGCCGTTTTAGACCTAACAATGACAAATTCATATCGTAATGTTGTTGTAAAACGAAAAAATCCAGAAGAAAATAAATTTTTAAAAACCTCTCAAGCTAGCTGGCTTCAGGACGTACGCAACAATTGCGGAGACATAAGCTGCCTTAAAAACGTATATGAGCAAAGAATTGCTGTTCTAAACAATGCAAATCGCTAACCAATCATTCAAGCGGGACGCCTAACGGCGCCCCTTAACTCAAACGTTAGGGCTAGCTAAAACAATGCCGCCACGAGCCGCTTGTTTATTGGGTCGCAGGGCAGGTGCTTTTTCGTGCTTTTGGGCTTTTGGTTTTGTGGTAGTTTAGGTTTTTCGTGCTTAGTTTAGGTTTGGTTTTGTGGTAGTTTATTGTTTGTGGTTTTAGTTTAGTTTTTGGTTGGTGGGGCTTGTTGTTTGGTCGCGCTATTTTAGTTTTTAATTCGGTGGTGGTTTTGGCTTTGGTGGCTGTTAAGTTGCTTGCCCTAACCCATCCATTAAGTGGGACGCCTAACGGCGCCCCTTATGTCAAACGTTAGAGGTACAGTATGACCCCACAGCAACTTGTCGGTATCGCCATACGCATGTTTTCAATTGCTATGGCTTTATTTTCAATACCCTACCTTTCAGGAATGCCAACCATTTTACGGTCTCATGGTATGGATGAGAAAGCTTCAGCATCATTAATTATTGGTGCGGTATATTTGGTTATAGCAATAATTTCTTGGTTTTTTCCTATGGTTATCTCACATAAATTAGTTCCAAATACCAGCTTCGAAAATCGATTCAGTACACGCCCTGATGAAGTTGCAACGGTGGGCGTTGCACTTTTAGGTTTATGGAAAGTTGTTGATGCCGCCCCCGACTTGGTGACTTACCTGTTTCAAACTAGTTTAAGGGCGGGTTCTGACTCAATTTTTAATACATTGGGGGTAGAAGGTAAAGCAGACATTTGCTTTATTTTTATAGAGTTAATTATTGCTTCAGTCTTCTTATTTAAAGCGCACTCTATAGCCAAGTTTATTACAAAGCCTCTAACCCATCATTCAAGCGGGACGCCTAACGGCGCCCCTTAATTCAAACGTTAGGGCTTTCCATTAAATGCCGCTATACACATATATCGTTTCGTACAAAGGTGCCAGCCGTGTTACCCAAGGGAGCCATAGCAATTTCAAAGGCTTCATTTCTTCTTGGTGTTCAAACATCCCAGCAGGTTCTTTGCCAGCGCTCACTCCAGCACTTCACAAAGAGCTGACATCCAAGGCATACCGCGGTGAGTTCTTGGCTATTCCAAACATCAAAAATGTATGGGGCAAAACAATCGAGGTCGGTGAAAGTGAGTTTTCAATCATTGCTGTACAAACACAGCCATAATGGCAGCCCAGCTAAAGCTTGCCCTAACCCATCATTCAAGCGGGACTGGCTAAAGCCAGCCCCTTAATTCAAACGTTGGGCATCAATATGTTGAGCATCGAATTTGAGCCACCTAATCAATCCGAGCCTTGCGAGTGTTGCGGTGGCCTAACTACTTCGCTTACACGTTTTGTTTACAACGATGGTGATGCTTATGCAGTTTACTACGCTAAATTCTCTAACAACCACCCTGAGCGAGTTGTTGTTGCAACAATAAGTCTTGGAGAGTGGGGCGAAGGTTCAACACCAGACCAAAGAGTGGCTTTCGCATTAGAACTAAGAGTCTCAGAAACTGAGTTTCAAGTTGGTTTAATTGATGCTCAGTTTTCACCGTGGCAGAATGCAAAAACTATTGGACGCACTTTAAACCGAGATGAGGCACTAACCCATCCACAGGTTAAAGAAGCATTCTATGTCACCGACCATATGGTTACTGATGATGCTCTAATTCGTGAGTATTTAAATGCATAGTAAAGTTATGCCCAACCCATCCATCAAGCGGGACGCGCTAAAGCGCGCCCCTTATGTCAAACGTTAGCCATATGAAAAAAGTCTCTTTTCCATTTTTACTATTACTTGGCTTCTCAGTCGGTTGGTTTATCTTACCTGTTGCAACCAACCTTTTTGGGGCATTCACCAAGTTTTTAGTGCAGTATGTTTGCTGCGAGGACACAACCAAAGCCGCAAAAGTATCATTGGGGGCATCATATTTTCTCGTTTTTGTCATGTGCCTGCTTTTGTCCAAACTAATAACCAAAAACCACTCCACCGCTTTTGCTTTTTGCATCGCAGTCGGCGTTATTGCTTCCATATTTTTAAGCTTTTATGTTCACGAGACTCCATTTGCACTGTGGCTTCGCAGTCCTTTCATTGAGGCCACAATTACTGCTATCTGCATTCCAGTTGTAGCTGCAGTTCCGTCTCGTGTTTGGCTAACCCATCATTCAAGCGGGACGCCTAGCGGCGCCCCTTAATTCAAACGTTATGCACCAATTCCATAGGGCAATGAACTAATGCTTTTAAACGTTACTGAAATAGAAGAGAAGCTTGAGAACCAACCACTTCTGTCCTTGA
>JBEBJQ010000060.1:0-26263 GCA_040079795.1 Methylococcales bacterium
TGGCTTTCTTGCCTGTTTGTTTTGTGCCCATTCAAGCACCTCTTTTGTGATAAGGATACTCGCTTTTGGTTCTGTCCACTATTCGCGGGGTAGATCAATGAGTTGGAAGCCGATATTATGTTGTGGCATCAAAATAGCGAAGCGAGCAAAAAATTGGCAACGGTACCTGGGTTTGGCCCCATCACTGCAAGTGCAATCGTGGCAACTGTTGGTAATGCCAAAGAGTTCAAAAATGGCAGGCAATTATCGGCATGGTTAGGATTGGTTCCTAAACAGCATTCCAGTGGTGGCAAGCAAGTTTTACTTGGCATTAGCAAACGAGGCGATAGTTATTTGCGCACGTTGTTGATTCATGGTGCCCGTGCGGTGATTCGATTTGCTAAAACCAAGGCAGAACCTGATGTCTGGATCAATAAATTATTGGATAGACGCAATAAAAACGTGGTGGCAGTTGCATTGGCAAACAAAAATGCGCGTATTGTTTGGGCGATCCTGACTAAAAATACTGTATTTAAATCTGGCTATTCCCCAAGCCCAGTTGCTGCTGAAGCATAATAAAACCGCACATTTACTGACATAAAAAATAAGGTACAAAACCACTGGTTACTAAGGCAATCATGACATGACGGCGAATTTGGTCAGACCGTGAGCAGATTAACCTTAACTAGACCGGGCACTTCGAGTGCGTTGTAATGATCAGGTGCTATTTAGCGTATTCCATCAGGGATAGAAGCAGTGGCTTCATAAAAAATCCGAATGTATGGCTGCAACCTATTCCTACTCGGCATCAAAAATTGAATGCTTTGCAAATTGTGGGCGTCCATGTATGGTTTAGTATTCATAACATTCTCCAAATAAAATTAATAAGGCTTAACTGATCAAAGCGGTATTGCCTTTTCAGTTGTAAACAATATAGGAACCAAATACGGAGCCTTAATGGAGAAAGTGTGGAGATTTTATGGAAAAATTACTAAACCATTCTCCGTAAATAACATTGGAACCCCTTTTAACGCTTGATTACAAAACATTATCCATATCGAATTTAGAAATACGAATTTTTTAGGTTATAATAGGCGGTTTTTCAAACCTGAACAGATGCGCGCTTAGCAAACAACTCACTAAACGCTTGTTTTACCGGGCTTGAGTAGTCGCGAATAGTTGGCTCGTTAACGATTATTCTTGTTCTTAGCAACACTAAATTAGCAATCACTTTCAAAGCTTAGTTAAAGTGATTACAAAAAAGTTTTTTACGCTTAACCATTTAGAGTACACACATGACAGATTTATCTCATTACAGAAATATCGGTATTTTCGCTCACGTTGACGCGGGTAAAACCACTACAACCGAGCGTATTTTAAAACTGACCGGTAAAATTCATAAAATCGGTGAAGTACACGACGGTGCGGCTACCACTGATTTCATGGTACAAGAGCAAGAGCGCGGTATTACGATTCAATCAGCAGCGACAACCTGTTTCTGGAAAGATCACCGCTTCAATATTATTGACACCCCAGGTCACGTTGACTTCACAATCGAAGTGTATCGCTCCTTGAAAGTGTTAGACGGTGGTGTCGGTGTGTTCTGTGGTTCAGGCGGTGTGGAGCCACAATCTGAAACTAACTGGCGTTATGCGAATGACTCTGAAGTCGCACGGGTTATTTATATCAATAAGCTAGACCGGATTGGTGCTGATTTTTACCGTGTAGTGAAACAAGTTGAAGATGTATTAGGTGCAAACCCCATTGTGATGACTTTACCCATAGGTACTGAAGATCAATTTGTCGGTGTAGTTGATTTATTAACCCGCAAAGCGTGGGTCTGGGATAGCTCTGGCGATCCATTGAAATACGAGATTCAGGATGTCCCAGCAGACATGGTCGAACTGGTCGAAAAATGGCGCGCAGAATTAATTGAAAAAGCGGTTGAGCAAGACGATGACGTGATGGGCGATTATTTAGATGGTAAAGAACCAGACATCGACACGCTTAAACGTTGTATTCGTAAAGGCACTATTAATCTCTCTTTCTTCCCAACCTTCTGCGGCTCTTCTTTCAAAAACAAAGGTGTGCAATTAGTATTGGATGGCGTGGTTGATTATCTACCCAATCCAATGGAAGTTAAACCACAACCAGAAGTGGATTTAGAAGGCAATCCAACCGGTTTATTCGCAGAAGTTGACCCTGAGAAGCCGTTACGTGCGTTAGCATTCAAAATTATGGATGACCGTTTTGGTGCATTGACTTTCTTGCGCATTTATTCCGGCAAACTGGAAAAAGGCACCAACTTACTCAACACCTTTACCGGCAAAACCGAGCGTATTGGTCGTATCGTTGAAATGCATGCCGATTCTCGTGAAGAGATTGATTCAGCACAAGCGGGTGACATCGTCGCAGTTCTGGGCATGAAAAACGTCCAAACCGGTCATACCTTGTGCGATCCTAAGTTCCCCGCGACTTTAGAACCGATGGTATTCCCTGACCCCGTTATCTCAATCGCGGTATCGCCAAAAGATAAAGCCGCGTCTGAAAAGTTGGGTGTGGCGATCGGCAAAATGATCCAGGAAGACCCTTCTTTCCGGGTTGAAACTGACGAAGACAGCGGCGAAACCATCCTGAAAGGGATGGGTGAGTTACACTTGGATATTAAAGTCGACATTTTAAAACGTACCCACGGTGTAGAAGTTATCGTCGGTAAACCACAGGTTGCTTACCGCGAAACCATTACCAAACGCGTTGAAGACAGTTACACCCACAAAAAACAATCGGGTGGTTCTGGTCAATACGGTAAAATCGATTACATCATTGAGCCAGGTGAACCCGGCTCTGGTTTCGTGTTCGAATCAGCCGTAACTGGCGGTAACGTACCACGCGAATACTGGCCTGCGGTGGAAAAAGGCTTTAAAGGCAGTATCGAAAAAGGGGTATTGGCAGGCTTCCCTTGCTTAGACTTCAAAGTCATTTTGACTGACGGTGCTTTCCACGCCGTTGACTCCTCGGCCATTGCGTTTGAGATTGCTGCGCGTGCCGCTTATCGTCAAACGATTCCTAAAGCAGCACCGGAATTATTAGAGCCTATCATGAAAGTCGACGTATTCACACCAGATGCACATGTGGGTGACGTGATTGGTGACCTTAACCGTCGCCGTGGTATGATCAAATCACAAGATGCGGGCGTCACTGGCGTACGTATCAAAGGCGAAGTACCGTTGAGCGAAATGTTTGGTTATATTGGCACCTTGCGTACCATGACTTCTGGTCGTGGTCAGTTCTCTATGGAGTTTTCACACTACTCGTCTTGCCCTAAAAACGTGGCAGATGAAGTCATTAAAGAAGTACAAGAGCGTGAAAAAGCTAAAAACAAATAGTCACGCTATTTGTTGAACAACAGATCCCGGAAGGTTCGCCAGCCGGGATTTTTTTTGAAAACTACATCTTTTAACTCCGCATACTCAATCACAACCAATAAAGTGACTAAGGCAAATGCACTTTCCAATACATACCACCCAGTTTAGGGCTTTTATAACCCTGCAACTGTCCACCTAACAAATTAATCATTTCATACACGACCGCCATACCGATACCGTGCCCATGAATATTTTCATCTGCCCGCACACCACGCTGTAGGATGGCATTTAATTTCTCCGCAGGTATGCCGGGACCGTCATCTTCAATATGTAAGATTAAGCTGGAACCGACGGCACGATTGGCATTATTCAAGTTTATGGCAATGCGGCGTTTACACCATTTACAGGCATTATCCAAAAGATTACCGACAATTTCATAGACATCGCCCTCTTCACAATACACCCAGCAGCGTTCAGGGAGGTTCAGTTCAAACTGGATATTTTTTTCACTATAGACTTTTTCAAGGGAGGCAATAATTTTATAGGTTATGTCAACCAGATCGACTTTACCGGTTATTTTTTTCTCACCTTTAATCGCAGCACGCTGTAATTGATACTCAACAATTTCGTTCATGCGCGCGATTTGCGCTTCCATAATCGGGCTATTCGATCCTGCTGTGTCAACACAGCCGCGCAAAATAGCCAAAGGGGTCTTTAAACTATGCGCTAAATCCGCCAAGGTATTGCGGTAACGTTCAAGATGGGCACGCTCACTGTTAATGAGAATATTTAAATTACCCGCCAATCCCTGTAATTCAGTCGGATAAATACCGTCTAATTGCTGCTTGGCACCCGCTTCTATTTTTTCCAGATCGCTAACAATAGTACGTAAGGGCTTTAAGCTCCAACGCAAAACTACCAGCTGAATGACTATGAGCAATGCCCCGACAATACCTAGCCACAACATCAGGGTTTTCCTGAAACGATCAACCTGATTGGTTACAAATTGCGCATCCTCAGTGACACTAAACACATATTCTCGGGTAGATTTACGATTGGTTTCCCAAATGACTTTATAATGGAGGATATAACGATTATTGGGCAAATCTTTTTCGAAAACGGTTTTACCAGGCGAAAGTTTTGCAGGAACGGCAAGCTCCAAGCCAATGGCAGAGGGCGAGCGCCAGATGATATTTTTGCCGTTATGCGTAATAAAGGCATATAAACCCGAGCCAGGGCTGGCAAAACGCGGTTCTGGCAAAGTTGAAGACATGCTTAAACGGCCGGATTTAGGCAGTTCTGCGGCAGATAACAAGGAATACACTTGCACCTGTAAAGTTTCTTTCAAAGCTTGTTCAGCGCTTTCTAAAAAACTACGCCCTAATACTATTGCAACCAAGGCGAAAAAAAACACCATCACCACAGCCGTGGACATCAGCGACCTAAAGCTAAGGGATTGGGTTTTCATGCCGGTTTATTTAAAAAATCCGGTCACTCAGGAATTACATCCGACATTCTGTAGCCGCGCCCCCGCAAGGTTTCTATGTGCTTTAAAACGCCCTCTGGATCGAGTTTTTTACGTAACCGACCGATAAAAACCTCAATGACATTGCTATCACGCTCAAAGTCTTCATCGTAAATATGCTCCGTTAACACCGCTTTAGAAACCACCGTGTTTTTACGAAACATTAAGTACTCAAGGACTTTGTACTCAAAAGCTGTCAATTCCATAAGCTTACCGCTCACGGTAACTTGTTGCGCAACGGTATCTAATTCAATTTCCCTCAGCGTTAGAATCGGATGGGCATTACCCGAGGAACGCCTGATTAAAGCATTCATGCGCGCCAATAATTCCTCGTAATGAAACGGCTTGACCAGATAATCATCTGCGCCCGCTTCCAACCCTTCAACTTTTTCTTGCCAACGGCTACGGGCGGTTAAAATTAATATCGGGATATCGATATGCGCTTTACGCAGTTTTTTAATCAACTCAACGCCAGAAAAATCTGGCAGCCCTATGTCAATTACAGCCGCATCCAGCGGATATTCCTGACCGATGTATAACCCATCGGTACCGGTATGGGCAATATCAACGGCAAAACCTTTTTCGGCAAAAAAATGCTGGATCTGTTGACACAAAACGACTTCATCTTCGACGATCAGTACCCGCATATTGCACCTTTACGATTTAATTATTATCAATGTCCAGTAAAACACCCGTATCAGCTGCAATGGTTTGTTGTTGAATACGACCATCAAGCGTTAAGGTTTTAATCACATGCACTTTTCGCCCTTCAATCTCTTCCGTTTTAGCCGATAACACCCGGCTCGCATAATGATTGGTAATAACCTGTTTGGTTGCCTGCTCCAAACTCATTTCAGCAGGAGCGACAGGCGTAACGCTTGGCAACAACGATATCATCGGAGTCGGTTGAATTAGTGCCGGTTGTTCCGCAGAAGCTGCCTTAACCATCAGTAGAACCAAAACCGCACCAACTAATACAACCCCTCCTTTAAAGTTTTTCATAATCAAGCTCTGCTAGTAATAATAACCACTGTATTGCAGCAAATTTTTTGCCTAAAATACAGCAAAAAAGGGTTTGAAAGCTTAGTATAGTGAGGCGTTCATGAATTTAAACTGAACTCAAGGCTTAACGTAACGAAACTTGCACCATACTGGTAATTGCCTGTCCAAAAGCGGCGCCTAATTTACCGGCAAGCCGATCAATTAGTAATTCTTCCTGGGTAAAATTAACTAATTTTTTAGCGCCAATAATTTCTTTAGCCACATAGTCATCATTACCAAGCGCATCCGCAATACCCAATTTTAGGCTGGATTCGCCGCTCCAAACCAATCCTGAAAACATTTCCGGGGTTTCTTTCAGGCGGTCGCCACGCCCCGTCCGTACTGCTGTAATAAATTGCTGGTGTACTTCATTTAACATGCCGCTCATGTATGCTGTTTCAGCCTCTTTAACCGGCGAAAACGGATCCAGCATGGCTTTGTGGGTACCAGCCGTGAGCAAACGCCGCTCCACACCCAGTTTTTCCATAACATTAACGAAGCCAAAGCCATCCATGAGAACGCCAATCGACCCAATAATGCTGGCTTGGTTAACGAAAATTTTATCGCTGGCTGCTGCAATATAATAGCAACCGGAAGCGCAAATATCACTTACCACCGTATAAATCGGTAAGGTAGGATGCTCTTTCTTAATTTTGCGGATTTCGTCAAAAACATCCCAGGACTGCACAGGACTTCCGCCCGGTGAGTTAGCATGCAAAATAATCCCTTTAGTATGTTTATCTTTTACCGCATCCCTTAACCCTTCGATAATCGCCTTGGCGTTGGCATCCTTGTCCTCTGCGATCACACCAACCAAATCAATAACAGCGGTATGCTCCTTTTCGGATGATGCTTCCCGAAAATTCATTTTTGGGTAAACGGCTAAAATAATTAAGCCTGTTAAATATAAAAACATCAGCCCTTTAAAAAAAACTCCCCAGCGCCGGGTAGTGCGTTGCTCATTAAGCGCTGCAAACGCCAGTTTTTCAACGACGCCCCGCTCCCAACCTGGTGCTTGAGCGTTTTTGGGGCTGTCTTGTTGATTTTCCATAAACTTTAACCTCTATTAATAAGTGTTAGTAATTCTGCTGGTTGCTGTAAACACAGCAACGGTTGGTATTCTTGTAATACTGCTTGCGGATGGGCACCACAAGTCACTGCGATAGCAGCCATATTGGCGTTACGGGCCATTTCCAGGTCATAAACCGAATCACCCACCATCAGTGCGCGTTCGGTTGGACAAGCACAATGGCCTAAAATTTCCTGCAACATTCGCGGCGATGGCTTTGATGCGGTTTCATCAGCAGCGCGCGTAATATCAAATAATGCTTCAGTCCCAGTCAGCTGCAATACTTTCTGCAACTCTTTACGGGTTTTACCTGTCGCCACAGCAAGTTTATAGCCTCCCTGCTTTAAGGTGACCAACATGTCATAAACACCTGGAAAAAAATGCTCACGCCCTAGTCTCTTTGATTGATATGCAACATGGTAACTATTCACCAATTGTATAAGCAATTTTTGATCCGCTTCGGGGAATAAGCTTAGCATGGCTTTTTCAATACTCAAGCCAATGGTATTCTTTGCCACCTGAGTTTTGGGTCTGGGCAACAGGCATTGCTCTGCAGCGAGCTGTAAACAACCGGCTATCCAATCTATCGAATTGATTAAAGTGCCGTCCCAATCAAAAATAATGACATCAAAGCGGTTTTTCATTCGCTAACAGAACCTGTAATGATTTTGGTAAAGGTGCATTAAATGCGACCACCAGCCCCGTGACCGGATGCGCGAATTCTAGTTTTTCAGCGTGTAAAAACAAGCGTTTGTAACCTCTTTTTTTAAATTCCCGATTGAGTTCAAAAGAGCCGTAACGTTCATCAGAAATAATCGGATGCCCCATCCAAGCAGCATGGACGCGAATTTGATGGGTACGGCCGGTTTTAGGCGCGGCTGAAACTAACGTGGTGTCTTGGTAGGCTTGTATGCGTTTAAATAAAGTTTCCGCAGATTTGCCCAGATTACTCACCGTCACCACCCGTTCGCCACCTTCGCCGGGACTTTTCAATAACGGTACATTAACCAAAAGCTGTTTTTTATCCCAACGGCCCGCCAATAGCGCCAAATAACTTTTGCGCACCTGATCTTCCCGAAAAATCTCATGTAATTTACGTAATGCACTGCGTTTTTTAGCAATAATTAAACAACCGGAGGTGTCTTTATCTAAGCGATGCACTAATTCCAGAAAATGCGCACCAGGGCGGAGTTGCCGTAAACTTTCTATAATTCCAGAGCTTACGCCACTGCCCCCATGAACCGGATAACCCGCTGGCTTATTCAGGACAATTAAAGCGTCATCCTCAAATAAAATATCCTCTTCAAGAGATTTTTTTAAACCCTGAGTAACATAATTTTCTTGCGGCTTTTCCGCTACTCGCACTGGCGGTATCCTGACTGTATCGCCTAGTATTAACCGATATTTAACATCGACCCGGCCTTTATTAACGCGTACTTCACCTTTACGGACAATCCGATAGATGAGGCTTTTGGGCACGCCTTTCAAGCGGCTGATTAAAAAATTATCCAGACGCTGATCAGCGTTGGCGTCAGTAATAATTACCCATTGTACGTCCGGCTTAGTCAGATTTTGATTTTGTTCCATCGGTAAATGATACCATTAACCCAGGATGTTTGATTGTTATGTTGCTGTAAAGCAATAAGGTTGTTATATTAGGCGGGTTTTAAAGTATTTTAAGACCGTTGCGCCCTGAAGTTTAGATTTCACTGGTTCTGCGCCAAAGTTACGTGAAGCACTTAATCGGTTCGCCGATTTTAAGGCTTCCAAAAGATTTTTGGGTTTCGTCGCTCGACCCATGATGAGCGGCCTACGATGACTGTTTAATACAGATTTTAAAACCAGACTCAAGGTTAGAAAACTATTGTCTGCCAGTCACACTGGCAAGCCCGCCTCCTTAACGCGCTAAAAATTATGCCTAGCTGGACATTATCCACGGCTTTTTTACCACTGGAGTTGTGTGTGACTTAACGCTAAGCTAACTTAATACCCCCTAAAAAACCAAAAGGTTTTTAAAGGCGCCGTATTAGGCCTAGAGTCTATGCGATAAAATCTGCTCATGGAACAGAAATATATAAGGATAATAAATGAAAAGAATGCTTATTAACGCCACGCAGGCAGAAGAACTGCGGGTAGCTTTAGTTGATGGTCAAAAAATGTATGATTTTGACATCGAAATCCCCGCCAAAGAACAAAAAAAATCCAATATTTACAAAGGTATTATCACCCGGGTTGAACCCAGCTTAGAAGCGGCATTTATTAATTACGGCGCAGATAAGCATGGTTTCTTACCTTTTAAAGAAATTATCCCTGATTATCATGAAAATAGCGAAGGAGGTACCGAGTCCAAGGGGCGCGCGGCTATTAAAGATCTGATCCATGAAGGCCAGGAAATTGTTGTGCAGATTGAAAAGGAAGAGCGTGGCAACAAAGGCGCGGCACTCACAACCTACATTAGTCTGGCTGGCACTTATCTGGTTTTAATGCCCAACAATCCCAAAGCCGGGGGTATTTCACGCCGCATTGAAGGCGACACCCGCAATGAATTACGTGAAGCCGTTAGCGGCCTAGATATTCCCGATAATATGGGATTGATCGTGCGTACCGCAGGTTGCGGCAAAAGCACCGAAGAATTGCAATGGGATTTAAATTACCTATTACAACTCTGGACAGCCATTGATCGTAACTCCAACGAACAAAGGGCGCCTTTCCTCGTATTCCAAGAAAGTAACGTCATTATTCGCGCCTTACGTGACCATTTGCGTAACGATATTGACGAAATTTTAATTGATAATCCTGAATCGTTTAAATTAGTGCAGAACTTCTTAAAACAAGTAATGCCCCACTTTTTACCCAAAGCTAAATTATATACCGACGATGTCCCGTTATTTAGCCGTTATCAAATCGAATCTCAAATTGAAGTGGCATACAACCGTGATGTTCCTCTACCTTCCGGCGGCTCAATTGTTATTGATTACACTGAAGCTTTAACTTCAATTGATATTAACTCCGCACGAGCCACCAAAGGCAGTGACATCGAAGAAACGGCGTTAAATACCAATCTTGAAGCGGCCGATGAAATTGCCCGGCAATTACGCTTACGCGACTTGGGTGGTTTGTTCGTTATTGATTTTATCGACATGATGGCAAACAAAAACCAGAAAGCCGTCGAAAACCGTTTACGGGATGCCTTAAAAATTGACCGGGCACGAATCCAGACCAGCCGGATTTCACGTTTCGGCTTACTGGAGATGTCACGGCAGCGTTTGCGTCCTTCCTTAGGCGATTCCTCACAACTGCCCTGCCCGCGCTGCAAAGGCCAAGGCTCAATCCGAAATGTCGAATCCGTTACCCTATCGGTATTGCGCGTTATCGAAGAAGAAGCCATGAAAAAAGGCACTGAAAAAATCGTCGCCCATTTACCCATTGAATGCGCCACCTTTTTATTGAATGAAAAAAGAAAGCCCATTGAGCAAATTGAATCCCGCTTAGGTGTCAGTATTATCATTTTACCGAGCCGTCATCTGGAAACGCCTGACTACGAAATCGAGCGCATTAAAACCAAAGAAACAGAAGAAAAAAGCAGTTATTTACAACTTAAGGAAGAAGTCATCAAAGTTCCTGATTTTGTACACCATGCAAAACAGGCCACGGTTCAACCCGCCGTCAAAGAATTTTTGCATGACACCCCTGCTCCCATCCAAAACAAAAACATTGCTGACAGCTTAATCAAACGCTTTTGGCATAAATTAGTGGGCGTACCGGCACCTACCGATAATGGTTCAGACTTAGAAGAGCCGGCTTCTCCAACCGAATTGGACAATTCACCTTACGAATCACACCCAAGAAGAATGCCAGAAAAAAATGCTGAAGCAACGACAGCGTCACCCAGCGCTGTTGACAGCGAAGGCAACCCGCTACCGGCAACGGGACAACAACGTCCGAAGGCAGGACGCAACAATCGTAATAACCGCAACAACCGCAACAACCGCAACGGTAATAAAAATCGGCCACCGCGAGATCCTGCCGTTAATTCGGGGCCGATAAGTGAATCTAACACTATCGAAAATACCGGTAACGAAATTAACGCTGTTACTGTTCAACCCCTAAATTTAAGCAAACAAATCCCAACTACTGATAGCATTGAACCTAGCGCTGAGGCGATTACTGAGCAAGGCATGAGCCCTACACCTGGCTTAAAGCCACCCGGCCAAAGAAATTCACGGCGCGGCTCTAATAGCCGGAGACGGTCAAGGAACCCTAATCACGGTGAAAAACGTACCGCTTCAGAGGGTAATGAATCGTCAGCAGATCAGGCAATTCCACAAGGGACTGATTTCGAGCCTTCAGCTCCCGTTGCACAAAAATTTAACGAAATACCAGAGGCTTCGCAAAGTACGATTAGCCTAAAATCATCGGGACAAGAGGTTTCTACGCCCAAATCTTATGCACAGGATTTTGCAGAACGGGTTGAAAGGGCGGCCGCAAACAGTCCAATGCCGAAACCAGCAGTAGAGACTAAACCGGCAACTTCATCTGAAGTGGCGTCCTCCAGCACATTTGAACCACCTCAAAACCGCTTTAACGAATAGCTATGCAGGCACTATTCTTGCGGTCAAACACATGAGCAGTGCTTATTTCAGCAGCGCCAGCCCAGACGTATTATTTAAACAAGCGCTTTAAACCCAAAGACGCCTGATGCTATAAGTTTTTTATAGCATCAGGTTTTTGAAGATATCCCCGTCTAATTTTTTTCCTGAAGCATCTGGCTAACCAGGAACTTTTTTTCAACTTAAAATACACCCAGATTAGCATCCAAAGTAGGTTATTTGACTCATTTATAGGTTAAAAGACACACTGTTATGAATGCATTAAACGTTTTATAATGAATCCAACTTAATAATGACTAGGGTATTAGAAAATTGGATTTAAAACATATATTGGTTTCTTCACTTAATTTCAACGAATATAACAAGCAATTCTTCCCTGATAACTGCCTTATAACCAAAAAATCATGCCCCCATAAATGAACCTCCTGTAATATTAATTGCCATATGTATTTTGAATGATACTTGTGCAATTTTGTAAAGATATTGCCAAAATAGCTACCCGAACTTATACCTTTTGTTTTAACATTGACCCTTTACTTATAAATACCCTCCGCTGATGTTTACGGTTAATAATTTATCCTGCGAAAGAGATGATCGCATACTGTTTTCGAAGCTCAGCTTTACCGTACAAGCGGGTGAAATTTTACAAGTCGAAGGCCAAAATGGCAGTGGTAAAACCTCACTTCTGCGAATTTTATGCGGCTTATCAAATAATTTTGAAGGCGAAATCACTTGGCATGGCAATCCAATCCAATCAGATTTTGCTGCCTATTGCCAGCAGCTACTCTATGTAGGGCATCATGCAGGCGTGAAAGCCGCTTTAACCGCTGAAGAAAATATACGTTGGATGCAAAAACTGCATCCTTTATTAAACAAAGGGTCGATTCACGAAGCTTTAAAACAAGTGGGGTTATTAGGATACGAAGATGTGCCCTGCTACACCTTATCAGCAGGTCAACAGCGGCGCGTGAGCTTAACACGGCTCTATCTAAGCTCGCACCCCCTGTGGATTTTAGATGAACCATTTACCGCGCTGGATAAAAAAGGTGTTGCAGAGAAGGAACAACTCATCGTTCGTCATATCCAAAATGGCGGGTTGTGTATCTTAACGACGCACCATGATTTTGATTTGTCTGATGCGCATATTCGCCGGCTTAACCTCGATCAATTAAATATTGCATGAGTTTTTTTTCCGCCATCTTGCACCGGGATTTATTGCTTGCCTTGCGTAACCGCAATGAAATCATCAACCCCCTGGCTTTTTTTATGATTGTAATTGCTTTATTTCCGCTGGCAGTGAGCCCGGAAGCCACGGTTTTATCCAAAATTGCCCCCGGCATTATTTGGGTTGCTGCGCTTTTAGCGACCTTATTATCACTGGACAGCCTATTTAAAAATGATTTTGAAGATGGTTCACTGGAACAGCTTTTAGTTAGCCCACAATCCTTAGTGTTATTAACTATCGGCAAAGTGTTAAGTCATTGGCTGATGAGCGGGTTTTTACTGGCATTATTATCGCCTTTATTAGCAATCATGTTGTTTTTACCGACACAAGCTTTTGGCGCATTGGTTGGTAGTTTATTGCTGGGAACGCCGACCTTAAGCCTGATTGGCGCGATCGGTGCCGCGCTTACAGTTGGCTTACGCAAAGGCGGGGTGTTGATTTCGTTACTGGTACTACCGCTTTATATTCCAGTATTAATTTTTGGCGCGGGTGCCGTGCAAGCGGGGGTTATGGGAGTGCCGATTGCTGGATATATGGCACTTTTAGGTGCTATGATGGTCTTCAGTTTGATGTTTGCCCCATTCGCGATTGCTGCGGCCTTAAAACTGAGCATCCGTAATTAATGCCCTCCTTACTGCCTCAAGATAAACGTAAACCCTCATTTTTCTGATTTTACCCCTCATTCGTTTGGAATCTAAACCATGAAAATAAATATGCCACGCTGGTTTTACCAGTTAGCTTCACCAAAATGGTCTTATGACATTATGGGCATGTTGCTCCCCTGGTTTGCAGTTGCTGCCGGATTATTACTGACTGCCGGAATCATTTGGGGATTGATGTTCGCGCCACCGGATTACCAGCAAGGCAATAGTTACCGCATCATTTTTATTCATGTGCCTTCGGCGATATTGGCGCAGTCCTGCTTTATGCTAATGGCAGTGGCTGGGCTTATCGGGATGGTCTGGAAAATGAAAGTTGCACACATCGTTGCAAAATCCGCAGCACCGATTGGGGCATCAATGACAGTGATTGCCCTGGCAACCGGTGCCATATGGGGCAAGCCTACCTGGGGTGCTTGGTGGGTATGGGACGCCCGCTTAACCTCCATGTTGATATTATTATTTTTATACATGGGCATTATGGCCCTGTATTCTGCTTTTGAAAATAAAGCCAGCGGTGATCAAGCCGCAGCTATACTGGCTCTGGTGGGTTTGGTCAATATCCCCATCATTAAATACTCAGTAGAATGGTGGAATACTTTGCACCAGCCTGCCACTTTCACCCTAACCAAAAAGCCTGCTATGCCTCCGGAAATGTGGCTGCCATTGCTGGTAATGGTGCTGGGCTATTATTGTTTTTTTGGTTTTCTATTAATGGCCCGCACCCGCATTGAGTTATTGGAACGCGAAAATAAATCCGGCTGGGTTACTACAATAATCAACGAACAACTTTAACACTATGGGCTACTTTAACTCTTTTTCCGAATTTTTAGATATGGGCGGCCATGCCCTGTATGTGTGGTTAAGCTATGCGATTACCCTGGCTGTTTTTATCCTCAACCTCTTATTTATTTGGCTAAAAAAGCGTGCATTTTTTAGCCTTGCTAAACGTCAAACAAAACGCGAGCAACGAAATTTATGACTCCTAAACGAAAACAACGCCTGACCATTGCCTTGGCTATAGCCTTGGGTACAGCCCTGATTGTGGGCTTGGTCATGTATTCTTTAAAACAAAACATTAATTTGTTTTATTCCACCACCCAAATTGTCAAAGGCGAAGCACCTAAGGATGCCCGTATTCGTGTCGGGGGCATGGTGTTAAAAGGCTCACTGGAAAGGGATACCAAAAGCTTACATGTCAGCTTCTTGGTAAGCGACACTGCTGAGCAAGTCAAAGTTGAATACACCGGCATCCTGCCCGATCTTTTCAAAGAAGGGCAAGGTATTATTGCCCAGGGTAAACTGGACTCGCAGGGGGTTTTTCAAGCTGATGAAATATTAGCAAAACATGATGAGAATTATATGCCACCGGAAATAGCCGATAGTTTAAAAAACGCCAAACCTAAGCAGGTGCAACCATGATCCCTGAATTAGGCGAGTTTGCGTTAATTCTGGCCTTGTGTTTATCCGCAATGTTAGCGATTGTTCCGCTGACCGGCACCTTCCAAGATAATGCCTTATGGATGAACTATGCGAAACCTTTAGCTAAAGCACAGTTTTTCAGCTTATTAATCAGTATCATCTGCTTGGGCTACGCTTTTGCTAGCGATGATTTCAGCGTGCAATACGTTGCCGACCACTCTAACAGTAAACTACCTTCGCAGTATAAAGTCAGTGCCATTTGGGGCGGACACGAAGGCTCGTTACTGCTTTGGGTATTTATCTTAAGTGGCTGGACTTTGGCGGTCAGCCTGTTCAGCCGTGCTTTACCGCTGGATATGTTGGCACGGGTGTTGTCAGTGATGGGCATGATTGCCTTTGGCTTTAGTCTGTTTACCTTGATAACGTCCAGTCCGTTTACGCGCTTATTGCCCGAATCACCGATTGATGGTGCCGATCTCAATCCACTCTTACAAGACTTTGGCTTAATCGTTCATCCACCGATTCTTTATATGGGCTATGTCGGTTTTTCTGTAGCCTTCGCTTTTGCCATTGCCGCGCTATTATCCGGTCAATTGGATGCCGCTTGGGCACGCTGGTCACGGCCTTGGACTAACGTCGCCTGGGCATTTTTAGGTACCGGCATCACCTTAGGCAGTTGGTGGGCTTATTATGAACTGGGCTGGGGCGGCTGGTGGTTTTGGGATCCGGTTGAAAACGCCTCGTTTATGCCCTGGTTAGTAGGAACCGCCCTCGTACATTCTTTAGCGGTAACCGAAAAACGCGGTGTCTTTAAAAGCTGGACTGTGTTATTGGCAATTTTTGCTTTTTCTTTAAGTTTGTTGGGTACCTTCCTGGTACGCTCAGGCGTATTAACTTCAGTACATGCGTTTGCCAGCGACCCTAAACGCGGACTATTTGTTTTGGCACTTCTGGCTATAACCATTGGCGGCTCTTTAACTTTATTTGCTTTTAAAGCACCGAATGTTAAATCAGAGTCTAAATTTGCCCTGGTTTCCAGAGAAAGCTTTTTACTGTTTAATAATATCATTTTAACCGTTGCAGCCATCACGGTCTTATTAGGTACGCTATACCCTTTACTGGTAGATGCCATGAATGGCGGTAAGATTTCCGTAGGGCCTCCGTATTTCAATGCGCTATTCGTACCTGAAATGACCTTATTAGCCTTATTGCTTGGTACTTCAGTGGCGATGAAATGGCGCAAAACCTCCGCTCAGAGCATGTTCACTTCGCTCTGGATTCCAGCGGTTATTGCAATTATTTGTGGCCTTGTTTTTCCTTTTATCTATCACGGCGACTTTAAATTACCCGTCGCTATCGGCATAGCCCTCAGCGGTTGGATTGTCTTAAGCATGCTCAAAGATTACCAGCACAAATTTAAAGCCAGCGATAGCATGAGACAACGCGCTGCAAAATTACCTTTAAGCTATTACGGGATGTTGATTGCCCATATTGGCTTTGCGGTAGCAATTGTCGGCGTAACTTTAGTTTCCATTTATACCGAAGAACGCGACATCCGTATGGCACCGGGTGAAATTCAGGAATTTTCTGGCTATCGCTTTGAATTCAAAGGCTCCACCAAAGTACAAGGCCCAAATTTTAGCGCAGACCAGGGGGAGATTGTCATTACCCAAAACGGTGAGCCAGTGGTCAGTTTATATCCCCAAAAACGACGTTACACCGTGAAAGCCTCCATGATGACCGAGGCAGCAATTGACCCTACGCTGTGGCGGGATTTATATGTCGCAATGGGTGAACCCTTAGGTGAAGGTGCCTGGGCGATACGCCTGCATTATAAACCGTTTATGCGCTGGTTATGGTTAGGGGGTTTACTGATGGCCTTGGGTGGATTTATTACCGTGGCTGACAAACGCTATCGCCGCCCCGCCGCCGCTCTTCCAGACACGGGGCCTAAACATGCCTAGATTATTGTTATTTATCCCCCTGGCATTATTTATCGTTTTAGGCGCATTTTTGTGGAAAGGACTCAGCCTCGACCCCAATGCGATGCCCTCGGCATTAGTTGGCAAACCTTTCCCAACTTTTAAAATGGCATCGCTTGAGCAACCCGAGCGCATGTTAAGCAATGCTGATTTTGCCGGTAAACCGGTATTAGTCAATGTCTGGGCAACCTGGTGCCCTTCCTGCCGTCAAGAGCACAGTGACTTACTGGCGATAGCCGATCAGCACAAACTGGATATCGTCGGCCTTGACTATAAAGATGAGCGCCTCGCTGCTACCACTTGGTTACATGATCTAGGCAACCCTTATGTATTCACGATTTTTGACGAACAAGGCATGCTCGGACTCGACTTAGGCGTATTCGGCGCACCTGAAACCTATCTGGTTGATGCCCAAGGTATTGTCCGTTATAGACATGTAGGCACTATTACCCCCGATGTATGGGACAAAATGCAGGAGTTGGCTAATGTTAAATAAAACCAGTTTAAAGGTGTTAGTATTGTGGTTAATGTTAGCCGCAATAAACGCTTATGCCGCCATTGACGTCTATCAATTTAACAATGAAAGTGACCGGATGCGTTTCCATCAGCTTACCGCAGAACTCCGTTGCCCAAAATGCCAAAATCAGAATATTGCTGATTCTGCCGCGCCTATCGCACAGGATTTACGCACCAAAATTCAGGCCATGCTGACGGAAAAAAAGAGCGATAAAGAAATTATCGACTATATGATTGATCGCTATGGTGATTTTGTATTGTATCAACCGCGTATGGATCGCCGAACCTGGCTACTATGGTTTGGTCCAGCGATATTGCTGGTTTTGGGCATTATCGTGGTGGTGCTCATCAGCCGGCGTAATGCCTCCCAAAATACTGCTGACCGACTAGCGGTTAATACCCTGGACGAACAACAGCAAAAACAAATAGAGTCCCTCTTAAACGACACAGGAAAACATTCATCATGACACTATTTTGGTTAGCCGTAGTTGGCATGCTCCTGGGCGTTGCGGGATTCCTGTTTTGGCCGATAGTCGTAGCGCAAGAACAATACGCAAAGTCTACTGGCGCAAAGGAACCTTTGGCAGCTAAAAAAAGCAATAAGGCATCTATATCTGCCAAAACCTTGGTTACCGAAGCTGCAACCCACAAACAACATAATATTGAGATATTTAAAGAACGCTTAAATGAGCTGGAAGCTGAAAAAGTACAGGGCACATTAGATTCCACCGCTTTTGAACAACTCAAAATAGAACTGGAAAAATCCCTGCTAAACGATGTCGCTATCGACCGGCAACCTTCAGTCGCAGCGCCAGTAGCCATTATGGCTAAGCATTGGTTTATCGGTGCGCTAATGACCTTGGCAATCGCCGTGTGGAGTATTGGCCTGTATCTGGCTTTGGGCCGTAGTGATGATTACACCACGCGGCTCGCCATGCAGGCACAAGGCACGCTCAAACATCTGGGCGATGAAAACCAAACTATGCCCGCGGTTGCTGATCAAAATGCGCCCGATCTCATGAAAGCCATTGAGCTTTTAAAAACCAAAGTTAAAGAAGATCCCAAACATGTCGGCAAGTGGTTTTTATTGGCGAATAGCTACGCTGCAACGCAGCAGTATGCTAAAGCTGCGGAAACGTTTTTAGAAATTGAAAAAATTGTACCCAAAGAATCCCCTGACTATGCCGCCGTAAAAGGTTCATATGCGCAGGCTCTATATCTAGCGAATGATGAAAAAATAACGCTGGCGGTTAAAGCGGCAATTGAAGAAACCCTAGCGATTGACCCTAAAGAACCCAATGCCTTGGTACTAAAAGGCGTAGAATCTTATGAGAAGGAAACCTATAAACAGGCAATCGATTTCTGGGAATTGGCAAAAGCTAAAGCCAATCCGCAATTGATTGCCCAATTTATCGACCCATCCATTGCAGCAGCAAGGGAGAAACTAGGCTTACCTCCTCCGGCAAATAGCGGCAAAACATCAACTGCTGCTGGCGGTGCTGCTAAAATCGAAGTTCTGGTTGACCTTGCACCGGAGCTAAAGGCTAAAGTCAGTAACGAGCAAGTGGTCTTTGTCTTTGCCCGTCCCGCCGGTAGTAAGATGCCACTGGCAGTGGGACGCTTAACGGTTAAAGACCTGCCGACAACAATTGTTTTGGATGACAGCAAAGCCGCCATGCCTACCGCAAAACTTTCCTCAGTTGCGCAGGTAGATATAACCGCCAGAATCTCCTTGTCCGGTCAGGCGATTCCACAAGAGGGGGATTTTTTTGCTACCCAAGAACAGGTTGCCGTCAGCGGCTCTTCGCCAGTTAAATTAGTCATTAACCAAATAGTTGGTGCTGCTCCTGCGGCTTTACCAGCAAAGGCCGCTGCCGCCCCAACAACGGCACCTGCTTTACACTTGATAGTTGACATTGCCCCGGAATTAAAAGCCAAACTCAGCCCAGACCAAATGATTTTTATCTTTGCCAAACCTCAAGGCGGAAAAATGCCATTGGCGGTAGAGCGTTTAACCGTTAAAGACTTACCCACCGAGGTGGTACTGGATGACAGCAAAGCAGCCATGCCCACAGCAACCTTATCTTCAGTGGAAGTCGTCGATGTGACTGCCAGGGTTTCGTTATCAGGCGGTGCAATTGCACAACCGGGTGATTTATTTGCCAGTGAGGAAAAGGTCAATGTTAAGCAAGTAAAACAACCGATTAAACTGCTGATTAATAAAGTAATGCCATAAAAATTCGGTACAACCTGCCCGCACAATCAAACATGACGTGTTCCAGATGTGTGGGTAGGTTTCAAGAAAATATTAAAAGCATTTATCATTGCAAGGCTAAACTTAAAAAATACCCCTTTTTAACCAGGCTAAATTTTCCAGGTAAATTTATTCTGCGCATCAATGCTATAGCACCTGCTGCTCCCCCAAAATATCGAAATGATGTTCAACTTAAATACGGCCGTCTAAAGTCGACACTGTTTAATTTAACGAAAGCTTAGCCTTATCAAAACCTTTTTAACAACTAAAGTATTCCCTCAAAAGTAACAAAAAAATTATTTTTTATTACTTGAAATAAAAAACCTTAACCCTATTTTGCTGATAGGGACAGATCATATAGGAATTTGTTTATAGTTTAATGTTAGAACCGGAGAGAAAATCATGGCTATTATTCGTTATGAACCTTGGAATTTATTAAATCAATTACAAAAAGAACTGGAACGTTCGCGGGACGATAAATCCGGGGAAGGATCTGTTGCAACCGCGGAATGGGCACCTGCAGTGGATATAAAAGAAGCAGCAGATAAATTTGTTATTCACGCCGACATTCCCGGTGTTAAACCGGAAGACATTGAAGTCAGTATGGAAGCTGGCGTGTTGACGGTGAAAGGTGAGAAGGAATCTGAAGCAAAAACCGAAAAAGAAGGTTATAAACGGGTTGAACGGACTTACGGGTCATTCTATCGCCGCTTTAGCCTTCCAGATACGGCCAATGGCGACGCCATTAATGCCAAATGTAAAAATGGTGTTCTGGAAATCACTATTCCAAAGCGCGAAGCGATTCAACCAAAACGAATCAATGTCGCTGCTGAAGAATAAACGCTTCCAGGCTTAATTAATAACCGCAAGTTGGTTTAGTAACCCCAACCAACCTGCGGATCAATAGCCAATTGTCGATAGCATGAACACCTGAAAATACTCTGCTTAAGGGGGGTTAAGAATCCCAACCTTTAGTTTATCCAAAGGTCTATAATCATTTCAAGTTTGTTGAACACCCTCAATTCCCTTAAAACCTAAGTGAAGTGAAAACATGGAATATAAAGACTACTACAAGATTATGGGTCTTGCGCGTGAGGCCAGTCAGGACGATGTCAAGCGTGCCTACCGCAAACTGGCGCGCAAGTATCACCCGGATGTCAGTAAAGAACAGGATGCTGAAGCAAAATTTAAGGAATTGGGCGAAGCCTATGAGGTGCTCAAAGATCCTGAAAAAAGAGCGGCTTACGACCAATTAGGGGCTAACTGGAAATCAGGGCAGGATTTCCGTCCACCCCCCAATTGGGATGAAGGCTTTGAGTTTAAGGGCGGCGGTTTTACCAGTGATGGTGCAGACACTGCTTATAGTGATTTTTTTGAACAACTATTTGGTCAGGCTGGCGTTCACTCAGCTGGCAGGCATCAACCAGGCTTTCATGCGCGCGGACAGGACAGCCATGCAAAAATCCACATTGATCTGGAAGACAGTTTTCACGGGGCAACCCGCAACATTACCTTAAGCGCACCGGAAATGGACGCTAAGGGGCATGTGCAAGTCAAGCATCGAACCTTAAATATCAAAATTCCCAAAGGCGTTAAACCCGGCCAGCACATTCGGCTAGCAGGCCAAGGTAATCCCGGTTCGGGCAGCGGCAAGCCCGGTGATTTATTTCTTGAAATTGCCTTTAATAGCCACCCGTTGTATCGCGTAGCTGAAACAGACCTTTATCTAGATTTGCCCATCACACCTTGGGAGGCGGCATTAGGGGCTAAAATCAAAGTACCTACCCCAGACGGCAATGTTGATCTCAAAATTCCACCTAACTCCAAGCCAGGCGGTAAATTGCGCCTAAAAGGCCGTGGATTACCCACACCTTTGCCAGGAGATTTCTTTGTAGTTTTACAGATTGTCCTACCGCCTGCCGAGACCGAAACAGCCAAAGCAGTTTACCGAAAAATGCAAGAACAACTTGATTTTAATCCACGTCAGTTTTTAGGAGTGTAGCCAATGAATTCAAACGATTTATCATTAGTGCATACTGGAACTGTTATTGAAGAAGACAGCCTAACCTTAGGGGAGCTTTGTCGGGCCTGCGGTGCCCATGCGGACTGGATCATTAGTTTAGTTGAAGAAAGCATTATCGAGCCGCATGGTAACGAGATCCGCACCTGGCGTTTTTCCGGTGTAAGTCTAGTTCGCGCACGTTCTGCCCTCAGACTACAGCGGGATCTCGGCGTTAATCTGGCTGGAATCGCGCTGGCGCTGGATTTACTCGAAGAACTTGACAGTTTGAGGGCGCAAATCAGCTTAATGAATAATAATCACTTGGCTAAATCGGTATAGAGAGAAGTAAAATTTCACTACCAACCAACCTTAACTTAACTTAAAGAGGATATAAATATGAAATCCACCTGGATATTAGTTGCAGATAGTGTACAGGCACGTATTTTTACAGCGGACTCGCCTTCCTCTGCATTAGAAGAAATTGATACCTTGGTTCATCCCGAGGGACGTCTCCATGATCGGGATTTGACGTCTGACTTACCCGGCCGGATTAAATCCTCAGATGGTGTGGGGCATGCTTTCGAACAACAAACCGATCCCAAAAAACATGAAGCAGAAAGTTTTGCCAGGCTGATTACGGATTATCTTTTAGACGCACACAATGCCCATAAATTTGAACAATTACTGATTGTAGCAGAGCCAACTTTTCTGGGTTTACTGCGCAGCCAATTGCCAGAACAAATTAAAAAACAAATATGTTTTGAATTAGATAAAAATATTACTACTGAGAGTGCTGCTGATATCCGTAAGCACCTACCGGATTTTTTACCTGGCCATTGATGGTAAATTTGCGCTGTAGGCTAGAAAACGCGTGCAATTCGGTTTACGTATGAGCAGGCCACAAAATAAATTCTAAAAAAGGCGGATAGTCACCATGGATAATCTAAATAAACTCTTTGCTGTTATAGTCACGTTTATCCAAACCAGCTATAACGCACTTAAAACTATTCTAACCGACCTGCAAAACCCTGCTGCAAAGCAACCCGGCAAACCAACGGATAAACAAGGGCTTGTTTTCCTAAATAATAAATATTTTGTTATTGGTGTCACGCTGTTGGTCGTTTTTTCAGTGTTCAATAACCTGCAAGCGCTTCAGCGTGATGAAATTCCTTACAGTCAATTTATTAACGACGTAAAAACAGCAAAAATTGAGAAAGCCGTTGTCACTGAACACTATATTACCGGTGTTTTTAAACCTGAGACCTCGAAAGCCGAACCCAAATTTTTTACTACTATTCCATTGTTGCAAACCGACCTAGCGGAATTGTTGCAGGAAAATAAAGTTGAATTTGTGGTTAGAAGTGGCGACAACTGGTTAAACAATTTGGTGTTTAATTGGATTATCCCCATTTTAATTTTTACCCTGATTTGGTCATGGATTATGCGTCGCACTTCCCAAGGCGCGCAGTCCTTTTTAAATATAGGTAACAAAGCGCGTATCCAGCAGGATACCCAACCCAAAATCAGTTTCAAAGATGTTGCAGGGGCTGACAGTGCTAAACAAGAATTAAAAGAGTCAATCGATTTTTTAAAAAGCCCCGAAAAAATCCAAAAGCTGGGTGGACGGATGCCCAAAGGCGTGTTGCTAGTGGGCCCTCCCGGCACTGGTAAAACCTTGTTGGCTCGCGCAGTATCAGGAGAAGCGCAAGTACCCTTTTTTAATATTAGCGGATCGGAATTCATTGAATTATTTGTAGGCGTCGGCGCGGCGCGGGTTCGGGAATTATTTGAACAAGCCAGAAATAAAGCACCCTGCATTATTTTTATAGATGAACTGGACGCCATTGGCCGCTCCCGTGGCGGGCCGGTCATGATGGGGGGACATGATGAACGGGAACAGACTTTAAACCAGTTGCTCACAGAAATGGATGGTTTTGATACTTCGGTCGGCGTTGTAGTGATGGCTGCTACCAATCGTCCGGAAGTACTAGATAAGGCGCTACTACGCGCTGGTCGTTTTGACCGTCAGATCATTGTCGATAAACCTAATTTACTCGATCGCATTGAAATTCTAAAACTGCACACCAAAGCTATGCCCTTAGCTGAAGATACCGATATTACCGTAATCGCCAAACGCTCACCTGGTCTGGTTGGTGCGGATCTTGCGAATATCGCCAATGAAGCGGCTATTATTGCAACCCGAACCGGACAAACTAAAATTCGCATGCAAGACTTTGAGGCCGCAATCGACCGAATCCTAGCCGGACCGGAAAAGAAAAACCGGGTGTTAAATGCGCAAGAAAAACGCCGTGTGGCCTATCATGAAGCAGGTCACGCCATGATTGCAGAAAATGTACCCACCGGGCATCCCGTGCATAAAATCTCCATTATCCCAAGAGGGGTTTCAGCTTTGGGCTTTACGCTACAACTCCCGGTAGAAGAAAAATTTTTATCTACTGAAGATGAACTTAAAGACCAAATAGCCATATTAATGGGGGGGCGTGTAGCCGAAGAAATTGCCTTGGGCAGCATTTCGACTGGTGCCCAAAATGATCTGGAAAAAGCCAGTGACATTGCCCGCGCGATGGTTTGCCAGTTAGGCATGAGCAAAAAACTCGGCCCTTTAACTTACGGCAAACGTCAACAAATGCAATTTTTAGAAACCGAAGTTTCTGAATACCGTAATTACAGTGATGAAACCGCCCGCCTGATTGATACCGAAATCATCGCCCTGGTTCAGGAGGGCGAAACCCGCGCCATGGATATTATTAGCAATAACAAAGCTATACTAGAAAAATTAGCCAATATCCTGCAAGAAAAAGAAGTCGTTAGCCGGGAAGAGATCATAAGCTTTATTAAAATAAAACCTGATTAGCCAGATGCTTCAGCTAATTCAAAACCTTGTCGTTCCGGCATGGATTGCCGGAATCCAGTTGCCATGGAAAGGCTTGTTACCATTACATCCCTGTAATTTGAATACCGGCAATCTAGTCTTAGCTGAAGCAGCGGGCTATTCAACTCGCGGATCCGGGGGCGGGCTGCAATGTCCCGCATTTTGTTGCACTTCACACTGGCTGTCTGCCAACTTGCTTTTGGGCCACCCGAAAAATTAGCTTCAACTGAGAGTAAAGCCCTTACGTTGAAAACATAAAACTGCATACCCAGTGGCATTGAAGAGGCGACAGAAACAATCTCGTTACCTCTGCCACATCATAGATTGATCGATTGGCTAAGCCCGCCTGCGTTTAAAGCCAACTAACCCTAATAACGCACTGCCCATAAACCATACAGCCGCAGGGACTGGGACAGCTGATACGGTAGCCCCTACAGTAAATCCGTAATAATATTCGTTAACAGGCGTTGTAAAAGAAATGTCTGTAAAAACCCCCGCAAATCCTATCGTTCCATTTCCTTCTACACCAGTAATAGAACTTCCTGACTGGGTTATTGTGCCAGGCCCACCCCAATTCCCTGGACCATATGAAAGAACGGAAAATACAGGGTTATTTAGAAAATCAAATGAAACCGGGTAACTTAGCTGACCTAAAGAAACAAATGCCATAACCGGATTCGTAACTGGACTGGAAAAATGGATTGTATTTATATCCTTATCGCCACCAGTCATCCGGATAGTTCCATTGGTATCTGGCGTATTGGTTACTGTTGGACTGGTAAATGAAGCGGGGACATTATAGAAATAGTTTGAGTGATCAACATCAAAATGATTCCCTGTATAAGTGACTGTTATGGAAGTTGAACTTTGAGTTAATGTGCCGGTTTCCGTAGTTGGGTTATTTGTTGTCCAGTTAGTCCAATCTACGGTGTTACTGGCATTGACAGAAATCGATACGAGTAAAAAACATACAGCAGTGATTTTTAGAAAAATTTTCATTGATTACCATCCCCAAAATATTGGTTTACCTAAATTAATGACACCAAGCTAAATGCCGGAGGAATTATAAACTTAAGTGAGTAGGTGCAACTGTTTTTAAAAGCCGTCATTCCGGCCGGGATGTTTCGGCGTTTGCCATCCTTGGCACTGGATACCTGCTTCCCGGCGGGTATGACGCACTTTTTTGCTTCAGTTGCTATAGGAAAGCCTTCGCGTATTCAACGCTAAATAACATAGTTTATGTTAAATGGCGCAATATTTTTGGAGTTTATAGCGGAAGTATTAAGGTATTTGGGTCGCTTTATCAATTTTATTAAAAATTATTTATCCAAATTTATCATTTAGTTATATAAAAATAATCGTCAAATTAAAGTGTTAAACCGAAAAAAATTATGTTGGCACATAATCTGCCTTATTAATTGCGTGGATAGCTTTTATTTATAAAGCCTCATCGGATTTTATAGGGGCCTGTTATTTGCAGATGAATGTGTTCACATGCCATAGCCAAAAGCAAAATAATGTCCAAAAACTTAAATTTACACCGATTTTTTGAGGAAGCATTTGATGAAATACCAACACCTACCTTTACTGTTATTCGCCTTGAGCGGCGTGGCTGAAGCCAGCCTGATTGACCGTGGCAATGGCATGATTTATGACCAGGACCTTAACCTCACCTGGATACAGAATACTGATATAAGTTATTTCATGACCTGGGATCAAGC
>JBEBJQ010000061.1:0-26205 GCA_040079795.1 Methylococcales bacterium
GCATTATGTCAAAGCAAACCGCAAGTAGTGATACTAATGCCCCATTACCAAGGTTATGGGGCACTTACTTGGATATTGATCAAGCTATGACTATACTAGCTAATGCAAGTCGAGCAAACGTCGGCATGGGTGATCACGTAACAGTTAGTCTTAGTGTCGGTGGTGGAATTTTAACGGGCGCAGATTGTCCAATGGCGGATGATGTATTTTACTGGACGGTTGAAATGTTACATTCCCTAAATATTCCTGTTGTAGCAGCAACAGGGAATGAAGGCTCAAATTCAGCGATACTTTGGCCGGCATGTACCCCAAAGGTTATAAAAGTAGCTGGAACAATCCTTAAAAATGGCAATGATTCATTTTGGAGAGGGTCAAATATTGTCAATCCTGCAACCTCAAATTCACCATTTTTTCTGGCTCCGGCTTGTGTGGTTTCATCCGGATTAAATAGTGGCCCCACTGGTGGCCACTCTGATCCCTACTGCGGAACTTCTGCATCAACACCCCATGTTGCAGGACTCTATGCTTTAATCAAACAAGCGGCACCTGGCATTACGGTTGATCAAGCGACAGCTTGGATTTTGGATTATGCATCCAACCCGGTTCAAACCGGCTATGGGTACGCAGTTCAAAGCATTAAGCTTCCGCCTTTATAAAAATCTGATCCGCATAACTATATATTTTAAGTTTGCGGGAATTCGAAATTTTAAATTTATGAGGATAAAACCCATGAATAATATACTACCTGATTACCCAAACTGGCGCTCTTGGCTAAGTTTGTTTCTCTGGGTGGCCGGTGTAACACTCAGTTCCTTTTGTATTGCCGATGATCATTATGTCGCCTCCAGACCAATTTTAGGCGATGTTGGATCTTCAGTAGCCATTCCGGAGGGAACTGCTACTAAACTATTTTTCGATACGCCAAGGGTGGGCTGGAACAACAATCTAAAAAACTTTAAGCTGAATTACTTAATGTTTATCAGGCCGGAAGATTACAATAAAAAAGGTTATACCTTTCTTGCCTTTAGGAAGTGCAGTCAGCAAAAATTACAAGACATCATGTTATATGGTCGGGATTCTAACGACACTCAAGCCCCTATGCAATGGTCAAAGTATGATCCCGATCATGAGTTAGTAGCGTATAGCGGTAAAATTATCAACGCTAATACCAAAAAAGATTCTCCAGAACCTATTTTATTAATGCGCTATTTTATGGCAACTGATGATGATTCATTAGATATTTCATCCCTGGCATATTCTGATTACAGCCGGGAATGTGGGCAGTTTTTTGCTGGATATGGTTTGGGAGAAACGACGACCGAAGCGTTTAATGAAATGCTGGGCACAAACCGCTTTGAAATGATCTTCGACACTGTATTAGGGGTGAGGGCGTTGGGCTCTTACAGACTTGAAATAAAAGCTATTAGTTTTGCTGTTGACTCTACAGCGTCTCCAATGCCTTTATGCCCTTCTTCTAAAGAGGTTGATATAGGTTGTCCATAAAAGCAGGGCTTAAGCCTTAATAAACAAAGTCGCAATGGTAAAAAGGCGGACATTCTTTCCTGACGCCCTTTTGGGCTACATTCGTTCTTCTGCGAGATGAAAAGCCGCTCTTTAATACAATCGCGTTAAGCGATCCAACAGCCAGCCCCGTTCAATCCCCTGAAAGCTAAGAAATGACAGGATATAGACCAGTATCGTTAATGTAAAAAGAAATAAAACCTCTGAAAGGGCTGATGCAGGTTGAGATATAAAACTGTTTAATAGAAATAAAATAATAGCGTGTGCAAGATAAGTAGAATACGACATATCGCCCAGTTTCAGTAAAGCGTTAAAAAACCAATGACGCCAGTTAGGTAAGCGTTCTAACCCAAGTGCGCTCAGCACCAACAATAACGCATAAGCTTGAAAAGCATTTTGGTTCATCCAATAAACAACAGCCAATAACAGTATTGAGGCGATTGCAGCAAGCCACCCGTAATTTGGGTTCCTTAACAGCGGGGTTTTGACATACAAATAACCCAACAAAATGCCAAGGGAAAATTCATTTAAACGTTTGCTGGTGCAAATCCCAGCATAAAACCAGTCTGTTGGCCATAGCATTGGCAATAACAATAAAACCATTGCAGTTACAATAAATGCATAGCGTCTAAATAACTGTAAATTTAGGGTGAGTACGCTGTAAAAAAACATTTCAAAATTTAATGTCCAGCCTACGGTCAATAGTGGAAATTCACCTATGCCGGTTGGGTTTTGATGTGGAATAAACAATAATGACTGGATCAATGAGCGATAAGTCCAAACATATTCAACCTGATCTTTGACTAAGTTCGCCGCCATAATAGCTAAACCCGTATAAACCCAATATACCGGAACAATCCGTCGAATCCTTGCTAGCAAAAACGCCTGCGCAGTCCGAGGTTTCAGCGTTAGGGAATAATACATAATAAAGCCGCTAATGATGAAAAACACATCTACGCCGACAAGTCCATATTGGACAAAAAAAGCCCCGACAGGTGATTGAGAGTAACCGTGATGTACCATTTGCATATAGTGGTGATAAACCACCAGCCAGGCTGCAATGGCTCTTAATGCTTGTAAGGCTTGAATAGTTGGCATTGGGTTAATCTACGCTACATTTGAAGAACAGTGCAATAGCAGGGGCATAATAGCAAGGGAAATGCGTGATAGATCAAACTTTGCCTATTATGCTCATTGTCCAGGTCTAACTGGAAAAACTTACGCAATATCTACTAACCATCCATTAGCCGTCTGGCTTAATAATATGAATAAGCAAATTTATCCCTTACTGATTGCCCAGTTTTTATCCGCGTTTGCCGATAATGCCATTTTGTTTACGGTCATTGCTATGGTGATGCAATCAGCCCAGCTAGCCAGCTGGTATGTCCCGGCCTTACAAAGTGTGTTTTTAGTTGCATTTGTGGTGTTAGCCCCGTGGATGGGGGCATTGGCGGATAATCATGCAAAGTCGAATATTCTCATTTTGGGTAATTTGGTGAAGGCAACGGGTGCCGGTTTATTGTTGCTACAGGTAGAGCCGTTAATTGCCTATTGTATCGTTGGCGTTGGCGCCGCTATTTACAGTCCGGCAAAATATGGCATTTTACCGGAATTAGCTGGACACACAGAGCTTGTTAAAGCCAATAGTTGGATTGAAAGTTCGACTATCTTTGCGATCTTGGCAGGTATGGTGGTTGGTGCCAAAGTAGCTGATTACTCGATTACTTACGCCCTGATTGGTACAGTGGGATTGTTTTTAATTTCCGCAGTGGCGACCATAACCTTACCTAAAAACATCAACCGACCTGTCAAGCAAGAAAACTCAAAAATCAGCCAATTTATACAACAAATTCGAGATTTCTTTAGTAGTTCCCGCTCCCGGTTTACCATTTTGGGGGCATCGCTGTTTTGGGCGACTGCAGCGACACTCAGGGTAATTCTTGTGGCCTGGGCGCCAGCAATTTTAATGTCGCACAACGCCAGCGATATTGCGCAACTGACGGTATTTTTAGCGGTTGGTATTATTATCGGCTCTGCTATCGTGCCAAAATTAATTCCTTTGGAACTGCTGCATCGGGCGCGTCTGGCCGCCTATGCGATGGCACTGCTGATTATTGTTTTAAGTACTATTTCCAGTGTCTTGACGGCACAAAGTGTATTATTTTTGATCGGCATGGCAGGGGGTATATTTATCGTGCCCATTAATGCGGCGGTTCAGGAGTTAGGTCAGCAAGCCATCGGCAGTGGTGGTGCGGTAGCGTTACAGAATTTTTTTCAGAACGTGGCGATGTTGTTTGCCGTCGGCATTTATACTTATGCAACTTCTTTGGGCTTAAAGCCTGTTAGCGCTATGTTTGATTTAGGCGTCGGGGTATTGTTGTGCGCTTTTTTAGTTGCTATGCGCTTGACGGCATCCAGGCGAGTGAATGCTGAATAGGTTTGGTGATAATAATTTATAGTTTCCTTGTTAATGTGCCATCGCACACTAAAAGTATCAGCTTGTTCGATATGAAACTCTTCTATAGTGATGCTAAATTTTCATTTGGAAATATACCTTTTCAAACGGTGGATACTTCTAAACCGTTTCAATAAGTCAAAACGGTAAGTTGAAATTAAAGGGTGCCGAAAGGTGTACGCGCCGCTGGTGTGATTCGGTTAAGGTGCAATGCGGCGATTGGTTATTACACTTTAACAACTGAGCAAATCGTTACAAAGAGCACCCTAAAAAAACCATAAAGGTGAGCGCTCCAAACCTTATTAGCCTAAGGTAGAATAAATTTGCCCCTCTTTGCTGTTTCGGCTACTCTTGTTCACGGTATTTCTCCGCAATATGTAACAACACCATTACCGCGCCAGCGCCACCGTCTTTCTGCGCTGCCGAGCAAAATGCCTGCACATCGTGATGTTGCCTGAGCCATTGGTTTAAATGGTTTTTTAGGATGGGATGATTGTCCTGTGAACGATAACCTTTACCATGAACGATATGCACACAGCGATATCCGCTTTCGACGCAATCATGCAAGAACCACAGGAGTTGCTGTTTGGCCGCGGCACTGGTCAATCCGTGCAGATCAAGTTCCCCATCCAGGCCATAATGGCCTTGGCGTAGTTTTTTCAGGACATTTTTTTGTAAGCCATTGCTTAAATAGCTCAGGGTATCTTCCTGGCTAACCGTTAAAACATCTTGGGCGTCTGTGCCAGCCAGTTTAGCAGTATAATCGGGTGCTTGCTTTTTAGGATGCGGCGAAGGTTTAGGGGTTTTCTGTAACAACAATTTGTCGGTTTTAATGGCTTTAACAGTCCCGACTGTTTGTCGAAATAATGCCGTATCGTCGGCAGAAGTAGTTTTTTTAGACACGTTAGCTGATTTCGCTCTTATAAATTGTTAATATAGGGGATTTTATAATTTTTAGCCACTAAGGCGCCAGCAAATGCACATATTGTTAAGTAATGATGACGGTTATCTCGCTACGGGGCTAGTCACGCTTGCAGATTGTTTACGGCAATACGCTCAAATATCCGTTGTTGCGCCGGACAAAAACCGCAGTGCTGCGAGTAATTCTTTAACGCTGGAAATGCCTTTGCGTGCAGTGACACTTGAAAACGGTTTTGTAAAAGTGGATGGCACCCCCACTGATTGCGTGCATTTGGCGATTACCGGACTGTTGCAGCAGGAGCCGGATATGGTATTTGCCGGGATTAATCATGGCGCTAATTTAGGCGATGATGTATGGTATTCTGGAACCGTTGCCGCAGCAACTGAAGGGCGTTTTTTAGGTTTGCCGGCAGTGGCAATTTCTTTAGCAGCAAGCAATCCCGTTCATTTTGATACGGCCGCCCATGTAGCGGTCAAATTACTCCAACATCTTATGCACTACCCTTTACCGAAAGACACGTTATTAAATGTCAATGTACCCGATATTCCCTTGGGCGATCTTAAGGGTTTTCAGGCAACGCGCTTGGGTCAGCGCCATAAATCTGAACCGGTTATTAAAGCGCAAGATCCCCGTGGGCGGCTTATTTATTGGGTAGGGCCTCCTGGGGCTGAGCAGGATGCAGGCCCTGGTACGGATTTTTACGCCATTAACGCGGGTTTTGTCTCTATAACCCCATTGCAGCTCGATTTGACACGCTATGAACGGCTTGATGAACTCAGTGCCTGGTTACGGCAGGGCAATTAGTATGAACACGCATATACAGGGCAGCGGTATGACCTCGCAACGTACCCGTGAACGCATGGCAACTAGGTTGGCGGAACAAGGCATTAAAAACAAGAAAGTCTTAGCGGTTATGGCAAAAACTCCCCGGCATATTTTTGTAGACGAAGCATTGCAAAGCCGCGCTTATGAAGATACTGCATTACCGATTGGCTATAACCAAACGATCTCCCAGCCTTATATTGTTGCCAGAATGACTGAATTGCTGTTAGATGCAGGCCCTTTAAAACGCGTTTTGGAAATTGGCACTGGCTGTGGCTATCAAACCGCTGTTTTAGCGCAACTGGTTGAGCATGTATTTACGGTGGAGCGCATTTTACCGCTACATGAAAAAGCCAAAACAATTTTACGGGAATTAAAAATAGATAACATCAGTTTTCGGCATCAGGATGGTGGCTGGGGTTGGGAATTAAAAGCGCCTTTTGACGGCATTTTAGTTGCTGCCGCTCCCACGGAGTTACCGGAAATGCTGTTGGAACAAATGGCTATAGGCGCCGTTATGGTCATTCCAATCGGTAAATATGGCAGCCAGGAATTGCAACGTGTTATACGCACCGAAGATGGCTATGACGTCGAAGAGCTGGAGATGGTTAATTTTGTGCCGTTTTTATCCGGTAAGGAATAATCATGTTCAACCTTTTACTATGATCAAGCTCAATAGGGAGCTCAATGCTTCACTGCTTCACTGCTTCACTGCTTGCACTGATTTTGTCACAGGGGTTTAAGTATTATGGCCAGACGTAGTGAACACACGCAGGAAGAAATTAAACAAATGGTGATTCAAGCGGCTGAAACCATTATCAATGAAGACGGCTCAGCCAAGCTGAAGGCTCGCACGCTTGCTATGGAAATTGGCTACACCGTTGGCAGTATCTACATGGTATTCAATAACATGGCTGATTTGATTCTGCATTTAAAAGCCCGCACGCTGGACGATATAGGGCTATTTTTACAACAAGTCCCCGCCCATAATCCACCCCACGATTGCTTAATAGCATTGTCGAAAGCTTATTTACATTACGCAAAACGGCATTTTAATCGCTGGCAGATGCTGTTTGAACAGGGTGAAACAGCTGGAGCGGTGGTGCCGGAGTGGTATGCGCTGAAAATAGCAGAATTGCTTAATCCGGTTGCATCTCATTTTAAACGCCTCGCACCGCAAGCACCGGCTGAACAGATACAACAGGCGGCGCAAGCTTTATGGCAGGGCGTGCAGGGCATTTGTTTATTATCGCTTTCCGACCCGTTAGACGAACTTGAGGTGCGGGAGATTGAGGCAATAATTGTGTTATTGGTCGATAATTTTATTCGCGGCTGGATGATTTCCTATCCTGAGCAGTAGCCGCAATCAACTTCCTCAAGATCGGCTCGCCCTGTTATACAGACCCAAAACCTGCCGTACATAATTTTGGGTTTCGCGATAAGGGGGAATGGTATTATTGTACTTCTTTACCGCGCCTTCACCCGCATTATAGGCTGCAACCGCCAGCTCAACGTTATCGTTAAACATCGCTAATAAATCTTTTAAATAGCGCGTTCCGGCACTGATATTTTGTTCAGGATCGTTCCGGTCATAAACGCCGTACCGTGCCGCAGTTGGCGCCATTAGCTGCATCAAACCTACAGCACCTGCCGAAGATATAGCATTGGCATTGTAAGCAGATTCACTTTGGATCACTGCATGCAATAGCCTTTCATCTACTTGATGCTCAACGGAGGCTTGGGCAATTAAATCGCTAAATTTACGCTTGTTAGGTTTATAGTGCGCTAATGCTTGATAGTAGTGACGCGGCTTAGGCCTACCCAGACTTACCAATTGAAAAGGCGTGTCTACGGGTTTTGCATCACCGTAAGACACAACTCCGTTAGCGTCGGTGTATTTATAAATATTCGAATAGTTTGGGGATTCCGGCCTGCTTTTAATGATTCGTTGGGATTTATGTTGATCACACAGGTTAGTAATCATAATAGAACCATCATCCGCTCTGCTGCGACAAATATCGGCCGAAGCTGGACTAACCCAAACATTACCCAACAGAAGCAAAAACAAGAGCGGCAGGGTTGATAGTGCTTTCATACAGACTGTAGGCACTGCAACCGCCAAGGTATTAATGGGATTAAATCCGCACGTTGAAGCGGCACACCTTTTCAGGGATGCGAAAAAAAATTGAATAGGACTAGCGCAGCGTTTACTCAGCGGGTTTAATAATAATATTTTTGGCGGCATCACAGGCTTTATCTCTTGCGTTATCAATCGTTGCAGCAGTCGCCAAGGCAACCCCCATACGCCGATGGGTGTAGGCCTCAGGCTTACCGAACAGGCGGATGCTGACATCGGCATCCACCAAGGCGTTATTTAAACCGGAATAAACCACAGCTCCGGCATCTACACCGCCTAAAATAACCGCACTTGCGCCTTTTGACAACAAGTGGGTTGAAACTGGCAATCCCAAAATCGCCCTAACATGTAATTCAAATTCATTTTGGCGTTGCGTGACCATCGTCACCATACCCGTATCATGCGGTCTGGGGCTGACTTCACTAAACCAGACTTGATTGCCCCGGACAAATAATTCCACACCAAACAAACCTAATCCGCCGATATTGTCAGTGACCTGTTTGGCTATGGTTTGCGCGGATTGCAGCGCTTCAGCTGTCATGGCTTGTGGTTGCCAGCTTTCACGATAATCACCTTGCTCCTGCCGATGCCCAATCGGTTCACAAAAATGCGTAACAATTTCACCCTGCGCATTTTTGGCGCGCACCGTCAGCAAGGTAATTTCAAAATCAAATTCAATTTTAGCTTCAACAATGACCTTGCCGGTGTCAACTCGCCCCCCTGCTTTGGCATAAGCCCAGGCAGTTTCAAGTTCTTCATCACAGTTCACCATCGACTGGCCTTTGCCGGAAGAAGACATGGTAGGTTTGATAAAACACGGGTAGCCTATGCCCGTCGCTACAGCGGTTTTTAACTCGTCAAGGGTTTCAGCAAATGCGTATTGGGAGGTTGGTAAAACTAATTCCTCTGCCACTAAAACCCGAATGCCTTCCCGGTTCATGGTCAGTTGGATAGCGCGGGCATTCGGTACGACGGTACATTGTCCCAATGCTTCAATTTCAGCTAATGCATCCGTTGCGATCGCTTCCAACTCAGGAATAATAAAATGCGGCTGTTCTTTAGCAATCAATTTTTTAACGGCTTCTGCATCGGTCATGTCCAGCACATAACTGCGCTGGGCAACGTGTTGTGCTGGCGCATTCGCATAGCGGTCAACCGCAATCACCTCTACACCATAGCGTTGCAGTGAAATGGCAATTTCTTTACCTAATTCACCACTGCCCAATAATAAAGCTTTAGTGGCACAATTGCTTAGAGGGGTGCCTATATTCATTACTCAGCCGCCAAATAGTGTTCAATATCTTGTTTCGAAAAACCGATTTTTTTAGCAACCCGATCAGCATGACTGACACGGGAAATACCCTCTATCAGTTTATAGGTAGGCAATTCGTCCCCAAATTCAACGTGTTTTGCAACCCCAATTTTTTCATGTATAAAATGATCGACCAGTTGATGGTTATGGGTAATTAGGATGGTATTGCAGCCTTTACGGTAAAAACCATTTAACACATTGGTCGAGGACTCCATCTTCTCTTCAAATGTAGTTCCTTCTGACAATTCGTCAAGTACCACTAAGCTTTTTGCGGAACTGGCTAGAAAAATTTCTTTGGTACGTTTCAACTCAGTACCGAAGCGCCCTTCACCATCAGACAGTTGGCTAATTTCCGGAACTTGATAAAAAATTTTATCTGCAACACTCAAGGTGGCAGCCGCTGCCGGAATAAAGCAGCCAATTTGCGCCAGTACTTGCGACTGCGTCACAGTTTTGCAAAATGCTGTCTTACCGCCGCTGTTAGGCCCGGTGATTAATACCAGACGCTCATGCTCCATGACCAGATCATTTGCAACATAAGCTGGATTGCCCTTGCCTAACACCGGATTTTTTACCGAGCGTAGATTCAATTGCTGTTTAGAGGCGCTGACAAACTCAGGCAATATCATGGGTTGCAAGGGCGAAATCACTGCCTGCTCAACTTCAGGCGTAACTGTTTGCTCAGTGTCCATGATTTTAGCAGAATTGCCATACGCTTCTGCATAGCGGATAAACGAGAGTAACTCATCCAACTGGCCTAAAGCATCCAGTGTTTCACCGACCGCCGGTGACTGCCGGTAACCGTTGCGCAGCGGGATAATGGCATTATCCCGGTCGTATCCCCCCACAATCGGCATATAAACCAAGAGTAGCGGTACCAGAAAAATAGACACGATCGGATTCAGGGGGTCGCCAGTAAAGAGCTGGCCTAACAACCATATGCCGAACACTAATAAGCTTATAAATAGTGGTTTAAAGAGCCGGGGGGTAAAAATAGTTGCTGGAACCCATGAGCCTTTACGCTGCTCTTTAGACTGAATGCCGCGTTCAGAAAGATATACCGGACCCTGCATTAATGAATAGTCCCGGGACTCCGAAAAATCAGCGATTTTATTAAAAATGCCTTGCAGATAAGCGCTTTTAGGCGGCGTAAGGGTATTTATTTGCGACACCAGTTCGAGCATAAAGCGCACCCCGCGACGGTATTGCAGATAGCCATAGCCCTCAATTTCGTGATCTTCCCGGGCAGTTCCCATTGAACCCAGAAACTCACCGAATAGTAATAAATAAAAATTTTTTTCATCTGCGCCTGCATGTTGCACCAGATGCTCCAACTCAGACCTTAAAACTGGATCTTCCTGCAATTCTTTTACTGCGTCCTGTTTGGTCTGGATGGCTACCAAGGTATCTAGAGGTTGGGTTAAAGAGCGATATAAAACCGCCTGTCCAATCGTCGTTACGGCATGATTGACCGCGCCAAACAGCTCATCAACTTCAATGGCATCAAAAGCGCCTTGATCAATGACGCCTTCCTCAATACTCAAAGGCTGTGCAGTTTTCACGACTGGCCAGATGCCCGTCCAGGTTTGCAGAACAGTTTGCTTCATTGTTTTAATCCTATTTTTAGGAAATTCATAAGCCTATGCTTTAATGTGCGGTAATCGTATTGATAATATGCCACATGATAAGCCTAACATGCACGTTTAATGATAGTCGCCAAACAGTGTGCGTGGACTTTAGCGTCATTCAATGCTGAAATATAGTGATAATTTTCACCGCCTGCATTCATAAAAATCGACTTATTTTCCATCGCGATTTCCTCCAGCGTTTCCAGGCAATCGACCGCAAAACCCGGACACACGACATCAATTGTATTGATGCCTTGTTTGGGCAGCTCCATTAAAGCCTCTACACAATAAGGTTTAAGCCATTCGGCCTTACCGAAGCGGGATTGGAACACTAATTTCCATTCATGCTTTGCAAGCCCCAGTTTTGCGGCAATTAAGGTAGCGGTTTTATGAGATTGGCAACAATAAGGGTCGCCCCATTTAATGAGTTGCTTAGGCAGTCCATGAAAAGACATGAGCAATAAACCACTGTGCCGATCTTTTCTGGCTGCCTGGATGGAATTGGCAACCGCTTCTATATACAGCTCATCTGCACAATAATCACTGATGAAGGTAAAACTGGGGATATGTTTCCAGCGGCTGAATTCTTTAACCACAGCGTCATGCACTGAAGCGGTTGTGGTTGAAGAGTATTGCGGATAGAGCGGCAGAATAATGATTTTTTCAATGCCGAGTTTTTTAAACTCCCGTAATTTGTTTTCAATCGACGGCTGACAATAACTAAAGGCGCAATCCACCAGCACGTTGTCAGCTTTTAATTCGCGGCGAACTTGTGTTGTTAACTGTTGGGTCAAAAAAATCAGGGGCGAACCTTTTGCTGTCCAGATTTTCTTATATGCTTGGGCTGATTTTCGTGGTCTAAAAGGCAATACAAAAAGATGTAGGATAATCCACCAAATAGGCCGCGGAATATTAACAACCCGCGGATCCCACAAAAAAGCTTTTAGAAAACGTCTAACTGCTGATGGGGTCGGCGCATCAGGGGAGCCAAGATTGACCAGCAATACCGCAGTCTTTTGAGAATTGGGCTTATTCTGTTGCAGCATCGGTAAACTAACGGTTAATTAAATTTAGAAACTCTGAACGGGTACTGATTTCTTTACGGAAAGCACCCGTCATGACCGAGGTAGTCATAATTGAATTTTGTTTTTCAACGCCGCGCATCATCATGCATAAATGCTTGGCTTCAATCACCACGGCAACGCCTCTGGCACCAGTCGCCATCGCTATGGCATCGGCAATTTGCTTGGTGAGTTTTTCCTGAATTTGAAGGCGCCTGGCATACATATCGATCACCCGTGCCACTTTCGATAAGCCTAATACTTTGCCCTGCGGCAGGTAACCGACGTGGCATTTGCCAATAAATGGCAGCAGATGATGCTCACATAAAGAATACAGCTCAATATCCTTAACAATCACCATGTCCTCAGTGTCCGCAGTAAAAATTGCGCCATTCAGGACTTCTTCCAAGGTTTTATCGTAACCATTATTTAAGAATTTAAACGCTTTAGCTGCGCGAGCCGGTGTGTCTAGCAGGCCTTCGCGTTGCGTATCCTCACCGATAGCCGCGATAATTTTGGAAAAATACTCTTCCATTACTTTAGTATCCTAATAATTAAAAACAGCACAACAGTATACCCGAGGTTCCGTATTGCAAAAGCGAAATTTCACAATTGAGAAGCGCTTATCAATCATTGTGTTATTAATTCAATATTCGCAGAATTTTATAATTAGCGGTGTAAAAGGCTATAACCTGTATCAGTTCAAAAATCATTCGCGGCTTACCAAACTTCCAAGAGCCAAGTACTCGTCCCTTTCCGCGATCCAGTATAATGCCAGTTTATGTATTAGTTATTGGTATCATTATGCCTAAAAATAGTCCTTTCCAACGTGCCTTAGAAGCACCCGTCATACCCACCCGAAACATACAATTTATTTGGTATTGTTTAGCCAACTTTCGGAATTGGATAGTGTTAATCATGGTATTGGAAGCGGGGCAAGCCGCCGGTAGTATTTTGGTGCCTTACGCCATTAAAGCCATTATGGATGGCGTAGCACAGGGATCGGATGTTAACGTGTTGGAACGTTTACAAGGGCCGTTATTGCTCTTGGCAGGGTTAAATGTGGCAGAAATCCTTTTTAGCCGGGCGAGTGGTGCGATTTTGATTATCGTGGGGCCCCGTTTGCGGCAGCGGACTTCAAAAGCCTTGTATGCTTATTTGCAACACCATTCCCCGCGCTACTTTGGTGGGCATTTTGCGGGTGCACTGGCCCACCGTATCAGTGAAACGGCGATGAGTGTCAATCATACTGTGTGGTCGGTATTGTTTGATTTTTGGCCTATTATGATCACCTTTGCAGTCTCTATCGGGCTGTTATTCCATGTGAACCAAAGTTTGGGGTTGTTGGTGGCAGCCTGGGTATTTGCCTATGTGAGCCTTTCCTATTGGCTGGCAACCCGCTGCCAACCCTATGCGCAGAGTTACGCAGCCATGCGCAGCCTGGTGAATGGCAAGATGGTTGATTCAGTGACTAATATTCTCAATGCCAAGTTATTTGCGCGCTTAAAATTTGAACGTGACTATCTGGATGGTTTTTTGGAAACGGAAGTGCAAGCTGCCCGCCGGACTTTTTGGTATATGGAGCGGGTGCGCTGGTTCCAGTTTATTGCGGCTGCGTTACTTAAAGTAGGAACGGTCTATTATGCGCTGACTTTGTGGGATAGCGGCTTGATTGGGGTCGGGGATTTTACCATGAGCGTTGGCCTGGCTTTATTGGTTATCAGCGATGCGCGTAATCTAACCCGGCGTTTTTTAGAGTTTTTTGAATATATCGGCAATATCGCCAATGGCCTGGATACTATTGTTCAGCCGCATGAAATTGTGGATGTGCCGGATGCCTTACCCTTGAAAGTGACCCAAGGCCGTATTGAGTTTCGGGAGGTGTGTTTTGGTTATGATCCTGCGCAACCAGTCTTTGATGGGCTGAATGTGGCCATCGAACCCGGGCAGCGCGTTGGACTGGTCGGTTTTTCAGGCTCAGGAAAATCCACTTTCGTGAGTTTAATGTTGCGCAATTTTCAACCGCAAAGTGGTCAAATTCTGATTGATGGCATGGATATTCAACAGGTCTCGCAGGACTCCCTGCATGAACAAGTGAGCTTAATACCCCAAGACCCCAGCTTGTTTCATCGCAGCTTGAAGGAAAACATTGCTTACGGGCGTTTAGGCGTAGCCGATGACGCCATTCAAGAGGCTGCGCGGATGGCGCATGCAGATGATTTTATACAGGCGATGCCGGAAGGCTACGATTCGTTAATAGGTGAGCGCGGTGTAAAATTATCCGGCGGTCAACGTCAGCGCATTGCGATTGCGCGGGTTATGTTAAAAGACGCGCCTATTTTGATTTTGGATGAAGCCACATCGAGCCTGGACTCGGTGACTGAGCAAACCATTCAGGAAAACTTGGATCGGGCAATGGGTTGCAAGACGGTTATAGCCATTGCGCATCGGTTATCAACAATTGCGCATTTGGATCGGATTCTGGTGTTTGACCAAGGGCGCATTGTTGAAGATGGCGGACATGAGCAGTTACTTGCGCAACAAGGTTTTTATCATCGCTTGTGGACGATGCAAGCCGGTGGCTTTTTGCCGGAAGAGGCGTGCCAGGGTACGCTCTAACTGCTTATCCGGCGCTATATTAGGTTTTACGAACTAAAACGGAATGTAACCAATACTGTGCCAAGCGGGTTTTAGCCTGGGCTAAACTCAATTGCATGCTATTCTGCAAGCGTTTGTAATACCTCGGCAATGCCAATTTTAAGCGGTACAATAAAAGCAACCCGATTGAACATATTATATAAAAAACAATAACTTGTGTTTGATGTGTGTCGGTATGGAACAGATGTTCAACCACTCCATCCAGGGTAATCTCAACAAACTCAAACAGGATATGGAACAATTCCAATAATAAATGCAGCAGTCCCAGCAATACGCCAACAAAGACATCAGGCATTAAAATAATTGTAAAAAAAATAACCAGATAGGCTGCTTTGATACCATTTCTAAAGGTTAATAAGGCCATATTGAAATTTCCTGTGCTGTTCGATTGAGTTATAACCTTAGTCTAGTTTAGGATTTACAATAGTAAATGTGCGGTAACAAGGTTGTTGCTCAATCTGTGGATTGCTTCAATATTTTTATTGCACCTCAATTTTTACAAAGGTAACCGAAGAAAATTCTAGACACTAGAAATGCAATGCGGCTTCAAGATAAAAACTTCTCCCAGGCATTGGCAGGTTTTCGCCTATGAAAGAGCTTGCGGGTTCATAAGGCGTGCTATCGAAAGCATTACGCAAAGAGGCGCTGACGGTCAGATGCTCGAATATTTTTTTGCCGCGTAAGGTAAAGTCTACTGTTTGGTAGTCCTTTAATGCGCCATTGTAGGGAATCGGATTGCTACGGTTGCCTATCCAGTTAAGTTGGGACTGTAGCTGCCATTTCGGTAGGAATTGCCATATGGCCGCTGCATAAACATGATGTTCTGGTACGCCCGCAACCCGGGTGTCAAAATCCTGATCTATCGCATGTTGCCAGGCGTAATTCCCTTTTAACAGCCATTGTTCGTTTATTTGCCAACTTCCTTCCAGCTCGGTTCCGTAACCGTCCCGGTGGCCGAAATTTTGAAAGGCCGATATACTATTTTCAGTTTGCGCCGCCTCAGGATTTTCAAGTTTCGCCGTCCCAAGTGTAATGTGCTTTTTAAGGTCGTAATAATATAAATTGACGGCAGTTCTAATTGAAGCCGTTGGATGATAATCAAAAGCCCATTCAACGGTGTCAATGGTCTCGGGTTGTAATTTTTCATCGCCTTTCAACGTTATGTTATTTCTAAGTCCGAGCTCTGAAAAATTTGGCGCTCTAAACGCTCTGCCATACAACCACTTACTGGTCATTTGATCGTTAATGGTCCAAACCAGCGCAGCACGGGGATTGATTGTGCCGCCAAAATCAGAATAATCGTCGTAACGTAAGCCTGCGGTTAACTGCAGGCTATTTGTAATTTGCCATTCATCCTGTAAGGCAAAAGACCAGATTGACCGGCTGGTATCCGCTAAAACTGAAGCAGATGTGCCAGTGATGTTTTGTAATTGGCCGTCTACAACAGGCTGGCTGCCATGAATAACATCCGGTACGCTATTCGTGTATTGTGTAGTGGCGAGTTGCTCACGCCTGAAACCGACGCTGGCCCGCAGCAGATGCCCGTTCAAGCCTTTATAAAGGGCACTTAATTCACCGGCGGGAATTTGCTCCAAGGTACTTATATTTTCAAGGTAGCCCTCAGGAAATAACACCCATTTTGTTGTTGGGGAAATGCTAATATTTCCATCCGTTCCTATTGGTAATTTAGCATTATCAGGAAAAGCTTGGGCACGCGACTCAAAATCAGCACGTAAATAGCTGCCATGTGCCATAAATTCCCAGTTTTCAAACCAGTCTTCTGTAGAGAATCGAACATCCGCAAGGTATTGTGCGCCATGTCCGCTTCCTTTAGTATCCAGTGCGCCTGTAAGCCCGGCGCGGGTGCCGGTGTCTTCATGCAGTGCCCAGAAACCGAGTGTCCAATGCTTACGTTGCAGATTAAAATGACCATTGAAAGTCTCGTAACGCGTATCTAAAGACCCCGGTGCATGGGAAGCATGGGTGCCAGCTATCCTATCAAAGATGGTTTGGGTATCCGCTTTTATAATCCGTCCATTATCCCCATCTGTATGTTGATACTGCAAACTGGCCGCAATATCCCAGCCAGCCCATTGAGTACCGTACTGCCCCCAGCCACTCTGCGTGCCATGGTCGCCGACCCTGCCACCCACATTAGCACCATCAATATCTTTGGCCTTTTTAGTGATGATGTTCACTACTCCAGCAAAAGCATCGGCGCCATAGAGCGCTGAGCCAGGCCCCCGGATAACTTCCACTTGTTGAATTGCCTCAACCGGCAGCTCTGTGCCGCTCATTAAAGTGCCACGAAAGGGTGTGGTAATACGGGTACCGTTTAATAGAATGAGAAGCTCTGAATTGGTCGCATTTTGGATGCCGCGGATGGTGTAGTGATAATCTCCCGTTACACTTTGTACGCTGGCATGAATGCCTGGAACCGTTTCCAGAACTTCATGCAGTTCAGTTGCGCCCATGGATTTAATTTGTTCTGCGGTAATGACGCTGGTTATTCCCGCAGACTGGGCAAGGCTTTTCGGCGACCCGGTAGCAATGCTTACCGATACTGGTATAGCCGCTAATTCGAGTGGCGATTTATCAAAAAAATCATCCATTTCTTCTGCCGCATGGAGCGAGCCTGCAATCACAGAACAGACAATCCCCATACTCCTGATTAAAAGGCTTTTTACGTTCATGTTAATAACACCGGAAAAGGTTTGATCACTGTCAACTCATCTAACGGCACTGGTTTGCCGATACCGTATCCCTGCGCATAATCCACCCCTAATGTTTTCAGTAAATTAAAGATTTTTTCATTTTCAACAAATTCGGCGACGGTTTTTTTCTTCATCACATGACCCACTTCATTGATTGACTTAACCATGGCTAAATCAACTTCGTCTTCCAGCATATCTTTGACAAACAAGCCGTCAATTTTAAGGTAATCGACTGACAGGTTTTTTAAATAAGCAAACGATGACAAACCACTACCAAAATCATCCAGTGAAAATAAACACCCTTTAAATTGCAATTGATGAATGAAATTGGTAGCAAAGGATAAATTGCCAATCGCAGCAGTTTCGGTTACTTCAAAACAAATTTTATGCGGCGGGATTTTCCAGGTATCGAACTGTTCGTAAATATACGCCAGCATGGTTTCGTCTGATAGCGAAGCGCCGGATAAATTTACCGAACAAACCGCCAGGTTTTGCAAAAAACCTTCTTTTTCAACCATCCATTTGAACAACTGCTTAATGACCCACCGATCTATCGCTGAAGCCAAACCATAGCGCTCGGCAGCCGGTAAAAAGGCACCGGGTGGAATAAGGCGGCCATTGTCATCCACGAAGCGAACCAGGGTCTCAAAATGTAAACCTTCATCATAGTGGTCGATTGCAATGATCGGTTGGCCATAAAGGCAAAAACGGTTTTGGGTCAGCCCTTGCCGGATTCTTTCTACCCATTGCATTTCTCCCTGGCGCATGGCCAATTCTTCGTCATCAGGACGGTACACATGAACCCGGTTACGGCCTTTGTTTTTCGCGGCGTAACAAGCTACGTCGGCTTCTTTGAGTATATCCACCGCATTACTGCTGGTGAGGGTTATCGCCGATAAGCCAATGCTGACACCGACACTAAAACTGCGATTTTCCCAGGCAAATTGAAAGTCCCTGACAATATCGCGTAATTTTTCACAAGCCACAAACGCTTCTTGCACAGAGCAATCATGCATCAATATGCCGAACTCATCACCACCTAAACGGGAGACGTAATCATGCCGACGGATATTTTTTTTAAACAAATCGCCAAGTTGCCGCAGTAACTCATCGCCAGCCAGATGCCCGCAGGTATCGTTAACAATCTTGAATTGATCCAGATCCAGATAACATAAAACATGCTGAAGCCTATCGGCTTGCGCGGAAGCCACTGCCTGTTTGACATGATTTTCAAACTGGCTACGGTTCCCCAGGCCGGTTAAGGCATCGTGACTGGCTTGGTAAGCTATTTTTTCATTGAGTTGGCGGGTTTCGGTAATATCTTCACACACCAATAGAAAGCTCATTTCGCCATTATCATGTTCAATTCTTTTAGCCGTTGCCCTGACCCAGATAATCAAATCGTTGTAGCACATTTGCCTAAAATCTTGTTTATGGACTTGCAAGGGTTTTAGTAAACAGTCTTCCAGTAATTGATGGACACAACCAATATCATCAATATGGACAAAATCAAATATCGAGCTGCCGAGCAGGTTCTGCATGGGCAGACTGATTTGCTTCATGCCCGTGTGATTGACCGAGACAATAACACCCAGTTGGTTAAGATTAAAAATCATGGTCGGATTGTCATCAAAAAGCGCCCGATAACCGTTTTTGGCGAGCATTAAGGCTTTATTTTGATTATCCACCATCGTAATCATGGTATTGAAGGCATCTACCAATACCCCTAATTCGTCGTTATTAACTTTATGCGCGCGTACCGAATAATCTTGGGTGTCCCCAATTAGCTTAACGGTAGTCAGTAGCTTATTGATCGGTTCTGAAATCAACTTTAATAAGGGCGTTGACAAGAAGAACGTCAGTATCGACACGCCCGTTAAGACCAGGAAGGTGAGCCCGGTAAATTTTATTTTGTGCCAGTAACCTGAGCTCAAATCGGCATGAATATACACAGACCCAATGCTTGCATCCTCATCTATAATTGGTTCAACTACAACGAGGTGGGTTAGTTCGAAATGGGTTTTTTGGGCAGAAATCCATGCCGGACAGTCCCAATGGTCATTGCTATTGTTTTTGTGTAATTGCGCAAAAACAGTCCCTTGTGCGTCATAAATACAGGACATGTTGACTTCTGGCCGCGCATGCAAAACCGCGAGGTTTTCTTCAGCGAGGTTTTTATCATTAAAAAGCAACGCAGCCGTACTCCGATTACCAACCAATTGCGCGAAAACAGAGAGATCATCACGTATGCTGCGCTGGAAATCGGATGTTTCCAGGATGATTAACAATGCCCCTGCAATTAATAATGAGCTGGCGCTGGAAAATAGTAGGATCAGTAATAACTTTTGACCAATAGGGAGGTTACGTATCAGTTTATTCACGATTGCCTCCCTTCACAATTTCAGCCACTTCCAATAATTTGGCGCTCACCGTTAAGTCACTTTGTTGTAACGCTTTTAAATTAATCTGTAGTTTTATTTTGCCATCCCGATTAACAAATCCAATCATGCCACCTTGCTCAGCAAACCCTTCCCCTTCCCCAACCAATAACGCTTTACCATTATGGCGTATGACTGGCTGGTCATTAAGCGGAAAAACCGTTTTATTGTTAGCACCGATAAAAACGATATGACAAGCTTGGGTTTTATTGTTGGTATTCAATCTGAACAGCTTAATAGGTAAGCCATAAGCAGTCCTTTTTTCGATCGGATCCAACAGTTCGCCAAAAGGGTCTTGTCCTAAAATGCAGATATTAAAAGTGGGGGAGTTATCTGCTGGCCAGATAATAAATTTGATGAAATTGTATAAATAACCGGCCTTAACTTTATACTCAGCATTGTCTTCATCAGCTGAGATGGCACTGATTAGAAGGCAGGAAACCAAGCAAAATAGCCGCAATAGCGTATTGATACCCTTCATATTGTTATCAAGCGTGTCCCGCAGGAGATTCCATGTGAAAACAATTAGCCATTTACTAAAACACTTAAGCTTAGTTGACAATACATTTATTACTAGCCAGCGAAAAACCTTTATAAGAATTTTATCAAGATAAAGGCTTTAAAATTATTGGATATACAATAGTCCCTTTCGTTGCAGTTGCAAAATGAATTGCATTTAAGGGCTGAGTCCACGCGTTAATTTATAGCGTCAGTTAAAGGTTAATTGCCTTACCTGGTTTTTAACGTTTAAAAAATACATTAACGATAATGGTTATCAACACACTGACAATCAACATAGAAGTTATTGGAAAGAAGAAAAATTTGTTTTCACCCGTCACGCGGATATCACCCGGTAAACGCCCAAACCAACTAAGCATGCCAGGCACATAGTCGATAATCAACCCAATGACCAATAACGCAATACTGATTGCTATCATTAATTTGCCGATTGTCATGGTTGAATACCCCTGTAGTAATGATGTGTAATCTTGATTTTTTGTTATGAGGCTTAATAAGCGGGAATTACTGAATTTACTGGTTTTGTTTTTTGATCCAAAATGCAAACATCACAGTCGACCAGCCACGAAACATGATTTCAATATTTAAGCATAGGGAAAGGAACCAGCCGCCGGTAAATGGCCATTGCTGCCATAGCATAACGCCCAATATCACAGAGACCAGACCCGCACAGGCAGTTGAAATTTTATTTGGCAGTTGGAGTGAATAAACCATAATAATACGCACGCTGCCACGGGTGATCAAAAAGGCCGCGAGCATCATCCCAAAGCGGACGAGGTCTTCAGCGACGCTGAGTATGATCATGCCACCGACGACACTATCTAAAACGCCGACTTGGACATTATGCTGGAACTCCCGTGCTTCCTTGGCAAGGAATGCTTCAATACATTCCAGTATACCCAGGGTTAGAATAACCATGCCGCTAACCGGTAGCCAAGAAAGTTCGCTTGCGAACAAAATCATCGTATTAGCATTAAATATACTGGCTAACGCTAATAGGCCGCCAGTCACTAAAATGCCCGTTCCCTGAACCAGCAAATGGTGCCAACCGATTTTGAAATTACCGAAGCGAGGCAGATTGGTCATTATTTGGATTGTTTAAACTAAACGCTATTTTGCAGCATAGCCAATTATCTAACGCGTTTTTGTTTTGGCATGGCGACTTTTTTACTTTGAAGCGTATTTTTTGGATTTTTAAAGCCCGTGTATTTGGTTTTAAAGACTTGGTTTTTTTCCGGACGAGTATTTTCTTGTGCAGAACCTAAGCTATCGCGGGGTTGGAAAGATGGAATTAAATGTTTTTTGCCGTTGCCGATTAAATCATTACGCCCCATGCTTTGTAAGGCTTCGCGCAACAGTGGCCAATTTTTGTGGTCATGGTAGCGTAAAAAAGCTTTATGCAGCCGACGTTGTTTAACGCTCTTGGGAATGCTGATGTCAGGTGCATTGTGGCTGACTTTGCGTAAAGTATCTTTGCCGGAATGATACATGGCGGTGGCGATAGACATGGGGGAAGGTAAAAAGGCTTGCACCTGATCCGCCCTAAAACCATTGCTTTTTAGCCAGACCGCCAGATTAAGCATGTCTTTATCGGTGGTGCCTGGATGGGCTGCAATAAAGTAGGGGATTAAGTATTGTTCTTTACCGGCTGCTTTGGAGTATTGCTCGAACATTTGTTTAAAGCGGTCGTAAGTACCCATACCCGGCTTCATCATTTTTGATAACGGGCCAGTTTCGGTATGTTCAGGGGCGATTTTCAGATAACCGCCGACATGATGGGTGACCAGTTCTTTAACATACTCAGGGGATTCCACTGCTAAATCGTAACGTAACCCGGAAGCGATAAAGATTTTTTTAATCCCAGGCACAGCCCTGGCGCGCCGATAGAGCTTGATAAGTGAGGAATGGTCAGTATTAAGGTTGCTACAGATGCCGGGATAAACACAGGATGGTTTTCGACAGGCGCGTTCAATTTCAGGGTCTTTGCACGCCAAGCGGTACATATTGGCGGTAGGGCCGCCGAGATCGGAAATATGGCCGGTAAAATTGGGCGAAGTGTCCCGAATATTTTCGATTTCGCGAATGATAGAATCTTCGGATCGGCTTTGAATGATCCGTCCTTCATGCTCGGTAATTGAACAAAAGGTACAACCGCCAAAGCAACCGCGCATAATATTCACTGAATGCTGGATCATTTCAAACGCCGGAATATTGGCTTTGCCATAGGCTTTATGCGGCAAACGCGAGTAAGGCAAATCAAAAACGCCATCCATTTCCGGCGTGGTTAAAGGAATGGGGGGCGGGTTTATCCACACCAGGCGGTTAGCGTGTTTTTGCACCAAGGTACGGGCATTCCCGGGATTGGTTTCGCCGTGCATGACGCGGGAAGTGTGGGCGTACAGAATGGGATCGTCTTTAACACTCTCAAAACTGGGTAACATAATCACGGTATGTTCCCGCGGGATTTTTTTAGCCATTGAAGGCGATAGGTGAATGACGTGCTCATTACTGTTAATATTTTCAGGTGGCGCTGACTCGGGCGCGCAAGCGGGTTGTTCTTGATAGGGATCCTGCGGCACGAAAACTGCGCCGGGTCTATCAAGTTCGGTGGAGTATTTGACGACACAGTGCGCGGGAATTTCTTTAATAAAATGCACGGTGCCACGAATGCCCTGAATGGCATTGATTTTTTCACCACCGGCAAGGCGATGGGCGATTTCCACGATTTGCCGTTCAGCATTGCCATACACCAATAAATCCGCTTTGGAATCCAGTAAAACGGATTTACGTACGGTGTCTGACCAATAATCATAATGTGCGATGCGGCGAAGGCTGGCTTCAATGCCGCCGATGATAATCGGTACTTCTTTAAACGCCTCACGGCAGCGGTGCGAATACACATTAACCGCGCGATCCGGACGCTTACCGGCTGCACCATCTGGCGTATACGCGTCATTAGAACGGATTTTTTTGTCAGAAGTGTAACGGTTTACCATCGAATCCATATTGCCGCCAGTCACTCCAAAAAATAAATTGGGTCTTCCTAAGCGACGAAAATCATGAACACTGTTCCAATCCGGTTGCGAGATGATCCCTACCCGAAAGCCTTGCGCTTCTAATAAACGTCCAATCAACGCCATACCAAAACTGGGATGGTCAATATACGCATCTCCGGTGACTAAAATAATATCGCAACTATCCCAGCCCAGCGCATCCATTTCGGCGCGACCCATAGGCAATTCGGTTGCAGTGCCAAAGCGTTTCGCCCAGTGTTTACGGTAGCTAAAGAGGTTAGGGGCAGCTGGTGTAGCGGTTGTCATAAAATTATTTTAGTGAGTGTCTGGGTGTTATTGCGTTTAAATTCTTTTAAAAAATCGGGGAATCCTAATTGGAAGTGTGCTTCTAAATCGGCAGCACGTTTATGTAATATTTTCATCTCTAAGATGGGGGAGCGTTCGCCAAACGCAAGGCAAATAATGTTGCCCTTGTCAGGGACGGGTAAAAATAACAACCGCCATTTAAAAATACGCCCTAACCACCAGGAAACTTGTTCAAACAAGGCTTTATCAGTCCCCCATAAATTCAGCACCATCATACCATCAGACCTTAATAGGTTTTTACAGGCATCAAAAAAAGCTTCACTGCGCACTGATTCTGCCATACCGTCATGATCGAAAGCATCCAAAAACAACAGGTTATACGTATTTTCCGCACTTTCAGCGCGTTTCCGTACATAGTCGCCGCCATCATCAACAATAATTTTTAGGCGCGGATCAAAGGGTAAGGCAAAATGGCTACGCGCAATTTTTACGACGCTTTTGCGGCATTCGATGACTTTTATTTGTATGTCGGCGAAGTGGTATAGCAAATATTTAGTCAAGGAGCCGCCGCCCAAGCCAATAACCAAGGTGTTTTCAGGTGTTTCTTTAAATAATAGCCAGCTCATCATGGCACGGACATAATTTAATTCCAGTTGCTCGGGATTATCAAGCCTTATACTGCTTTGCCGTGATGATGAACCAAAATGCAGCGAGCGAACGCCTTTGCATTCAATGATTTCGATTATGCCGTCATCATCATGGCTTTCATGGGTTAATAAACCTTCGTAACGATACATTAAGTGGATTAGGGGCAGAGAAGCGATGGCATCTATTAGATTTCCTAAACGATTGAAAGCAATAGGTTATTTTAGTTACGGATGCACGAATAACAAAAGGCGTTATCGTTGCCTTATCGCGAAATTAAGATAAGTTTACACCGGAAAAGTAATGGGCAGTATTTAGGCCGACAAAATTTTCAAAATCATGTCGGCCTGGTGAGAGATTTTATCCGTTGATTTTTAAGGGGATGAGGATAGGTTGCCCGGGTTTAATTAAACTACCGGAGGTCATTTCATTTAACGCCAATAGTTCTTTGAGGTGCACAGAATATTTGGACGCGATGGTGTAAGGTGAATCACCGGAACGTACAATATGAATTTCATTGGCTTTAGTACGCATCGATTTGGGCTTGGCCAGTTTTGGCGCTTGTGCCAATTGTGTGGTTTTAACGACTGGTTGCCGTTGTTTTGGCGCTAGCGTTTTTAATTGACCAGATATGCCATTAGGATAGGTTTTAAGAATATCCCAAGCGGCAGGCATATTGTCAAGTTGCGCTAAAAGCGGGTTTTTAAAGTCGGCTTTAGCAATAGCAGCAGGCTTTTCTTTAAATGAAAAACTGGGGAGCCATACGGAAGTATTTGCCGGTATAGCCATTCGCCCTTCAGCTGCGTCTTTAGTCCAAGCAGGATTGAGTTCAGCCAAGAGGGTGTAATGTATATTATGCTTCCTGGCAATTTCACCGGCAGTCATTTCCTGGGCGATTTCTATGCGCTTAACGGCAGGCGGTTGTTGATACTCAACCCCTTCGGGAAAGTATTGTGGTAAGTCAGCCATAATGTCACAAACGGCAAGAAATTCGGCATAGTAATTACGGGAAGCAAAACCGAAACTGGCACCATCGTATTCTTTGACGATACGGGCAATGTCTTTGCCATGCGCAATGCGCGCCCGTGACATGCCGGATATCCCGTAATTATAGGAGGTAACTGCCAATCCCCAGTCGCCCTGTTTGTTAAAAGCATAAGCCAGATATTTTGCAGCGCCCTGCGTTGCCAGAATGGGATCGTAACGCTCGTCCATGGTTTTATCGATACGTAAAAATCGTTTTCCAGTGGCAGGCATAAATTGCCAGACCCCGACCGCACCTACTGGTGAGCGGGCGGTGGTAGTAAAAGCCGATTCAACATGCGGCAGGTAAGCTAATTCTTCCGGTAAATGATTGACACGAAAAACTTCCCGCATCTGCTCGTTATAACGGCTGCTGGCTTCCAATCCGGTTTGAAAGCTTTCTTTCATACCGCGTTGAGCACGCACACGATTTGCTGCTTCATGTATCGCGTTTCTGCCGGCATTACGGGTAATTAAATGGTATAAACTTTGTTGTTCATCGGTTAAGCTGGCACGTTTATGGAGCAGGTACTCAAGGTCATTTAATTGGTCAACTAAATGCTTTTTTTGTTGGTCGACTTTGGCTTGCTGTTCTTGAGACAACCGCCCCCCTATGTAGCCAGTAATTTCGATGGTAGCGTAAACAAGCCCCAAATAGGCATCGTCATGGAGAACGATTTGGTGTGCCCGCCAATTTCCGAACACTTGCCTCCAAAAATTTACGGCATCCTTTAGCCCTGCCGGACGCGGAAGGTAATTGGATGGATAAGCAGAGCGATAGGCATCCGCATTGGCAATAGTGTTAAAAAAACCGATAAAAGCTGTATCGGGGGTGTTAGCTGCCATCGGGCTAGTCATTGCAGGGGTTAAACCACCCAGTAGCGATAATGACAGCCATAATGGTTTACGCAGAGTCGATAAATGTTTCATCATATGACACTCCCTCATCATAATTACCCATAGTTAATTATGAAAGCTGGCTGATTTTTTGGCGTTTAGCCGTGTTGTTTTTTAGCAAATAACTATAAAT
>JBEBJQ010000151.1:0-4342 GCA_040079795.1 Methylococcales bacterium
ATATAAGAATCAAGGTTATAGTTAACTTCTTAAATTACCTAAAAATGAAAGCTAACAACATGAAAACAATAGTTATATTGAACAGCAAGGGTGGGGTAGGAAAGTCCAGCATCACCCGTCATCTTGCGGTTGCCGCCGAACAGGAGAACCCCGGAGAGGTTGTTTTGTGCGACACAGACCCGCAAGGCTCGCTTGCGGATTGGTGGAATGCGCGGGAGGCGGAAACACCTCAGCTTGCCACGGTCTCCTTAAGCGAGTTCAAAACGAAACAACCAGCTATCGCCGCGCAATTCAGTTTTCTGTTTGTTGATACCGCCGCCGCAGACGCTGAGCCGTACGCCGAAATCTTGAAAACGGCGGATTTGATCATCATTCCGGTTCAACCGAGCCCGGATGATATTCGATCCTTGAGCCGGTTAACTTTGCCCGTCGTCAAGTCGAGTGGCAGGCCGTTTATATTCGTAATAAGCAAAGCACGTCTCGGAACGGAATTGCTGGTTTCCACAATGGCGGCGCTTTCAGAGCATGGCACAGTTTGTCAGACCATCATCGTGCAAAGGGAAGGCTACGCGAAAGCCGCGCTTGCAGGATCGACGTTGCTTGAGGATGAGCCAAGTAGCAAGGGCGCGGAGGAAGTTCGCGAATTATGGAATTATATAAAATCAAGAATAGACGAAAAGTCTATTTCGTCTAAAAAGAAAGAGGTTTTCAATGTCTAAGAAGAGTCTTGATATGTCCGGCCTGTTGGCAACGAAAGGCGAGGGAAGCCCAGCCAATGACGCCCCGACGCGGGCTATAGTTACGAAAGAACGAAATAGCGAAAAAACGAATGGACGAAATAAAGAAGCGCAAACTCCTTCTAGCGAATTCGTCAATCTCGGCTTTAAGGTTCCGAAAGAATTCAGGCATCGTTTGCGGAAAATTGCGGCGCATAATGATATAAGCCTTGTTGAGGTTTTACGGGCGGCTGTTGACCTGTATGAACAAAAGTTCGTTAAATAACGAATAGACGAATTTGTCTATTCAATAAAAAAGGGCAGGGCATGAGAGCCAAAGAGAAGCAATCGAAGATCACAGGAAAAGACGGCGAAGATAAACAAGAGCCCGTCATTCCGCCAACAAAAGCGGATTTTGATGGCAATCAGCTTGATCTATTTCGCTCGTTCCTGTGCAACAAGGACAGCGAACGCGACCGGCTTTCTAACACCTTCGACCTTTGGGACAGCGTTCCCCGCTATGCCATGTCGCGGCAACAAATGACGAAGATTCGGAAAGAAAAAGGCTTTCTGTCATTGCAGCACATCACTTTTCAATACCGGCAACGTCCATTTGAGGTACGCATACAAGCGGCCAGAATTTACGACGAGAAGACCAAAACAGAAACCGATTATTACCCTTCAGCCAATGAGGAATTAATCGAAGACGCTTTACGCAAGATCGCCGCCGAGCAACACAACGCCTTTTTTGATCAGCCTAATTACCGCAGCGGAGTCGTTTTTTCACTGTATATGCTGCGCGATGAATTGAAACGGCGAGGGCATACGCGATCCTATCAAGAGATCGTTTTAAGCCTGAATATATTGGCCGGGAGCATTATTGAAATTCGTACTGTGGAAGGCAAAGGCGGGGAAGGGTTTACTAAATGCGGTTATTTTTCAGGGCTGGCGGCGGTTTCAAAAAACAAACTTGCCGAAGACCCCGAAGCAAAATGGATTGTCCAGTTTCACCCGCTTGTCACACAAGCCTTGGATACCTTGACCTATCGGCAATTCAATTACGCGCAGATGATGAGCCACAACACCCAGCTTGCCCGTTGGCTTCACAAGCAATTGTCTTTGAAATTCACCTTCGCAAGTCTCACCACGTCATTTGAAATACGTTACAGCACCATCAAACGCGACAGTTCCTTATTGAATAGCTACGCCCGCGAACGGGACGCAATCGCCGCGCTCGATGCAGCATGGAACGAATTAAAGACAGGCGGAGTACTGATGAAGATTGAAAAAAGCGAGATACGCGGCAGACGCAGCAAACTTGAAGACGTTGTTTATACCCTTACGGCTTCACTAGATTTTGTATCCGAAATGAAAGCAGCGAACAAACGTGAAAGCTTGGCTGTGAAGAAAAACGGAGGAAAAGAATAAAAATCGGTAGGTATAGGTCGCGGGTCGCAGGCTTTTACAGTAGGTATAGGTCGCGGGTATCGGTAGGTATAGGTCGCGGGTAATGTTTTTCCCCTCTTTTGAACCGCTTCCAAGGGGTGAATACGGTAGGTATAGGTCGCAGGTCGGTAAAAAATAGGTAGGTATAGGTCGCGGGTCTGCAAAAAGCAGTAGGTATAGGTCGCGGGTGCAGTAGGTATAGGTCGCAGGTCAGCCTTTTTGGACATTAAATTGTATCAAGGTGGTAGGTATAGGTCGCGGGTCACTATAGAAATAATATTGTAAGTCATTGTAAAAAATTATAAAAAAAATTAAAAAAAACTCCTTATTCTTTTAATCTTATATATATTCTTTTTTTAATCGTAAACGCCCCTGTGGATAACTCAAAACGCATATCCAATAAAGCCAGCGACTGGGCAGAGAGATTGACAATGTAGCAGCTTTGCTATGATTATATCCCTAGGAATTGGACAGTTAAAACGCTCAATGCGATCGTGGATGAAGGGCAGGGCAGGCATATCACGAGCGATGTATGTGACGGCAAAAAAGCAATGGGTGGTAATGGGGGTTTTCGTTCCACTGCACTTCAAACCCCTATTATAAAACCACCTGCTTAATATTAGTTTTTTTATCGTCATACCCTCTTGCCTTAAGCCAAGCTTTATATTCCAATAATTCAAACATAGGGGTAAGACGTTTACGTAGCCAGTTCGAAAACTGAATACGCTCCAAGGTATCGCGAAACTCCGTTGTATCTGGATTATAGGTCTTTGCTTTATCACCCCCTACTTCATCGATATAATGGTTGATCCAAGAATGTTTATCTTCAAACGACAAGGCGTTTACTATTTTATTTGTACGTTCACGTAAAAACGCTGTTTCAAGTTCAGAACGTCGCTTTGCTAATGCTTTATGCTGTTTCTCTTCGTTTTTAGCCTGATCTTCCCGCACTTTATTTTCTTCGAATAAAGACTTACCGACAACAGCATCGCTCTCGTAAAGTGTTCGAATGTAGCCCGCAGTTGAACCTTTTACCTGTTTTTTTAGAGCTTTCGCCTCCACATATTCAACAACCTTTCTAGCACGTTCTTCATCTTGCATAATCCATAAAATAGCAAGACGTTCGCCAATACCGTGTTCAGAAAGACGCTTAAATAATTCAGATTCCATAATGACAATATGATCATCTTGAATCGCTGGCTTCAAAAGCGTATGTTGCTTATTTTCTGTGATAATAAAACGAACTGCCGTTACTTTTCGACCTTCTTTTTGAAACTCTGGCGCCAATTGTATATCCGAAATTCGGTTGATCTCCTCAACAGGTTTCATAATGACATCTCGTTTAAGATATTTAAACTCATCGTACACAGCAGCATTTGCACCGATAATTTTTTTAAATCGGTTCAGTTCCCACCATCCAGTAGAACCAACGACTTTATAACGAAGACAATTTTCATAAAGCGTTAACGCATAGCTTCCCTCAAAACGACGCTGTATGCCAATATTTATAGTCGCGTATATCTCAGGATCATACAGACGTTCAGCAAGTGACTCGTCGTAACGATAAGTACATTTACCATCTTTGATCTCACCAAAAGAAAGCATGGACATAACGCGCCAAACTTCTTTCCTATCCTCCATTATGTTGAATTCAACAGAAGTTGAAGCAAGCTTACGAAGTACATCTTGAAGACGTTCTATATTATTGCTTTCATCCCAACCAAGCATTGCACATAAATGTTTAATTGGAAGTTTATGAGTACGTCTCGTCAATAGCGCATCATAAGCGTTCAAAAGTAGCACATTAACCATTTTTCGTTCAAGCAAAGAGAGTATCCCACTTGTATGAATTGCAGCTACATGTTTCTTAACCTGTTCATTCGATGATTTCATGTTTTTAAACACCTTTTTTGAGTCACAAAAGGAATTATACTGAAAGGTGAATGTTTAAAAACTATCCTTAAGCTCACCTTTAACCGCTTTATCTTTACTTACCCTAAACCTTCACCTTTCATCCCCTAAACCTTCACCTTTCATCCCCTAAACCTTCACCTTTCATCCCCTAAACCCTCACCATAAATCGCTACAGCCCTTACCTGTAACGGCTTGCGTTTGAAAATGGTTGGGCTCGCAATCAGCGCAATTTTGGGCTCGAATTAATTGCAAATGAAATAACCACC
>JBEBJQ010000152.1:0-4326 GCA_040079795.1 Methylococcales bacterium
TCTGCGAAGACAGCCGTCGCGTGCCCAAGCTGGTGATTCGCGTCAGTGTGCACGCCAGCTACCTGCACTGCGCCAAAGCGCTGATGAGATCGGACCTGTGGAACGCTCAAAAGCATATCAATCGTAACGAGCTTCCGAGCATGGGCGAAATGCTGCGCGACCAAATGGTGGGCAAATTACCGGCTGAAACGGTGTTTGAAACGCAAGATCAGATGTTGGTGCGGTACCAGCAAACGCTGTAGAACACCTTGGAACGCTGATTTTGAGAAAAAACTTGCATCTAGCCATCGTATTTATTGCCTATTAAGCTATTTTATTTATAGCGTAAATTACAGCCCTTCTATGCTGAGAAAGGCGATGCCAGCGGCCTTTGCCAATCTGTGTTCAGGGCATATTGTTTAAAATCTTCAAACCTTCGCGCTCATCATCCCACGCCATTGAACTGATTTTCCAACCATTTGAAGTGCGCACAAATTGCGTTGAAATCACGCCTTTGGCTTCAAATGCCACGCCCTTTTGCGTTCCGGATTTAGCATAAACACTGAAGCGATGCGCGATATTGCCGAAAACATCAGTCGTTGCTGAAATCTCTACCTCATGAAAGCGTGTGAGTACTCCCGAGTTCACCAAAGCTTGGCGGGGTTCAATAAATTGGCGAACACTTGAAATTTCAGGTGTTTCCCCAGAATTTTTGATCAGTAAACCAGACTCAATGAATAGTGGATAAATACGTTCGTAGGCTGGTTGATAACCGGCATCAAAAGAGACAGCTTCGAAAAATAAATTCAAAAGTTGCTTTAATTTGTTCGTCATATATCAAGCTTTCATGGAAACCAGCGCTACCGACATGGATACTGAGCCAATGTCACCGTACACATCGCAAAGTGTGCCTAAGCCTACGCCTATTCCGCTATTCTGCCAAAGTGTCTTCGCCTTGACGCCAATCCAGTCGCCTACGGGGGCACGCACCAAATTCACAGTTAAATCTTGGTTTGGATCAGCCAATGGCACTTTGAATGGTCGATGTATTCCATGACACCAATCAGCAGGACCCACTGCGCGGGCGAAATAGCCAGCACCAGCCGCAATGGGAACATCAACCTTAAACCACAAGGTACCATCTAAACCTACTTTAGCATGCATCGTATCCATAAACCACGGTTTTCCATGAGACGCATTCAGTGGCGGCGGTGATTGCAGCGCAGTTGGATCAATCTTGGGTATATTCATGACGAACGGTGGAAATTCAACGGCTTGCTCTCGGATCAAAGAAGCTCTTAGAGTCGCACACAATTTACCGTCTTCACGTGTCAAACTGTTTTCCACAAACGACACGCGCTGACCGCTATGCACAATGGTTTGATTTGTTCTCACAGTGCCTAAAGGAGTTGGTCTGTAAAACGAAATCGAGATGCCAACAATATGCCCCAACTTTTTTGACTCAGCGATTTGCTCGATCTCTGCTGTGAGAAGTCCAGCAATTGCACCACCTTGAAGGCCTGAAAAGGGTCCCTGAGCAAACGCAGACGGAACCCAATCACCGGCGCTATTTTTAGAAAAGACAGCATTCATATGACCTCCATTTGTATTGAATTTCAATGCATGATATATTCCAAAAAAATCAAATACAAGAGATAATTTCTTGTTTAAAATGAAATTTATTCACTCATCTAACAATGAAACTGGCACGATAAATCTGCCACCCCTTATGTCATTAAGGGCCTTTGAGCGTGCAGCAGAGCGTCAGAGTTTCAGATTGGCCGCACAAGAACTTTCACTGACACCATCTGCTATCAGCCATCAGGTTCGTGGGTTAGAGCATCACTTTGGCGTCCGGTTATTTGTTAGAACGGGACGATCCATCCTTCTGACGCCAGCAGGTGAAAACTATCTGACTTATGTCAAATCAGCGCTCTTGCTCCTAGAGCGTGGTAGCCGTTCGTTGACACCCATAGAAAGTAAAAATCGAGAAATTCGTGTGAGCGCCTTACCCTTTTTCGTTAGTGCAATCATGCTTGCCCGATTAGATAAATTTCTAAATAAATTTCCTAATATCTCGTTGCGACTGGAAGCAACTGCGCAATATGCAGACTTTGAAGGCTCTGGTGTTGATCTGGCCATTCGAATGGGACGCGAAAAATCAATCGGCTTGCATTTTGACAAATTGCTCGACGTTCGCGCATTGCCCGTTTGTGCTGCCTCATTAGCACGCGGAAATAATGCGATTAAAACAACTAGCGACCTCGCCAAACACACATTGATACACGTCTCTCAGCACCCAGGTGCATGGCGCACTTGGCTGGAAAATGCTGATTGTTCAGACCTGAAACCCAAGGGTGATATGTGGTTCGACAATGTGTCTTTAGCACTTGAAGCAGCCGAACACGGACTTGGAATTGCATTGGGAATGGACCCGATTATCAGAAATTGGCCTACGTTTGGGAAAGCATTGGTGGCGCCGCTTGCACCAAGCCCGAAATCAACACTCACGTACTACTCTGTATGCCGACCCGAACAAAAGGATGACCCAGTGATTCTTGCTATGCGCCGGTGGTTGATTCAATGCACAAAAGATGTGAGATCTGTATAGATGCTAAATTGGCACTTAGCCGGCGTATTTATTGCCTAAGCAGCTATTAAATACATAGCAAAATAGACTATTTTCAAGCCACTTTGCGCAACACTGCCTTTGATGCACTGCGTCGCGTGTAGCGAAACAGGTCTTTAGGGTCATCTGCAGCAGGCACCAATTCGATGTCGATGCCACGGTTGTGTTTAACTGACTGCGCCAGCAAATAGCGCAAGGCGGAATAGTCTTCTAACGCAAAGCCAACGGAGTCGAACACGGTGATTTGCTCCTCGCTCTCGCGCCCAGCAACTTGTCCCGCTAAAACACGCCACAAGTCGGTAACTGGGAAATCGGCTGGCAGCTGCTGGATATCGCCCTCCACTCGCGTTTGCGGTTCGTATTCCACAAACACTTTGGCGGTGCGCAGCACGTCGGCGTGCAACTCGGTTTTGCCTGGGCAGTCGCCGCCTACGCCGTTGATGTGCATACCGGGCTCAATCATGTCTGGGGTGATGATGGTGGCATATGCTTTGTCAGCGGTGACGGTGGTAACGATGTCTGCACCGCGCACGGCCTCAGCGGTGGAATTGGCGCGAATCAGCTTCAAATCTGGGTAGACCGACAAATTGCGCATCAGCTTGGCGGTGGCGGCGGGGTCAACGTCGTACACAGCGATTTCGTTGATGCCCAAATGGCTGTGGAAAGCCAGCGCTTGAAACTCGCTTTGTGCGCCGTTGCCAATCAAAGCCATGCGCTTGGCATTGGGTCGCGCCAGCGCAAGTGCCGCCATCAGCGAGGTGGCGCAGGTGCGCAGCGCGGTGGCGATGGTCAGCTCGGACAACAGCAACGGGTAGCCCGTGGACACCTCGGCCAACACGCCAAACGCCATCACGGTGTACAGCCCATGCGCAGTGTTGATGGGGTGGCCGTTGACGTATTTGAAAGCGTATTGTTTGGCGTCAGACACGGGCATCAGCTCGATCACGCCAATGTCAGAGTGGTTGGCCACACGGGCGGACTTGTCAAAATCGGGCCAGCGGACGAAATCTTCTTGAATGGTGTCAGCCAGCTCGCCAATCAATTGGCTCACGCCAATATCGGCGACCAGCTCGGACATGGTGGGTACATCTATAAAACGGGTCATATCAAGTTCCTGACAAACTCCAGAAAAGAGTTTGTACAAGTATCAGCATCATTTCGCACCGTGTGAAGCGCACAAACCGTTCAAAAAGAGAGCTATGATGCACATATTGCTAACTATGGCTGAACATTATGGTTAAAAATGCTACGAACCCCGTTCTGGACAATATCGACCGAGAGTTGATCGGCCTGCTGCGAGACGATGCGCGAATTTCTGTCGTCACGCTCGCCAAAAAACTGAAATTAGCACGGGCGACGATTCAAAACCGCATCGCCAAGCTGGAGCGCGACGGCACCATTGTGGGCTACACCGTCAAACTCAAACCCGACGTAGAAGCCCACCGCATCCGCGCCATCATGTGCATAGCCGTAGAAGGCAACCGCGCCCTTGAAGTCCGCCACGCCCTAACAGGCATGCCCAACGTCGTAGCCCTACACACCACCAATGGGCGCTGGGATTTGATAGCCGAGTTGCGGGCGGAGACTTTGGAAGCGTTTGACGAGGTGCTGAACGTCATCCGGCTGGCAGATGGGATTGCGACAACGGAGACTAGTATTTTGTTGTCTACTTATAAGATTTAAGGGGTTAAATTGGCATGTAGCCGGCGTATTTATTG
>JBEBJQ010000062.1:0-25507 GCA_040079795.1 Methylococcales bacterium
AAGTCGCGCCCCGCGCGGGCGCGTGGATTGAAACGATAAGTAATGTTGCAGTTAATATAGGGCAACGTCGCGCCCCGCGCGGGCGCGTGGATTGAAACTGCCGCATCATTAGCAAAATTTAATATGCCAAAGTCGCGCCCCGCGCGGGCGCGTGGATTGAAACATGTTGTTTTGCTCAATTCGTCTAAGTTGTGATGTCGCGCCCCGCGCGGGCGCGTGGATTGAAACCAAGGCGTACGACGTACGCTGATAATTAACTAGTCGCGCCCCGCGCGGGCGCGTGGATTGAAACAATCTGTGTTGTAGTCAATGGTCAGGGCCTCCATGTCGCGCCCCGCGCGGGCGCGTGGATTGAAACTTAGGAATTAACCAAGATGATACGGGGATAATTGTCGCGCCCCGCGCGGGCGCGTGGATTGAAACACGGAGTGGAGCTAATGGAGCGCAGGGAGCAAGTCGCGCCCCGCGCGGGCGCGTGGATTGAAACGATAGAAAGTAGGGCTCAGCCTAGAACGGTTACGTCGCGCCCCGCGCGGGCGCGTGGATTGAAACTAATTTTAGCGGCCTACAGGCAACGCTCAATGCCGGTCGCGCCCCGCGCGGGCGCGTGGATTGAAACAATAGTATCATGAGAATAAGGGCTTATTTCCCAGGTCGCGCCCCGCGCGGGCGCGTGGATTGAAACCTTAACTGGCCCGGTAAAAGTAATGCACTCAATCGTCGCGCCCCGCGCGGGCGCGTGGATTGAAACCGGCGTGTCTTGCATAAACTTCATCGCCACTTGTCGCGCCCCGCGCGGGCGCGTGGATTGAAACATTCCACTTTGCCAGCTTCAGCTCATCCAGATTGTCGCGCCCCGCGCGGGCGCGTGGATTGAAACAACAAAGGCGTTGGCTCAGTCAAATTTGATGGGTCGCGCCCCGCGCGGGCGCGTGGATTGAAACCCTGTAGGCCGCTAAAATTAGATGTCACATTGGTCGCGCCCCGCGCGGGCGCGTGGATTGAAACTTTAGTTGCGCCGGTTGCTTTGGCTTTTTCAAGTCGCGCCCCGCGCGGGCGCGTGGATTGAAACTGAACATGTCAAATAAAATGTAGAGAAAAATGGTCGCGCCCCGCGCGGGCGCGTGGATTGAAACCGATAGCCAATTCTTGCGTGAATTGTTGCAGGGGCGCGCCAATAAACATTCAGGAAAAACCGGAGGACATTACGGGGATTTTGCGGTTAAATAGTAGCCATTAAGATAATTATTAGATAGAGCACACTTTATGTCAGCCAGTCAATTGAATCTTTCCGTTCACGGTGTCTCGATACCACCGATCATTTACGGCACGGCTTGGAAAAAAGACCGCACGGCCGCGTTGGTTCAACAAGCGATCGATTGTGGTTTTCGGGGCATAGATACGGCGTGTCAGCCTAAACATTATTATGAAGCAGGTGTCGGCGAGGGGTTGGCTGCTGCTTTTAACAGAGGGTTATCCCGTAGTGACATTTATGTGCAGAGTAAATTTACGCCAGTTGATGGGCAGGATCCTGAAAGCATTCCGTATGATGCTAAGGCCAATTTGGCAATTCAGGTCGCCCAATCATTTGATATGTCGTTACAACATTTACAAACGGATTATCTGGATGCTTTAATTCTACATTCCCCACTGACCAATCTTCAAGAGTTGTTGGAGGTTTGGCAAGCTATGGAGAAAATCTGCTGTGCAGGCGGTAGCCGACTGCTGGGTATTAGCAATTGCTACAAATTAGAGCAACTGCAATTTTTATGGCAAGCAGCACGAATTAAACCTGCAATCGTGCAAAACCGTTTTTATGCGGCTACGGGCTATGATGTGGCTATCCGCGACTTTTGTCAGCAAAAACAGATGCTTTATCAGAGCTTCTGGACGTTATCTGCAAATTCTGAGGTTTTAAACCATCCCAGTTTAAAAGCCTTGTCAACGCATTACCAGCGTAGCCCTGCACAGATATTTTTTCGGTTTTTAACGCAGCTAGGCATCGTTCCGCTCACTGGCACTTGCAGTAAAATTCATATGCAAGAAGATTTGTCCGTATTTGAATTTACTTTGCAAGCGCAAGAATGTGCGTCGATTAGCGCGCTACTGGCTTAAATGCTTAGCTAATTATTAAAGGGAGTGAGGATGGATGAGGCGCATCAGCTTGATACGCCCCTATCGTTGAAACAGCTTACGAATATTCAGGTGAAATTGCGAGCGGTTGCAGCCTATCTATTAAGCTGCGATTGCGGTTTTACGTTTGCCTAATGAAGCCAGGCCGACTAATGCGGAAGCCATTAACCAGGCGGTTGCAGGTAGAGGCACGGCTGAAACTGATGTTGTTACAAAGTAAGAACCTCCACTTGTGCCGGAGGGTGTGCCGGTTATGGTAAAGGTATGTATGCCGGTAAGTCCGCTGTAACTCACTATGTCGCTGCTAACGTTGAAATCATTGATCTCAAAATCTCCGTTACTAAAAGATCCTATAACTATATCGGCTAATTCACCTTCTCCAACGGCTAGTGTCCATTCATTATTGAATGCAGGTAGGTTTTCTCCTAAATATATTACCCCTGTATCAATGTCTTCAATTTGATCAGGAATGATAAGTCTATCCCCTGAATAAGTTGCGTACTCAGGAAGTGCAACTGGATTATTAAGAGTCATAGTGGTCGCCATTGCAATTATCGGTACATTTAACAACAAACCCAGCGTAAGAGATTTTAAGATCGACATAGTAATTTGCTCGCTAATATAAAAATGAAGTCGCCAAGGGTTGCCCATCAGCTTAAGTGTTTAAATAAATTGGACTTCTTGACTGATTACAGGTTTTTTGCATTATTAACATCTGCTGCTATAAATTCGCCTTAAACAACACAATGCTCAATGTCGGTGATAAATCTGGTTATTTCTAACAGAAAAAGCCAGCTTTTCGTCCAACACTTGGACTTGATTATAGTCAATAAAACTATTATTACTATGGCTATGCCTGTTTTAAATGTCTTGCATGACAATCGGTGTTTGCCTTTAGCGCAAATTGAATCACTCTATTATCTCCGCTCATGATTATAGGGTTCTTGAGGCGTAAAAGTATAAAAAACCTTTCGCCTTGAAATACCAATAATTCCCCCCCATTTCGTAAGTAATTAAAATTCCTTAAAAGGGGCATCTGCGATGAGAATGGACAAACTAACCAGTAAATTTCAACTGGCTTTGGCTGACGCGCAAAGTTTGGCGTTAGGTAATGATCACCAATTTATAGAACCCGTGCATTTAATGCTGGCGTTGTTGGATCAACAGGGCGGCAGTGCAGTGCCATTGCTTAAGCAAAGCGGCGCGAATGTAAGCGTGTTACGCGCTGAATGCCAAGCCAGTTTAAAACGTCTGGCGCAGGTTTCAGGTTCCGGTGGTGACGTGCAGATTTCCAGCGAGCTGACTAAGCTACTTAACCTGACTGACAAAATGGCGCAGCAGCGCAAAGATGATTACATTTCCAGCGAATTGTTTTTATTGGCTGCTTGTGCCACTAAAGGTAGCTTGAGTGATGCGTTGGCTAAAGCGCAAGTTTCACAAAAAGCGTTGGAAACGGCGATTGAAAGTGCGCGCGGCGGGCAAGCGGTGACTGATCCGAATGCGGAAGACCAACGGGAGGCGTTAAAAAAATACACCATCAATCTCACTGAGCGAGCTGAAAAGGGCAAGCTAGACCCCGTAATTGGACGGGATGATGAAATTCGTCGCACGATTCAGGTATTACAGCGGCGTACTAAAAATAACCCGGTATTAATCGGTGAGCCTGGCGTGGGTAAAACGGCGATTGTAGAAGGCTTGGCGCAGCGCATTGTGAATGGCGAAGTGCCCGAAGGTATTAAGGGTAAACAAGTGTTGGCGCTGGATATGGCGGCCTTGATTGCAGGCGCGAAGTTTCGCGGTGAGTTTGAAGAACGCTTGAAGGCGGTTTTGAATGATCTTGCCAAACAGGAAGGGCAGGTGATTCTATTCATAGATGAGCTGCACACTATGGTCGGTGCAGGTAAAGCCGAAGGCGCGATGGATGCTGGGAATATGTTAAAACCGGCTTTGGCGCGTGGCGAACTGCATTGCGTCGGCGCAACGACCTTGGATGAGTACCGCAAATACATTGAGAAAGATGCGGCATTAGAGCGGCGCTTCCAGAAAGTGCTGGTGGATGAGCCTTCCGTGGATGATACGATTGCCATTTTGCGTGGCCTGAAAGAAAAATACGAAGTGCATCACGGTGTTGAAATTACCGATCCGGCAATTGTGGCGGCGGCTATGTTGTCTTATCGCTATATTGCTGATCGGCAATTGCCGGATAAAGCCATTGATTTAATTGATGAAGCGGCCAGCCGAATCCGCATGGAAATGGATTCCAAACCGGAGGAAATGGATAAATTACACAGGCGTTTAATCCAATTGAAAATGGAGCAAATGGCGCTGAAAAAAGAAACTGATGCGGCCTCAAAAAAACGTCTGGAAATACTGCAAGAAGAAATTAGCGAGCTTGAAAAAGACTATTCTGATTTGGACGAAATCTGGAAAGCAGAGAAAGCCTCTTTACAAGGTTCGGCATCGGTTAAAGAAAAACTGGAACATGCCAGAACTGATTTGGAAGCGGCAACCCGTAATAACGATTTGGCGCGGATGTCGGAATTGCAATATGGCATCATTCCATCATTGGAAAAACAGTTGCTTAACGCAGAGCCTGAACAAGCGCAAAAAATGACCCTGTTACGCAATAAAGTCACCGAAGAAGAAATCGCTGAAGTGGTTTCAAAATGGACTGGTATTCCGGTTTCCAAGATGATGGAGGGGGAAAAAGAGAAATTATTGCGCATGGAATCTGAATTGGCGAAACGCGTGATTGGGCAGGAAGAAGCGCTAAAAGCAGTCAGTAATGCGATTCGCCGCTCACGCGCAGGTTTGTCTGATCCTAATCGCCCGAATGGTTCGTTTTTATTCTTGGGGCCAACCGGGGTAGGTAAAACCGAGCTGTGCAAAGCCTTGGCGAATTTCATGTTTGATACCGAAGATGCGATGATTCGCATTGATATGTCCGAGTTTATGGAAAAACATTCGGTTGCGCGTTTGATTGGTGCGCCTCCAGGCTATGTCGGTTATGAAGAAGGCGGCTATTTGACTGAAGCGGTCAGACGTAAACCCTATTCCGTTATTTTGCTGGATGAAATTGAAAAGGCACACAAAGATGTCTTTAATGTGTTGTTGCAAGTGCTGGATGACGGGCGCTTAACGGATGGGCAGGGCAGGACGGTGGATTTTAGAAATACCGTAATCGTGATGACCTCCAATTTAGGTTCGGAGGCAATCCAGGAATTGGCCGGGGAAAAAGATTATGCACAAATGAAAGCGACCGTTATGGCGATAGTCGGGGCGCATTTCAGGCCGGAATTTATCAACCGGATTGATGAGTCGGTGGTGTTTCATCCGTTAGGCAGCAAACAGATTAGAGCAATTGCCAACGTGCAAATTGAACATTTACGCAAACGCTTGGCGGATCGCGACATTGGCTTTGAAATCAGCGAGGCTGCGTTAGATCGGCTGGGTGAAGCCGGTTTTGATCCAGTCTATGGCGCAAGGCCGTTAAAACGTGCCATTCAGCAACAATTGGAAAACCCTTTGGCGCAGGCGATTTTGTCAGGGGGATTTAGTGCGGGGGAGGTTATAAAAGTCGACAGTGCGCCAGATGGTTTGCATTTTAGTAAAGGCTAAGCATTGCTGTTGGTCTGAATATAAGCAAGGTTAAAAATCAGCAGGCATTGTGCCTGTGTCACTCAAAAGCCAGCGAAGTATTTATAGCTTCGCTGGCTTTTTTTAAGTAAAAATGCATAATTAATATAAAACCTGAATTAGGGAGTTTTATTGGCAACTGAAGCAAAAAAGTGCGTCATACCCGCCGGGAAGCGGGTATCCAGTGCCAAGGCTGGCAAGCGCCGAGACATCCTTGTAGCCTGGATTCCGGCAATCCCTACCGAGATGACGATATTCTGGCTTAGCTGAAGGAAATTTATAATCAGGAAAAATATTATCTTGACAACATTTGCTTTAATTTGATTGTAGACTATGCTTCTGCATTATCTGGCACCTCTTAAAACCAACCTGTGTGGAAATTAAGTATGAATAAATTTATCCCTACAACCTTATTAACTGCATTGCTACTTAATGCGCAGCTTAGTTTGGCCGCTGCTCCTTTGAACATCAATGGGAGTACCCAAAATGACAACGGCAGCACCCATATTCCTGTGCCCGTTGCGAGGGTTGAGGCTGCCAGTGCGTTTGCTTCGCTGGCGGTAGACGATAATAACGGCAACCCTTCGGTAACCGTTGATTTAATTACCAGCAATAGTATCGGTTCGGTCATATTAAATGGTGGTTTAAATGGACGCTATGGTTATATAGCAGGCATCACGGCTGATAAATATACGGCCACGTATAGACTTGATACCACCAATCCGGCTGTTAGAGCTTTAAGCGAAGGCCAAACGCTTATTGATACGATTGGTTATACGGTAACCTCTAAAGACGATCAACGGGTAACAGCCCCTGGTACACTGACCATTACAATCATGGCTGCCAAAAACAAACCGGTTGCCTATCCTGATTCTGCCAGTGTGGAAGTGGATGCAACCAAAGCAGAGTCGAGTGTCACGCTTGACGTAAAAGCGAATGATATTAATGCGGGGAGCGCTTCTTTACTTGGAAGCCCTGCCGGTAAATACGGATTTCTTGATCTGGGTGCTAATCCGGCAGATGGGAAATATAAATATAAAGTTGACGTTAATAATCCTGCGGTCAGTGGTTTAGCGTCCGGCCAAAGTTTGGTTGATACCTTTACTTACAGTATCAGAGCGCCGGGTAATAGCTTTTTAACCTCGGAAGCGACCATTACCGTTACCATCGTAGGGACTACCAATGCCTTAGGGGTCGTGACAGCGGTTAATGACAATGCTTCATTGATTGTCGATTCTGCCACCACCAATCCTACGGTGAGCCTCAATGTCCTTGGTAATGACATTAATGCGGACAAAGCAACGTTAATCAGTAGCTCGGTTGGGCAATATGGTGCGCTGGATGGCGGCTTGAGCTCTGATGGAAAATTAACTTATCGGGTTAACCTGAATGCCGTACAAAAACTGCTTGGTACCGGCGCTTCATTAAGCGACACCTTTACCTACCGCGCGAATGGCAAAAGCCCGAATGACAAGGTTTCTTCGCAAGCGACCGTTACCATCAATATCGTTGCGGGCAATATCGTACCGTTTAAAGCCGCTGATTTTATTGAAAGCATAGTTGCTGAAGATGCTATCCCCGCAACCTCAGCAGCGCCGACTCCTACAACTGCTGCGGCAGGAACGGTTACAGGGAACTTAAAAGACTATAACGTTGGCTTGCTAAATTTAACCGATACCAATCTAAGCGCTGCAATACTCAGCAGCCAGTTTGGTAAATACGGTTATTTACAATTTTCATCCAGCACCAATAAATTCTCTTACACGCTGAATACCGGCGTTTCAGAAGTGCAGGCGCTGCGTAACAGTGGTAATGCTTTACAGGATGTCTTCAGATACAGCATCACTGACCGTTATGGTGTTTCCGCACAGGCAAATATTATTATCAATATTGTCAGTAACCGGGAATATGTTTCAACCGACAATGTTGAGATTGAAAATAACAATAAATCCAGCCTGGCAACGCCTTTAAATTCTGGGGCATCTATGCGCGGTAACTTAATGAACAGCTCTGACCGTGATTGGTATGTTATCAACAGCAGCGGCAATGAAATTATTAACCTGCAATTGTGCCCGCAAGGCTTTGCTTGCAGCGCCCAAAAAGCCTGGGTTATGTATGTATTTGATGCGGATAAACTGACCAAAGAGATAGAAGAAGCCACGGTTGATTTGTATCGGAGGCGGGATGACAAACCTCTTGAACCAACTGGTATATATCCTCAAGAGTTACCTGGTTCTCCTTCTGACCATATGTATTTGCTTTATAGAAGTAGAAAATTCGATGATGCTTTAGTGGGGGTCATTGACCCTTGTTTTGGCACCAAAAACTCCGTGGACATCAGTGCTACCACGCCACCCCCAGGTAAAACCAAAAATTACCTGGTCGCCATTTCTTCACCTTTACAACATGATGGGGAAGCATCAGACACCAAACCTTGCGGTAGTGGTAGCGTTATTCTAAAAAAACCGGGGCCATCGTTTGACGAACCAGCACCGCCAACTACCACTACTACTCCAACAAGCACTACCACTACAAACACTAAAACTGTAACTACTACAGATGAATATATAGCGGTGCTGCCTAACAGCGACGACCAATATACTTTTCAGGTAACGCGTTCAGGGGTCAGTCCTGCCGCAACTAAATCATTTAAAGATGACGCTGTTTATAGTGCTAGGACAGGTACGGTTGACATACCCAAAGTACGCGTGGATGACCAGCTGTTTTCAGTGCAATTACAACAGACCGCAACAGGTAAAAGCGCGAATAACATGCCGAGCTTTGGCATAAGGGCTTCACAGCCATTAAGTGAACCCTTAAGTGCTGATGCGTTATTGGGAACTTATAATCCGGCGAACAATATTGTTAAATTGCCTAAAGTTACCGTGCAAGCGACCGATAAAGCTTATAGCGTAGATTTACGGTATAAACCCAATACCCAGACTTTGGAGTTATTGTCGGCGACACCGGTGAAATAACATAAATGTAGGTTGGGCTGAATATAATAAAGCCCAGCCTGTAGGATTTGTAAACGTTGGGCTTCAAGTTGTTCAGCCCAACCTACGGTACTACAGGGCTGATGGGTTTATTGCAGAGCGTACAGACGCAAAATCTTGCGTCTGTACATTAGCCAATTACCCCGAGTTGTATGGTTTTCTGGCTGTTGTGAATTGGTAAGCTAAAGGTCTACAGGGCTTGTCGAAGAGTAAATAAAAAGCGTTTTAAGGCAGTACAAGTTTGGCGGTACAAATCCACGCCCTCCATTGGATAACGAATCAGCATCTACAAGACAGGTTAGGTGCCTAAAATGAACAGTCTGTTTAAGAGTAAATACGATATGCGAAAATTAAATGTGAACTATTTTCTATTGATGCTGATCTTTTGGATAGGGTGGTCGGGGGCTGCTAATGCCGACTATGCAATATCTGTGGATAAAATAGGGGCGGGGCAAGGAACGGTTTCATCGACAAACGATGGCGATTTGGCTTCTACTAATATTAATTGTGGGACTACTTGTGCCGGTGCCTTCCCGCAGGTTTTTGTCTCAAGCAGCTCTCCCCGTCGGGATGTTAACGTTTCGTTTACTGCCGTTCCAAATACAGGATCTGAATTTAAGGGTTGGTTTCTAAATGATAATGTAACCCCTTGGCCAGATTGTGGAACTAGAATTTCCTGCTCCATCAAGGCTACATTAGCTGACCAGCAAATCACGGCTAAATTTGAGCCTGGTATTACACCGACCGAGCCTGCAACCTTTACCATTATTAATGAAGGTTCTGGTTCAGATTATGGTCAAATTCTTTCGTCGAATCTGACAACTGCCTCAGTGCCGAGCATAAACTGCACAGGCGTTAAGTTTGGTTCAACCACTACGCCAGACTGTGCTGAAAACTTTAATCCAGGCACAAACGTTACCCTTAAGGCTTCAGCCAATAAAGTTGATGGTGCTTATTTTGCGGGTTGGCGAGTCTTTTTTGATCCAACTAATGGCTATAACTCAACAATCGGCTTACAAGCGGGCATGTGTGGTAACTTGGAGCCTACTTGTAACGTGACTGTGCCACCAGGTGTTAAAGATGTTCAAGTCAGGGCTATTTTTAACTTGGGCTATATATTGACTTTGCAGGCACAAGGGCAAGGGTCGGGAAGTTTATTGTCTTCTTCGGATAATTTGCAGAGCACTTGTTCTGGTTCAGTTGTTTCAGATCCTGCTTGTACCCAAACTTATAATTTTAATCGTCAGGTCGTTGTAACAGCATTGCCTGCTGCCAATTCCACTTTTACGGGTTGGATAGTTGATAGCGAGGATGGTGCCACTGTGGGCTGTCTTGCTACCGCTTTAAAATGTACAGTGACCATGAATAAAGCGCATTTAGTGATTGCAAAATTTAATAAGGTTGTCTCAGGATCCTATGACGCAACGGTATTAAAAGAGGGTTCAGGTACCGGTTTTGGTACTGTAACGGCGAATACTTCAAAACCTATTAATTGCGGTACGGAATGTTCTGCAACTGTTGATCCCAAAGAAAAATCGGTTGTCAGTTTTACGGCGAAACCAGATAAAGCGGGCGTGAATTTTGCTGGCTGGAAAGTACAGTTTAAGCGGTTCCTTCCTGACGGTACTTTTGTATGGGATGATTATCCTTCTTTATGTACTGGTCTTCAGCCCGTTTGCGCTGTTACCGTTTCTTCTGATATTCGGGTTTGGGCGCGTTTTGATTATGAAATTGTCTTAACCGTAGTCAAAGATGGTAATGGTTTAGGGTCTATCAGTACCAATTCGCAAAGTTTAAATGACTGTGCCAAGTTAGGTGGCACTTCAAATATTTGTTATCAAACGTTTGTTGGGGGGCAGGTGTTTACCCTGACTGCGATTCCCGATTTAAAATCCCAGTTTGTTAAGTGGAACGGCTGTGCCTCCACCACAGACAGTAATCAGGATGGTACGTTGGATGTTTGTACCGTAACCATGGATCAGGCTAAAACGGTTACGGCGACCTTTGCGTCCATAAACAGTGCCAGGTTATCGGTGACTAAAGATCCAGGCGGTACCGGCACAGGTACTATTAAATCTGATTTATTGGGGCTTAATTGCGGCACTATTTGTAACCGGAATTATGCCTTCGATACCGTTGTGACCTTAACTGCCACACCGTTTCCAGGTTCAGAATTTGTAGGTTGGGGTGGGGATTGGTGTAGCGGCTTGGAGTTGACCTGTAAAGTTACGATGGATCAGGCTAAAGATGTGACCGCCCGCTTTGATAGAGGTTTTAAATTGACCTTGAATAAACAGGGTGAGGGCGACGGAATGGTGTTTTCCGATCCTGAAGGTATTAACTGCGGTACCACCTGCGCTTATAGTTTTACCAATGCGAGCGTGGTAACTTTAACGGCAAAACCGGTTAATGGCTCAACTTTCCTGGGTTGGGGCGGTGCTTGTAGCGGTAATCAGTTAACTTGTAAAGTGGCGATGTCACAAGCGCAAGAAGTAGCGGTGACATTCTCGGGGGTGGGGCTGGGCAAAGCCCTGGATAACTCCGACCTGCTTTGGATAACCAACGGTAATGCCCCTTGGTTTGGCCAACAACAAAAGGATGCGAAAGTTAAAACTATTTATTTTAATGGGTCAGCGGGGGTCAGTGGCTTGATTACCCACGGTCAGCAAAGTTCGGTGCAAACGACTGTCACGGGGCCGAGAGATTTGTCGTTTTCATGGAAGGTTTCTTCTGAAGCGGATCGTGATGAATTGACTTTTGAAGTCGATGGCAAGGAAATCCAAAAGATCAGCGGTGAGCAGGATTGGGCAGATGTTAAGGGCACAATCCCGGCAGGGTCGCATGTGTTGAAATGGACTTATGCAAAGGATGCGGATTTAAGCAGTGGTGCGGACAGCGCGTGGTTGGATCATGTGCAAATGAGTGCTTCGAAGGGCGATATTGTGCCGAATAAGCTTACTGTTATCAGCCAAGGTTCAGGTACGGTCACCTCCAACCCCTCCGGTATCAGTTGCGGAGGGGCGTGTAATGCTGAGTTTGCGGATAGCACCGCAGTAATGTTGACGGCTAATCCTTTGGGCGGTTCGCAATTTGTTAGCTGGAGTGTTGCAAGTTGCGGCACCAACCCAACCTGTTTGGTGACGGTGAGCGGTATTACTCCAGTAGTAGCTACATTTAAGACGATTGGGGATGTGGCTAATATTGCGGCTTTGCATTTGGGCTTATTAAATGATACCGGCATTGACTGGTGCGCGAATAAATCCGCGCAATATACGGCCAATAAGGACAGTCAATGTGAGGCGTTGATGGCAACCTTTCCGGGTCAGGATGGTCAGGTGGGTCGTGATGCTGCGGCGCGCAAAGGTAAATTGGTTAAAATGGGTCATGGTGATGCGGGCTTTGATTACACCAAGCTGTGCAATAACGGTCAGGCCGAAGGTAGTGCTAATTGTCCTTTGAATCAAACTGTTCCGGGTTTGGGTGGCAGCGAGTGGGGATGTACCCGTGATAACGTGACCGGTTTGGTTTGGGAAGTTAAAACCCAGACAGGCTTGCGCGATAAAGATAAGGTGTATTTCTGGTATGACTTCAATGACCGCCATAATGGTGGCAGTAAAGGTGAGCTTTGTACTGGCTTGGATTGTAACACTGATGCGTATGTAAAAGCGGTTAACCAACAAGGCCTGTGCGGTTCGAATGAGTGGCGTTTGCCGACCCGGCATGAGTTGCATTCGATGGTGCATCATGGCCGCAGTAATCCGGCGGTAGATATATCTTACTTCCCTAATACGGTTGCGGATGGCTATTGGACAGCAACACCGGTGGCATCAACCCCTTTTAATGCCTGGATTGTTAACTTTGAGTCCGGTTGGGATTTTTGGGATAGTAAAAGTAACAAGCAACATGTGCGTTTGGTCAGTAAGTGCGAGAGTTGTGAGTTAGCTACGACGGTAACCAATCCAAGCTATAGTGATTCCTTGTTACGCTTACCTATGGTGAAAGTGGAGAATGATTTCTACGAGGCTAAGCTTCGTCTGGTTGGTTCGGATTCCATGATCTTTGAGTTAAGTGAAGCCCAGGTGAAATCTGCTGCGGTGGCGCGTTCCGGAAACGGTGGCCAGGTGCGCTATTTCCCTACTGGTTTGTTAGTGGTGGGAAATGTTGAAGTAGGTGCTGCACATTATAATGCGGTTCTGCAATTGGTTCCTGGCAGTAATCCCCTGCGTTTCAGGTTACTGGATGCTTACGTGGTGAATTGAGGTTGCCTGATGGTTGGGTTGGCTATCGCCAGCCCGACCTAAGCACAAAAGAGCCTTTACAATAACGAGTTAAAAAATTGTCGGTGGAGAGTTGTCAATGAAAGCTAAGGTTTTAGCGCTGTTAATGTTAGCGTCGCAGGGTGTGTACGCGGCGGATTGTACCAATGCGGGTATTCAGCCCAGTTCAGACGAGACAATTGATTTTGAAATTGCAGCGGATGGGACAGTTACCGATAAAAGTAGCGGGTTAATGTGGATGCGCTGCTCAGTAGGGCAAAGCTGGGTGCAGTCTGCGGGCACTTGTGCCGGTTCAGTCATCAAGGCCGAATGGGATAAAATGGTGTTACTTAACCAATTTAATGCGAGTGGTGGTTTTGCGGGTAAAACCGATTGGCGTTTGCCCAATATTAACGAATTGCGCAGTCTTACCGAAGATTGCCGCAGCGATCCTGCGATTAATACCCTATTGTTTCCTGATACGCCTTCAACCAAGTATTGGACTTCTTCACCTTATGTAGGCTTGGTTACCAGTGCCTGGGTCGTGGATTTTAGCCATGGCCGGGATAATTTCGAGTTAAAAAACAATACCAATGCTGTGCGTTTAGTGCGTGTTGCAGATTAATACTTCGATGCTATGTTGAATATGTAGAGACGCAAGATTTTGCGTCTCTACAAAAAATGCGGTTATTGATAACTTCTGGAAAAATCCTTCAACGTGCTGAGTGCTGTAGATAGCTGTTGAGTATCGGGCAATTGAAAGGCATTGACACCTACCCGTGACAAGTAGAACACTTGATCTGCCATAAATTCCCCCACCGCCCGGATTTCCCCTTGATAATGATACTGGCTGCTTAAGGTCTGTGCGTGGCTGAATGCCCGTCCGTCGGTGTAAACGGGAAAATTAACCTCAATCAAAGCCAGTTTGGGTAGGTCATCTGCAATTGCCTCCGCGGAGTCGGTAGGTTCCAGGCGTACGCCAAGTTTTCCGGTCATTTTAAGCAATTGCGCGCGGTCTTTTTGCCAGCGGGCTAAAGAAACAGTTATGTCCCCTTGGCTGGGTAACGCTTGGTCATCTGCTATAAATTGCTGGTGGTCATCTATAATCTGTTGGTCTTTAATGAGTTGCATAAACCTGCTCTACAAAAGGATCGAGACCGATACGTTTTACGGTCGTTAAAAAGTGTTCATCTGCATTTAGGCGTTCCTTGACGTAAACATCCAAAATATCCAAGACGGCGGCGGTAATCTTTTGTTTCGCAATTGCAGGACCAAGGCGCTCCCCAATGGCGGCATCGTTTTCTGACGACCCACCCAGGGTAATTTGGTACCACTCCACACCCTTTTTATCGACACCTAAAATCCCGATATTGCCTACGCTTTGGTGGGCACAGCCGTTCATGCAGCCGGAAAAATTAATTTTAATATCGCCCAGGTCATGCAGGTAATCCATGTCGTCCAGGGCGGTGTTGATTTCTTTCGTAATACCAATTGATCCGGCGTTAGCCAACGCACAAAAATCCAAGCCGGGGCAACAAATAATGTCGGTAGCTGTACCGATATTAGGAGTTGCTAAATTAAGCTCTGCCAGTTTTTGCCAAAGGGAGAACAGGTCAGCGATTTTAACGTCCGCTAAAATGAGGTTTTGCCGATGCGTGCTGCGTATTTGCCCGAAACTGTATAAATCCGCGAGATCCGCAACCGCTTCAAGCTGGCTGTCGGTTATGTCACCGGGCGGCACCTCGGGTGCTTTTAATGACACGTAGGTGGCACGGTATCCGGGAATTTTGTGGTTGCTGGTATTGTGTTTAACCCATTTGGCAAAAGCTGGGTTATTAAGCTGCTGTTGCGTATTGCTTTGATCTTCACTTGCTTTAGGGTCGTAGAGTGGGGGCGCAAAATATTTGTGCATGGCATGAATGCGTTCCTGGCTTAATTCTTTTCCAGCTTTAATCTGTTCCCATTCGGCTTCAACCAATCGGGTAAAATTGTCTAAGCCTTCTTCCCTAACCAGAATTTTAATACGCGCTTTGTATTTGTTATCGCGTCGCCCAAACAGATTGTAAATACGTAAAATGGCTTCCAAATAGGAAAGCAGATGTTTGGGTTCTAAAAAGGGATTGATCACTTGCCCGATAACTGGGGTTCTTCCCAAGCCGCCACCGACATAAACGATAAAGCCAACCTCGCCACTGGGATTTTTAACCAAATGCAGGCCAATATCGTGAAATTTAGTAGCGGCGCGGTCATGGGTTGCGCCAGTGACGGCAATTTTAAATTTGCGTGGTAAATACGCAAATTCTGGATGGAAACTGGTCCATTGCCGAATAATTTCGCAATAAGGGCGGGGGTCTGCGATTTCATCAACACATACACCTGCAAGGGGGTCACTGGTGGTATTACGCATACAGTTGCCGCTGGTTTGAATAGCGTGCATTTGCACCGTCGCCAGTTCGGCTAAAATGTCAGGGGTTTTGGCTAATTCAGGCCAGTTAAACTGGACATTCTGGCGGGTTGTAAAATGGCAATAGCCTTTATCATAGGTGCGGGCGATATGGGCAAGTTTGCGTAATTGTTCTGAAGACAACAATCCATAAGGCACTGCTACGCGCAGCATAGGCGCATGAGTTTGGATGTACAGGCCGTTCATCAGGCGTAAAGAGCGGTAATGATCCTCTGCAATTTCACCTTTTAAAAAGCGCTCGGTTTGATTTCTAAATTGGGCTACCCGTTCGTTGACGAGGGTTTGATCGGTTTCGTTATACTGGTACATGGGTGATGGGTTAAATTTTACCTGTGTTTTTGGCATGTCCGGTAATAATATACTGCACACCATAAAATGACAAAGATTATTGTTAGATGCTATTATTGGCTGTTACTATTTATGCTTGCTTGAATGGGCGGCGGTGTACCTGTGGCACATCGGATTTTGGACTTTCATTTTCTTTATTTGAAAGGATAAGGCAGGAATTCCAAAATCCGTAGTTGATGTGTGATAACTATAATTACTGAGGGGAGGTTGTTTTGGCGCGTTTTTTATTTGTACTATTAGCGTTGGTGTTGCTGCCAGAGCTTGCAATAGCGGGAGGTTTTGACAACCTTGGCTTAACCGGAACCGAACGGGGTATTTATACGGTTCTGATTTTTATTGTTGCCTATGGCTTCGTAATGGCAGAAGAGTTTACCCATCTGCGTAAATCCAAGCCGGTTATTTTAGCGGCCGGTATTATTTGGGCGCATGCTGCTATTTTGGCGAAGGAAGCGGGCGTTTCGACAGATGACCTGCACAAAGTCTTTGAGTACAATTTGACGGAGTATGCGGAGTTAATGTTGTTTTTGTTGGTCGCAATGACTTACATTAACTCCATGTCCGAGCGTAATGTGTTTGAAGCACTGCGTTCTTGGATGGTCAGAAAGCAATTCGGTTATCGCAAATTGTTTTTAATTACCGGCGTGGTGACGTTCTTTTTGTCAGCGGTTGCGGATAACTTGACCGCCGCTTTGTTGGTTGGTGCGGTGGTTTTGGCCGTGGGCGGTACAAACGAGAAGTTTGTTAGTATTGGATTTGTCAACTTAGTGCTTGCTGCGAATGCCGGTGGTGCGTTTTGTCCGTTTGGTGATATTACTACCTTGATGGTCTGGCAAGCGGGTTACGCAGAATTTTTTGATTTCTTTAAATTGTTTATTCCTTCTGTAGTCAATTATGCGGTACCTGCTTTCTTTATGTATTTTGCGATACCTGATGAACAACCGGTTGCGGCTAATGAAGCAGCAGTGCTAATGAAGCCAGGCGCAATTCAAATTTGCGTGATGTTTTTGTTTACCATTGCCACCGCGGTTGGCTTTAAACAAATCCTGCATTTGCCCCCGTTTATGGGCATGATGGTGGGTTTGTCAGCATTAATGTTATACGGCTATTATCTTAAAATTCAATTCAAACACGCCAACGGTGCTGTAGATGATATTTTTGAGAAAGAAAAAGGTGAGGTTGGTTTTGACATTTTTGAAAAAGTTAAACATGCAGAATGGGATACTTTGTTATTCTTCTTTGGTGTGGTGTTTAGCGTTGGTGGTTTAGGTTATATCGGCTATTTAGAGCTTTTATCAGGCGCTATGTACGATGGCTTGGGCGCAACTACAGCTAACATCTTGGTCGGTTTGATTTCAGCGGTTGTGGATAATATTCCGGTAATGTTCGCGGTATTGAACATGAATTTGGATATGGACTTGTATCAATGGCTGTTAGTGACCTTAACCGCTGGCGTTGGTGGTTCATTGTTGTCTGTCGGCTCGGCTGCGGGTGTGGCATTAATGGGGCAATCTAACCATAAATATACCTTCTTTAGCCATTTAAAATGGACGCCTCATATTGCTGCGGGTTACGTGGCGAGTATTGCAGTGCATTATATGATTAATGGTTAATGACAGTTAAACGCCGCACTTAGCGGCGTGGCATTTCAGATAAGGTCGAGAGCCACTTAATGTGGCAATCGGCCTTTTTTGTTGAGAGCCTGGTTGTTTTAACAATGAATTAATGAAAAACAAAACTATTTTAGAGGTAAACAATGGCAGCTAAATCAAGTATTTGGCAAGCTTTATTAAATAAACGTATGCTGATTTGCATATTCACTGGCTTTAGTTCCGGTTTGCCGTTGTATATTTTGATTAGTTTGGTGCCTGCCTGGTTGCGCTCTGAAAACGTTGATTTAAAAGCCATTGGCTTGTTTGCACTGATCCAGTTACCCTTTACTTGGAAGTTTTTGTGGGCACCGTTTTTTGACCGTTATTCGCCGCCTTTAGGGCGTAGGCGAGGCTGGTTAATGCTTTCCCAATTAGCGTTGCTTATGATTATTCCCGTATTTGGGTTGTTGCAGCCTAAACTGGATTTATGGGCTATTGCGACACTCGCAGGTGTAGTGGCTTTTTTTAGTGCCTCGCAAGATATTGTCTTGGACGCATTTCGGCGTGAATTATTGCATGACGATGAGTTAGGCCTTGGTAATGCGATACATGTAAATGCCTACAAAATCGCTGGCTTAATACCCGGCTCCCTGTCGTTGATTTTGGCAGATTATTTACCGTGGAATAGTGTATTTATTATCACGGCATTGTTTATGTTGCCTGGAATAATAATGACGCTGATGGTGACTGAGCCGAAGCTTAAGCAGGGCGCGCCTAGAACCCTTAAAGAAGCAGTGTTGGAGCCATTTCATGAATTTATAGGCCGCAACGGTTGGCAGTCTGCACTGTGGATTTTGACATTCATTTTCTTTTACAAATTAGGTGATAGCATGGCAACGGCTTTGGCAACGCCGTTTTATCTGGATTTGGGTTTTAGTAAAACTGAGATTGGTTTGGTGGCCAAGAACGCCGGTTTGTGGCCCAGCGTGATCGGTGGCTTGCTAGGCGGCTTATGGATGGTAAAGCTCGGGGTTAATCGGGCTTTATGGCTGTTTGGTGCGGTACAAATGCTTGCTATCTTAGGTTTTGCCTGGTTGGCGGTAGTTGGGCACAGTTTGCCTTGGTTGGCATTGGTGATTGGGGTTGAAGCGTTGGGTGTTGGCTTAGGAACGGCGGCATTTGTGGCGTTTATTGCTAAAACCACCCACCCGCTCTATACCGCCACGCAATTTGCGTTATTTACCAGTTTGGCGGCAGTACCCAGGGCCTTTGCCAATGCTGCAACCGGTTATTTGGTGGAATGGTTTGGTTGGAAGCTGTTTTTTCTGTTTTGTTTTGTTATTGCAGTCCCAGGGATGTTTTTGTTACTTAAAGTGGCACCCTGGAGCGAAGAAGATAAAAAATTAATTTGGCGGGAGTAAGCCGCAAGAAATTTAAAACGGATAACCGTAATCGATAATTAACGGTGCATGATCCGAAAACCGTTGGTCTTTATAGATAGCAACAGCCTTAACGCTATCCTTCAGCGATGCGCTGATGATTTGATAATCAATGCGCCAGCCAACGTTTTTTGCCCAGGCTTGACCCCGACTAGACCACCAGGTGTAGTATTCAGGTTCTTGGTTAAGCAGCCGAAACGCGTCTACCCAAAGATTATCCGCAAAGAGTTGATCCATCCATGCACGTTCTTCCGGTAAAAAGCCTGAGTTCTTAAGGTTGCCTCGCCAGTTTTTTAAATCGATCGCTTTATGGGCAATGTTCCAGTCGCCGCAAATAATAATATCGCGGCCGTTTTTAGCCAGGGTTTGTAAATAGGGGAGAAAACGGTCGAGACATTGGAATTTAATGGCTTGGCGCACTTCACCGGATGACCCGGACGGTAAATAGAGCGAGATAACGCTTAGGTTGCCAAACTGCGCTTCAATAAAACGGCCTTCCTGGTCAAAATCTTCCCAGCCGATACCATTAGCAACTTTGTCTGGTGCTTTTTTGCAGTAGACAGCGACACCACTATAGCCTTTTTTGACCGCATCATGATAAAAACAATGGTAATCCAAAGGCCAAAAGGCTTCGGCGCTTAGTTGTTCAACTTGCGCTTTGGTTTCCTGGATACAAATAACATCAGCTTGTTGCTGCGCCAGCCAAGGGAAGAGCCCCTTACGTTCAGCAGCGCGGATGCCGTTGGTATTTAGTGAAATAATACGCATGATTTAACAAATTATTGCAGTTTATTTGTGTAGCACGTATCATACGCAGTTCTCCAATTATTAAGTAGCTCATCTACGGGCAATGTGAAGGCACTATGAAACCAGAAATTCATCCTGAATATAAACAAATCACTGTAACGTGTGGCTGCGGCAATACTTTTTTAACCGGTTCTGTCTTAAAACGTGATCTAGCTATTGAGGTTTGTTCCTCTTGCCATCCGTTTTATACAGGTAAACAACGTGTTGTTGACACGGCTGGTCGGGTTGATAAATTCCGTAAAAAATACGCTAAATAAACTGACTGCTAGTCAGGTTTACATTAAAAGCAGGCGGTTTGCTGGAATGCGAACCGCCTTTTTTATGTCGATAGAACACTTTGATTTTTAAGTAAAAATGCATAACTCATTTAAAACCTGAATTAGAGAACTTTATTAGCAACTGAAGCAAAAAAGCGCGTCATACCTGCCGGGAAGCGGGTATCCAGTACCAAGGATGGCAAGCTCCGGGACACCCCTGTAGCCTCCCTCACTCCCTGTCGGAATCACGACTTTTAAAAACAGTTGCACGTACTCACTTAGTAAGCTAAACCCAATCAGTCCCTGCTATTTTTAGCAGGGACTGTTTCAGTCGGCACTTTCAATAAAATCCCGTTTTTCCTGATGCTGAGTTTTGTTGCCTTAAAATAAATTCTCTAGTTTTTGCTTTATTTCTCTTGCAGGTTTCGGTTTTGGCGCTACTTTAGGTGTTGTTGTCTGCGCTCCTTTAGCACCATTAACCTGCCCATCAAAAAACTCCCAGATATCCGCCTTAACGCCGCTCTTAGGGGTTGCTGGCTTGTTGGTTAGGGCGCCCTTAGGCAGGCCGTCTTTAGGCATAACCAATGCTTTTTGCGGCACGCCTTTCAAGGCCTCGCGCATAAAACTCATCCACATCGGTAGCGCAGCATCGCCGCCGGTTTCCCTGCTACCTAGCGAGGTAGGGTTATCATAGCCTAGCCATGCAGTCGCGGCGATAGTCGCTGTATAGCCATTAAACCACACATCTTTGCCATCATTAGTGGTGCCGGTTTTGCCGGCGATATCGCTTCTGCCCAGCGATTTTGCGCGGGTTGCTGTACCACTCTGCACTACATCCCGCAGCATGGTATTCATCATATAATTTACCGCCGGGGACAGGATGGTTTTAGGTTTACTCGGTTTTGCCTCAAATAAAATTTTACCGTCGTGCGCAACAATGCGCTCGATAAAATACGGTTTAACAATGGCGCCGTCATTGGCAAAAACTGCATACATGCGCGCCATTTGCAATGGCGAGGCTTGTCCGCTGCCTAAGGCCATTGAATAGGAACGGGGAATATCTTCAGATTCAAAACCAAAACGCATGGCGGTTGCAGCAGCTTTTTTAATGCCCGTTGCCATCAGTAATTTGATCGAAACAATATTACGGGATTTTTTAAGGCCGTCACGGACAGACGTGGGTCCATAAAAACGATGCCCGAAATTTTCAGGTCGCCAGCCGTTTTTTAAGGTTGGGTCGTTGATGACAATCGGGGCATCTACGACAGTGCTTGAGGGTGTAAAACCGTTTTCAAGCGCAGTGGTGTAGATAATCGGCTTAAATCCTGAACCGGGTTGTCGTTTGGATTGGGTGGCGCGGTTATATTTGCTGTTATAAAAATCAAAACCGCCTTCCAGCGCAAGAATAGCACCCGTTTGCGGATTTAAAGCCACAAAGGCCCCTTCAACCTGCGGCACCTGGCAAAGCCCCCAATTTCCGCTGGGCAACTTGCGTACCCGGATAATATCGTTGACGTTTAAAATTTTGGCGATGGCTGCGGAAGTGGCTGACTTGGTTCTGCTGGCCCACTTTAGATTTTCCCAAGGAATCGTAATGGTACCGTGATCCTGGGTAACCGCCGTGATGGCGCTGGCACTGTAAGCCTTTATTTTGGCAGGGTAGGTATCTCCAATAGGGCTGTATTTCGATAGATCCTGCGTATAGTTTGGCTGTTTGGCCGGAATCCGGTAGCCATGGCGTTGATCGTATTGGTGTAGCGCTAACCTAAGAGCCGTGGTTGCGCTTTTTTGCAACGGTTTGGTAATGGTGGTGTAAACCGAAAAGCCATTGCTATAAGCGGCTGCCTCGCCATATTGGTCAACGATATATTGTCGCGCCATCTCTGCAACATACGGTGCTTCCAATTCGATAGCATCTTCAGGTATCAACGACTTTGGTGGGGTAATAAGGCTTTTCATTGCGCTTTCATACTCCTCGGTCGTAATAAACTGGAGTTCCAGCATACGCTTTAAAACATAATTACGCCTTTGCATTGCGCGTTCGGGATCGGTGGTGGGGTTATACAGGGAAGGCGCCTTGGGCAAACCTGCCAGTAACGCGATTTCGGCGAGATTCAGTTCTTTAAGGGGTTTGCCAAAATAGGTTTCAGCCGCGGCATTAATGCCGTAAGAGTGCTGGCCAAAATAAATTTTATTGAGATACAGTTCAAGAATTTCATGTTTGCTAAAAGCCTCCTCAATCTTAAATGCTAACATGATTTCTTTAAGTTTACGGGTATAGGTTTTTTCAGAGCTTAACAGGAAATTACGTGTCACCTGCATGGTAATTGTGCTACCTCCCTGGCTTTTCTTGCCGGTGGTCAGTAACTGCAAAGTAGCGCGCAACAAGCCCTGATAATCAACGCCGGGATGTTCATAAAAGCGGTCATCTTCTGCGGCCAGAAAAGCATTAATCAATTGCGGTGGAATATCATCAAATTTAATGAGCGTACGTTTTTTTTCACCAAAGCGGGCAATCAATAATTTATCGTGGCTGTAAATTTTTAAAGGTATTTGATGTTCTGCGTTTTGCAGCGTATGTACATCCGGTAAATTGTCCCGAATCGGCTTAATAAAATAATAACCGGCTGCTAAGGCAGACACGATGACTAACAAAAACACCCATAAAAAGCCTATGAAAATTTTACGTCGCAGAGATGATTTAACCACAAAATTCCTTAAGTTGCCGTAGGTTAGTGCTTTGTAATAAAAAATATTAAACGTTATGGAACCGCAATAAACAGATAAGTTAAGCGTTTAATATTGAGTAGCGCCCAGTCCTTACGGAGGTATAAACCGTTTTTAAATAATTAGCGTAGCACCTTACACGGGATGGCATTATAAAGGATATAGCGTTGCAAAGCACGGGCACTCAGTTATATACCAAAATAGGTAGGAAATGAGTATTTTCGTATCTCCGCGCTCTAACGGGTGCCGGAATCCAGGCTACAGGGATGTATCGGCGCTTGCCATCCTTGGCACTGGATACCCGCTTCCCGGCGGGTATGACGCATTTTTGTGCTTCAGTTGCCAATAAAACTCCCTAATTCAAGTTTTAAATTGGTTATGCACTTGTTATACGAATTCACCACTTAAATTACCCGGCAGGATTTTTTAGCGTAATCCCTTCACCTACGCCCTCCGCAAATCTTGCGTAACCAAAAACGGCTGATGCCGGTTTTTTTGTTTATTTTGTTGCATTACGTCACAAAATCACCTTGTTTAATAACAAATTTTAGGGTTATTTCACAGTTCCTGATAGCGGGCTTTGGTAAGTCTAAAAATATCTACTAAGCTTTGCCCAAGTAAATGGTTTTTTTTACAGAAATTGGGGGCATAGCATGTCGAGGTCAGATTTTCAGGGTGCCAAAGGATTTACGCTGGTTGAAGTATTAGTGTCAATGATTATCCTGGCAATCGGTTTGTTGGGCTTGGCCTCGATGCAGACGCTGGCTTTAAAAGATAATCAGGATGCGTTTTTTTATGCGCAAGCCTCTTCATTGGCTTACGAAATGAGTGACCGCATGAAGGCGAATACCCCAAACACAGCCCCACCCTGGCAAAGTGCAACTATACCGACTGCCGCTGCAAGCTGTGCTTTTGATAATGTTTGTAATACGGTTATGGGTTGTACCCCAGCCGCTATGGCGTCATACGATTACTGTGCCTGGAAAGAAAATGTAAACAGCAGGATTGGTACGACCGCGACGGCGGTGGTTGAGGCAAGTCCAATTACCGGTGGGGTGTGTACCGGGGACTCTACCAGGCGCTGTTTAACCATCAGTTGGGATCGTAATAAGCAACTCGGCGCAAGTGCCACTAACGACTTTCAATTGGAAATCACCCCATGAATAAACAGCAACGCGGTTTGACCTTGATTGAATTAATGATCAGCATGGTGCTCAGTTTGGGGCTTATTGCGGGTATCAGCAGCCTGTTTTTGCAAATGCAAAAAAGTAACAAAGTCCAACGTGGCCTAAGTGCGATGGCAGATGATAGCAGTTATGTGCAGGAAGTTTTGCAAAAGGAAATGCGTAGTATTGGCCGCTTAAGAAGCCGTTCTGACACCAATGGCACAAATGAGCAGGTGTTTTTAAATCCACCGGGTGATGTTCTGGGCTCTAGCCTTGATTTATTGCAGGGTGAATATATTAAAGGTAATGACACGTCACCCGAAAATGATTCATTTGTGATGCGCTATCAATTATTGGATGCAAACGATTTAAGGCGTACAGGTAACCCCAGTAATGGCAGCTCTCCTTGTACGCAAGATGTTTTGATGGATGACACCGACCCGATAGATCCAGCGGCACCGGCAGGTGCAAAAGCGGGTGATCCGGCATCGGTGGTACATATTGTAAACGTGTATTTTTATCTTAATGGCAACACTTTATCTTGTTTGGCGCAAAGACACTTGGTAACTGTTGGCAGTCCTGGAACTTCGCAATGTATTAAAAACTGTAATGTTCCAGGTAGTGATACTGATTTCACCCATTCCTCAACACCTATTCCAATCATAGGCAATGTCGTCAGGCTGTTGTTAGATTATGGTGTAGATACAGATGCGGACAATGCAGCCAATTACTACGTAAAGGCTCCCGATGTTGATGTGGGGGCCAATCATTGGAGTGATGTGGTGAGTGTCCGTATGACTGTGGTGGTTAGAAGTGAAGACAAATTTATCAGGGATAGCGCCGTGGCTTATAAGCTTGACGGGGTTGACGAGACCCCCGCTGATGATCAGCACCAATTATATAAGGTTTTTACCACCACCATTGCCCTGCGCAATCAACTAATGTGAGCATTACCATGAAACGATTAGTTTTTAATAAACAACGCGGTGCGGTACTGGCTTTTAGTTTGGTGATGTTGCTATTGTTGACCTTGGTGAGTATTAGCATGATCCGTCAAAACAAGGCGCAGATTAATATCGCCAGCAATGCAGGGCAACAAGTTAAGGCGTTTGCGACGGTTGAAACCGCCTTGCTGCAAACGCAAGCCATCTTGGAGCCTATGCGTTATGTTGGCACGGCTCCTTATCCGGCGGCAACCAGGCATTGCCGCGCGAATAACCCAATTGATGAAGGGGATACTATTGCAGGCTTGCCTACCGGTGTTACAGCAGTAGTGAGGGGAGTTTATTGTATATCTGATTATGTTGACCCAGATGGCGCTGGACCGCGTCGCGCAACCGGTAATGAAGCACGCTGTCTTTATACCGAGGGAGCTCGAAATTTGGTTGTGGGGAGTGTTGTGGCTGCCAATCCTTCAGCAACGCCACCGGTAGCAGCCGTGCCGTCAATTGATAATGTTAATGCGTGTAGCAGGCTAGATCATGCGGGGGGATGGGTTGCAGGGCCGCAACCGGTTCCTAATCCCCGCTGCCAAATCGAAGTATATACCCTAAATGTAACAATGGTTGATGCGATAACCAATGCTGAGCGTACTGTTGAATCGAAATTTGAAATTGACTGTTCGAATGATTTTAATCCGTAAACGATTGTAATAAAGAATAAATCTATTTGGCGAGTAGGGTAGGGTGG
>JBEBJQ010000063.1:0-25176 GCA_040079795.1 Methylococcales bacterium
TACTGGCGTTGTTTATTGGATTTTTGGGTGGATTATTCAGTTTCACCGAAATCGGGCTGAGTCTCGAAGAAGACTTAGGCTTGGCGACCCTATTCAAGTTGAGAGGGGCGATCAATTCACCTGAAAATGTCGTTATAGTAAGCATTGATAAGGCTTCTTCGGAAATTTTACATTTACCGGAAGACCCCGAAAAATGGCCGCGTAGCTATTATGCGCGACTGCTTGAAAATTTAAACACGCAGAATCCGGCACTTATTGCCTTCAATATTTATTTTGGCGAAAGTCGTGATAATACCAGTGATATATTATTGGCCGAACAAATCGCTAGGCATAAAAATGTTATCCTTAGCAACCGGTTAAAATTAATTGCCTTGCCTCCTCCAAATACTTTAGAGGGCGTGAGTTATGAGCGTATTCTGAGCCCCCTTGCAATTCTTGAAGCTGCTGCACTTGATGTGGCACCTTTCCCAATCCCCAAAACTGCTTCTACAGTTAAAGAATTTTGGACTTACAAACGCAGTGCGGGCGATGTCGCGACTTTACCGGTGAGCATATTTCAAACTTATGTTTTTAAGACAGCCTACCTTGAAATTTTACAGTTACTTAAGCAAACGGATGCCCAGCTTTATGCCAAAATGTCACTGGATGGTGGCTCATCCAACGAAAGCTTAAAGGCAGCCGATCTTTGGCAGGAAATCCAGGTTGCCTTAATTAATAAGCCAGAGTTTCTAGAACAACTCAATCAAGCCTTAATCGGCTCAAATTTTGTACCGGGAAAAAAACACCTGTTACGTGCCTGGTTATCGTTAGTGACTAGCCCTGAACGCCTGTATTTAAATTATTATGGCGATACTGGAACCATTCAAACAGTGCCGTTTTATCAAGCTTTGTTGCCGGATAGTTTAAAGCCGGATTTATTTAAGCAAAAAGTAGTTTTGGTTGGCTATTCTGAAAATATAGAACCTGATATGAATCAAGGTTTCTATACGGTATATTCGAAGATTGGCGGTCAAACAGTCAGTAATATAGAGCTTGCTGCAACTGCCGTTGCGAACCTTATTGATCAGTCCTGGTTTTTGCCTTTAAGCGAGAGCAGCCAGTTGTTATTATCAATGGGCTGGAGCTTTATATTAGTCGGGGTTTGTTGTTTTTATGCTTATCGGTTATCAATTTTTGTCATTGGAAGTTTAAGTATTGCCTACTTGGTGATTGCCTATTTAAGCTTTGCCAACCTGAATGTTTGGCTACCGCTGTATATTCCACTGGTTATACAGATGCCATTGGTGTTAATGCTGGCTTCTTTTTCGCAGTATCTAAAAAACCATCAGGATGGTAAGCAGCTCCAGAAGGCATTTAGCTATTATTTGCCGGATTCAGTGGTCGTAAAACTGACTAATCAAGCTGGGCTTGATGCGTTACATCATGCAGAATTAATGCAAGGCGTGTGTATGGCGACCGATGCCGGGCAATATACAACATTGTCTGAAACCCTTGATCCTCAGGAGTTGCATTATTTAATTAATAATTACTATACAGTTGTGTTTGCGCAGATTAAACAACATCAGGGTATGGTCTCTGATGTAATTGGTGATGCATCCCTTGCTATTTGGGCTAAGGCAGAGCTTGATATTCAGCCTAGAATTAATGCCTGTCATGCTGCCCTGGCAATTAAAACGGCAACCCAGACCTTTAATCAGGCACAACCTTATCAGTTACCCACCCGTATGGGCTTGCATTATGGAGAAATGCGCTTGGGAAATGTTGGGGCGGTGGATCATTTTGAGTACCGTGCAATTGGAGATACGGTGAATACGGCTAGTCGGATTGAAAATTTAAATAAATTATTAGGTACGAACATTTTGGTCACCGCAAATGTTATTGACGGTTGCGCGGATTTTTTTACCCGGGAAATGGGGGTTTTTGTTTTGAAAGGTAAAACTGTACCGATTCGGGTATTTGAATTAATGGGTTACGCCAATCAACTCGAAGAAAACGGCTTACACTTAACCACCCTATTTATGCATGGATTAAGCTTATTCCAAAACTATCAATGGGAAGCGGCATTAGATGCTTTCATACAACTGGGTAAACAATATCCTCAAGATGGCCCAACCCGGTTTTATAGCCGTTATTTGCAACAAAATTTAGCTTTTTTATTAGCGCAGCCCCTTACCGAAAGAGTCATTTGGATTGACAGTGAGTATGCTATTGATCGTTTATTGCGTTCTTAAGTGAAATGTGTTTAAAATGCAGACGCGGGCGATAGGGAATTGGACTTACCTGTAGGGTTGCTTTGTAATTTTTAGACGTCTTAATCTTTGATCAACGGCAGTGCGTTGGTATAGTGTATACATAACCTTATAATAATAACAATGCGTTATATACCAAAAGCCACATTATTCAGTTTTATTCTGATGTTGCCCTATGCGCTTAAAGCGGCGTCTGTATGTCCACAATGGGTGGCAAAGGTTATGTCGGTTCAGGGTAAAGTTCAAATACAGGCTCCACAGGGTCAAACTTGGCAACCAGTGATTACGGGCGATCAGGTTTGTCCCGGAGATAAATTGAGGGTCTTAAAGCTGAGTCGTGCCACGCTTAGGTTACGCAACGATTCACTATTAAACCTTGACCAAAACACGACACTTTCGCTCTCGGCACCCGCAGAAACGGATGTTGCTTGGCTACTTAAACTGTTTGAGGGGGCGACATTTTTTCGGAGCCGTCAACCGCAACATCTCAATATACAAACACCCTTTATTAACGCGGTACATGAAGGCACCGAATTTTCGGTGTTAGTGGATAAACAACGCACCCAAATTTCAGTTTTTGACGGTGAAGTCCAGGCGGTTAACAAAGCTGGACGGATTCAGATTAAAAAAGGTTTTACAGGAATCGCTGACGCCAATACGGCACCGCGTATGCAGCCGCTGACGGTTAATCCGCAGGACGCTGTGCAATGGTCACTTTATTACCCGCCAATTCTGGATTATCAGGACATTGACATCGCAGCGATTAACCCCACTATAAAAAATACCCTGTCAATCTACGATCAGGGCGATAGTCAACAAGCCATTGCGGTGTTAGATAATGCTGGTCAAAACTCACACTCATTGATGCTTAAAGCGGCTTTGCTGCTCAATGTAGGCAGAGTGGAAGAGGCGCAGACGGTTATTCAACAAATACTGCATTCTGATCTAAATAAAAGCGGCGCTTATGCCTTGCAAGCTATTATTGCGGTTACTAAAAATCAGCGGCAGGCCGCCCTGGATTTTGCAAAACAGGCGGTTAAGCAGGATTCTGAGTCAGCAAGTGCAGAAATCGCTTTGTCCTATGCGCAACAGTCGTTATTTAATATTGAAGCCGCGCTGTTAGCAACTGAAAAAGCTACGCAAATTTCACCTGAAAATGCTTTGGCATGGGCGAGATTGTCGGAATTACAACTCGCTTTAGGTGAGCAGGGCGAGGCATTGGCATCCGCTGAAAAAGCACAAAAATTTAACCCTAAACTGGCGAGAACGCAGATCGTTTTGGGTTTTGCAAATTTGGCCCAAACGGAAATTGCGGCGGGACAGCAAGCATTTGAACGGGCGATTAAACTGGATTCATCGGATCCCTTAGCGCGGCTCGGGTTAGGCTTAGCTAAAATCCGGACTGGGGAGCTAGAGGAAGGCAGGCAAGAACTGGAAACTGCGGTTAATTTGGATCCTAATAATGCTGTGATTCGTAGCTACTTAGGTAAAGCTTTTTACGAATTAAGAAATAAAGACTATGCGGGTAAAGAGTTTGAAATTGCCAAAGAGATGGATGCAAAAGACCCGACACCCTGGTTTTATGATGCTATTTTAAAGCAGACAACTAACCGTCCCATTGAAGCGTTACAAGATATGCAAAGGGCGGTGGAGTTGAACGATAACCGTGCGGTGTATCGGTCTAAATTGTTGTTGGACAGCGATAGTGCGGCACGTAACGCCAGTTTAGGGCGTATCTATAATGATTTGGGGTTTCAGCAGCGGGGGTTGCTGGAGGGGTGGAGTTCGGTCAATAGCGATCCAAGTAATTACTCTGCGCATCGTTTTTTAGCAGATAACTATGTGGCGTTACCTCGACATGAAGTTGCGCGCCTTAGCGAGCTATTAAAAGCGCAATTACTACAACCGATTAACATAACGCCTGTACAACCCCAAGCTGCTGAATCCAATATACTGATTTTGGATGGTCTCGGTTCATCCATTACTTCCTTTAATGAATATAATCCCTTATTTGCGCGTAATCGCTTTGCTTTGCAAGGGTCAGGTTTTTACGGCAGTAACGATACCGTAAGTGATGAAGTCGTGCATTCAGGGGTATGGGATAGATTTTCATACAGTCTGGGGCAATTTCATTATCAAACAGATGGCTTTCGGGAGAATAATCAGCAAAATAAAGATGCCTATAATGTTTTTGCGCAGGCCAAAATTACTGATAATACAAGTGCTCAAGTTGAATATCGTAGATCAGAACAAGAGTTTGGTGATATAAATCAAGGATTTTTTACTCAAACTTTTTCACCCATTAAGCATAAGCAAAGTGAAAACAATACCGTTCGTGGAGGGCTGCATCATAAATTTACTGAAAATTCAGATTTACTGATGTCGGTTGTGCATAGTGAGGAAAAATCTAATGGTATTGGCGTTAGCCAGGGGGTAACAGCTACTCTTGCGCCTAAAATTAAGGGCACTCAATATGAGTTACAGCACATATACCGGCATAATGATTTCGATTTAACGCTCGGAATGAATTATCTGATTAACCAAACCGGAGGGTTATCGGCGGCAATTGATCTAAATACCCCTCTGGAGTTTAAGCAGAATGAAGAATCTGAACATGCTGCATTTTATTTGTACTCAAATATTAAGACGCTTCCTACTTTGTTAATGACCGTTGGGTTTTCTCAGGATTTCTATAAACAAACTCAGGGTTTGTTAAGCTCCTATGCGGGTGTTCCTCTTCCAGATGCTAGCGCAGAAGTTAGCCGTAATCCTTTGAACCCTAAATTTGGGTTGACCTGGACACCTACAAAGGATACGACCTTCAGATTTGCAGCATTCCGTTCACTTAAGCGCGGTATTATTCAGAAACAAACATTGGAGCCTACTCAAGTTGCCGGTTTTAATCAGTTTTATGATGATGTTGATGGCACTGTTGCACGCCGGATTGGTTTTGGCCTAGACCACAAATTTAATTCTAAAATATTTGCCGGTGCAGAGATTTCCCGACGTTATCTTGATGTCCCGTATAATCAATTTGCAAGTTCCGGTACTTATAGTAATACCAATTGGAATGAAAAAAATGCCAGGGCTTATGTGAATTGGACGCCTACGGAACTTTTTTCAGCAGGAGTAGATTATAGTTATGAAAAATTAAACCGGAATAATGATTTCTTTGACACCCTTAACAATAATTCAAGCTTTTTTACTCAACTGGAAACGCACCGCGCACAATTATTTGGAAATTTTTACCATCCATCCGGATTTATTTCAAAGCTCAAGTTAAGTTATGTAGATCAAACAGGAAATTTTAAAGATACAGACACTGCTTCAGGTGAGGTGATTCCTGATTCTTCTGCTTTTTTCCTTTTGGATACTGAACTTGGTTTCCGTTTTCAGAAACGACATGGCTTAGTATCGTTAGGGATTAAAAATTTGTTAGATGAAAGATTTAATTTTCAGGGGACTGATGCAAATCAACCTGAATTACCACAAGGTAGGTTTCTTTATAGTCGCCTTACTTTGTCATTTTGATGCAACATAACTTGTTATTTAACGTTTACCAGAGGTATTTCAAATGAAAACTTATGTAGAAAATATTAATCATTATGAAGATAAGATTGTGGTAGGTTCGAAACGTAACCCATTAGTCATCTGGATTCTCGTATTTGTTTCAGTATTAGCTTTTGGGGTAATAGCTTTCCCTACATTGCAAGGAACTTTTTTTGTAGGATGTACCAGCACTAGCTGTATCGCGAATCGTTTTTATTGGACAGTGCCGGGTACAAATTTTCAGATCTGTTTGCCTTGTTAGTTGGACATTTCTTTACGACCGTATAAATTAACCGCTATACGGTCGTATTTGGGCGGAAGGTAATGTTTGCAACAGAATCTATAAAATAATATGTTAAATAGAGGATTGCTTTGGGTTGGTTTATGGCTTTTTAGCGCAGAACCATCTAGCCCCTTAGATCGAATTTTTGATCGAAAATTAAACTTTTTATACCTTACCTTTAAGCAAAAGGCGCCATTGTGCAACAAGAAGTATTTTTAGGGCTTAAAAAAATTCCATTTTTTTCGCAACTATCTGACGAAGCGTTGACTGATTTAGCTGAGAATGCGAAATTAGCAAAATATGCTAAACATGCGGCTATTATTACAGAGGGTGAAGAAACGACCTCCCTTTATATTGTGATTTCGGGTAAAGCACGGGTTTTCACCAGTTATGCTGATGGTAAGGAAGTAACGCTTTTGACGCAGGGGGCGGGTTCTTATTTTGGTGAACTGGCCTTATTGACTGATGAGCCTAGATCAGCCTCGGTGACGACGCTTGAAAATTCCGTTTGCGGTATCATTTCAAAAACTGATTTTTTGAACTGGCTTGCGCTGCATCCTAATGTCGCCATTGATCTATTGGGCATTTTATCGGAAAAAGTAAAATATCTAACCATAAAGATTAAACAACTGGCTTTATCCAATGTTTATGAGCGAACGGTAAGCGTATTAAAGGATATGGCCTATAAGGAAGGTGATTGTTTCATTATTGACATCAGGCCTACACAGCAGGAATTAGCTACAATGGTAGGTGCCTCAAGGGAAATGATTAATAAAGTGATGAAGGAATTAACCGCCGGGGGCTATGTGGTAACTGATGGCAAATCTTTGCGGATTCAGAGCCGTTTGCCTAGTTCGTGGTAAAAAATTGGCTGTTAATGCAATTGATAGGCAGGTCTTATATCGGTTGAAGCCAAAGCTACTGCATAAGTGCATTGAGCACTGTTGCTAAAGGCCTTAACACCACAAATCCCCGTTGATGTTTAAAATAGTCAACAAACTCAGAATCGACGACTTTTCTCACAAACGGCTCTGCGCTGGCATGACGGAAAAAAGTGTGCTTATCTTTTTTAATGACAATGCCAACATGGGTGACATCCAAGCCTGCACGATCAGTGTATAGTCCGATGTAATCACCATTCTTTAAGCGGTTCAGTATTTTGCCATTAATCCGGTAGCCGGGAATATAGTGGACTAAAGTTTCGACTACCGGGATACCGGGAATGAGCGGTTTTTGCCGAGGTTCATTTAATTGTTTGGTTACGCTGTGTCCTGCGCTGTCAGCTATCTTTTGGGTCACGTCTTCAATAAAGGGGTAGTTATTGTCCCGCCAATTTAAGAAGAAATGGTTCCTATTCTGAAATGCTACATTGCCATTTTTGTAGCGGACGGCTTTTAAGTTTTTAATAAAGTCTGCAAAAGAATGCGAGCGGCGCATGGCTTCAATACTTTCCAGATAAGTCATGCAATCGACACCATCCAAGCGTACCGTTAATTGTTCGTTTTTATCGGCACTACCGATTAGGGTGTAGGGTTTGTATTGGGTGTTTAAAAATTGCTGGGAAATGTGGGCAATTTTACTGCCTTCGTCCTCAATGGTCTGGGCACTTTGCAACAGGTTATTAAGCCCGGATACAGTCCACTTGCCTAATTCAACCGCAAACAGCTGGCTTGAAAACGCTAATAAAATTAAAAAGAACCAAGGGTGCATAAGAGGGTTATTCAGCATGAAAGTTTATATTGCCAGCAATTCTTTGGCTATGCCTATGACCGCTTCCGGTTTAATGTCGGCAATAGAAAAGTCCTGTTTATTCAGTTTATAAGGATTAACAATTGACGATGATTTTAGTACTCGGTTAACATCGGTCTGGTACACACGGCTTACCGGGGTCGGGCCAAAGAGGGTGATAGAAGGGCGGTTTAAACCCCAAGCCATATGTGTCGGACCGGTATCGTTGCCAATCACTAAGCCAACCTCGGCAATCAAGGCTTTTAAACTGTTTAAATCCAATTTAGGCAATAGTTTAGCATAGCGGCTGTGGGATACCAGCCACTCGGCGGTTTCTTTTTCTTCAGGGGATCCCCAGAGAATTAAGCTGGGTTGCCTTAAAGCCTCAATGACCTTTAATACCAGCTCTTTGGGATAATTACGACTTGCCCAGGTCGAACCAATGACGAATAAAATTTTTGGCTGTTCTTTGTTTATTAAGGACTCAGGTCTGATTTCAGGGGTATTAGAAAATAAAAATGCTTGTTTGGTAATAATTTGCTGAGGGGATATCTGAAACCCTAAAGGTTCTGCGATGACTTGGGCATTTCGGTCGATGCTATTGGCGGCGTAGGAACATTGCACTTGGGTTTGATAAAACCAGGCCGCCAGCGATTCCCGGATAGACGAATGATCAAAGCCTGCGCGGTTTTTCCCTAAAAAAAATGCGGTAAATGCGGATTTTAATAAACCTTGCGCGTCTATGACCAAATCGTACTGATTGGTTGCATACCCACGTACCTTGGTAATTTCAGACCAAAACGCCGTTTTATTGTTTTTTAAGGCTTTTAAATTAACGGTTAGAATGGCATTAATATCTGGGTTATAACGTAAAACTTCAGCAAACCGCTCCTCTACTAACCAATCAATTTGAATATCAGGCAGGTGTTGTTTGATGAATTGCAATGCCACCATGGCGTGGATAATATCACCCAACGCAGAAAGCTTAACGATGGCTATTTTCATGTTTCTTTAAGTAAGTGCAGCCAATACTGTTTCAGGCATGAGATGCGTTAAACAATTATTATGCTGCAAGGGGCAGACGCGTTTAAAGCAGGGCGCGCACTCAAGTTTTAAATTAAGGATTTTAGCTTTAGCATTAAGCGGCGGGGTAAAATTGGGGTCGGAAGAACCGTATAAAGCAACAACGGGTTTATCCAATGCCGCAGCGACATGCATTAAGCCAGAGTCATTGCTGACCACGGCATCAACCAGCGACATTAAATCGACTGCTTCTGTAAGGGTTGTGCGGCCTGTAAAGTCAACACAAGCCAGATCTGTTTGTTGATTGATCTCTGCCGAAATAGCCTGATCTTTTTCAGAACCAAGCAACCATACTTGCCGTCCCTGAGTAAGCCACTGTTTAGCAATTTCTGCATAGTATCGGGCAGGCCACTGTTTAGACGGGCCATATTCAGCGCCAGGGCATAAGGCTAAAATATTCACTGATTGTTTTAGAACAAATTTATCCAGTACAGTTTGCTGTTGCGCCTTACTAATTTGTAACTTGGGCAAAGGATAATCCAAAGCTTCCGATGTATTTTGTGGATGCGCTAAAGCGACGAAGCGTTGCACTGTCATAGCTAAGTGTTTTTTATCCAAGCGGCGGGCGTCATTTAGCAAGCCCCAGCGGTATTCGCCGATATAGCCCGTACGTAAGGGGATGTTGGCAAACCATGGAGTTAGTGTGGACTTCCAGGAGTTAGGCAGCACGATAGCTTGAGCGTAGTGGTTAAGCCTCAGCTGTTTACCTAACTGCAGCCGTTTTCCAAAGCCGAATTGGCCATGTCCTAACGGAGTGACTATGCCTAGATGCACTTCCGGCATCCTCGCCAATAACCCTAATGACCAAGCCGGTGCCAAAACATCTATTTGGCAATCAGGCTTCAATTGTTGCAAGCGTTTGAATAAACTTTGCGCCATTACCATATCGCCAACCCAGGATGGGCCAACGATAAGGGTTTTAATTGGGGGCTCTGACATCTTAGCGAACGTAGCTTAACCAGCCCGCATGACCTGGATGACGACCATACACAGCATCAAAATAAAGTGCCTGTAATTTTTCGGTGATTGGGCCAGGTACCCCTGAACCAATGGTACGGTTATCTAATTCCCTAATTGGCGTCACTTCCGCAGCGGAACCAGTAAAGAAAGCTTCATCAGCAACATAAATTTCATCACGGGTAATCCGTTTTTCAATCACTTCAAAACCTTCTTCACGGGCAATGGTCATGACACTGTCACGGGTGATACCTTCCAATGCAGAGGTGGTTTCAGGGGTATAAATTTTGCCGTTGCGTACCACAAACAAATTTTCCGCACTGCCTTCAGCAGCAAAACCTTCATGATCCAGCATCAATGCTTCGTCGTAACCATTGGCTAATGCTTCCTGCAGCGCCAGAATGGAGTTAATGTAATTGCCGTTGGCTTTGGCTTTACACATGGTGCTGTTGTGATGGTTACGGGTATAAGACGAAGTTCTAATGCGGATACCTTTTTCAATGCTGTCTGCGCCTAAATACGCGCCCCATGACCAGGCGGCAACCATGACATGCACTTTTAAATTATCTGCCCGTAACCCCATGCCTTCTGAGCCGAAAAAACACATACTGCGTATGTAAGCGCTATCCAGATTATTTTTAACTAAAGCGTCACGTTGTACTTGATTAATAGTTTCTTTGGTAAACGGCATTTTCATATTCATGATATGCGCCGAACGGAATAAACGGTCAGTATGCTCCTGCATTCTGAACACTGCGGTGCCTTTTTCGGCATGATAGGCTCTGATACCTTCAAATACGCCCAGGCCATAATGCAAGGTATGCGTTAATACGTGGACTTTAGCATCACGCCAGTCAATCCATTGTCCATCCATCCAAATAACGCCGTCTCTATCATCCATCGTCATCGTTTTTTCTCCACGCAAATAATCTAAACTAAAGCGCTTAGTTTACTACAAACTCAAATCTAGCTGTAGTGCCAGGCTGGTTTCTGGGAGGTATTGGTGAAATTTTGTATTTGTTTGGAGGTAACAAATTAATCGGGATGATTTTAAGGTTTAAGGACATTCGCACAGAAATCGAGGTGTAAAAATTGCCGGATTAAGATAAATGTTATAACATAACATGTCGTCTTAATAACGTCGGTTTTTAACATGGATATTGACATCGAATTCGCTCAAGAAGCATCTAAGGTTGAACATGATCATACGCTGTGTGTAACCAACGCATTAAATAAAGCCGAGCAATTATGTGGTGTTAGGGGGGTGCAATTAACGACCATCCGTCAGCAGGTATTGGCCTTAATCTGGGAAAGTCATAAAGCGGTTAAAGCTTATGAGCTGCTAGACCGGATTAAGCCGCTGCAAAGTGCCGCGAAACCGGCAACAATTTATCGGGCGTTGGATTTTTTAATTGAGCAAGGCTTGATTCATCGTGTTGAAAGCCTTAATGCTTTTGTGGGCTGTCGATGCTCCGGACAGCAGCATGAACAATTGCTGTTGATTTGTAAGGTATGTGAAGAAGTTGAGGAGCGCTCTGCAGTTGAGGTTATGCAAACCATTGTTCGTGAATTAGCTGCTGCTCACTTTTTAGTACATAGCAAGGCGATTGAAATTCATGGCATATGCGCGAAATGCTCTACACAGCAGCCTGTTATCACCCAACTTGTTTAACCATACTAATAAAAACCTAAGTTATTTTTAATTAATTGTTTAACGGTAATAATGCAATGTTATAACGTTTTATAAGGGGCTTATGAACGCGTAATAATTATTTACAACTACTATTTTCATTGATTACATAAACAAGAAGGACTACTTGTGCTTAAAATAAAACGCTTTTTTTTACTAACTGCTGGCTTTATGAGTGTTTCAGTCCAGGCGGCTGATGAAAATATTCAAGAATTAGAAGAAATGGTGATTACCAGCACCGGACTTAAGCATTCAACCTCAAAATCAGCTAAACCAGTGACAGTGTTATCCGGCGAGCAACTGCGAACTAAAGTCGGCAGCACCATTGGTGAAACCTTAAAGAATGAGCTGGGAATAACCACGCAATCTTTTGGCTCTGGGGTTGGGACGCCGGTGATTCGGGGGCAAGCAGGGCCACGGGTAAGGGTGATGCAAAACAGCATGGGCAATAATGATGCCTCTAGTTTAAGCCCTGACCATGCCAATGGAGTTGAACCCATTTTAGCTGAACGGGTAGAAGTATTACGGGGGCCAGCTACTTTGTTGTATGGTAATGGCGCGATTGGTGGCGTGGTCAATGTGATTGATAATCGCATCCCTGAACAAGTTTCTGAAAAACTGCTGGGTGGGGCAGGGGAGCAGCGCTATGATTCGGTGACCAATGAAACGGCTAGCGTCTTGAAGCTGGAAGGTGGCAAAGCGGGTTGGGCATATCATCTGGATGGTTTTTACCGCGACCAGGGCAACACGCATATCGCCGGGAAGGCAATTGATGAGGTCGCAGTACAAGCCAACGAGCCTGATTATACAGCCGAAGTTAATCCAGAAGGGTTGATTAATAATACCGCAGGTCGCACTAAGGGCGGTTCGGTAGGTATTTCCCGTATCGGTGATATTGGTTTAGTGGGCGCCTCTATTAATCAGTTGGAAAAAAACTATGGCATTCCTTCGGATGGTAGTGGTGGTGATCCCGTTACCGTAGTGCTAAAACAATCCAAATACGGCTTCAAGGCACAGCTAAATCAGCCGTTTACATTTGCCGAAGAGGTACGGATGAAATTTGGTTACACCGATTACCAACATCAAGAACTGGATGCGGGTGCTCCGGAAACGACTTTTTTAAACAAAACCTATGAAAGCCGGCTGGAGTTGGAGCATCAGCCCATCGGTGATGTGAAAGGTGTGTGGGGATTTCAATCCAGTAACAGCGAATTTGCAGCGATTGGAAAGAATATTTCTGCAACGCCTTTAGTGCCAAAATCCAATATAGACAATTATGGGGTATTTGCGATTGAATCCATCAAAACCGGCGCGATAACCTATGAAGTGGGTGGACGTGGCGAATGGCAAAGTATTTCCCCTGAAAATGGTAATAGCCTAACCTATTTGCCGATTAGTGGCTCGGCTTCGGCCTTATGGGAAATTACCAAGCAACACCAGCTCAGTTTAGGCTTTACGCATTCGCAACGAGCACCGCTGATTCAGGAGCTGTTTTATGATGGTGTACACGAGGCTTCTCGTAGTTATGAACTGGGCAATAAAAACCTGAATCGGGAAATATCCAACAACTTGGATTTAGGCTATCGCTTTAACGCCAACTGGATGACCGCCGAGATCAGCTTATTCCACAATTGGGTGAGTGACTATATCTATCAAGGTCGGGCTGACTATTTATATGATAGAAATGCTGAAGCATTTACGGCTGATAACCTTTGCCCGCTGAATAACACCTGTATGCAGGTTCAACAAAACCGTCAGGCAGCCGCGACCTTTAAAGGGTTTGAGGGGCAATTCATCTTCCCACTGATGCAAAACCACTATGGCGCTTTGGATTTAACCTTGTTTGGCGATTACACCCGTGGCACGTTTGATAACGGCACAGACGTCCCCAGAATGCCGCCTTTGCGATATGGTTTGCAGCTCAGTTATGAAAAAAATGATTTCTCGACCAACGCTAGACTTACCCGAGGTGAAGCACAAACCAATCCGGGAGAAAATGAAACCAGCACGCCAAGTTATTTGTTGCTTAACCTGGGTGCGCAGTATCGGATAAGTAATTTGGGTGAGGCGGATATTTTACTGTTTGCCAATGGCAAAAATATGCTGAACGAAAATATCCGTAATGCAACCTCTTATCTACGCAACTTTGCACCTGATCCAGGGCGGAGTGGGGAAGTGGGGATTCGGTTTAGCTTTTGATGCAGAATCAATGTGTTTGTAATGCTGGCGCAGAGGCTTTTTTTGAATAAACGCAAATTATTAATTGTGGTGCAATTGGTTGGTCTGTTGTTGGTATTGAATTTGGTTAATACGGTATTCGCCGCAGATAGCAACCTAAATAAGGCCAAGCAACCAAAACAGGTACAGCCATTAGCAGAGGATAATTCAATTGTCCAATTGGAAGAAATGGAGGTGATCGGTACACCTGATGCGCCATTAGCCCCGCAGCAAAGCAGCCTCAAAGGTAAGGCTTTACAAATACAACAGGGCGACACCTTAGGCAAAACCTTGGAACAAGAGCTCGGTGTGAGTAACGCGTCTTTCGGTCCTGGGGTGGGTTTACCGGTTGTAAGGGGCTTGACGGGTTCGCGGGTACGTCTGCTGCAAAGCGGCATTGGCAGCCATGATGCCTCTTCCTTAAGTCCCGATCATGCCGTCGCGATTGAGCCGCTGTTTGCGGAAGAGATTACTGTCTTGCGTGGGCCTGAAACCATCCGTTATGGTGGCAATGCCATTGGCGGGATTGTGGATGTCAAAGACAACCGCATTCCCGAACGCCTGCCCAAGCAGCTAATTACAGGTGCTTTAGAAACCCGCTATGACACCAATGGTGAAGGCACAAACTCTGCGTTTAAAGTCGATATTGGCAAAGAATGGCTGGCCTTAAATGTGGCGGGTTTTTTCCGCAGCCGGGGCGATACCCGCATCCCAGGGCAGGCGATTGATGCGGCGTTTATTGAGCAACAATTCGGCTTGACGGGTGTGAACAATGTGTCTGACACCATTCCCAACACCGATAATGAGAGCTTGGGCGGTTCTGTCGGCCTGTCTTGGTTGGGTGACAAGGGCATGGCCGGGTTGTCGGTTAGCCATACCGATAACCAATACGGCGTGCCTAAAGGCAGCCATGCGTTAGATCCTAACCATCTGGAAGGTGGCTTGGAATTAATCTTGCCACAGATCACTGATTTGAGTGGCTTTGAAGATGTTTTAGGAACACAAGCCTTGTTTCCTAATATCCGTTTAGATATGCAGCAAACCCGTTATGATTTTAAATCTGAATGGTATGAACCTCTGCCGGGTATTGAACGCATCGGCTTTCGCTATGGTTTGGTGGATTATCAGCACGTTGAGCTGGAACGCGGTTTGCCGTTTTCCACTTTTAAAAATGATGTCGGTGAAGGGCGGGTGGAAATCGATCATCATGGCTTGGAGAATTTAACCGGTACAGTTGGCGTACAATGGATTAACCGCGATTTTTCAGCGCTGGGGGTAGAAACTTATGTGCCGGAAACCCAGCAAGATTCCTTGGGGTTTTATACCACGCAAGCTTATACCTTGGATCAATTTGAATTCAAGTTAGGTTTACGCACGGAACAATCTTGGATAGATCCTAATGCGAGTAGCTTAAAACTGCGCGGCAGCGCCTTACCTGCCACTCCCTTGCCAGACGATTTAAAGTTTCAGGCGGAATCCGCGTCTTTCGCCATTAAGTGGGCCTTATTGGATCAAGCCAACCTGACCTTGACGCTTAATCGCGGCAAACGTTCGCCGGATATTCAAGAATTATTATCTTTAGGCCCGCATTTATCCACCCGCAGCTTCGATATTGGCAATGTGCAGCTTAAAAATGAAACCGTCAATATGGTCGATCTGGGCTTTGACTGGCAAGCAGAAGGGCTTGAGTTTAGGGCAAATGCTTATTACAACCAGACTGATGATTTTATCTATCAGCGCAACACCGGTTTTGTCTACGAAGTGGATACCGAGGTGATTCGCCAGCGCTGTGTCAGCGCGGCGGAGTGTTTACCGATGTATGCCTATGACCAACGCGACGCCACCTTTATTGGCTATGAAGCAGAAGCCAAGGCTACGCTGGCCAAAATGACGCAGGGTGATGTGTCACTTAAATTATTTTCTGATTATGTGCGCGGCACATTTAGCGAGGGCGATGTCCCGAGATTACCACCCTTACGCTATGGGGCTGAGCTGGGTTTTGGGAATGAAGTTTGGAATACCGCCTTGCGCTACACCCGCAGTGAAGCACAAGACCGGGCAGGTCTTAATGAAAATGCGACCGGCGGCTTCCATTTGCTGACCGCAACTGCTGATTACCAATTAAAGCTGGGGGATGCGGTGCAGTTATCGCTGTTTGCCAAAGCCTCTAACTTGCTGAATGAAGAAATGCGCAGTTCGGTGTCATTTTTACGCAATTATGCGCCAGAGCCCGGCAGAAGTTTTGTGTTTGGGCTGCGGGCGACTTTTTAGGGAAATAGCAATATGATGCAGCCATTGACTGTTCGACACTTTAGCCAGATTGGCTTATTGCTGAGCGTATTAAGCTTTAACCCAGCCGTGCAAGCGGTTCATTTGGATGTCGAGGTCTGGGGTCAAAATGATGCACTGCAGGCTGGCTTCTGTAATACCCCCAATATTGTGGGCTGTGATTTGGACGGACTAACCAACGGCTTGAATTTACCGCAAGGCTCACTGCCCATTGAGGCAAGCAGTGGCAAAGCAATTTTTTTGGCTGATTTTCAGGATTTACCCGGCGGTGCTTTTAAAACCAAAAACCCCGGTTTCCAAGCCATACAAAATGCCTTATCCCCTAATGAAGCGATCAGTTATCGGGCATTAGGTGTGCTCAAGTATTGGCCAGCCAACGCATCCGCCTGGGAAGCTGCGCCAGCGAATACGCAAATAACTTTATTCGGTGGCTTGGATTTAAATTCCGGCATATTCAACAATCCCGAGCAATGCAATGGGCAACTGATTTGTTTTAGTGGCGATACCCAAGGCACGGGTAAAAGTACAGTCTTTATGGGTTCAGGAATTCAGGGTGCACCCGAGCTATTGATTGATGTTGCCAACAACCAAGGGGCGCTGCACACGCATTTAAGTTTTTTCCTTGAAAATGCTCAAGGGCAATTGGGTGGGCCAGAAGGGGCTTATCTCCTCGAAATGCAAGTGTTTTCAAGGTTGCGCAGCACACCTTCGACCCCGTTCTTGGTGCTGTTTAATGCGGGATTGTCCAGTGAAGCTTTTACGGTGGCGCTATCCGCCTTAGTCAAATCTGTCGATGAGCCTGGTTCAACGCCACCGATCATCAATGTGCCAGACCCGTCTGCGCCGATCACCGACACGCAGCAACCAGTGTTTATCCAAGGCGATGCTGATTTGGACGGCGATATAGACCGGGTGGATGTGGCGTTAATTTTGTTAGCTGCGCAAAAAAATGAAGTGGCTCTTGTGGGCAGCGATACGCGGGATATGGACAACGACGGCACGATTACCCGTCAGGATGCGACACTGGCCAAAGCAAACTGTACCTTAAGATTATGCAATATTCCCTTAACGGCTGTTGATGCTGGCGCGTCGGTTGCGCCTGCAGTGTTTAATGTGAATGCCAAAACCTTAAACATTCGGGATGTCCAAGTCGAAGGCCAGCATTATCAGGTGCAAATGCAACTGCAGCCGAATAATCAATTTGGGCTGCAAACTGCACAGCCGCAGGCCAAGCAAGCGGGGCAAGCCAGTCAATACCACCCAGCAACTGGCGAATTAAGCATTCCGACTGTCCAAGCTGATCAGCACTATTATCAAGTGCGACTGCGCAATAAAGGGGGCTTTCAATTTCAAGTCGAGCAGGTGCAAGAAATCGAGGGGGTATCCGAATAAGTTCTACAACAGCAGTTTTTATCAATTAATCAGAGGTATAGCTATGTTTAAAATGAGTCATTTAAAACCAAAATTTTTAGCCCTTAGTGTCGCTTTGGCAGTATTTTCCGTGCAGGCGGCGGAAGAACAACATGCAGGCGATGTACAACCGTGGAAAATGGGGACGACTTTAAACCTGAATCAATACGTTTTTGAAGCCGATTTCGGCGATTTAGCCGGTGGTTTGTTTGCTACTGATGATCCCGGCTATGATGTTGATACCGCCCAAGGGCCTTTAACCGTGGGCAATTGGTTACGTTTTCAACCTGTTGGCACACTAAAATACTGGAATGGTTCTGCTTGGATTGCCAGCGTACCCAAGGGCGAACGCATAGAAATAAAAGATGCCCTGGATAACACCATTACCTTCACTGCGAGCGGTGTGAGTGGCGGCTTGGGGGTGATCGGTGCAGCGGATAATGCGGGCGGTGTGCATGACCATATCGATATGTCGATTAAGGATGCCTCTGGTGCCTTGGGCGGTAGGGTTGGTGCTTATTTGATTGAATTGAATGTGTATGAATCAGCCCCGAACAGCGAAGCGCCAACTGCTGTGCCTGGCGCACCCATAAAGATTGCGTTTAACCGTGGCCTGGATCATGAAGTATTTGATCTTGCGGTGGATGCTTTAGAAAATGCACTGTTTGATGATAATAGCGGCAGTTTAGAGATTAAAGATGTACAAGTCGGTCAGCAACATTACAGGGTGGGGTTGCAACTCAATAATGACCTGTTTGAGTTAAAGGATTTTAAGCTTTTGATGCAACAGGAACATGCCGAATTAGTCGTTTATGACCTTGGCAAACAAACTTTAGAGTTCCCACATGTGAAAGCATACGGTAAAACCTATCAGGTTACGATGCAAAATACCGGTGATTTTAAATTTAAAGTCACCGCTGCAACGGAAATGACTGAAGAGGCTCATGAACATTAATGCTTAGCTTAAGTGTACATAGAAATTAGTGTCAATTCGTATTGATGCCAAATTTTTATATGTTTTTTTAATCAGACATAATGTAATGTTATAACATTATGTCTGCTATTTTAGGAAGTTATTGCCTATGCAAGCAGAACCCTTACCCGTTACCGTCCTGTCTGGCTTTTTAGGCGCAGGCAAAACTACTTTACTCAACCACATCCTCAATAACCGCGAACAGCTGAAAGTGGCGGTGATTGTCAATGACATGAGCGAGATCAATATCGACGCCGCCATGGTGAAGCATGAAGTTAGCCTCAATCGCGGCGAGGAAAAGCTGGTGGAAATGAGTAATGGCTGTATTTGTTGTACCTTGCGCGAAGATTTGTTAATTGAAATTACTGCCTTGGCTAAAGCAGGGCGCTTTGATTATTTGTTGATTGAATCGACCGGTATTGCCGAACCCTTACCGGTCGCAGAAACCTTTACCTTTCGGGATGATGCCGGGGTGAGTTTAAGCGATGTAGCACGTTTGGATACCCTGGTAACGGTGGTGGATGCGGTCAACTTTATGCCGCAGTATCTGGAAGCGCAAAGCCTGCAAGAATTACAAGCTGCCGCTGGCGAAGAAGACGAGCGTAATCTCGCGGATTTATTGATCGAGCAGATTGAATTTAGCAATGTGATTCTGATTTCCAAAGCCGATTTGGTGTGCGCTGATGAGTTGGCGAACTTAACTGCGGTCATTAAAAGCCTCAATCGGACAGCGGAAGTGATCCCGATGGTGATGGGGCAGGTGCCTTTGCCAAAAATCCTCAACACGAATTTATTTGATTTTGAACAAGCGCAACAGGCACCGGGTTGGTTGCAAGAATTACGCGGCAGTCATACCCCGGAAACTGAAGAATACGGCATTAGCAGTTTTAACTATCTCGCCAGACGACCCTTTCACCCGCAACGTTTTTATGAATACCTGCATTTTGGCGATTGGGATAACGGCACCTTATTACGCTCCAAAGGCTTTTTTTGGCTGGCCTCACGGCCTGAATGGGTGGGTTCTTGGTCGCAGGCGGGCGGCACCATGCAACATGGCTGTCAGGGACGCTGGTGGGCGAGTATTCCCCGAGACGAATGGCCAGATGAATATTTCACTGAAATTGAACGTCATTGGCAAGCGCCCTTTGGCGATTGTCGGCAGGAGCTGGTGTTTATTGGGCAGAACATGGATAGCGAACGCACCCGTCGTGAACTGGATGCCTGCCTGTTAAGCGATGCCGAGTTGGCCATGGGTGAAACGGTGTGGCGGCATTATCCGGATCAATTCCCAGAATGGTTTGACGATGAGCTCGATTGATAGCACGGTGCACTTGATCGGGATTGGGCTATTGGCGCTGTTAAGCCTGGTTTGGCGGTGGCTTAAAAATCCCCGCTTAAAGCAGCTTGCCCTGAACCTGATGACCCTGGTATTGAGCTTGGTGCTGGGGGATGCCATTTTACATGTCTTGCCCAACAGCATTGCCCGCTTTATTTACGGATCACACAGCCATTACCGCCCTTGACCTGACCTTATGAACCTGAATTTAGACATCATTGCCAGTGCACTTGGCGCTAGTTTTTTAGTGTCGTTAAGTTCCTTGAGCGGCCTGTTCGCGCTCTGGATGCGGCCAGACCAGCTGATGCGGATTGTACCTTATCTGGTGTCTCTGGCAGTGGGTGTGCTGCTGGGGGATGCCTTTATTCATCTAATCCCCGATGCGGTCGATCGCCAAGGCTCGGTGGCAACCGTGTGTTTATGGACACTGGTCGGCGTGTTCCTGTTTTTCGTGCTGGAAAAAGTGGTGCGCTGGCGACATGACCATCGCCTGGATTTTGCCAGCCAAACGGATGAGGTACGCCCAATGGCAAAGATGAATTTAGTCGGCGATGCCATTCATAATTTAGTGGATGGCATCTTAATTGGCGGCAGTTTTTTGATTGACTCAAGCATCGGCTTGACCACTACTTTTGCGATTATCGTGCATGAAATCCCGCAGGAAATCGGCGATGTCGGTGCCCTAGTATATGGTGGTTTTAAACCCAAAACCGCGATTTTATATAACTTTTACTGCTCGCTCAGCGTGGTGTTAGGCACAGTGTTTACCCTGCTGTTAAGCACACTGGCCGAAGCGTCATTGGTATTTTTACTGCCCATCGCGGCAGGTGGTTTTATTTATATTGCTGCCACGGACATGATCCCCGCCTTGCATGAACATTCATCCCTGCCCAATTTACTGGGGCAGTCGCTGATTTTCGCGCTGGGCATTGGCTTTATGCAGTCAGTGGTGGTGATAGAACAATTTTTATTAGTGGGTTGAAACAGCTCGAACTATTTTGAAGAGGACTTTTTATGCTGGCTTTTGCTGAACCCTATACCGAACAGGTGATCCCTGAATTTACGCATGCCCGTGCCTGTGTTTCCCCGCATATTGCTGATTTGGCGGAAATCTACAACGCCGATGTCAATCTGTGCATAGCGCAGCGTTCGGTCGCCAGCGAGCTGGAAAGCTTTGTTAAAAGCTTGCTGGCCTCAGGCACTGAATTGAGTCTGGTCGAACACCTGACCTTTAAGTCTTTTGATTTTTACGGGCTCTTGCCGCAACTGGCGCATTTACCGGGGCATCGGGCCTTTTGTGCCGATATCGCAACGCTCAGTGCGCTGTATGCGGATTTGTTTGGCTTGCAAGGCATCGGTTTACGCTTGCGCACCTTAGAAAAACCGATGTGTCCGAAATTTCATGTGGATTCGGTCACCTGTCGTTTGGTGTGTACTTATGGCGGTATCGGCACCGAGTGGTTAGCCGATAGCGATGTCAATCGCGCCAAGTTGGGCGTGGGCAGTGGGGGCTTAAGTGATGCTCAATCCGGTTTGTTGCTCAACGCTAAGGCCATTCAGGTGATGCCCGCCTATGCCATTGGTCTGCTAAAAGGCAGTGCCTGGGAGGGCAATGAACTGCATGGTGCGGTGCATCGTTCTCCACAAGTGACTACCGCGTCCCCGAGACGTTTATTGCTGACTTTGGATTTTGGCTGATTTGTCCTCAAACCGTTTCTCTTACCCTTTACCGGAGCAAGCGCATGACCGACCATCCACTGATTATCCCCGTCCCCGTCACGATTTTAACGGGCTTTTTAGGTGCCGGAAAAACCACCCTGCTTAACCGCATTTTGTCAGAAGCACATGGGCAACGCATTGCCGTGATTGAAAATGAATTTGGTGAGGCCGGTATCGATAATGATTTGCTGATCCAGGGCGAAGAGCAAATTGTGGAAATGAACAATGGCTGTATTTGCTGCACCGTGCGCGGCGACTTGGTGCGTATCCTCGGGGAATTAAGCGAAAAGCGCGAACAGGGCAAAATCTTTTTTGATCGCGTGATTATCGAAACCACCGGGCTTGCCGACCCAGCACCGGTGGCGCAAACCTTTTTTGTGGAGGAGGAAATTGGGGAATATTATCTTCTGGATGCGATTATCACCGTAGTCGATGCCAAACATGCCATGCAGCAATTAGCCGACAACCATGAGGCCGAAGAGCAGGTGGGTTTTGCGGATCGGATACTGCTGTCAAAAACCGACTTAATCACGCCTGAGGAAGTCGGCGCTGTAGAAACCCGATTACGCGCTATCAACGCCCGCGCGCCCATTGCCAAGGTGCATTTTGGGGAGACGGATATTGAGGAAATTCTGGATATACGCGGCTTTAACCTCAATGCCATTTTAGAGATTGAACCGGATTTTCTGGAAGATGTCAGTCATGAACATGATGCAGGGATCACTTCCTTTGTCTATCGCAGCGATAAAGCACTGGATGCCGCCAGAATCATGGCCTTTATAGATGTGATATTGCGTGATTATGGCAATGACCTGTTGCGTTACAAAGGCATTCTGCATATTGCAGGCTCTGAGCGGAAGATTATTTATCAGGGCGTGCATATGCTCTTGGCTGACTCGACTGGCGCGAAGTGGGCGGAAAATGAAGTGCGGCAGTCGGTACTGGTGTTTATTGGGCGTAATTTGCCGAAAGCAGAGTTTTTGGCGGCTTTGGATAGTTGTCGGGCGCTTTAGCTAGCCCTCATCTCCGGGTAAAGGTTGACGCTTAGGCACTTTAGCCAAAATTGCCTGAAAAGCCGAACTATCGGCGCGTTGGGCGCGATTCTGTAAGTATTCTTCGGTAGCGATGGCGGACACTTTTTCAGCAACCGCAGTAGCGATGAACTGGTTAATGGAAACGCCTTCCTTGTTGGCCAGTTCTTTGATGTGCCGATGAATGGAATCCGGTAAACGTAAACTTAGTGCACTCATACTAAACGCTCCAAGCGTTGCCGCAGAAACAGCGCAAAATCCAGAATCTCCTGCACCATAGATTCAGGTAAAGGTTTGACCGTTTGATAGAGCTGTTCAGCAAGACTCATAACACGCCTCAAATGATAGAAATACTTTTAGATAACAATATAGAAGAAACTCAGGGTGGGCAATGCATTTTTGCTATTAAACGCCGTGCATAAAAGCAGGCGACATGGTGACTTCGTTCAGGCGTGAAACGATAAATAATAACTGATGTTACGTAGATCGTTATTTCAGCATAGAAACACTGCGGCTGAGTCGCTATCGCGATGGCTTTCTAATCGGGTTCTCGCACCCGAAAGCGAAATACTTTCTTTTGCGCCGCCAAAAGAAAGTATTCAAAGAAAAGGCGGCCCGATTACCGCCGATGTCTTGCGCGCCTAGTATTTATCGGGGGTTGGCAAAAGGAGCGTCCTGCCCCTTTGCCAACGTGCGGCATCCTTGCCGCACCCCTTCGGGCTATTCCCGATAAATACTGCGGTGCTCGACGCGGTAAACGGGATTAAAACACGTTACTGCGTAACATCAGATAATAACGCAAGACTTTTAAAACCTCTTTCTCACTCAGGCTACTATGCAAAAACTTAACCTATCGCCAGCCCCTCAACCGCTAAAACGCATCCCCGTTTACCTGATCAGCGGTTTTCTAGGCAGCGGCAAAACCACTTTGCTCAATCGCATACTGCAAGAACACCCGAAATCAGCCGTCATCATCAATGAATTTGGGGTCACGCCGATAGACCAGCAATTATTGCGTGCGCATCAAGTGCCCTTATCGACTTTGGTGGGTGGGTGTCTATGCTGTCAGGTCATTGGTGCCTTAACGCCCTTGCTGAAAAACCTGCGCATGGCATGGGAAAAAGATAACAGTGTATTTGAACGCATCATTATCGAAACCAGTGGTGTAGCCAGTCCTGAGCCAGTGCTGGATATTTTGTTACGCGAACGCTGGCTGTCCAAACGCTATAGTTTGCAGAATGTCATCGTCACCGTTTCGGCGACCTTGGAGCCCGACTATCTGGCGCAATTCCCCGAGGCGCAGGCGCAAATTGCCTGGGCAGATACCCTGATCATCACCCAAAGTGATTTAAGTACCCCTGAAAAGAGCAGCCAGCTGTCGGCGCAACTGCACACACTCGCCCCGACTGCGAAGCAATTGACGGCCATTAACGGCGCAGTCGATCAAAAGCAATTGTTTACCTATTCGCCTAAATTCCGTCGCCTGCGTGACACGGACATTGCCGAATTACCCGAACACAGCTTTAGCAGTATCAGCTTGCAGTTGGAAGCCCCCATGCCTTGGCCACGGCTGGAAGCCGCTTTATTACAACTGCTTAACGATTATCGTCAGCTTTTGGTACGTGTCAAAGGCATGATCTTTACCCCGGATGATCCGCAGCCCTTATTAGTACAGGCCACGGGAGAACGTTTATATCCTTAAGCCTTAGACCATCCGATGATGGTATTGGGCGTCTGGTGTTTATTACGCATGGCGAAATCAATGGATTAGCAGAAGCCCTGATGACTAACTTAAGAGAGCACACAATATGAGCGATTTTTCTAATCCTTATGCAGTAAAGCTATCAGTCTTAGCCATATTGCATTAGCGAATGCATGCGACATTTCGATATGATGCAATGCCGCATGCTCATTGCTTTAAAGCAGTGGCGATTGCAGTTGATTCCTATTCCAGCTGATTCTTGCTATAGTTGAATATTGAACTTGTAAATTAGAGAGCTGCTATGTTCAGCGTATCAACCCAGCCCAGCGTCAAAATTATGGGTGCAGATGGACAAAGATCTTTAAGCAGGTAATATGCTGGTCGGAAAGTCTTGGTTGAAGAATAAGTAATGGATCAAATGTTTTTTAACAATTATTCTGAGATTTAACCGTTCGCTTTGAGTCAGTCGAAGAGCGAACGGTTAAGTCATTCTTGGTTCGAGTTAACCTTAATACTTTGTAAATAAACTTTTGATCATATACTTAAGTGGCAGCAGTTTTTTTGATCCTAATGGGCACCGTCATTCCTGATAATGCATGCAGGGTACAAAAGCCAAGTGCTTCAACAGATTTATAAGAAGCCTTGGTTTTGCAAATGGATAATCCAATGGTGCTCATTAGGCGTCTGTATCAGATAAACTCGATAGGCTAGCGAGGCTCCCGCTTGGGTTCGCTTGGCTATAATGCAAGACTTGCCCGGACTTTTTACAACACAATTGTCCATATCCATTAACAATTAGCGAATCTAATTATCGCATTCTTATAAAAATTAATTGTAAATTAATGATGTTGCCCTGCAGCAATCGCTGAAAATCTTGGAAGCGGAGCGGTAGAGAAGTGAAGATTTTTAGTCCCCGATAGGCGCAGGGCCGGGTGTTGAGCCGAAGCGTAAGCACAGGCG
>JBEBJQ010000153.1:0-4210 GCA_040079795.1 Methylococcales bacterium
ACAAACCAAGCAAAACTAAGTGAAGCTGAAATTGCCCAACTAAAAGCCGACGCCGAATTTGACAAGGTGAATTTCACCGCAGGTGGAAGAGAAGGTGCCTTGGGCGATGCAAAGCTAACTTCGCAAGCACCAGCAAGACGATTAAAAGTTGCTGATGCAACGCCTGCAAAAGTCAATAGTAAGATTAACATCTCGCCCGAAGTCATCCGCAAGGCAGAAGCCACCGATGCTAACCCACAAGGTGTCAGTAATGCTGCCAAAGCCAATGCTAAAACACTCAGCAAAGATAAAGGTAGCAATAACCTGCCGATTGATTTGAAGTTAGATGAAATCAAAGTCCGCGCAAAGCGTTATTACGAAGTTGGCCCTATGCCCGGTCTAGGCCTCACCAAAGAAGAAATCCCTGGCAACGTACAAAGCATCACCGCAAAAGAGATTAAAGAGTCTCATTCATTAAGTCTTGCGGATTTAATGAACAGTAAACTGCAATCGGTCAGCGTCAATGATTATCAGGGCAATCCCTTCCAAATGGACGTCAACTACCGTGGCTTTACCGCATCACCACAGCTTGGCACTGCGCAAGGTATTTCTGTGTTCTTAGATGGCATTCGGGTGAATGAACCGTTTGGCGATGTGGTGAACTGGGACATGATTCCCATGAATGCACTGAGTAGTTTAGATATATTCCCAGGATCTAACCCCATTTTTGGTTTAGGCACCTTGGGAGGTGCGCTCACCATGCGCACCAAAAGTGGCTTTACCGAGCCGGGCCTAGATGCAGAAATACTGGCAGGTTCTTATGGACGTAAACAGCTTCAAATATCCGCAGGGGGCAATAATGGTGTGATTGCAGGCTTTGCTTCTGGCAACTTCTTTTTAGAAGATGGCTGGCGTGATAACTCGCCCAGCAAAGTCAACCAAGTGTTTGGTAAAGCCGAATGGCGCAATGAAAAAGTCCAACTTGGCTTATCTATGCTCTACGCTGGCAACAAACTTACGGGTAATGGCTTATTACCAGAACAAATGGCGGCAGAGAACCGCAGCCAAGTATATACCTCACCAGACAAAAGCAAGAACGACCTGTTGCAGTTTCAACTCAGCGGTATTTGGGATGTGACGGATACCTTTAACGTGACTGGGCAAATCTATAAACGTAATAGTAAACGTAAATCTAAAAGCACCGATGTAAACGAGAATTTTGGAGGTTTTGCAACAGATAATGCTGCTGGAAAACAGGCGCTTATTGGTTATTCAGACATTAATAATGATGGTTTACCAGACTATAACACCTACCCCATTAACGTGGCAGCGGATAAAAATGGGTTTGCGTTAGATAACAAAGGCGAGACTAGGTTTCAAGTAGATGTAAATGGTGACCCTGTAAAGGATATAGACGGAAATATTGTTAGTAACTCCTTATTTGATATAAATAACCTCGCAATTGGTACTAACTTTGACACCCCCGTTGCGGACGTCGGACAGGCCATGATTCCTCGTAACGACGGCCTATCTGGGCCAGATGTACCTAGATGGACGGTAGACCCTAGGATAACCGATGCTAATTTGATTTTTAACTTCACCACACCAGCAACTGCATTGGGAGTGGGTGAGTTTAACAATGCCTTGCCTGCCGAGTACGAACAGCTTTTCCGAAGAGTTTGGGGCAATCAGACAGCCGCATTAAATGGGGCTGGTACAACCGCAGGTGGACTTTTTGCCGGAGCAGATGAATTTCAAAATACGACGGCGAAGTACGTATTTGGATACGACAACAATATTCCTGCAGTTCAATTTGTTGGTAATTTTTATGTAGATAGTACTGGCTTTTTAAATAGAATTATTGTGCTAGATCCAGTTAACGCTGCACAGAGGGATCCAAATTATGTATGGAATTTCACAGGATCTAATCCAAGCATTGTTTTATTGGATGCGTCTGGTCAGCCTATTAATCGTGATGGCGCACAGGCTGACCCTATCACTGGTGTCACTGGACAGGGAGCGGGTTATATTGATGGCACTCCAACGGCACTAATTACAGAAACTGAGATAGACCAAGCTGGTACTGGTGGCGCAGTACAACTTAACTGGAACTTGGATAAACATAAGCTCATGGTAGGTACCTCAGTTGATATGGCAGATGCGACCTATGGCAGTGCGCAATACCTTGGGTTGCTGGATGCAAGGCGCAATGGTGCCGCCGCTCCAGATTTATTGAGCTATACGTTTTTTGCACGTGACGCTGAACATGGAGTGCGTATGAACGACTTCAAAGGTGATTCTATAACCAAAAGTATTTATGCTAGCGAAACTTGGACGCCGATCAAAACACTCAATATCACTGCGGCTGCTCGCTTAAATTGGACGAATATTAAAAACCAGTTGGATGTGAATAGCCTCTCCAAATTCACGGAGGCAAGTGTTGCAAGCCTGTTTAATTTTTTCAATCCGTTAAGTTTATGTACAGGGGTTGATAGTGATGGTGATGGTTTGGTTGATGGCACGCAGTGCCCGACAGGCCTTAATGGCGGTATTTTGCCTCAACTGAACACTCTCTTAAATGCTCAACTGGAAACTACCCCGCCAGAGAAATTTAAATATCGCTCGTTTAACCCGGCATTGGGCGCCACTTGGCAAGCAAGTGAAACTTTGAATGTGTATGGCAACTGGAACCGCGGTGCCAGAACACCGAGCGTGATAGAACTTGGCTGTGCATTTGATGATACACCTATTTTAAGAGGTCTATTGCCTGATGGCACCCCGCTATATATAGAGCGCAGTCTTAATGATAGGCGTACCTGTAATCTGCCCAGCACGATGTCGGGCGATCCATATTTGAAACAAGTACGTTCTGAAACCGTGGAGTTGGGTGCCAGAGGCTTGCTAACGTCCAATATCGAGTGGAACGCCAGTGTGTACAAGACAGACCTTCAAGATGACATCTATTTCGTCAGCGTTGCTCCTAGCCGTAGCTTTTTCCAGAACATAGGCGATACCAAGCGCCAAGGTTTAGAGATGGGCTTAAAAGGCAAATTGGGTAAAGCGAGTTTTGGTTTAAATTACTCGCTAACCGATGCCACCTTTCAATCGCCAATTCGGTTGGATAGTCCCTACAACAGCAGTGCGGGCAGCAATGAATTAGATACTTCGGTAGTAGTTATTGATGGAAAAGCAGTAGATACCAGTGAATTTGGCAAGATTCATGTGAAAAAAGGCAACCGCATGCCGGGAATTCCGCTGCATAACCTCAACGCCAATTTTAGTTACGAGGTCACGGATAAATGGACGATTGGTTTGAACGCAGTGATGCACTCCAGTGCCTTTGTGCGCGGCAATGAGAATAATAAACATAAAGCTGGCCCAGCCACGCCATTGCATACACTATGTAATATATTAGTAAATATTGGTGATACTGATGGTGATGGTATCGATAACTTTGAAACTCAAGAACAGGAATGCGATATCCCTAGAGCCAACTGGCGCGAAGGAAAAACACCGGGCTACACGGTATTTAACTTTCAAACTAGCTATAAATTAGCGCCAGAGTGGACGTTGGGCATGCAGATTAATAACCTTTTCGACAAAAAATATGCCAGCGCTGGGCGTTTAGGTTTAAACGCTTTCTCAAAAGGCCAGTATGGCTTACAAGATGCTAGCGGCTTTAACTACAACAGTAGCGAGTGGCAAGGCACCAGCTTTTTAGGCTTGGGTGCACCACGCTCTGCTTACTTTACGTTGAGCTATCAGTTTGCTGCGGATAAGAAGTAATGGGAAAAGCGAATAATGAAAATAGGTGGGGCATTTGCAACCGCCCCAAGACCGTAAAGGTCTTGTCAGTGGAATATATGTGCTACCAAAAGTAGGCGCCTCTAGGCGAAGCGCATTATTCATACGTGACAGGTCAGAATCTGGTGGGGTTTGGGTTAGATCCTGAAACGAGTTCAGGATGACGGTTTAATAGTTAATGATGATAGTTATATTAAGTTTAGTGTGGCCGGTTAATTGTTGATGATGTCAGGTTAATTTTAGGAGTTATGCTCAGTTCTGTGTAACTTCTGAGTTTATATTGTCACGTAAATGCTTAGTTTGGCAGTCTAGTAACCATCAAATTCCTAGCGTTTCAACCCACGCCAGTGCAGAAATATGGCATTCGTTTACTTTTTCTGCGTCAAATTGCAGTAGTTCGGCTAGCTGTAAAATGCGCTCGCTATTG
>JBEBJQ010000154.1:0-4168 GCA_040079795.1 Methylococcales bacterium
TTTTGGCATGGTTAAGTCATTGGTTAAAAAGTAAGTATTCCAGCCTGCAAATCTGCGTTTAAGCGCTTCGCCCATTTTTGGGTAGAGCAATACTAAATCATCTTCTTCGCCAATGCGCACGCCGTATGGCGGGTTGGCGACCATTACGCCGCTTTCTGCTGGCGGAATAACGTTAATAATATCTTGCTGTGATATTTGCACCGCAGCCAATAAACCTGCGTCTTCAAGGTTCTTTTTGGCGATGCGTACAGCGCGTAAATCAACGTCTGAGCCGTAAATTTTTTGAAACGTCACTGGCTTCACTTTAGCGACGGCTTGGGCTTTAAGTTTAGTCCAAATATTTGGCTCAAAGGTATTTAGCACTTCAAAACCAAAGCTACGTTTGTGGCCTGGTGCCATATCTAGCGCTACCATGGCTGCTTCTAACAAAAATGTGCCACTGCCGCACATAGGGTCTAGCAAAGGTTGGCCGACTTGCCAGCCTGATAATTTCAAAATACCTGCGGCTAAATTTTCACGCAAAGGCGCTTCAATGCTCGCACTGCGGTTGCCGCGCTGATACAAAGCCATACCTGAAGTATCTAAATAAAATTGATACTCATCTGCCGCCAAGTAAGCATGAATGCGCACTGCGGGCGTTTTGGTGTCAATATAAGGCCGTGCGCCAACAGCTAATCTAAATTTATCGCACACTGCATCTTTGATTTTTAAAGTGGCGAATTCTAGGCTTTTAAGCGGGCATTTTACACCCGTGACTTTTACCATAAAGTCATGTTTTACATCAAACCACTGTGACCAATTGAGCTTGTAAGCGGCTTCAAATAAGTCTTCTTCGTTCAAATATTTACCGCGCGCCACTTGCCACAATATACGCGTGGCAATGCGTGAATGCAGGTTTGCCGCGTAGCACACTGTCCAATCGCCATCAAAACTTACGCCGCCATCGGTAAGTTTAATAGACTTTGCGCTCACGGCTTGCAGTTCATCGGCCAGCAATTGTTCTAAGCCGCGCGGGCAGGTGGCAAAATATCGGTTTGGGGCTTGTGCCATCAATGGGGCTCACTTTTCATAAAAAGTCGGTTATTGGTGCTGGAATTTGCTTCGGATAATTTTTCTACAAACTGCAAAAACTCAATTTTGTGCGTTTGTTCAAGCTTTTTTGCACGCTCGCGTAAGCTGGCTAATCGCAAATCGGCAGGCTCGCGCTTAAAGCCAAATACAGCGATATTGCCAGGTTTGCCTGTAGGTAAAATCAGTACTTTGCCGTCAAAACTTTGCTCTATGCGTTGTAAATACACATCAAACTTTTTATCACTACCCCACAAGTTAATGGCTAAAATACCATGACTATTCAAAGTGTTAGCGCACTGGTCAAAAAAGTCTTGGCTGCAAAAGTTGGGCGGGATGCCGTTGCTATCAAATGCGTCAATCAGTAGCGCATCTGCCGTATTGTTATTATCGGCTAAATATTGCAGACCATCGCCTTCAATCACATTTAGGCGTTCGTCAGTGTCTGGCACGTAAAACTGGCTACGCGCAATTTGTATAATTTGTGGGTTTAGCTCAACCACGGTGCTGGTAATTTCAGGGCAATAAGCGTGAATATATTTGGTGAGTGAGCCACCACCCAAGCCAATAGCCAATACGTTTTTAACGCTGGCACTAAAGAGTAAAAAGCACATCATGCCGCGCGTATAGGTGAGCTCTAGCGCATTGGGGTCGCGAATGCGCATGGCGCTTTGTATGGTGACTGAGCCTAAATGTAGCGAGCGCACGCCATCTGTTTCGCTCACATCTACAGCATCACCCATTACGGCTTTCATCAAGTGTTTGGCAACTCTAAACATTAGGCAGAAATCTCTTCGCTGGGGCTTATAATTTCAGGATTAGCATTTTCTTGCCCAGTAGATTCAGCCTCAACTTTAGGCTCAAGCTCTGCAGACTCTTCAACAAACACTTCATCTTCATCAATCGCCAATACAGCGGCTTCTTCAGCCAGTACACCCATAAATTTGGTGCGTAATTCCATCATTAACGTATCTACTTCTTGCACCTGCAGATTCACGCGCGTGCCAGGTTTTAGCTCAGGCATACCGTACACTTTAGTCATGTAAGGCGGGTTATCTAGGCGCACTAAATTTTCACGCCAAACGGTGGCGTGCGCTTCTTTAATATTTTCTTGGATTACATATTGCAAGCACCAAAAACGTTCCATCCGCGTTTGAAAATCGCTATACACTTTATACGTCATCTCAAAGTTGCGCATGTGTGTGGTGAGCGCGCCACTATTGGGCGGGTAAGCGGGTTCGGTGTTTTGCACCACGCTCATAATTTGGCGCTGGTTAATTAAGTCAACCGCGCGGCGTAATGGTGATGTACTCCACGCATATTGCGCCACACCCAAGCCCTGGTGCGGCTCTGCTTTGGTCGTCATATACACTTTGCCGCCCATCTGCGCACGATACAAACCTGGCACAGCATGCGTAGCCAACAATGCGCCCCATTGATTATTCGCCTCTATCATCAACTCGGCGACCAACTTATCCATAGGCGCACCACGGCGGCGACCGACAATGCGCACAATGCCGTTTTCTACATAAAAATTGTAGTCCACTTTGGGCGGTTGCGTGGGGTCATATTTGCCGCGCACTTTTTCTAAGTTTTCTGCCAAGTTAAATAAATACAACAACTTAGCCCAATAGGGGTGGCCACTATCTGCGGCTAAGGTTTCTTCGTTAAAAAATGGCTCTAAAGCATCATGCCGAAGATTATCCGCCATTTTAATGCGCTCTACTTTGCTATCGCGCTGGGTAATTTCAAAGCCTGCATTCACATACAAGTAGAGCGAAAGCACGGGCTTAACCTGCCCTGCATCTAAACTAAATGGCCGAATCGCGGCTTCTGGCATCATGGTGATTTTTTCGCCAGGCATGTAAACGGTAGAAAGCCTCTGCATTACTTCAATATCTAGCGGGCTATCCACCGCAATACCCAACGCAGGCGCGGCAATGTGGATGCCCACGCGGGTGATACCATCGGCCAATTTTAGAATGGAAAAAGCATCGTCAATTTCTGTGGTTGAGCTGTCATCAATACTGAAAGCTTCAGCGTCAGCAAGCGGCAAATCTTCAAACTGCAAATCGATAGCCACTGTAGAAATTGCTTCAGCACTAAACTCAGTACCCTTAGAGAAATTTTCGCGTAAAAATGCACCTAAATGGTAATCGTGCGCAGATGGAATCGCCCCACACGCTTGCAATAGCTTAATGTGGCTAATGTGCAAGTCATTGGCAGCGGCATCTACCGTTTTGTATTCAAACGCATTTTTATCAGGCTCGTAGAGCAGCATATCTAGCTTTTGCATGAGCTCATCAGGCATTGTATTGGCTTTAAGTTGCGCCACAAAACCCGCCATTTTTTCTGCCAATAACCGTTTTTTCTCAAGCCCAGCCAGCGCGGCTTTTAAAATCTCCGCAGGCGCAGCTTTATAACGGCCTTTGCCTTTGCGGTTAAAGTAAACTGGCGCGCTGTGTAATTTAATGGCAATTGCCGCAGTTTCAATGGGCATAGGTTTGCGGCCATAATATTCATTGGCAAAGTCTTCTGCGCCAAATTCACCAGAAAAGTTAGGTTCAGTACAACATTCCCACAAAAAATCTACATCAAAGGTTTGCGCTTCAGCATTCGCGGCATCCATAAACCCTGCCAACGGCGCTTCAAAACGCAACAACACTACATTGGTTTTTATTTTGCTACGCTTGCCACTGGCAGATTCTATTTGCATAGCACCTCCAGTTTCGCTCATTATGGAAGCCACTTTAAAGCTGCCATCTTCTTCAAAAAATATATTCATACGGAGGGTTTTTCTGACTAACTTGCAAATTAAATTACCGCCATTTTACCTTGTATTAGCTAAATCGCTTGGTTGCCATTAAAATATAGGCATGGACAAACGCATACCCGTCACGCTACTCACTGGTTTTTTAGGCTCAGGCAAAACTACGCTGCTCAATCACTTGCTTAATCGCTCTGAGATGAAGGACACCGCCATTATCATTAACGAGCTCGGCGATGCGGGTTTAGACCAAATTTTTGCCAATAGCAATTTAGCTCAAAATATCGAAAACGAGCACATTGCCGACAACACCGTGTTGCTTAGCTCGGGCTG
>JBEBJQ010000155.1:0-4161 GCA_040079795.1 Methylococcales bacterium
ACCAGATCCAGTAGAATATGCATAGGATATAGTCGTTGGATTAGGGGCGCCTCCTACTTGAGTAAGAATATCCGCCTTACCATCTCCATTGATATCGCCAATTGCAAAACTAGATAAGTTCTGCCAAGTTTGTGCCGCAGAAAATCCTGTCCCTACTGAAAGTCGTATCGTTGCACCCGAAACAATATCAGCTAAGCCATCACCATTGACATCTGCAAGTTGCCCACCCGTAACTCCTGTCATCGTATTTACAGCATAGCCTTGACAACCCGCAATAGTAGACCCTGTACATCTATAAGTTATAGTACCCAATGTAACGCCTGAATTCGTAAAACCAGATCCAGTAGAATATGCATAGGATATAGTCGTTGGATTAGGGGCGCCTCCTACTTGAGTAAGAATATCCGCCTTACCATCTCCATTGATATCGCCCATAGCAATCACTGTTGCTCCAGCAGGTAAGCCAGACCATGCCTGCGCCGCCGCAAAGGTCGCCGCATTCACCGTCCCCGCCTGCCAGTTAAACGTCATCGGGTTTAAACATACTGGGGTAGTCGCTCCATCACATTCTTTAACCTGTGTAATCAAACTACCGTTCTTCACATTGCTAGTGTCTACACTGTATGCTCCTGTATTGGCGTATGTCATGCGGTAGTCTTTAACCAACGTAGCTCCGTTGTAAGTCTTGATGTTGGTCATGCGTTTGGTTTGTTTGATGACTGAGCCTGCGTGATAACTTGTCGTGGTGTCGGGTCTGGCTTCATAGACGAATTGCACACTTGCGTACGGGGTAAGTACTGGACTTGATGTGGCGTTGCCTGTGTAGTCTACTCTACTGACGTAGGCTTCTCCGTTAGGGTTGTCTTCAATGTAGCTGACGGTGATGTAGTTGCCTTTGGTGTCAGATATCTTGTTGACGCCCCAGCTTCTGATGACGGTTTTAGCAGCAGCTTCTATGCGCGAATCTGCGGTGTTGCCGTATTCAATCACCTGCCCTGCTTTGGTCCAGACTTTGAAGGAGTCTGGGCCGTTAGCTACGGTGGTGGTGTAGCTGATGATCTTGGCAAAGTTGGCACTTTCAGTGCGGTATTCGGTGGCGTTGGCTCCGTATACGCCGCCTGTGGAGATGAGGCGTTGGCCGTCTATGCAGATTTTGTCAGCGGTGGTGTAGTTCACGCCGCCCATAGCGCCGTCTTGAATGATGGTTTTAGGACAGCGACTAATTTGTGAGAGTCCGTCTATTCCCCAACCCATGCCGAGTAGTCCGTTACCTCCATTGCTGTTGTAGCTGAGGCTGAGTGTGGGAGCCATGCCTGCGGTGCCGGGCGGTACTTGGATGGGAATGCTGACGTTGGCGCTGCCGTCTGAGCCGACACTGAAGTTGCTGTTGGTGGTGAAGGGGGTGGCGGCTTGGGCAGTGGTTGTGAAGAGGCTGGTGAGTGTGAGTGTGAGGGTCAACCATGTCAATGCCATCAACTTTGTTGATTGAGTATTGTTTAATGCTGAAAGCTTCATCATTGTTTAGCCTTTTATTGATCTTGTGTGTTGCTGTGTTTTATTTTAGCGTTTTAATTAAACTGCTTTATTTCCGTGTTCTATATTTCATATGTACTTTACTATCGCTTACGGCGTAGTGCTGGTGACCGTGGAGCGTAATAACCTGCCGAGTAACCAGTTAGTGCTGTTGATGACGCTGAAGTTAGCTGGGTTATTCAGGTAGGTGTTATTGGTGGTCTTGATATAACCGTCATTGCTGTTGACACTGATCTGCGTGGCGTTGCCAAAGTCGTCGTATTGGTTGGTGGTGGTCGTGGTGTTAATTAAGCTGCCACCTAGTTCAAAGTTCTGTTCTACAGATTGGCTTAAGTACGGGAATTGACTGCTGGCGGCGCCTGCCGTCAAGACCGTGTTGGCATAGGTGAGTGCGCTGGCTCCTACCAGTGTATTGGTGGAGGTGATACGTTTCTCAGTTTGACTTGGTAGCCCGATATAGGGGTAGTCTTGTCTGAAGAAGGTGGTGCTGTTGGTGTCGGCTTGTACATTGGTGACCTTTTGGTAGCGGAAGCCTAGGGAGCCGCGGCCTGTGAGGTGGACTTTGGCACCACCGTAGCTGTAGTTGTTGGTGAGGGTGCCGCCGTTGCCGTCTGAGACAGTGGCAGTGGAGACGACGTACATAGGTAAAGTCGCTGCGACGTCTCTTACTGGGTAGGCTGAGCCTGTGTCTGCTAGGTAGACACCTGCTGTACTGAGGGGTACTTGGGTGAGGTTGGTAGTGTTGCCTAGACCGTCGGTCTGGCTTAGGAGAAGGTCGGGGAGAGATTGGTTAGCAATACTAACTTTAGTGTTGGATACTATGTCAGATAGGCTATCACCGTTTACGTCTCCTAGCGCAACCGCAGGGAGTGTAAATACTGAGGTTGTACAACCGCCCATACCTCCTCCAGCAACACACGTATTAGTCCCGCCTTGCAAGCCTGTATTAACAGCACCAGTGAAGCCATTACCATTAGAAAATGCCACATTCAAAGCATGTGTAGTTAGAAAACTCCCTTGTATGGAGTCATACAGTACGTCAGATCTACCATCTCCATTGATGTCTGCCAGTGCAATTATGCTTCCTGTAGGTGAACTCTGAACGGCACTAAAGGCATTACCAGTCGAAAAATAAACACCACTTGAGGTAACTAAATCAGCCTTGCCATCGCCATTAACGTCTCCTAGCGCAACCGCAGGGAGTGTAAATACTGAGGTTGTACAACCGCCCATACCTCCTCCAGCAACACACGTATTAGTCCCGCCTTGCAAGCCTGTATTAACAGCACCAGTGAAGCCATTACCATTAGAAAATGCCACATTCAAAGCATGTGTAGTTAGAAAACTCCCTTGTATGGAGTCATACAGTACGTCAGATCTACCATCTCCATTGATGTCTGCCAGTGCAATTATGCTTCCTGTAGGTGAACTCTGAACGGCACTAAAGGCATTACCAGTCGAAAAATAAACACCACTTGAGGTAACTAAATCAGCCTTGCCATCGCCATTAACGTCTCCTAGCGCAACCGCAGGGAGTGTAAATACTGATGTTGTACAACCACCGCCCATACCACCAGCAACAAGACACGTATTAGTCCCGCCTTGCAAGCCTGTATTAACATCACCAGTGAAGCCAATACCATTAGAAAATGCCACTTTCAAAATATGTGTAGTTGGAAAACTCCCTTGTATGGAGTCATACAGTACGTCAGATCTACCATCTCCATTGATGTCTGCCGAATCAATCACTGTTGCTCCAGCAGGTAAGCCAGACCACGCCTGCGCCGCCGCAAACGTAGCCGCATTCACCGTCCCCGCCTGCCAGTTAAACGTCATCGGATTTAAACATGTAGGGGTAGCCGATCCATCACACTCTTTAACCTGTGTAATCAAACTACCGTTCTTAACATTGCTAGTGTCTACACTGTATGCTCCTGTATTGGCGTATGTCATGCGGTAGTCTTTAACCAACGTAGCTCCGTTGTAAGTCTTGATGTTGGTCATGCGTTTGGTTTGTTTGATGACTGAGCCTGCGTGATAACTTGTCGTGGTGTCGGGTCTGGCTTCATAGACGAATTGCACACTTGCGTACGGGGTAAGTACTGGACTTGATGTGGCGTTGCCTGTGTAGTCTACTCTACTGACGTAGGCTTCTCCGTTAGGGTTGTCTTCAATGTAGCTGACGGTGATGTAGTTGCCTTTGGTGTCAGATATCTTGTTGACGCCCCAGCTTCTGATGACGGTTTTAGCAGCAGCTTCTATGCGCGAATCTGCGGTGTTGCCGTATTCAATCACCTGCCCTGCTTTGGTCCAGACTTTGAAGGAGTCTGGGCCGTTAGCTACGGTGGTGGTGTAGCTGATGATCTTGGCAAAGTTGGCACTTTCAGTGCGGTATTCGGTGGCGTTGGCTCCGTATACGCCGCCTGTGGAGATGAGGCGTTGGCCGTCTATGCAGATTTTGTCAGCGGTGGTGTAGTTCACGCCGCCCATAGCGCCGTCTTGAATGATGGTTTTAGGACAGCGACTAATTTGTGAGAGTCCGTCTATTCCCCAACCCATGCCGAGTAGTCCGTTACCTCCATTGCTGTTGTAGCTGAGGCTGAGTGTGGGAGCCATGCCTGCGGTGCC
>JBEBJQ010000064.1:0-24633 GCA_040079795.1 Methylococcales bacterium
ATCTTGGTCAATTGGGCTTCTATTTGGATTCTAGCCATTTCAATTTTTGTTGATGCCTATGATATTTAATAATTGAGAGAATTAGAGATTTTTATGAAAAAATGTATCGCTGGGTTTTATTTGCTTTTGATGGTTATGTTTTCATATGATTGCCTTGCTTTATATACTGTTGAATATATCCCTGCACTAAGTGCCGCCAGGGGAATTGATGATTTTGGTAACATTGCTGGAAACAAAGTTGGCTATAACCAATCTACGGTTATAACCTCCGATGGAAGCTCCATTGTGATCCCATGTGGTTCTTTCCCGTATGCAACTGTTGATGGCGTGGTTGTAGGGGCTGATTATGACCTACAATCGGCAGTAACCAGTTCATTCATTTGGAAAGATGGTGTTTGTAGTAAAGCAGGGGGTATTTATACCGGTTATAGTAATGGAAAAGTGGCTGGTTACACACAAACGTCAGCATTTTACGGGTCTACGGTTATTTCATATCCTGGCTCAAAAATTAATCGTGTGGAAGGCGTGAATCGAGCTGGCATAGTGGCTGGATACTCCCAGGTTCCAACGAGTACCAGACGTGGTGCCCCTTTAAAAACCATAGGTTGGTTGTGGTCACAAGATGCCGGTTTTTTTAAAACATTCCCTGGTTATCAGATTGCTGATGTAAATGATAATGGCGATGTTTTATCAGCAGCACCAGCATCGGTGTTTAGAAACGGGTTAGAGGAAGCTTTACCTATTCCGCCAAATACTTTTGGAACATGGCTGTATGAGATAAATAATTTTGGTGATATTGCTGGTCAGATAAGAACATCAAGCTCACAATATTTGTATTCAGGTGTGGTGCTTCGAAGGGCACGGTAGGATGAGGCTTTGCTGGATATGTTGAGTAATGCTGTCGATTTTTATTTTTAGAGTAAATAAGCAATAGTTATGCCATTAAAATTCAACGAGAAAAACGATTCAGCCACTTCAAGATTGGACTATAATCAGTTTTAGCAACACCTAATTTCCGAATGATCCCACTTTAGTATGGCATTATTTTTCTATGTTTGAAATCGCTTTTCATATCTGGATGCAGAGGAAATATTTTCCGAGTGGAATGTCAAAGTTGACCACTCTACACTGAACCGACCGCAACTCTTAGAAGATTTTATGAGCGTGGATACCGTAAAATAATCTAAACAACTTCATCCGCCAATAACCCTTAGTAAAGCGGATGAATCCATTTTAAAGCTGCTGTAACACCTGTAACGGGGCTTTTTTAACCACATCCCGCAGCCCCCAATAGCCCGTTAAGCTAATCACCCCTGCGGCGCTTAACGGGACAATCAGCCAAAGCCAAAAACTCGGATGATACGTTAAATGCAATACATAATGGTATAAAACAATAGTGACCACTTCAGCCAAAATAATGGCTAATACCCCAGAAATTAAGCCAAGTAAGCAAAACTCCAAAACATGGGTTTTATTTAATAAACTGCTGCTGGCACCCAAGGTACGCATCAGCGCCCCCCTATAAATTCGCTGATCCAAAGTCGCATAAACTGCGGCGAATAACACCGTAAATCCTGCACATAAAGCTAAATAAAACAGGTAATTGATCGCAGTTGTAAGTTGTGCCAAGATGGTTTTAAATTGGCTCAGGATTAAATCAACTTCTAGCACGGTAATACTGGGATAATTTTTAACCAAGCTATTCAAGAAATTTTTCTGCTGAGGGCTGAGGTAAAAACTGGTCATGTAAGTATGGGCATAATTTTCTATACTACCGGGCGAAAAAATCATATAAAAATTGGGTTGCATAGTTTCCCATTGCACTTTGCGTAAACTGCCCACCCGTGCCGTAAATTGTTCGCTTCCAATGCTAAAGGTGAGTACATCATCCAATTTGATACGTAAATTATCCGCCAGCTTTTGTTCGACAGACACCAAGCCGGGTTTTGGGTCTTTTGTCCACCAATTTCCCCCGAGGATTGTATTATCCTTAGGCAAAGTAGCCGACCAAGTTAAACTTAGATCCCGTTCAGTCGCTTCTTTACCTTCCGACTCTTTGGATACCCGTTGTTGAACAGGCGCATCATTAATTTTGATTAACCGCCCACTAACCACCGGAAAATATTGGCTATCATTTTGAGTCAGGTTTTTTATATCTTGTTGGATTAAGGGCAGTTGCTCGGTAAAAATATTCAATGCAAAATGATTGGGCGCATTTTCAGGTAATTGCTGTTTCCAGTTATCAATCAGATCGTTTTTAACCGTTAAGCTCAGTACCATAGCCATTAAGGTAATACTAAAAGCCAAAATTTGGCTGATACTCGCCTGGCGTTCCTGCAATAAATTTTGCAAACCAAAACGCCAGGTAAGATTTAGATGTGGCAAAAGCCTACGACTATAAGAAAGCAGGCCATAGACCAGTAGCATAAGCAACATAAGACTGCCTAAACCACTTCCAATAATGGTAGTCGTCATACGCAGATCATGGGTATAGCGCCAGATTAAAATACCAATGATAGAGGTAGCTAAACCATAAACAAACCACGCACTTGCAGGCAATGGCTGTAATTCACGACGCAACACACGTAAGGCGGATACCTGTTGCAAGCGCAAAATAGGCGGCAGGGCAAAGCCAATTAAAATCACCATACCAGTGATAAAACCAAAACTGAGTGACAACCAGCTCGGTGGTGCTAATTGTTGGGGTAACAATGAATGTAGCACCTGCATTAATAAGGCTTGCGCCAGCCAACCAAAAAAACAGCCAATGGTACAAGCAGTGATGCCTAGCACGACTATTTGAATAGTATATAAACTCAATATTTTAGATTGCGTGCACCCTAAACAACGCAAAATGGCGGCCGCATCAAAATGCCGTTCAGTGTAGCGGCGGGTGGTCATCGCAATCGCAACGCCCGCAATCAAAACCACCACAATGCTGGATAGTCCTAAATAGCGTTCAGCACGCGTTAATGCACCACCGACTTCAGGTCGATCTTCATGTAGATCCAAGATGCGTTGCGAAGGATTAAGTTGAGGTTTTAGCCATGCTTTAAAATCCAGTAACGGTTTAGGGTCGCCGGCATATTGAAAAAAATAATGGACATGGCTGCCCGGTTGAATAATCTGGGTGGCTGGTAAATCCGCATAATTCATCATTACCCGCGGCGATAGACTATACATATCACCCCGCTTATCAGGCTCATAGGTAATTATGTGACTAATCGTTAAGGGCTTTTCACCCACTGTTAATTGATCACCCAATTTTAAACCTAATGCCGATAATACCCGTTTTTCTACCCAACACTTTGTGGGCTCAGGGCCTTGCAAACGCTTTTGTTCAGTAGCGTAATCACTATCACTGTTTTTTAAATACCCCCGCAGCGGGTACTGTTCACTAACCGCTTTAATCCCCGCTAACAATAATTGTTCATGTTCAATTAATACGCTGGTGAATTCAACCGTCTGTGCCTGTTTTAAACCCAGTAATGTTGCTTTTTCCTGCCAACCATCAACCAGCGGTGTTGAACTACTCACCACCAAATCAGCTGCCAAAAACTCAGCCGCCTGCGTATCCATAGTACGTTGCAATCGGTCGGCAAAAAGACTTATTGCCGATGAACCGGTTACCGCAATAATTAAAGCAATTAACAAAATGCTTAATTCGCCTGAACGGTAATCGCGAACCAATAGCCGTAATGCAAGCTTAAAGGTATTCATAACAATCTACCTGCTTCCAGCGTAATTGACCGTTGACAACGGGCTGCCAAAACCGGGTCATGGGTCACTAAAATCAAAGTGGTTTGATTTTCAAGATTAAGTTGAAACAACAATTCAATAATATGTGCCCCGGTTTTTTGATCCAGATTACCGGTCGGCTCATCCGCAAATAAAATTCGCGGTTGGGTTACAAAAGCCCGCGCTAAAGCAACCCGCTGTTGTTCACCACCAGATAGTTGCTTCGGTGTATGGGTTAAGCGGTGCTTAAGTTCAACCCGTTCTAAAAACTCTGTAGCTATCATTTTAGCTTGGCTGTTACCACTGAGTTCAAGCGGTAACATCACATTTTCCAAAGCGGTTAAACCCGGCAGCAATTGAAAAGATTGGAAAACAAAGCCAATTAATTGGTTGCGTAATTTTGCACGCCCATCTTCATCCAATGCAGTTAAAGATTTTCCTTGCAAAATCACTTCACCGGCGCTGGGTGCATCCAGTCCTGCCAATAAACCCAGCAAAGTCGACTTGCCCGAACCGGATGCCCCTATGATGGCCAGACTTTCACCAGCATTGATTAGCAAATTAATATCTGTCAGGATGTGTAAGGCGCCTGAGGATGTTGCAACGGTTTTACCGAGATTGCGCGTTTCAATAAGGCAATTCATTGAATGATTGGATTGAGAGTTAAGCATGATAAAAATAGTATTGGCAATATTAATGGTTATGGGCTCTAGCATTACTTCAGCTAAAAATATCCTGGTGGTCGGTGATAGCCTGAGTGCCGGTTATGGAATAAATGCTGAACAAGGCTGGGTGGCGTTATTACAGCATAAATTGCAGGCAGAAAATAAGTCTTTTCAGGTCTTTAATGAAAGCATCAGTGGCGATACCACCGCAGGCGGTTTAGCACGGATTGACAGTGCATTAAGCAAACATCGGCCGGATATTTTATTATTGGAATTGGGCGCTAATGATGGTTTACGTGGCTTATCGCCAAACATTATGCAAGCAAATTTGACAGAAATCATTAAGCGCAGCCAAAAAGCAGGTGCGAAAGTATTGTTGTTAGGCATTCGCATCCCATTAAATTACGGCAAGCGCTATTCAGATATGTTTTACACAGTATATCCAACCCTTGCCAAAAACCTAAAGGTTAGTCTGGTACCGTTTATGTTGGAAGATGTCGCTTTAAACAAAAACTTTATGCAGGCGGATGGGTTACATCCCAATGCAGAAGCACAACCTGTTTTATTGGAAACCATTTGGTCTAATTTAATGCCTTTAGTGAAATGAGCTAACATTTATTTTTAATAAACTATAAATAATAAAATATTTTTTTAAAACTCTATTATTACTATTAGCAAGGCTTTTTATTGTGTATAACCGCTTTAAAGATAAGTTGGATAAAGGTTAAGCTGCTCATTAACTTTGTGTACGAAATTACAATAAGCTGTAAGCAACATGTGGATAAGTTAGGGGGGAATAGTTATCCGCAGGTTATCCACAAAATAAACAATGGCCTACTCATACTTAACTTGCCTCAGGTTTAGAGATTTGGATCAACACGCTTGCATTACGACAAAACTAAGTTAACTTAGCAGGGTAGATTTTTAATTTTTGATGATCATTGCCTATAATGGCCGTTGTAATTTGTTACTATCTTTTTTAAAGGCATCACTTTGCCATTTTTTTAAACAGGGGTTGCGCTATGTCCACTATTACTGATCCAATTATTGACAGTTGGTATAAAGATCTTGAAAACAATCTGATTTTTAAAGTCCTGACCATTGAGGATAAAGGTGACACCATTGAGGTTCAATACCTGGATGGTGATTTGGGGTCTTACGATAAAGAGAGTTGGTATAACTCGACGATTGATTTTATTGAAGCGCCTGAAGATTGGAGCGCGCCTTTTGATGATATGGAAGAGGACGATTTAGGTTACTCTGATACGGATATGCACCGTCAAGGGTTTGATGATCTCAGTTCGGGCGACTGGTTGGATGATTAGGAATAATTTGTTATGAGAATGACCGCGCAGGAATTTTTGGATTGGAAATCTAAAAGTATTACTTTATTGGCTATGTCAGGTGCCGGTAAAACCACTTTAGCTAATAAATTGCCCAAGCATAAATGGTTTCATTATTCCGGTGACTACCGTATTGGCACTAAATATTTAGCAGAACCTATTTTAGACAACATCAAACGGCAGGCGATGGAAGTACCGTTTTTACGTGAACTATTGTTATCCGATTCTATCTATATCTGTAATAACATTACCGTAGAGAATCTTGCACCGATTTCAAGTTTTTTGGGCAAAATTGGTGATCCTGCGAAAGGGGGATTGACGATGCAGGAGTTTAAACGTCGTCAGGCCTTACATTATCATGCGGAAGTTTCAGCGATGTTGGATGTACCGGAATTTATCCGAAAAGCCGAAGATATTTATAACTATACGCACTTTTTAAATGACGCCGGTGGCAGCGTTTGTGAGCTGGACAATCCAAAAGTATTAGAGGTATTGGCGCAACATACCTTAATTGTATACATAAAAATTCCTCCGGCACTGGAGCAAACTATTATTCATCGCGCTAAAGCCGGCCCCAAACCGCTGTATTATCGTGAAGCTTTTTTGGATGAGCAGCTTAACAATTATCTGGCGCTTACCGGTTGTCCCAATGCTGATTTAATAGTTCCTGATGAATTTGTAAGCTGGGTATTTCCAGAATTATTCAAAGCCCGTGTGCCAAGATATCAGGCGATAGCAGACCAATATGGCTATACCATTGACGCGAATGCGGTAGCAACTGTTCAAAACGAGGCCGATTTCATGCAACTTATTGCCGATGCCATTGCCCAACAAGCCACAGGTAAAGTTTAAGCATGCCTATTGTTGCCCATACCAATTTACCGACCTTTCAACGGCTTAAGGAAGAAGGCGAAGATATTTTAAGTCTGGATCGTGCGCAACAACAAGATATCCGTGAATTGCATATCGGTTTGCTAAATATGATGCCAGATGCTGCATTGGAAGCAACGGAACGGCAATTTTTTCGCTTGGTTGGTGCTTGTAATCAGATTAGCCAATTTCATGTGCATCCTTTTACTATTAATGGTTTACTGAGAAGTCCAGAGGCACAGGCGCATATTGACAGCTACTATGAGTCGTTTGAAAAAATTAAGGCCGATGGCTTGGATGCGCTCATCATTAGTGGCGCTAATGTCACCCATGACCAATTGTCTGAGGAAGATTTTTGGATTCCTTTGACAGAGGTTTTTGATTGGGCAAAACAGAATGTTACCTCGGTGTTATGCTCTTGTCTTGCCACACACGCCCTGATTGAATGGTGTTATGGTATTCGGCGCACGCGTTTGCCTGCGAAGCGTTGGGGGGTTTTTAGCCATACCCTGACGGACCGTAAACATCCTTTAGTCGCTGAAATTAATACCCGTTTTGATGTACCGCATTCACGCTTTAATGAGATCTTCCAAAAAGATATGGAGCATCATGGGTTAAAGGTTTTAGTACGGAGCGAAGAAGCGGGTACGCATTTAGCCGTAAGCCCTGATGGCTTTCGGATCGTCTTTTTTCAAGGGCATCCTGAGTACGACGATATTAGTTTATTAAAAGAATATAAGCGCGAAGTGGCCCGGTATTACCGCACTGAAATTGACGAATACCCGCCTTTTCCAGAACATTATTTTAATGCACAAGTGCAGGAGCTGTTATACGCTTATGCGCAGCAAGTTCAAACAGCAAGGCAGCACGGGTTTGAGCTACCTGAATTCCCAGAAAATGCCATAGTGAATACTTTGGATAATACCTGGCGCGATACTGCTAGAGCCGTGTTTAATAACTGGCTTGGTAAAGTCTATCAAATCACTAATCAGGATCGGCGCTTACCCTTTATGGACGGCATTGATCCTGAAAACCCTTTAGGTTTATAAGAAATGCTCCAACATCAGGATTATTTGCAACAGGCTATTCAGTTGGCTGCAGATAACGCCAGTTCAGGTAAAGGTGGGCCCTATGGTGCGCTTATCGTCCAAAATAACCAGATAATTGCTGCTAGTGCCAATCAGGTGACTGGTTTGTTAGATCCAACTGCGCATGCCGAGGTTATGGCTATTCGCACGGCCTGTGAGTATTTACAGGATTTTCAATTATCGGATTGCGTTCTCTACAGTAGTTGTGAGCCATGCCCTATGTGTGTCGGTGCGATTTATTGGGCGCGTTTGCAAAATGTTTATTTTGCCTGCAGCCGTGATGATGCGGCTAATGCTGGTTTTGATGACCGTTTTATTTATACTGAAATTGCATTGGCACCGGAAGCACGTAGAATTCCGATGCAGGGCGTGCAAGTTGCTAATGCACTTTTACCGTTTACTTTGTGGAAAAATTTAGCGTTAAAAATTCATTATTAAACCGAAAAATTATTAAGCAAATTGCTTTTGCTGCTTAACTAAAAAATGAGTATTGATATTCATATCTAAAACTAATATTCCCCCCCGTAAAAAACGCTTGAAAACACCCCATCAAAAGGTTCTCCACAACCAAAGCTTGATAAAGTCGTTTTATTAAACTGACTTTTTTATGCGCAAATTAAGATGATCCGCCTGTTTCTTTAACACTGTTGTGTTGGCGTAGAAATTGCTGAATATTTTATACGGAACAACGGAACGTAATTTTAATAAATCAGTCTCACGTATTAGTTAAGAGTATTAGTTAAGAGTATTAGCTGAAGCAGCTGGCTAGCGAGGGGATGTTATGTTGAGTTGTAGAGTGGGGTTGCGTATTTTTATATTTTGTTCAGCCTGTATTTAGCCATTATCTGTTACGCTGACATGCAAAGGGATTGACTTTATTAATGCCATTTAAGAGCAGTAGAGGTTTGTATGAAAATAAGTAAATTAAGCTATTCAGTTATCGTGCTTTGCGGATTGCTGCTTAGCAATTCTGTTTGGTCACATGGATCGGGCGGTGGTGGGTTTGGTGGTCACGCTGGGCATTTTGGTGGGCATCCTGGCAGGGGGTTCGGTGGCTTTGCGTTGGGCTATGGGTTAGGTTATGGCTTAGGGTATGGTCCTTTTGGAGGGTATGGAGGGTATGGCGGTTATGGCCGATATGGTTATGGTGGCTATGGGTACAGTTATCCGCCTGTTATTGCCGTACCAGCAACGCCGCCAGTTTACATTGAACGCAGTGTAGCACCTCCACCGGAGCCTAATTATTGGTACTATTGCCGGAGTGCCCAAGGCTACTATCCTTATATTCGGGAATGTCCCGGCGGGTGGGAAAAAGTAGCACCACAACCTTCCGTTCGTTAAGTGAGGAACACTATTATGTTAAACCGTTATCAATATTCTGCCTTAGTGTTAATACTGCCTTTAATGTCAGGGTGCGTTAGTTTACCAACAGGCCCCAGTGTCATGGTGTTGCCGGGTTCCAGTAAAAGTTTTGATCAATTTAGATATGATGACCGCTATTGTCGGCAGTTTGCTACCGCGCAATTGGGCGGTGAAACGCCGCAACAAGCCGCTGTGTCCAGTGGTGTCGGGAGTGCAGTGGTAGGTGCCGGAGTTGGTGCTGGCGTAGGGGCTGCTATTGGCGGTGGCACTGCAATAGGCGCAGGTACTGGCTTGGCAGCGGGTAGTTTGGCTGGAGCCGGTGCTGCCAATTTGTCCGGTTATGAAGCCCAAGAATACTACGACACAAGTTTTATACAGTGTATGTACGGGCTTGGGCATCGTGTGCCGGTATCTGGCCAAATTAGTAATGAATCTCAGGCCGCCAGCACACGCGTGGATCCCAATCTACCTCCGCCACCACCACCGCCAGCAGGTAACCCTCCACCGCCGCCACCGAGATAAGAGGTTAAATGATATTGGTGACTTCGCTGATGAGTTGGGGGGTGTTTTGTGACAGCCGAAAGCAAAGAGTATCACTGGTTGGGTTTGTGCAAAAAAATATATAAAAATTTATTTTAAAATTACGAGAGAGAGAAAAAGACTATGAAAACAATAAATGTATTAGCAACGGCTTTAGTCATGTTAATGATGATGAGTATGCCGGGTTATGCAGTAGATACACAAAACCCCCAACCTGCAACAGATACCAAGGGGGCGATGGGCAAAATGACGTCGGAACTTTTAGATCAGCATCTTCGGGCTAAACAAGAACATCTGCTGAAAATGCACGAGCTTTCCAATCAAATCTTAACCGAGCAAGACGCCGCTAAAAAAGAGCAATTAAAAACCCAACAGCTGGAATTGATGAAAGCCGATCATGCGAAAATGATGGAGCATCATCACGGCAAAAGAAATAAGCACTAATACAGCAGGTTAGGAAGGGGATCAAACAATTTCTGGACAGTTGATCCCCTTATACAGTTAATCGGCCGCCGCATGGCATGCGTCTTGACTCTATAAACAAGATGAGGACATTACAATAATGCCAGCAATCCTTGCACATGCTTAATCCTCTATCTTCTGACATAATCGCGCGCGATAATCCGCTTAATGTATTTGCCCGTTATGAATAAAAATTCTAAAGACTTGTCCCACCATATCTTGCCTAACTCTGCGACGATGGTCGGTGCCTGTATTATGGTTATCAGTATTGTCAAAAGCATGGCACCGGGGATTGCCAATTATCTAATCGATAAAGCCTTGGCTATTGATAGCATCTTGTTCATGGTAAGTGCCCTGCTTTCATTTCTATCAATCCGTTTAGATCGATCTTCAGTCAATTTGGAGCGTTGGGCGGAAATCATTTTTTTATTAGGCTTAATTTCAATGACCGTGATTACGGTTATTTTTTCCTTTGAAATTGTTTAGCATCGCCATACTGTTTTCAAAAATTGACCCAGTTCGTTAGTGAATTAGAATATTCATGATCAATTTGTTTCGTTACGCGAAACAGTCTATTTAACATGACCGATCGTTTCTTTACGAAATCTTAATTTCTATTCTTCTATTATCCGCCTGTTGCTGAGGCACATTAAGGCGCTCTAAATAGATATTCATGTCTTTCCCAATTAATCACAGTCTGTCCTTATTCGCATAGCTCGCTAATACCCATTACTTTATTGGCGCTATGTTGGGTTCACCAGCTTCACTGGTTAAGAGAGATTTCTCTTTTATTTCTGGGACGAAACCAAGCGGTTATTAGCTTTTTTACTACTGAGCTAGGTGAGATAGGCTGGTAGGGGCTCGTAAGGCAAGCTAAAAAAACTGTTCAGATACTCAAATATTTAAAATTAGAAGAGAATTTAACATGCAAAAAGTACTTCAACGTCTCAACTTTCGTTATATCTTTGGTTTGGCATTGATATTTCTGCTGCCTTTGCTAAGTTTTTCTCAGGAAACGGTTGCCACAACACCACTAGATTTGAAGAAGGTTATACTTTTACGCCGCACTTGCGTTGGATGCCTGTCATTTTACTCGGTTTTTTCGCCAGTATTGGTACACTCTATTTAATCAATGGCGGTACGTTTTAATGAACTTACGAAACTGTATCTTAAGCGTTTGTAGCTTATTAATACTAAACACTCCAGCAAATGCGGAGGATACACCGGCGGGGGCGATTGCTGATCTTTCCGGTAAAGAAGCCTCTGAATGGCTGGGTTTAAAACCCTATGGGGTAACGCTGGGCGGTTGGGCAACCGCCGGCATCAACCATAACATTGACGATCCCAGTGACCGCAATAACGGCCCGGTGTCGATGACCGATAGAAATAATGAATTTCATTTGTATCAACTAAATTTATTTATCGAAAAAGCCATTACCAAATCCGATAAGTGGGACGTCGGTGGCCGTTTTGATTTTATGTTCGGTACCGATACCCGTTACACCCAGGCCACTGGGGATTGGGATATTGATTTGATTCCTCCGGAGGATAAGCGCTTTTATCATATTGCCTTGCCACAAGCCTATGTAGAAGTGTTTGCACCGATCGGTAACGGCTTGAGCACAAAGTTCGGCCATTTTTATACGATCATTGGCTATGAATTGGTGCCATCGCCGCCTAACTTCTTTTCCTCACATTCTTACAGCTTTAAGTCCTCGCCCTTTACCACCACTGGTGCCTTGTTTAATTATGCGATTAATGATGAATGGTCGGTTAATCTTGGTGCAGTGACTGGGGCGGACAATTTTGACCGCGATTTTGGCGCCTGGAGTCTGATGAACGGTCTGACCTGGACCAATGCCAAAACCGGCACCAGTCTGTCTTTTTCAGTGTTGCAGGGCGATGTGTATGAACGCCAAGCTTCAGACTTGCTGTATTACTCGGCGATTTTTCAGCAAGATTTTGGGAAATTGCACTATGTTCTCCAGAACGATCGCGGTACCCAGCAGAACGCGCTTGTCCAAAGACAAAATGCCGAATGGTATTCCATTGTGCAATACCTGACCTATCAGGCGACCGATACTTTGGGTCTTGGCGTGCGTGGCGAATGGTTTCGTGACGACGATGGTTTCCGCTATTCAGCCGGGGCGGCTAATTATTATGCAATAACCACCGGTTTAAATTGGAAACCAAAAAGCTGGTTGATGATCCGCCCTGAACTAGGTTATGACTGGAGTCATGCGCAAACGGCTGCTTTCGATGCTGGCCAGCGAACCGATCAAATTCTGTTAGGGATTGATGCCCAGATACCCAATTATCGCGAGGACTCTGAGATTTCGCGTCTGAATCAATTAGAGCGGGATACTTGGTTGCCGGTCTCAAAGAGATTACGGGGTTATTAACTATTGCCAAGACGGTGTATGAGAGCCCAGACGGTTGTTACGACCTCACTATCAAGCCTTTGTTCGATCTATGGGGGCTTTCCCGTCACGAAAACCGCGTGCCCAGCGATCAAGAAATTGAGAGTTTATTGCCACATGTGGGCATGCCACTACTTGAAATTGATAGCATTAACCATCTGATCAGAAAAAAAGACCCCAAGCTCAAAATTGATTTGTCTTCCATTGTTCAAGGTTACAGTGTAGGCGTATTGGCTAATGTCGTACGCTGAAAAACATGGAAACGGAGCGTGAGCGAAGTGATGTTTTTTAGTCCCCGGTAGGCGAAGGGAAATGCGCCAATCCGACGTGCGCGATAGCGCGCGAGGGAGGCAAGCATTTTATCCCGAAGAGCCGTAGAGTCATTGTGGTAGCCTTGACGTAGTAGGTAGCGAAGCGTAGTACGTAGTCGAGGCGGACGCAGGACGAAGCGGGGCTAGATTGATTCGCCGCGTGGCGAATCGATTTTTGTGACAGGGAGGTCCAAAAATCTTCCATGAGGCGCGCTGTGGCGCGCAGAGAAGCCTTGGGCATCCATAATTACCTGATCGAAATCGGCGGGGAAATGATGGTTAAAGGCCACCGATCTAATGGCGGCAATTAGCGGGTTGGGCTAGAAACGCCCAATCCAGAGAGCCGGGAGCTGGGTAAGATGATTGAAATAAAAGAACAACAAGGTATTGCGGTGATGACTGCCGGTACTTACCGAAATTTTTTCGAAGAAAAAGGTCAGGCTTACTCGCATATCCTCAATCCTAAAACCGGTCGTCCCATTACCCATCACCTGCGCTCCGTGACCATCATGCATGATGATCCTTCTTGGGCAGATGCCTGGGACACTACGATTTAGCCGTTGCCCAATGGGTCTTTAAAAATGCCCGTATGGCCGGGTTTGGCAAAGACACTTTCTTTAGCGATTCGGCTCTCTATCTACCGCTAAAAGACTCAACTGGGACAATAGGCGTGATAGTCATTGAAGTTGTTGATTTACATCAGCTATTTAATCTATGGCAACGTCAGTTTCTGGACACCTTCGTCAATCAGATAATCCATAGCTTTGAAAGGGCGAACTTGGCAGAGCAGGCCAAAGAGTTAAGCATTGAAAATGCAAGCGGAAACCTTGCGTAACTCCTTGCTGAGCAGCATATCGCACGATTTAAGGACGCCACTGGCGACTATTTTAGGTGCCGCCAGCAGTCTAGAAAGCGATGACTATTTGAACGAAATTGGTTGAAGTCAACATGGCCAATGACCTGCCGTTGATTTATGTAGATGCGGTCTTGTTGCAGCAGGTATTGATTAATTTGCTCGATAATGCCGACAAGTATAGCCCGCCTGAACTCCCCATTGACGTTGTCGTGGCAACCACCCCTTTTGAATTATCCATTATCGTGATGGATCGTGATCCCGGTATCCCTGTAGAGATGCAGCAAAAAATCTTCGATAAGTTTTTTCGTGTTCAGCAAGAAAGTGCCCAAAGCGGCGTTGGTTTGGGGTTAGCCATCGCTGAAAAACATGGAAACGGAGCGTGAGCGAAGTGATGTTTTTTAGTCCCCGGTAGGCGAAGGGAAATGCGCCAATCCGACGTGCGCGATAGCGCGCGAGGGAGGCAAGCATTTTATCCCGAAGAGCCGTAGAGTCATTGTGGTAGCCTTGACGTAGTAGGTAGCGAAGCGTAGTACGTAGTCGAGGCGGACGCAGGACGAAGCGGGGCTAGATTGATTCGCCGCGTGGCGAATCGATTTTTGTGACAGGGAGGTCCAAAAATCTTCCATGAGGCGCGCTGTGGCGCGCAGATTGTCGTGTAATTGTCGAAGCACATGGTGGTGAAATCCGGGTCAGCAACCGGAGCGGTGGTGGCGCGTTGTTTCATCTGCATTTACCTATTTTGGAAACACCCCCCAGCATCTAATTGGAAGAATAAGGCTAAGTTATGAAAGCAACTAAACCTTTGTTACTGCTGATTGACGACGATCCTCAGTTTCGGCTGCTGTTAACCACGACGCTGGAAAACCAGAATTTTTCGGTGTTGGCTGTGGATAAGGGGCGAGAAGGTTTAATTTTAGCCCGCACCCAACATCCTGATCTATTAATTCTGGACTTAGGCTTACCGGACATCGATGGGCAAGAGATCATCAGCCGCCTAAGGCTAAGCGCTGAGTTACCCATTATCGTGTTATCGGCAAGGAACCGGGAAAGCGATATTACCCAAGCCTTGGATAACGGTGCTGACGATTATCTCACCAAACCGTTTAGTAATGCGGAACTGATGTCAAGGATAAAAGCCTTGCTCAGGCGCGTTGCCAAGTTGCCCGGCGGTACGCAGGAATATTTCCAGGTGGGTGATCTGAAAATTGAATTGACCAAGCGCCGCGTCCTTATCGGTGAAGAGGAGGTTAATCTGACGCCGCTTGAATTTAAGTTACTCAGTGTATTGGTACGTAATGCCGGCTTTGTCGTGGCCCATCGGCAATTGCTGGAAAAGGTCTGGGGTGCAGCTTATGTTGAACACAACCATTATTTACGCATTTATATGGGGCAACTGCGCCACAAACTGGAAGCCGACCCAACACGCCCCCGTTACTTGTTAACTGAGGCTGGGGTGGGCTATCGCTTAAACGAGGAAGAAAGCTAGATGCTGCAACTCAGCCATTACACTTGCCCTCAGTGTGGCAAAAAACATGATGATTCAGGGCGACTGGACTCATCATGACAATGCGGTTGCGGCGCATGGATACCTCATACCAAATTAGATAGGGTTCTGTATTACTGGATATTTCAGACTGCTATAGCTTTTGGCGGCGCAGCTTTTTTCTTTGCATGGGCTTTTTTTATCAGGAGCTCCCCAATGACCCTTTCGAGCGGCTACAGAGAAGTACCCACCCTCGTTTCTATCCTAGTCAGTTATTGGGTGCTGGTTAGGCAAAAACGCACCTGCGACAATGATTATTTGATATTGCGTTATTTTCTATGGGGGATTGGATTGATGTTTTTCAGTTTCTTAAGTGTATTATTAGTGGTGGTAATGCTTGGAAGAACCACGTTATAACGCTAAATTCCCGCCATGTGACAAGATAGAATAGCCTCTCTTCGGTAGTTGTATATTAAAATGACCCGCATCACTTTTAGGTAGATTATGGAGCAGATGCAATTTGAGCATCAATAAGGCAGGTGGAATGATGACACAGAAAATAATAATCGTAGGTGGCGGTGCCGCTGGACTGGAGTTAGCGACCAGCTTAGGGAAGGCATTAGGCAAAAAAGGCCGCGCTGAAATCATCCTGATTGATGCGGCTTTTACCCATATATGGAAACCTTTGCTGCACGAAGTGGCTGTTGGAACCTTAGACAAAACCGAGGAAGTTGAATACTTAGCCCAAGCCCACCGTAACCATTTTCAATTTAAGGTCGGCAAAATGGAAGGTTTGGACAGGGCGAAAAAACAAATTTATGTTAGCCCTACTTACAGCAGTAGCGGTGAAGAAATTATTCCCAAACGCACCTTCCATTACGACCTTTTAGTGATGGCAGTGGGTATTGTCAGCAATACTTTCAATATAAAAGGGGTCAATGATTACTGCATGTTTTTAGATACCACCGATCAAGCCTATAAATTCCAGAAGCAACTGGTGGAGGCTTGTATCAAGACTCATGTTGGCAAAAAGCCTGATGAGGACAAAGCACTGTCAATTGCCATTATTGGTGCGGGCGCTACTGGCGTAGAGCTGTCGGCGGAACTGCACGCAGTGACCCGCTTATTAGCCGTATACGGTTTGGAACATGCCGATAAAGTCAATATCACGATCATTGAGGCCGCCACCCAGTTGTTACCGGCATTACCTAACAAATTAGCGTTGGCGACCCAACAGCAATTAGAGAAATTAGGCATAGATTTAAAACTGGGCCGTCGTGTCGTGGAAGTGACCAAAGAGGCCATTAAAACCAGCGATGATGAGGTTATTTTGGCCGATTTGAAGGTATGGACCGCAGGTATAAAGGCACCGGACTGGATGCAGCATTTAGACGGTTTGGAAACCAACCGCCTTAACCAGCTTATTGTTGATGAAACCTTAATAACCTCAGATGAAGCAATTTATGCGCTAGGGGATTGCGCTGCCTGCCCTTGGACAGGGCATGAAGGCAATGTACCACCACCACGGGCTCAAGCCGCGCACCAACAAGCCGCAGTTTTACATAAAACGATTGTTAACCGTTTACAGGGCTTACCGGCCGTCAAATTTGTCTATCGCGATTACGGTTCGTTGGTATCTCTCGGTAAATATACCACCATAGGCAACTTAATGGGCAACCTGATGGGATCGGTGAGTATCGGCGGCTTTATTGCGCGGGTTGTGTATTTAAGCCTGTATAAAATGCATCAAGTATCCACGCAAGGTTATTTTAAAACGGGAATGCTTACACTTGCCAATCTATTCAGGGGCGGCGCCACTGCAAAAATAAAAATGCATTAGTGTCGTCGGTGTGGGCTTCTCGCAACAATCAAATCTCATTCATTAATATCGAGGTGTTGCACTTCGGTTTTGAATCCGCCCAAAAAATGCCCTTAAAAATAATTTTTATTATTATCGCCGTGTTTGCTAGCAGGGTGCTTCTGGCTGGTGCCTCTAAAGAAGTAGCCTCTGAAAGGGATGATTTTTCCATGATGGGGGCACTATCAGATTGGGAATTACACGATTTGCAAGATGAATCATGGAATGCCTACGCTCAGGCAACCTATATCTCCGGCTGGAAAAACGCCTTTCCTGCAGCTTATACTAATTTGAATGGCGCCCCCAATTCCTTATCACCCAAAGCAGAACGCAGTTTCACGGCAACTTTTTCGGCTTTTATGGGTTTTAAGGGCTGGCAAGGCGCTGAATTTTACGCGGTGCCTGAGATGATTTCAGAAGAACCTCTGTCAGGTTTAAAAGGCTTGGGAGGTAGCATTCAAAATTTTGAGTTGCAAAAAAATGGCACGGTAAGCGCAACCTGGTACCGGGCCCCGCGCCTTTTATCGGCAAACCCTCTCCTTTGGTGGCACATCCCAAGTGGTTGCTTCAGGGCCGTTACAATTAGCGGGGAACTTTGAAAGTCGTCGCTTTGTGTTTACGGCTGGTAATTTGAGTGTGATTGATATTTTTGATCAAAATTCCTATGCCGGTAACCTGCGGCAGCAATTCTTTAATATGGCTTTTATGACCCATGCTGCCTACGATTTTGCGGCGGATGCCCGGGGTTATTCCTGGGGGTTGGTGGGTGAGTTTTATTATGATAACTGGGCATTTCGGCTGGGACGTTTTTTAACACCTAAAAACCCTAACGATTTACCTCTGGATTTTAGATTTTTTCAGTTTTATGGCGACCAAGCAGAGTTGGTACACAAACATCAATTTTATGGACTGCCGGGAGCAGCTAAGCTGTTGGTTTACCGTAACCGGGAAAATGCCGGAAGCTGGGCGGATGCTATTACCGCTTTTCAAGCAAATCCGGCGCAAAATGCCACAACCTGTCCGGGGTTTAATTATGGCTCGGATAATGTTTCAGCCCCGGACTTGTGTTGGGCGCGAAAGCCTAATATTAAAATGGGAATTGGCCTTAACTTGGAGCAGGTGCTAACTGAGGATATTGGGATATTTTTTAGGGGTATGTATTCTGATGGTAAAACGGAAATCTATTCTTACACTTCTTCAGACCGCTCCTCGGCCTTTGGGGTTTCAATGACCGGACTGCCTTGGGGCAGGCCGCAAGATGGTTTGGGCATTGGCTATGCGCAAAGCTGGATTTCAGCCCAGCACGCCCAATATTTGCGCTTGGGTGGTATTGATGGCTTTATCGGTGACGGCTACCTTACCGTAAAACCGGAGCAGGCCGTTGACGTTTACTATAAATTACATTTACTACCATCGGTTTGGGTATCGGCGGATTATCAACATATCGCCAATCCCGGTTATAACGCTGATAGGGGGGCCAGTCGATATTTATAGTGGCAGAGTTCATCTTGAGTTTTAAGTCATGGTTAAAATGAGCCATTTTTTAGGTTTATTTCAACCGTTAGTGCTTATTACTGCTAGATTTATGCTGTTCAATTATGAACAATAACAATTGATTGCATTAATACTTTGTTGTTTTTACTTTATGGTATGGAAGTTGCCGAATTTTTGAGTAAATTGAATTTAACTAAGCTGATCGAAACTATACACAAACACTATCATGCCGACACTTAGCGTTTTATTAGCCTTAATTTTCAATGTGCTGACATTGGTAGCGCAGGCTGAAAATGTTCCCGTACTTGAGAAAAATTTAGCTATAACTGAACAACAAGCCATCGCATTGTTTTATCAGCGCAACCTGGATGTAATAGCGGCACAATTCAATATTGATGTGGCAGAAGCGCAGGAAGTGATTGCCGCCGCTATTCCGAATCCGGTGTTCAGTTTTAATATTTCTGCTTTAAGTCCAGAAATATTCCGGGAGTCTAAAAGCAACAATGCGTTACCCGCAATTTCCCCGCAACTTTCGCAACTCATCGAAACGGCTGGAAAACGCCGTTTACGGGTTGAGAGTAGTGGGCTTGCAACCGAAGCCGTTACTTTCGATTTGCAAGATACATTACGCACCCTAAGCAACGCAGTACGCCGCGATTATTACAACCTATTGTTGGCACAAAAAAGCCTGCAAATGGCACAGGATAACTTTAAGCGCTATCACGAAATTCTCCACGTTAATGGCATTCGGCTTAAAACCGGCGACATTGCCGCCACCGACTACACGCGTATCGAAGTTGAGAGCCTTAAGGCACAGGCAGACCAGGATCAAGCGCAAGCAACCTTAAAACAAGCCCGGGCCACTTTGTTATTGTTATTAGGTTGGCCGGAAAATAGCCTGGATATTAGCGCTGTTGAGGTCTGGTCAAAAGCCACGCCCAATATCACCGAGGCCACACAAGAACAAGTGGTTAAACAAGCGCTGGAGAAGCGGCCTGATTTGCAGGCTGCACGCATCCGTATTGCACAAGCGCAAAAAATGTTGGTCTTGGCAAATCGTTTAACCATTCCAGATGTGACCGTTAGTGCTTATTACCAGCGCGATCCGGGCAACTATTTCACGGACAGTGGTGGTGTCGGTATCAGTCTGCCATTACCGCTGTTTTATCGGCAAGAGGGTGAAATATCCCAAGCACGGATTGGTGTCAGTTCTGCCGAGTTGGCCCTGGCACAAACCGAACAAAGTATCCGCAGCGACGTAATGAAAGCTATGGCGGCCTGGAAAAGTGCCGATGCCATTGCGCAACGCTTTGAATTGCTGGTGGTGAAGCGTATTGAGTCGTTACGCAAAGAACAGGAGTTCGCTTATGAGAACGGTGCGATAGGCTTGCTGGATTTGATTGATGCAGAACGGAATTACAAAGCCATGATGCTGGATTATTACACCGCGCTTGCGAACCGCAGTAACGCCTGGGCAGACTTGTTAATGGCATACGGTGAAGAGCTAAAATTATGAAATTAACTATCCGGAAGTTGCTTATTGGTCTGTTATGCCTACTGCTATTAGGTTGCCAAGCCGAAGAAAAAGCGCCCCCTAAAAAGCCCGCTGCTTTACCTGAAAATGAGGTATTGCTTAGCCCAAAATCACCCAAGCGTGCCTATATTAAAGAAGCAGTTATTGCGCTAGTGCAACGTCCCTTGATGGATCCCGTTACCGGTAAAATCACTTACGATGAAACCCATACGGCGCGCGTTAGTTCACCGATTGCAGGACGCGTCGTCGGGATTAATAGCGCTTTGGGTGCAAAGGTTCAAGCCGGTAGTGTTTTGGCGGTATTGGACAGTCCGGAATTAGGTCAGGCGCAAGCCGATTATGCGGATGCTTTAGCGGACTTAAGTTTATCCGACCGGGCTTTTCAACGGGTACAAGAGCTTTATCGGCATGGTATTGTGCCGCGCAAAGATCTGGAACAAGCGCAAGACACAGTGACGCGCGCCCGTAGCGAGGCAGAGCGTGCGAAGCTTAAACTGGGAAACCTGGGGGTCCAGAATGCCCGCACTGATAACCGCTTTGCGTTGCATGCCCCAATTTCAGGGATTGTGACTGATCGAAGCATTAACCCCGGTATGGAAGTCAGGCCGGACGCCCCCGCCCCTTTATTTGTGATTTCTGATTTAACGCACTTATGGGTACAGCTGGACATTTTTGAAAAAGACCTCGGTTTAATTCATATTGGGGCTAAGGTGTTATTGCATGTACCCGCCTATCCAAATGAAACTTTTTCCGCCAACATCAGCTACATCAATCAAGTCTTGGATGAAACCACCCGTACTGTGAAAGTCCGTTGCATCGTTCCTAATCCGGATGGCCGCTTGTTACCGGCTATGTTTGCGGCTGTGGACGTGCAAAGCGATCCGGATGGCAAGGCGATAGTTGTCCCTTTAACTGCACTGTTTACAGAAGATGAGTCGGATTGGTTGTTTGTTGCAATTGGTGATGGCCATTACCAAAAACGGTCTGTAAAAGCCGGTTTGCGGTTGAAGGATAAAGTGGTTATTACTCAAGGCTTGCAAGCTGGAGAACACTTGGTGGTGGATGGCGCATTACTGTTACGGACTGAGGAGGATACCGCACAGGAAGGCGGGGAAACCCAACCATGATTGCGCATATCATTACCTTTTGCTTACAACAACGGTTATTAGTAATCGGTGCCTCGATATTGCTTGCGGTTATGGGCATCGTGTCGTTCGAGCGCTTGCCGGTGCAGGCGTTTCCAGATGTACAGAATGTTTTTGTGCAGGTTGTCACCCAATATCCTGGACAAGCGCCAGAAGAAATTGAAAAGCTGATTAGTTTGCCTATCGAAAAAGACATGAATGGTCTGCCCCATTTGATGAGCATGCGTTCAGTGTCAATTTTTGGCTTATCGGTTGTAACCTTAACTTTTGATGATGATGCCGAAGATTACTTTTCACGGCAGCAGGTGTTGGAACGTTTACAGGCTGTCAGCTTGCCGGCAAATGTTAGTCCGGTGTTAGGTCCATTGACCACCGGCGTTGGGGAAATATATCGTTACCGGATTGAAGCGCCTGGCCTGCCTTTAGTAGAACAGCGTGCGCTTGAGGATTGGCTCATCGAACGGGCGCTGCGCTCTGTGCAAGGGGTTGCAGATGTGGCTTCTTTTGGTGGGGGCGTCAAACAATATCAAGTGGAAGTTGATCCCGATAAGCTTAAAGATTATCAATTGACCCTCCCGGATGTGTATCAGGCTATTGCGGCGAATAATGCCAATACCGGTGGTGGCTATATTGAACATGGTTATGAAGCCTTAGTGGTGCGTGGCGCAGGGCTGTTAAAAACCGCTGATGAAATTAGGGATATTGTGGTTGCCAGCCGCAATGGCATTGTCGGTTATAACGGGCGGGATGATGTGGTCGAAGGGATTGTGCTGCTGACCAAGGGCAAGGATGCGATCGAAGTGCTAAAAAGCGTAAAAGCAAAAATTGATGACCTTAATCATCATGGTTTGCCTCCTGGTGTCAAGATTGTACCGATTTATGACCGCACAGATCTGGTAGAACATACCGTGCATACTGTTGAGCACAATATGTTGGAAGGTGCGGCACTGATTTTGAGTATTTTGATTATTTTTCTCCGCAGGGTATTAGCTTCTGCGGTAGTGATTGTGGTTATCCCGTTATCACTACTGTTTGCTTTTATTTTGATTAATGCCGGAAATATTTCAGCGAATCTGATTTCTTTGGGCGCGATTGATTTTGGCATTATTGTGGACAGTGCTGTAGTGCTGGTAGAAGCAATTATGGTTAAAGTAACTTTGGAAATGACCCAAAAAGTCAGTGTGCTACACATGCGCCAATCCATGCTGATGACTGCGGCAGAAATGGCGCGGCCAATTTTATTTTCCAAGGCGATTATTATCGTTGCGTTTTTGCCCATTTTTACTTTTCAGCGGGTGGAAGCGAAAATATTTTCACCGATGGCTTTTACATTGACGTTTGCTTTACTCGGCTCGTTAATTATTAGTATGACCTTAGTGCCGGTGCTCTTAAGCTATTTAATCGGGCCGCGCCTGACTGAGGCACACAATCCATTAGTTGAAAAAATGGAGCATAACTATAAAGCAGCGTTGGAGGCGGTACTTCGCTATCCTCGCCGGTTATTTATTGGTGCTGGCCTGGCGTTGGCTTTAGTATTGGCAACGACGCCTTTGATTGGTACTGAATTTATGCCCAAGCTGGATGAAGGTAATATCTGGCTGACCATCACCTTACCCACGCCAGTCTCATTGACCAAAGCAAAAGTGCTGGAACAGGATATTCGCGGACGTTTAGGTGAATTCAGCGATGCTAAGTCGATTTTAACGCAATTGGGCAGACCCGAAGATGGTACAGACCCTAAAGGCTTTAACAATTTAGAAATTCTGATTGACCTGAAGCCCAAGGGTACGTGGCATTATGTCAGTAAAGACGCTTTAATTGCTGCCATGCAAAAACGCCTGGATGCTTTTCCGGGTTTACAATTTAATTTTTCACAAGTGATCCAGGATAACGTGGAAGAGGCTATTTCCGGGGTTAAAGGAGAGATTGCCATTAAGATTTTTGGTGAAGATCTTAAAGTTCTCCAGGATAAAGCGGATCAAGTTACCCGAATTCTGCGTTCTATAAAAGGTGCTACCGATGTGGCAGCCGAACAGCAATCAGGACTGGCGCAAATGGTCATTGCTGTAGACCGTGCTAAAGTGGCGCGTTATGGCATTAATGTTAATGACGTAGAAAATGTGATTGCTATGGCAGTGGGTGGACAAACAGCGACGCAGATGCTGGAAGGTGAGCGCCGTTTCGGTATTACGGTGCGCTTAACCAGTGCCGCCCGTGATTCTGTGGGCGCTATTGAAGATATTACGGTGTTATCGCCGGGTGGTAGCCGTATTCCGTTAGCCGAACTAGCGGATATCAAGATTGATCAAGGGGCCTCCCGAATCAGTCGTGAGGATAATATGCGCCGGATTGCGATCAAATGTAATCTGATTGATCGGGATCAGGGTAGCTTTGTCGCCGAGGCGCAGGAAAAAGTTGCCCGGCAAGTGGTTTTACAACCTGGTTACCGGATTTTCTGGAGCGGCCAGTTTGAAAATCAGCAACGGGCGATGAAGCGCTTGGCTTTTATTGTACCGATCAGTTTAATACTGATTTTTGTGTTGTTATTTTGGGCGTTTCAATCGCTTAAAAGCGCCTCCTTAATTGTCATGAATGTACCGTTTGCCATGATTGGCGGGCTAATCGCATTGTTGCTAACCGGTATTCACCTGAGTGTATCGGCAGCCGTTGGCTTTATTGCGCTGTTCGGAATTGCGGTGCAAAATGGCGTTATTCTTTTAACGCAGATTAATCATCTTCGGCGGGAAGGTGTACTATTAAGCGACGCGATAATACAAGGTTCGGTCAGCCGCTTGCGACCGGTGGTGATGACTGCATTGATGGCAATTTTAGGTTTGTTGCCTGCGGCTTTGTCAGCCAGTGTTGGTTCTGAAACTGCCAAACCTTTCGCTGTGGTGATTATTGGTGGGCTTATCACCGCAACGTTGTTGACCTTAACGATGTTGCCCGCATTGTACCGAAAATTTGAAGATCAACACGAAACTTAAGGGATGGACTTATGAAAGAAATTCGCGCTTATATTCAGCCGTTTATGCTATCGAAGCTTACGCAAGCCTTGCTGGAAATTCCCGGTTTTCCGGGAATGAGTGTTTCCCACTGCGAAGGTTTTGGGCGTACCAAAGCAATTGAAAATCAAAACTATACCCCTTTTATAGCCAAAACCCGTATTGAAATTTTTGCCCCGGAAGCGTTGGTGGAACGTATTTTTGATACAGTCATGATTGCTGCAAATACGCATCAACACGGAGCGGGCAAAGTTTACATTATGAATGTTATTGAAGGGGGGCGTATTGGTACCAGTGAACGAGGTAGGGATGTTGCCTAGCAATAGACATAGCCAAGGGTGGGAATGTTGACAATCAGGACAAGCGAGTCGTTCTTTTTGAGACAAGATTTTGAGCGAGTTTCGTCCAGAAACTAAAATCCCCAAAAACTGAACGACCATTTAAATTGCTACGCAAGCC
>JBEBJQ010000156.1:0-4085 GCA_040079795.1 Methylococcales bacterium
GGGCTCCAATTCAAACTTACATTGGTCGGTATCCGTCCCGGCGGCACCACCGTGCGCCCAAAGTGTTGCTGAGAAAACCAGACCTAAGAGGGTTAAACTTGCTTTTTTTAAAATGATTAATCTGTTCATACCTACCTTCCGAATAAAAATTATTATTATTAATAGCTAACTAAACTTCCTGCTTTCGCACAATAACGCTTATAAATGTTTCTATTGCTCTAGGATACCAATCAAAGCAAAGAAAGCAAACATCGATCTAAGACCCAAACGCAATGCCTAGTAAGGTTGAATTAAGCCGATAGCCCTTTTACCTAAAGAGAGAAAAACACTAACGAAATCAATTTATTTAGATTCTTCCCAAGTTCTATTATAGCTTAAAACGCTAACATAACCTATTGCCATCTATCCATTACTTTCGTAGACTATCGATGTTAAATTAAACAATTTAGAGCACATAAAATGTCAGTTTTAAGTCGCCATTCCAATTCGCCCGCTAACAGCATGTCCAACACCCAAACAAATTGGTCAATTGGCATCTTTATAAACCTACGGATGTAAATTTGCCTAAACGCTTTTACGCCTTTATCGGTTTTTTAGCCGTGGCGCTTCTGATTTTCTACAACAGCTCATTCGGGCTGCCGAACCAATTGGAAAAAATCAAACGTAGCGGTGTTTTACGCGTATTAACCCGCATTGACCCAACCACTTATTACCAAAATCCAGAAGGGCTTAATGGCTTGGAATATGATTTGGTCAACTTATTTGCAAAACGACTAGGCGTAAGCGTTGAATATATTGTTCCCGCAACCTTTGACGATATTTTATGGCAAATAACCCGCAAAAAAGCCGACATTGCTGCTGCCGGGATAACCGTTACTGAACAACGCCAACAAGTGATGCGCTTCACGCAACCATATCAATATATTACCGAGCAACTGCTCTACCATCTCAGCAATAAAAAACCCAAACAGCTCAGCGATCTCGATACCGGCATACTGGAATTGGTTAAAAACACCAGCCACGTAGAAACTTTTACCCGTTTGCAACAACGCCGCCCAAACCTATCCTGGCTAACCAATGCGGAACTTGATAGCAACGGCTTAATTTACCTGCTTAACGCAGGCTTGATTGATTATACGGTCAGCGACTCCAATCAGATTGAACTCATTCATCGTTTCTATCCCAACGTTGCAGTAGCCTTTGATGTCAGCGAATTTTTACCCATCGCATGGGCGCTTAGCCAAGACGACGACAATAGCTTATTTGATGAAGTCAATCGCTTCTTCTCTGACATTAAACATAACCATACCTTGGATCAATTGCTGGATCGCTACTATAGCCACACCAGCCGCTTAAGTGATTATGAGAACTGTAAGTTCCGCGAGCACATTAATAGCCGTTTACCCCGGTATCAGGCACTTTTTAAAAAGGCCGCTGAGCAACATCAATTAGACTGGCGCTTGCTCGCCGCAATTGCTTATCAGGAATCACACTGGCAGGCGGATATTAGCTCAGGTACCGGCGTAAAAGGCGTTATGATGGTAACGCAAGACACCGCCGATCTGGTCGGCATCGACAACCGCGATAATGCTAAACAGAGTATCATGGGAGGGACACAATTCCTTAAACACCGCATTGACCAAATCACCCCTGAAATCCCGGAGCCAGATCGCACCTGGTTTGCTATCGCCGCCTATAATGTTGGCGCAGGCCACCTTGAAGACGCACGTATCCTTACACTCAAGCAAAAAGGCAATCCTGACAAGTGGCTGGAAGTAAAAAAACGCTTACCCTTACTGCGGAACCAAAAGTGGTTTAAACAGACCAAACTGGGATTTGCCCGGGGGGATGAGCCGGTGGTTTACGTTGAAAATATACGCAGTTACTATGACTTACTCATCTGGCACACCGAAGCCAATAATCCTATGCAAAAAAACGCCATGGATGAACGGCCAACCATACCTCGAAATAATGCACTAGCAATTGATAGCCCCATACTCTAAGGTAACTATTCAATCTTGGCTTTAAAATACGTGATATATCCGATCAAATAGAGTGGTGGCAAAGCCGCAGTTACTCATTGCTGCCGCTGAAAATCTTGGAAACGTAGCGATAGCGAAGATTTTCAGTCCCCGATAGCTGCTCAGGGCCGGGTGTTGAGTAGTAGCAAGGCGGAGACGAAATACAGAGGCTTCCCGATAAGCGGCGCCAACTATTGGTATTTTGGGGGGGATACCCGCCCAAAAATCTCTATCAAAAACAGCGACTCTCCGGTTCATCGAGGAGGCGTAACTATCAACCCAAGGCTTGATAGCCTCAGCTTATGGATACTTGATTCAAACGAACCAAGCAATATGCCATATTGTTCAGCAAGCTAAATTAACGGCATGGAACTTGGCTCAATTATAAAAACAATAGCACTAACAAAATCCAAAACCGTTATTTCATTATTTTGGAACTTTGTTATCCAAGGCGTTGCTACTCGCTTGACATTGGAAAATGGCAGCGTCCCATTTTTCACCGCTCTTTATTCTACCTTCAAAACAGGAAATTCTTTGGTCAGAATTATTAGTGCCGGCACACAGAGCGATAGCATTTTTCCATTCCCATTTATCATCGACGCCCCATTTGACATGCCCTGTCATTAAATGATGAAAACATTTGCCAGGCTCTTCGGGACTTTTGGTTCCTTTACATAAGCTATCCAAGTTAGCTTGTTCCCATTTTTGGGCTGTTTCGTAAGCCGAATTAGGATCCCAGGCGATTTTGTTTTGTATATGATCCTTGCACGCCGTTTCATGGTCACTTGCACTTACGCTTTGGCTAAGGTTAAGGCAAAACACTAAAGAGAGCGCTGATAAAACTTTCACCGTATTTTTGGCAATGTAGATGTTCATTTGTTCTCCAGATCATCGTTGAAAAAATAACCATTTGTCACAAAATTGAGTTTATCAACGCTTGGAGTGTTGTCAACGAAATGCCTCTGGCAATGAAAAATATACTTTATAAACCTTAACGAATTAACTATAGAACATGAAGGGAGATCTCACGCCAGCCCCCATTTATTTATTGCTTACCAAACAATAAATGCGCCATTTTTTCCGCTTTTGTTTTTAAATAAGTACGATTATCCGCATGTGCCGGCACCTCGATGGCAATACGTTCTCTAACATCAACCCCAAGACTACGCAGGGCAGAAATTTTCTTGGGGTTATTGGTCATCAAATCCACCGAAGCCACTTGTAAATTTTGCAAAATCATCGCAGCAACGTCATACACCCGCTCATCAGGAAGATGACCTAAATGCACGTTGGCATCGACAGTATCCATGCCTTCATCCTGCAAATTATAGGCCTGTAATTTCTTTAACAAACCGATACCACGACCCTCCTGCCGCAAATAAACCAAAACGCCAAAGCCTTTAGTATTAATTAATTGCAACGATAAATCTAACTGCTCACCACAATCACAGCGCCGCGAACCAAACACATCGCCGGTCAAACATTCTGAATGAATCCTAACCGGAACATGATGCTTACCGGCAACCTCACCTTTTACCATCGCCAAATGCTCTTTGATGTCGCGATTATTACTAAAATAATGCAACACAAAGTCGCCGTGTTCAGTAGGAATACGTGCTTGAACTAAGTTTTTTAATTCTGCTTTCACATCAATTCTTTAATTAAACTAAATTCGCGCCATTTTACCCAATTCAACACCTGTAAAGTTAAAAACTTTAGCGACTACCCACCAACGCCTTGATGCCTATCGCCATTATGCTGGCATTAACGTGTACTTTGCCCGTATCCAGTTTGATTTGCTAACCCTGACGCCTTCTTACCCCTTTAAACTTTAACCCTATCCATTTTTAAACAACAGCTTGAATAAAATAAGCATTATAACTTTTAGCTACTACTGGGAATTCAAACGGAAACGGCTGAAATCGTAACCAGCCACGAAAAATCAATCTACCGCAACACCTAAGCCTTCAACTATACATCCACGCCCGAAATTTAAATATCCGCTAAAGTAATGAAAAAAATATTTTTGTTAAGCCTGTATTCAGCGACTGTGCCTGATAATAT
>JBEBJQ010000065.1:0-23866 GCA_040079795.1 Methylococcales bacterium
GACCGTGCTGTTATTTCTTCGTTCTTGGTTTTCATTGTTGACCTCGGGTTTAGAGATTACTCTATTAGCCGAGTGTCCGCTAGAACGGGGCAAGATCAAAACCGTATTACCTCACTTATACGTGCGGTGCTTCGAAAAGCAGAAAGAGTCTGGGGATGGATTGATAAATCACCTGCTATTCGGCGATTGAAAGTTAGTGAGCACCGAATTCGATGGCTTACTAAAATGGAAGCTGAAAATTTGTATAAGCAATTACCAATTCATCTTCAGGCAATGATGATGTTTACGCTTGCAACTGGATTGAGAGAATCAAATGTGACTGGGTTGGAATGGAGTCAGATCGACCTGCAAAGGAAGGTTGCTTGGGTTTATGCTGATCAAGCTAAAGGCAAAAAAGCTATTGGAATTCCTCTCAATGCTGATGCTCTTCAAGTAATTCATTCACAAATGGGATTGCATCCTGTTTTTGTATTTACATATCGAGGGAGCCCGGTCGATAAAGCAGGGACTGACGCTTGGAAGAAGGCTCTTAAGCGTGCAGGAATAGAAAACTTTAATTGGCATGGGTTGCGGCATACTTGGGCCAGCTGGCATGTTCAGGCTGGAACACCCTTAAATGTATTACAAGAATTGGGTGGCTGGGGTAATTACTCAATGGTGTTGCGGTATGCTCATTTAGCTGCTGAGCATTTGTTGGTGCATGCTGATAAAATTTCAGGTTTAGCACATTTTATGCACACTAAAACTGAAGGCATAAAAAAAGCCGTTTGAGTGCAACCTCAACGGCTTGATTTTTAAGTATAAATTGGTGGGTCGTGTGCGATTCGAACGCACGACCATCGCATTAAAAGTGCGGTGCTCTACCGGCTGAGCTAACGACCCAAGAAAGAACTGGGATTATAAATGAATTTTAGCGCTAAGCAAGTTTTTTATTGAAAAATTTAAATTTTGTATGGTTTATATTTTATAAAAAAACCTATATTTTTGTTTTTAAAACATAAAATATTTTATTAGCGGGGGAGTAAATTAAGGTATTTGGATCGGATTTAAGAAGGGTTTTTTAGCCCATAACTTTAAAAAATGCTGATGGATTTTAAGCATTTTGTGTTTAAGGTTCTTTAGCAAGTTCCCTTTGAATTATTTCTAAAACGTTTGTGAGTAAAGAGGTTTGCCCACTGATCAGGCGATGCGCATTGGTTTCTTTTCGCAGCCAGGTAAATTGCCGTTTAGCCAGTTGCCGGGTTGCTGCAATGCCTTTTTCGGTCATGCTGGCATAACTATCTTCACCTTTTAAATAATGCCAAATTTGCCGATAACCTACGGCGCGAATTGAGGGTAAATCTTCATGCAAATCGCCTCGCTGAAAGAGTTTTGTTACTTCTTCCACGAATCCCTGAGCTAACATTTTTTTAAAACGTTGGGCGATGAGGTTATGAAGTTCATTGCGATGTTCAGGAGCGATAATGAATTTAATGCGTTGAAAGGGGAAGTCTTCCGTTTCGGCTTGTTTTATAAAATCCGTTAAAGATTGTCCGGTTAGTGCATGTACTTCCAGTGCCCGTTGTACCCGTTGTGGATCATTAGGATGAATGCGCGCAGCAGCAGTAGGGTCGATAGTCGCTAAGCGTTGGTGCATGTGCGTTTTGCCAAAATGCTCTAACTCTTTGTTTAATTGCAAACGAATTGCTGGGTTGGCTTCTGGAAGTTTAGCAAGGCCATGATTTAGGACATAAAAATAGAGCATTGTGCCACCAACCAAAATCGGTAATTTACCCCGTGCGGTAATACCGGTCATGAGGCTTAAGGCTGACTTTCTAAATTGTCCGGTAGAAAAAGCTTCAGCAGGATCAAGAATATCCAGTAAATGATGGGTAATGCCGCCTTGTTCAGTTGCTGTTGGTTTTGCAGTGCCAATATCCATACCACGATAAACCAGTGCTGAGTCAACACTGATAATTTCCCCGTTTAATTGTTGGGCGAGCTGCACTGCTAAAGCACTTTTACCGGATGCTGTAGGACCCATAATAAAAACTGCGGGCGGTTTAACAGGGCTGCATTTTTTCATGGTATTAAAGGTTAAGTTAACAATAAATGGCGGCGCACCGAAAAATTTGATGTCCACGTTAAAATTGGATAATCGCTTGGCATTATACTGCCCGTACCTTAATTCAACTGTATTGAACGGTCTAAAATAAATAGGCAGGGTGTTAAGCGCCCAGGCGACAATGTTTAAGGGGTATGAAATAATGCAGCTTTTTTGCCAACAATTAAAGTGTCATGCACATTGGGATAAAACGTCTATTTCTGCGAACTGCCTGGCTTAAAATTCATCTTTATTTAGCGTTAAGTGTCGGTTTTTTATTTGCCCTGATGGGGTTAACCGGGAGCTTTTGTGTATACCGCGACGCAGTGGATACTTTTTTAAACCCTGAGTTGGTTGTCGCTAAGACGGATGGTAAAGTCCAGTCGTTGGATCGAATTATCGCCGCGGTAAAAGCAGCGAATCCTAATCGACATGGTTCGTGGACATTGGAGATGCCTTCTTCGGCGGATGGAGTGATTACTGCCTGGTACGATAAACCCCAGGAGACATTTTTTGATTTTCATGCGCCCTTGATGGTGTCGATCGACCCTTATACAGCAGAGGTGGTTGCCAGCCGGTTTTGGGGTAAGACCTTAATGACCTGGTTGTTGGATTTGCATACCCAGCTTCGGCTGGATGGTTTTGGTTGGAACTCCGTCGGCGTATTGGGTTTGTTGCTGTTAGTTTCGTTAAGTTCCGGGCTTTATTTATGGTGGCCAGGGGGGGGCGGAATATTGTCGACTTTCAATATGCGGGTTAACGCCGGCCAGAGGATGTTGGTGTTTGATATGCACCGGTTACTCGGTTTACTCAGTGCCCCGGTTTTATTATTACTGGCTTTTACAGGTTTTCATTTAAGTTATCCCCAAGTTTTAGAGGTATTAACTGGGTCATCCGGGATGGCGCATGGCGAGACCGGACGTGTCATTATTAGCACCGCAGATCCCACAAATCATCCGACTACCTTGGCCGGGGCATTATTTGTGGCGCGCTCGGCTTTTCCTAAGGCTGAATTGCGGCGTATTTCTACGCCGGTCGGCGATACAGGTGTGTACCGTATAAATTTTCGTCAGGGCAGCGAAATAAATCGACGCCATCCTTTTTCGACGGTATGGGTAGATCATTGGAGCGGACAGATTAAGGAGATCCGTAACCCTGAAGGGTTTTCGACTGGTGAAACGCTGGTTGCTTGGGTCTGGCCTTTGCATACCGGCGAAGCATTTGGTGCAAAAGGTCGGTTTGTCTGGTTTTTGGCGGGTTTGGGGCTATTTGTATTGTATGTGACCGGATTGTTGCTATGGTTATTTCGTACTGGCAGGGTGCAGGATAAAGCTGTTAATATCGAGGCGCTCCGTGCCTATGGTGAGCGTGTTACAAAGAATACCCTTCGAATGGGTTTGGTGTTGTTAAATAAAAGCCACCGTCAGTTGCAAGGTATTATAGAAACTTTGCCACAGTATAAAATTATGCTTTTAAAGCTATGGCGAAGAGCATATGAAGCTGTTATTAATAAATAGCCTTGTGTTATGTTTTTAAAAAAAATATAATGCTGGGTTACTCGAGCTATTTTGCTCGTCCTTGCTTCACTGCCTTTTTTAATTGAAGGGGTGGGAGGCTCAACCGAAAGGAGAAAACATGCGGCATTATGAAATTGTCTTTTTAGTACATCCTGACCAAAGTGCTCAGGTTCCAGCGATGATTGAACGATATAAAACCATCGTTGAATCTACCGCTGGTGCAATTCACCGGCTTGAAGACTGGGGTCGGAGACATTTGGCTTATCCAATCAATAAAATTCATAAAGCACATTACGTGTTAATGAATGTAGAGTGTGATCAAGCAGCATTGGCAGAATTAGAAGTTGGCTTTCGTTTTAACGACGCTATTTTGCGGAGCATGACATTATTAAAGAAAGCGGCTATCACTACACCTTCTATTATTTTGACATCTGCTGCTGATGAAAGCAGAGGCCGGTCAAAACGTGTTGAAGAAGATGTTGAAGTTGATCTCGATATTGATGATAAGGAAGAAATCATCGCGTTAGATGATGTTGAAACTTCTGCTGAATAAACATTTAATTTTATTGAATATAAGAGGATTATTATGGCTCGCAATATGAGACGTAAAAAAATGAGCAAGGTCAGTGCTGATGATGTAACCGGTGTTGATTATAAAGATCTTGATCTGTTGGGTGAATATATTACTGAAACAGGTAAAATTGTTCCAAGCCGGATTACCGGTGTTAGTGCTAAGTTCCAAAGGCAATTGACAACGGCAATAAAACATGCGCGTTTTATTGCATTACTGCCTTTTTGCGACTCACACGAATAGAAAATTCGGGGGCTCCATGAGCTTTTTGGCAGCTTATATTATGCGGGGTAGAATGCAAGCCATGTTGGTTGCTTCTACGCTGGCTATTTTATCGCTGCTTTTGCCTCCGGTTAGTATTGTAAGTTCAGGTGCAGTAGCATTGGTTACGTTGAGGCGCGGAGCAGCTGAAGGCTTATTGGTTTTGCTTTGTTCTTGTGCTGCTTCGGCATTGTTGGGCATTATCATATTGAATAATGTTTACTTTGCCTTGCTGTATGGATTGGCGTTGTGGTTACCTATCTGGGTGATTTCAGTCGTTTTAAGGGAAGGGCGGCATTTGTCGCTGACCATTGAGATTGCAGTCTTAATTGGTATGGTGGTCGTGGTTGGGTTCTATTTGTATAACGCTAATATAAGTGCTATTTGGCAGGTATTGCTTGGGCAAATGGCGGAAGCTTTCTTACAGAAGACCCCTGACGTCCCACTTGAAAAAATCCAACAGTCGATAGCAGTTTTAGCGCGTTTCATGACCGGAATTTTTGTATCCGGTACAGTATATAGTATGTTGTTTGGCTTGTTTTTAGGCCGCTGGTGGCAATCAGTTTTATATAATCCGGGCGGCTTTCGTGAGGAGTATTTAAAGCTGCGGGTTCAGTTACCCTTGGCTATAGCCAGTATCATCATCATTGGTATTGCATTTGCCAATTTTGGACTGATTTCTGAGATTGCCGAAAACATCAGCGTGTTGCTGTTTGTGCTTTATACCGTTATTGGTACTGCCGTATTGCATGCTGTTTTTACGCATATGCAAGCGAAACGTTTTATGGTGCCGATGCTGTATTTAACATTAGGTATCATTCCGCATACGATGCTGTTAGTGGCGATAATCGGCTTGACAGATGTGTGGCTGGATTTACGAAATAAACAATTAAATCGAAACAGCGCTTAATTGCGCACACTAAGTTCGGCATAATGCTGAAAATACGGGGTATTAAACGATGGAAGTTATTCTGCTTGAAAAAATAAGCAACCTGGGAAATCTAGGTGATAAAGTCAGTATTAAAGCGGGCTATGGTAGAAATTATCTGGTTCCTCAAGGTAAGGCTGTTCCAGCAACAGCTAAAAAAATTGCGGAATTTGAAGCGAGTCGCGCTGAGCATGAAAAAGCGGCAGCTGAAAAATTAGCCGCAGCTCAAGCTCGTTTAGATTCTTTGAGCAAATTAGAAATTGTGATTGCACACAAAGCGGGCGATGAAGGTAAATTGTATGGTTCCGTTGGAACACAAACAATTGCTGAAGCCATTACCACTGCCGGTGTTAAAGTTGAAAAACACGAGGTTCGCTTGCCACATGGCGTGATCCGTCAAATTGGTGACTATGCGGTTGATATTAATTTGCATACCGATGCGGTCGCAACCCTAACCATTAAGGTTGTTACAGAAGCGTAAAACACTATGATCATCGTAACCGGTGGTGCCGGTTTTATCGGCAGTAATTTTGTGAAGGGGTTAAACCTGCGCGGTTACGATGAAATTTTAGTGGTTGACAATCTCAGTAATGGGCACAAATATAAAAATTTGGTTGATTGCCAAATCGCTGATTTTGTCGATAAGTCTGTTTTTCTAAATCAATTACAGCAAGGCTTATTTAAGGCCAAGAAAATTCAGGCTATTTTTCATCAAGGGGCTTGCTCTTCCACCACCGAGTGGGATGGGCGCTATATGATGGAGAATAATTATGAATATACTAAAGCACTGCTGCATTATTGCCAGCAACATAGTACGCCTTTGATATACGCATCGAGTGCAGCGGTTTACGGCGCAGATACCACCAGTAAAGAACAATTGGCGTTTGAATCCCCTTTAAATGTCTATGGCTATTCAAAATTTCAGTTTGACCAATATTTTCGTCGCTTATTACCTACCCTAAACACACAAGTTGTTGGGTTGCGGTATTTTAATGTCTACGGTCCCCGGGAAGCACACAAAGGCAGTATGGCCAGTGTTGCCTATCATCTGAATAATCAACTAAAAAAATCCGACACTGTAAGGCTATTTGAGGGTTCTGACGGGTTTGCGGATGGTGAGCAGCGTCGGGATTTTGTTTATGTCGGTGACGTGGTCGATGTTAATTGTTGGTTTTTGGATAACCCGCAAGTTTCCGGTATCTATAATGTTGGTACGGGGCGAAGCCAGACCTTTAATGACGTTGCCAATGCGGTGATTGCTTATCATGGTAAAGGCTCAATCGAATACATTCCGTTTCCTGATCATCTTAAAGAATGTTATCAAAGTTTCACTGAGGCCAATTTAGAGGCCTTACGTGCCGCAGGTTGCCAGCAGCAATTTAAATCGGTTGAGCAGGGTGTGCGTCTTTATCTGGAATGGCTTAACCGTTAGCAAACCAGATGGTATGTTTTTGTAGTCCTTGTTAATCGTGGACACAGTTTAAAATGCGATTTCTTTATTCCTTCCTGTTTTATTGTCTGCTGCCGTTGATTTTTTTGCGCTTATTATGGCGTGGTGTTAAAGCACCTGCTTACCGCTTACGTTGGGGCGAGCGTTTAGGCTATTATCGTCAAGCGGCAATGCAAGAAGTTATCTGGATACATGCGGTTTCTGTCGGGGAAGCGGAAGCCGTATTCCCGTTGCTTAAACAGTTACAACAAGCCCATCCTGCACGGCAGTTTTTAGTCACCACCACCACTCCGACTGGCTCTGTGCGTGTAAAGACAGTTATGGGCGAAAGTGTCAGCCATGTTTATTTGCCTTACGACACCCCGGATGCCGTAAGGCGTTTTTTTGAGCATTTTCAGCCGAAAGTTGCCATTATTCTGGAAACGGAAATTTGGCCAAATTTATTTGCGGCTTGTGGGCAGCAACAGATTCCCTTATTTATTATTAATGCCTGCCTGTCTGAGAAATCGGCACGCGGTTATCAAAAACTCTCCAATCTTGTTTATCCAACCTTGTCAAACGTCACTACTATCGCGGCACAAACCGAGGCTGATGCACAACGTTTTCTAGCTATTGGCGCGCAAACCAAACAAGTGCAAGTGTGTGGCAACATTAAGTTTGATACGCCGGCTATGGATGCGCTGATTGAGCAAGGACGGCAACTACGGGAGCGCTTATTTCCAGGGCGCTTTGTGTGGATTATTGCCAGCACCCATAAGGATGAAGAAGCCTTTTTTGTGGCAATTTTTGTGCAGCTTAAACAGATTGCACCGGAGTTGTTGTTGGTTATTGCACCACGTCATCCAGAGCGGTTTGTAGAAGTAAAAAACTTGTGCTTAAAACAGCAGCTGAAGGTAGTAATGCGGACATCCCAAAGCATTTGTGACAGCGCTACGGATGTTTATATTGCGGATACGCTGGGCGAATTGAAAATGCTCTATGCAGCAGCGGATCTCGCCTTTGTAGGCGGTAGCCTGGTTCCGATAGGGGGACATAATGTACTTGAACCCGCCAGTATGAAGGTTCCGGTAATGTTCGGTCCGTTTATGGAGAATGTGAGTTTAATTGCGCAAGGCTTATTAAATGCAGATGCTGCGCTGCAATGTCAGGATTCTTCAGGGTTATTGTCCGGTTTTCAACGTTTATATGCGGATGCCGCTTACCGTCAAACCCTGGTTATTAATGCCAGTCGTTTCCTTAAGCAAAATCAGGGTGCTACCGGAAAGATTTTGGCTTTGTTGCGTTCAGTTATTAAGTAATAAGCCCTGTGTGGTAACAGGCTAATGATTTAGTTTTATGGTTTTAGCTTATCAGGTACAAAGCCTATGCCGAGCTACTCGACTATATCAGGAATATGTTAAAATTTTGCTGATTTTGGTTTTAGGGGGGTAAATTTTAAAGCCCCTGCGGTTTATTTTCGTTTTAACCTTTTATTACATACAACACATATGAACAAACCTAAAAAAGTTGCAATTCTTACTGCGGGGGGCTTAGCACCTTGCTTAAACTCAGCCATTGGCAGTTTAATCGAACGTTATACCGAAATTGATCCGAGCATTGAGATCATTTGTTACCGGAGTGGTTATAAAGGCCTGCTGTTGGGCGATTTTTATAAGGTAACACCAGCCATTCGGGAAAAAGCCGGTTTGTTGCACCGTTTTGGCGGTTCGCTTATTGGCAATAGCCGCGTTAAACTGACCAATGTTAAAGACTGCCTTAAACGTGGTTTAGTCAAAGAAGGTCAAGATCCTCAAAAAGTTGCTGCTGACCAGTTGGTTAAAGATGGCGTGGATATTTTACATACTATCGGTGGTGATGATACCAATACGGCAGCTGCGGATCTTGCGGCCTTTTTGGCGAAAAACAATTATGGATTAACCGTAATTGGTCTACCTAAAACTGTGGATAATGATGTTATTCCGATCAAGCAATCCTTGGGTGCCTGGACAGCGGCAGAGCAGGGCGCACGTTATTTTTGGAATGTGGTTGCCGAAAACAATGCTAACCCCCGCATGTTAATTGTGCATGAAGTGATGGGGCGCAGTTGCGGCTGGTTGACTGCCGCAACTGCAGTGGAATATCGCAAACTCCTGGATCGTGCGGAATGGTTACCAGAACTGGGACTTGACCTTAATGCTTTTGAAGTTCACGGCATTTTTATCCCTGAAATGGCGATTGATATTGCTGCAGAAGCCAAACGTTTACGTGCTGTGATGGATAAGGTTGATTGCGTCAATATTTTTGTATCTGAAGGCGCTGGGGTAGAATCCATTGTCGCTGAAATGCAAGCCAAAGGCCAAGAAGTGCCGCGTGATGCGTTTGGTCACGTTAAATTGGATGCCGTGAATCCGGGTAAATGGTTTGGTGAGCAATTTGCTGAAATGCTGGGTGCTGAAAAAACCCTTATTCAAAAATCGGGTTATTTCGCGCGAGCCGCAGCTTCTAATGTTGAAGATATCCGTTTGATTAAATCTTGCGCTGACCTGGCAGTAGAATGCGCTTTCCGTCGTGAGTCCGGTGTAATCGGCCACGATGAAGAACGCGGCAATATTTTGCGCGCGATTGAGTTCCCTCGTATAAAAGGCGGTAAACCGTTTGATATTGAGTCACCTTGGTTCAATCAAACTTTGAGCGCTATTGGTCAGGCCAAAGGCGCTAAAGTTTCTGTAGGGCATTAAGTTCTTGGTATGTGCAAGTGATAGGGTTGTACATGCCAGAATTAGAGAACTTTATCAGCTGAAGCAAAAGAGTGCGTCATACCCACCGGGAAGCGGGTATCCAGTGCCAAGGCTGGCAAGCGCCGAGACAATCCATGTAGCCTGGGCTCCGGCAATCCCGACCGGATGACGACTTTTAAAAACAGTTGCGCTTACTCACTTAGATAGGTTACAGCTATATATTAGTTTTATCTTGATTGAAAATCTTTATAGCTTGGGTTACTTATTTTCGGTAACCCAAGTTATATATTGAATCTTTAGTCATGCTGCTTGAATTAGTTACACGATTCTCTATGTTCCTGATGTCTTAGACTCGCTTGATGTCTTTAAAACAGCGTCTCTCCGGTAATTTCATGAATTCTTTTTAGGTTTACCTGCTTCCCGGGAATAACCATGTTTCATATTGCTCTCTTTGAACCACAGATCCCCCCTAATACCGGCAATATCATTCGCCTGATAGCCAACAACGGCTGCTGTTTGCATCTTATCGAGCCAATGGCATTCGATTTTGAGGAAAAAAATCTTCGGCGAGCTGGGCTTGATTACCACGATCTTGCCAAGGTGTTTAAGTATCTGAATTATTTGGAATTTGATAATGCTATGCAGGGCAGAAGGGTTTTTGCATGCACAACCAAGGGCGGCAAGTCTTACGCTAACATAAGTTATCAGCCTGAGGATGTATTGCTTTTTGGGTCTGAAACTTCAGGTTTACCTGTTGAAGTTTTAAATAACATAGTGCCGGATCGACGGCTTAGGATTCCTATGATGCCGAACAATAGAAGCCTAAATTTATCCAATGCTGTTGCTATTATCAGTTATGAAGCTTGGCGGCAACAGGGGTTTTCTGGTGGGACATAATGTGGGCTCAAATAGACCCGCAATTCGTGAGGCGCTGGCGCTCCCGTTTTTGGATATTCAAGCATATCTAAGACCTAGAAATTAGGTCTTAGATTTTCTGTATCAGCGTTTTTGTAGGCCGTTGATATTACTTAATAGCGATAGGTGTCAATTTCCATATATCGGCATTATATTCAGCAATCGTGCGGTCAGCTGAAAATTTACCACTAGCCGCGCAATTGAGAATGCTCATTTTTGTCCAGCGTTCTTTATCCTGGTAGGCAATTTCAACTTGTTTTTGTGCGTCAATATAGCTGCGGAAATCGGCAATAGTCATCCACGGATCATGAGGGCTCTTTAGCGAGGCAATAATATCGTTAAAAATGCCGGGTTCAAACTGATTAAAATGGCCGCATTCCAGTAAATTCATTACACCCTGTAACGCCTCATCCTGTTGGATATAGGCTTCAGGATTATAGTGGCCACGCAAGGCTTCGACTTCTTCTTCAGTAAGTCCAAATAAAAAGAAGTTTTCAGCGCCGACTTCTTCGCGCATTTCAATATTAGCGCCATCCAGGGTGCCAATGGTCAAGGCACCATTCATCATAAATTTCATGTTGCCGGTACCGGAGGCTTCTTTACCTGCGGTAGAGATCTGCTCGGACAGATCGGCACCCGGACAGATTTTTTCCATGGCAGAAACACGGTAATTGGGCATAAAGACCAGCTTAAGCTTCGTGCCAACCGCAGGATCTGCGTTAATGACGTTGGCAACATTATTAATGAGCTTAATAATCTTTTTGGCCATGACGTAACCCGGTGCAGCTTTACCGCCGATTAACACACAACGATCTGTCCAGTTGGCGGTATCTCCGTGCTTGATGCGGTTGTAAAGATGAATGACATGTAGGACATTTAATAATTGCCGTTTATATTCATGAATCCGTTTGACTTGCACATCAAATAAAGCATCGACACTCAGTTCTATATCCAATTCAGATTTTTTATAGTCGATTAAGCGTTTTTTGGCATTTTGTTGCTCGGCGTACCAACGTTTACGGAATTTAGCATTATCGGCAAAGGGTTTAAGCTTTTGCAATTGCGAAAGGTCGGTTATCCAACCGTCACCAATGGTTTCGGTAATTAACTTTGCCAGTTCAGGATTGCATGCTGCGAGCCAACGTCTTGGCGTTACCCCGTTGGTTTTATTGTTAAACTTGTGCGGCCAAAGTTCGTAAAAGTCTTTAAACAAGCCTTGTTGTAACAGTTTGGAGTGCAATGCGGCAACGCCGTTCACTGAAAAACTGCCGACGATCGCCAAATAGGCCATTCTAACGCGTTGCTCAGGACCTTCTTCGATGATGGACATTCTGGTCAAACGCTCATGATCGCCCGGCCAGTGTGCCGAAACTTCCGCCAGGAAATGTGCATTAATTTCAAAAATAATTTCCATTAAACGCGGCAGCAAACACTTAAACAAATCGACCGACCATTTTTCCAGTGCTTCCGGTAATAAAGTGTGGTTGGTATAGGCCATGGTAGCCGTGGTAATTTTCCAGGCGGTGGCCCAGTCTAAATCATGTTCATCCAATAACAGCCGCATCAGTTCTGCAACCGCAATGCTGGGATGGGTGTCGTTCAGTTGAAAGCAGTTTTTAAGGGCAAAATCTTTTATATTATTGTCTTCATGGTTTAGCCAGATAGCAATGACATCTTGTAAGCTGGCGGATGCCAGAAAATATTGTTGGCGTAAACGCAGTGCCTTCCCGTTTTCGTTAGCATCGTTCGGGTAAAGCACCATGGTAATATTTTCAGCGGTATTTTTTGCAGCGACCGCGTCGGCATAATCACCGGCGTTAAATTCTTGCAAATCGAATTCTTCGGTTGCGGTTGCTTTCCAAAGCCGCAGGGTATTCACGGTATTATTTTGATAGCCGGGTATTGGCGTATCAAAGGGGAGCGCCAACACATCCAGGCTATCAACCCAGTGGGTTTTTTTAACGCCATGTTGATCGGTATAAGTTTCAGTACGGCCACAGAATTTTATGCGCCGCGCGTATTCAGGCCGTTCAATTTCCCAGACATTGCCATTCCGCAGCCAATGGTCAGGGCCTTCAATTTGTTCACCGTTAATAATGGTTTGTGAAAACATACCATATTCATAACGCAAGCCATAGCCCGTAACCGGCAGTTGTAAAGTGGCACAACTATCAATAAAACAGGCGGCTAAGCGGCCTAAGCCGCCATTTCCAAGGCCGGCATCCGGCTCACGCTCAATGAGTTCTTCAATATGGATACCTAAGTCATACATGCCTTGCGTGACTTCATCGCTAACGCCTAAATTTAACATGGCATTACTTAAGGCACGCCCCATTAAAAATTCCAGCGAAAGATAAAAGGTTTTTTTACAATTTTGATCGCGATACGCTTTATAGGTTTTTTTTCGGCGTTCCACCAGCCTGTCACCAACAGCCATCGAAAGTGCTTCATAAGCATAATGCGGTGACCGGCAGTATTCATCCCGGCCTAAGCGTTGACCATAATAATGCCGAAAATCTTCGACCAACGCTTTTTTGGTAAGCCCCAGGTCTGGTAATTTAGTGATTTCACGGCTAGGGATGCTTTTATCAAATTTTTTATCAGGCATAGTGAATGTCCAAGCGGTAATATTAATTGGTAGAAAATTGTGTAACTCAAGTCGCCTAAAGCGTCTTTTTGGGTTTGTATAGTTTAACGCCCACCTTACTAGGCGTGGGTGATTTACATAACGGATGAGATGGAGAAAACAATAAGCATTACCCTTAGCTTAATTTCCCATGACATTGTTTGAATTTTAATCCAGAACCGCAGGGGCAAGGATCGTTACGTCCGACTTTTTGTCCTTCACGGATAAAGGGTTGCGCCATAATTTCTGACTCATCCTGGGTGGCAGTTACAATCGCTTCCGGTGAATTGAGTGCGGGCGCTTCGGCGTGTTCAAAGTGCATTTCTTTGGGTGCTTGCCGTTGCGCATCAATAGCCTCGACATCTTCTTCACGGGTAACCTGGACTTTAGCTAAAATACCAATGATTTCAATTTTAATGTGTTCCAACAAGCTGGAAAACATTTCAAACGCTTCACGTTTATATTCCTGTTTAGGATCTTTTTGTGCATAGCCTCTAAAATGAATGCCTTGGCGTAAATAATCCATTGCTGCAAGATGCTCTTTCCAGCTATTATCTAAGACTTGCAACATGACCGATTTTTCAAAATGTTGCAGGACTTCGGTCGAGATTTGTTGTTCTTTTGAGCGATGATCTTGCTCTAAATGGTCGATGATTGTTTGGCGCAATACCGCTTCATTTGGAAGCGCTTTTTCGTCAAATAGTTTCTGTAAGGGAATCGTTGCATTAAAATCCAGGCGCAGTTGCTCCTCCAGTCCGCTGATTTGCCATTGTTCACGCATGGTTTTTGGAGGTACGAAACGGGTGATAATGTTGTTGACTACATCTTCGCGTATCGCTTTAACAATATCAGAAACATGATCAGCAGCCATTAACTCATTGCGTTGGGTGTAAACCACCTTACGCTGATCGTTAGCGACATCGTCATAGGCCAGAATTTCTTTGCGGATATCAAAGTTACGCCCTTCAACTTTACGTTGGGCGCTTTCTATCGAGCGGGTTACCCATGGGTGTTCTATGGCTTCGCCTTCGCCCATGCCGAGTTTTTGCATCAAACCGGCTACCCGATCCGACGCAAAAATACGCATGAGATCGTCCTGCAAAGACAGATAGAAGCGCGTAGAGCCAGGATCGCCCTGGCGGCCGGAACGGCCTCTGAGCTGATTGTCGATACGTCTGGATTCATGCCGCTCTGAGCCGATGACATGTAAGCCCCCGTTAGCAATGACTTGCGCGTGTCGATCCAGCCATGCGCCGCGGACTTTTTCACGTAAGGCGTAGCTGATGTCTTCACCCAGAGTGGCGTATTCAACGTCCAGGTTGCCGCCTAACACGATATCGGTTCCGCGCCCCGCCATGTTGGTAGCGATAGTGACCGCGCCGGGCATGCCGGCTTGGGAAATAATATGTGCTTCCCGTTCATGCTGTTTGGCGTTAAGCACTTCATGTGAAATCTTTAATTGCGTTAGCAGTGTCGAGAGCAATTCGGAATTCTCAATGGAGGTGGTACCAACCAGCACCGGTTGTTGGCGCGATACACATTCTTTAATGTCGTTGGCAATGGCAGTATATTTTTCACGCGCAGTCAGATATACCACGTCACCCAAATCTTTGCGGATTAAGGGGCGATGGGTCGGAATAACGACCACTTCCAGGCCATAAATTTTATTTAACTCAAAGGCTTCAGTATCAGCAGTACCGGTCATTCCGGACAGCTTTTCATAGAGCCTGAAGTAGTTTTGGAAAGTAATGGACGCCAGAGTTTGGTTTTCGTTTTGGATGGGCACCCGTTCTTTCGCCTCGATAGCTTGATGTAAGCCATCCGACCAACGTCTGCCAGGCATCGCGCGACCGGTGAATTCATCGACAATCATGATTTCGTTTTTACTGGTTACTATGTACTCTACATCCCGTTTGAACAGATGATGTGCCCTTAACGACGCATTCAGGTAATGCATCAAACGAATGTTGGCGGCCTCATACAGGCTCCCCCCTTTCATTAAGCCATGTTCAAGCATGAGGTTTTCTATGTGCTCATGGCCTGCTTCGGTTAAATGAATTTGTTTGGTTTTTTCATCAATACTGAAATCACCGGGAGCATCTTCTTTTTCCTGTTTAGTCAGCAATGGCACGATTGCATCAGTTCTGACGTAAATTTCAGTACCCTCTTCGGTAGGGCCTGAAATAATCAAGGGGGTACGCGCTTCGTCAATCAGGATAGAGTCAACTTCATCAACAATAGCGAAATTCAATCCGCGTTGAACTTTCTGTTCTATGCTGAACGCCATGTTGTCGCGTAGATAGTCAAACCCGAATTCGTTGTTGGTGCCGTATGTAATGTCTGAGGCGTAGGATTGGCGACGCTCATTACTATCTAGGCCGTTCACAATAACGCCAGTGGTTAAACCCAGAAAAGCATATAATTTACCCATCCACGCGGCATCGCGGCTGGCTAGATAATCATTCACCGTGACCACATGCACGCCTTTTCCAGGCAGGGCGTTCAAATAAGCCGCCAAGGTTGCCATCAGCGTTTTACCTTCACCGGTTTTCATTTCGGCAATCTTGCCGTCATTTAGCATCATGCCGCCGATCATCTGCACATCAAAATGACGCATGCCGAAGACCCTCGAAGAGGCTTCACGAACCGTTGCAAAAGCTTCGGGGATCAAGTCATTGAGGTTTTCGCCTTGCGCTAAACGATTACGAAATTCCTGGGTTTTAGTTTGCAACTCAGCGTCGTTAAGTTTTTCATACGCAGTAGACAGGGCATTAATTTTTTTAACGATCTGTCTTTTTTTCTTAACCAGCCGATCATTGCGGCTGCCAACTACTAATTTAACCAGCTTACCTAGCATACTTTTTTCCGGGGTGACAATATAATTAAAAGATGGGTACAAAATGGCTGAATTATAACCTGTTTACGCTAAATCTTACTAGGCAATTATCCAAGCGCATGCTAATAATCATTTTTTAAAGCAATATGGAGTTTTAGTGAAATCCACAAATTGTTGTTATAAAGCTTCTGCATTTTTCTTTAGTATCGCTCAGGGTTCTGTTGACGTTTTGCCAATCAGGGAGAATTTACTGTTTTGGGCGGCATAAGCAGAATAGTGTTAAACGATGCAGAAAGGTTAAGATTATTGCCTTTCCTTGTCAGTTTAGATTAGGCAAAATTCGATCCAGTCTTTACTAAAATAATTTATGTTACAGATTAATGCGTTATAGAAATAAATAGCGTAAAGCATTGCTGTAGATATAACGTTAGCGCAACAATACACAGTTGATCGAGTGGTTTACGAAATTTCGGATAGGAGCAGCTTTGCTGTTGTTAACAAGTAAGTCGGGGTAAGGTCGAAGAATATTACAAACATAATGTAATGCGCATATGCACATTCTCAGGCGTACGCTATGACCATTATATCGACACACTCCCCCAACAAATCGTTATGGTTTTATAATAACGCCTCATTATTCAATATAGCCTCCCACTATGCCTCAAGAAAAACCTGGTCAAATACATCCATCATGGCAAGCGGTGATTGGGGATGAGTTTAATAAGCCTTATATGCAGGCTTTGCGGGCTTTTTTACGTCAAGAAAAAGCCGCAGGCAGAATCATTTACCCATCGGGTTCATTGATTTTTAATGCCTTTAATCACACGCCATTTGAAAAGGTTAAGGTGGTGATCATTGGGCAAGACCCTTATCATGGCATAGGGCAGGCGCATGGGCTGAGTTTTTCTGTGCCGCAAGGGGTAACTTTGCCGCCGTCGTTGCTGAATATTTTTAAAGAGATTGCGTCTGATTTAAATATTCATATGAGTGGAAATGGCGATTTAACACCGTGGGCCAATCAAGGAGTATTGCTACTCAATGCCACGCTCACGGTAGCGCAAGCCAACGCGGGATCACACCAAGGGCAGGGCTGGGAGACTTTTACCGATGCGGCGATTACGGCATTAAACGCCCACCGTGAGGGTTTGGTGTTTGTGTTATGGGGCAGTTATGCGCAGAAAAAAGGCGCATTTATTGATGAGAAAAAGCATCTGGTGCTTAAGTCGCCACATCCTTCACCGCTTTCGGCGCATCGCGGTTTTTTTGGCAACTACCAGTTTTCTAAAATTAATCAGTATTTAAGCCAGCATGGTCAAACGCCGATTGATTGGCAATTGTAGTACGGTGGGTTGGGGAAATTAACTTCAATGTTTAGGGTTTAAGCCCCCGCCTTTCAGGCGGGTAGATTTCATCTGAAGCTGTTTTAATGGAGTTATGATAGCGATTTTGCATGAGGAAGCAAAATGGGCTATAGATGCGGCAGCCACACAGTATTTAAAATTGAACACCATATTTGTATGGGTAACCAAATATATATTGTTACCAAGTTCTGAAAGGCGATGTAAGTGAGAGAGTCAGGGAAGCTGGTAAGACAGACATGTGAAGCTTTTGAAATTCGGATTATAAGGGGAGTTGTCAGTAAGGATCACATTCATATTGCTTTAACCGATAATGGCCTGCGCTGGCATGTAAGGGCGTTTGATCGGAAAAGCCGGGAGTTTAGGGACTTTGTCATCACTCGCATCAAGCTGCCTGTTGTGATGAAAGGCGCCGAAGTTCTAACACACGAACGAAGCGACCAAGATATTCAGTGGACCCGTATAGTAGAACTCGAATTGGTCCTGCATCTCGATCAACCATACCCTGAAATTACCGAAATGGATTACGCCATGCGCGACGGAATTCTACATATCAAACTCCGGGCGGCCACTGCGGGTTACACACTGCGTAAATGGAGCGTGGATTGTTCACCCGATCACAGCCTGCGCGACCCTGAATATCGACTTTGACTTAAAGATCATTTGGCGCTTTACGGTGTGAAGAACGCCGTTTTAGCACCCGGTTATCAATTGTTCAAGCAAAGCGCCTAAATTCAAAAAACTCAATCACTGATACATGCTGGCCAACCCGCCGTTCGGCGTGGAGTGGAAGCCGGAAGAAGACTTCGTGCGCGATGAGTACGAAGATCAAGGCTTTTCAGGCCGTTTTGGTGCGGGCTTGCCACGCATCAACGATGGCTCGTTGCTATTTCTGCAGCACATGATTTCCAAGATACACAATCCGCCCAAAAACGGTGGCGACGGCTCTAAAATCGCCATCGTGTTTAACGGCTCGCCGCTGTTCACTGGCGACGCCAGTTCGGGCGAATCCAATATCCGCCGCTGGATCATCGAAAATGATTTACTTGATGCCGTCGTCGCTCTGCCGGATCAGATGTTTTACAACACCGGCATTTATACCTATATCTGGATCGTCACCAACAAAAAGCCCACCCATCGACTAGGCAAAGTGCAGTTAATCGGCTGTACCCGGCATTTCAAGAAAATGGACAAGAGCCTGGGCAATAAGCGCAACGAGCTTTCAGACGACCACATCAAGGAATTGGTGCGCCTGTACGCCGAACACCAGCATGATGCGGAAAGTGAAGTTATTTTGGACGGCAAACCCCAGCGCCGTGTGTGCAGCAAACTGTTTAACAACCAAGACTTCGGCTTTCTGAAAATCACCGTTGAACGCCCGCTACGTCTGAATTTCCAAGTAAGTCCCGAGCGCATCGCCCGGCTGGACGAGCAAAGCGCCTTTGCCAATCTCGCCAGCAGCAAAAAGCGCAAGGACGATGCCGCCTATCGCGCCGAAGTTACTGCCGGACAAGAAACCCAAGCGCTGATCAAAGCCACTCTGCACGAGGTGGAAAGCGAAAGCCTTTATCTCAACCGCGCCGAGTTTGAATCCCTGCTCACTGACACCTTGCAAGACGCAAGTGTCAAGCTGGGCGCACCGCTGAAAAAAGCCATTTTGGCGGCGTTGTCCGAGCGTGATCCCAAAGCCGATATTTGTCTGGATGCCAAAGGTAACCCGGAGCCTGACCCCGAGCTGCGTGACACCGAAATCGTATCGTTACCGGATGACATCAGCCTGCCGCTGCCGCTTAAATATAACAACGAAACCGGCCACGACCCGCTGCTAAAATTGGTCAAAGAACACTGCGAAGCATATCTCAAGGCCGGAGTTCTGCCGCATGCGCCCGATGCCTGGATAGCCCACGACAAAACCAAAGTTGGCTATGAAATACCTCTGACCCGACATTTCTATGTCTACCAACCGCCGCGTCCGCTGGAGGACATCGCAGCAGAAATCAGCCAACTGGAGAAAGACATTATGGCTATGCTGAGTGAGGTGGTTTGATGAACCCATGTGTTTACCTATTAACCAGCCAAAAGAACGGTACCCTGTACATAGGCGTTACATCGAACTTGGTGCAACGTATTTGGCAGCATCGTGAAGGCTTAGCGGAAGGATTTACCAAAAAATATAACGTCAAGACTTTGGTTTAGTACGAGCAGCATGCCACGATGGAAAGCGCCATAGGTCGAGAAAAAGCCCTTAAAAAATGGAACCGTGATTGGAAGTTAAAGTTAATCGAAAAGACGAATCCGCAATGGCTGGATCTTTGGCCGGAAATTATTGGCTCGACTGGCCCACGGACAACAACACATCGTCATTCCCGCCTTCGCGGGAATGACGAAGCGGATGACAAGCGTTCTGATCAAGATGGATTTTTATGACGCGCCAAACCGCTTATTCAAGCCGTCGACATCCAATGGCCCGTCATACCCGCAAGGAAGCGGGTATCCAATCCCTGGGACTGGAGGCTCCGATACGTCCCTGTAGCCTGGATTCCGGCAATCCCTGCCGGAATGACGAATCTGTTGGTGCGAATATCGATAGCGAGGCGTCCATATGACCGACTATCGTCCTTACACCCAATATAAACCGATCCGGTGCCCCTGGCTTAAGGGGATACCAGATCATTGGAACTTCAAGCGAATTAAAAATGTAGCCACATGCAACGATGAGGCGCTTGACGAGCGGACTGATCCTGGTTTTGAGATCGAATATGTAGATATTTCAAGCGTAACCCTTGTAAATGGAATTGAAAAATCAGAGTCGATGTTATTCGAGAAGGCACCGTCTCGAGCAAGACGCAAAGTTAAGAATGGCAACATTATCGTGTCCACCGTTCGTACATATCTCAAGACTATCGCACCGATTTGCGAGCCGCCGGAAAACATGATTGTTTCAACCGGCTCTGCGGTAATTCGACCTAAAGAAAACCTTCATTCTGATTTTGCGGGTTATCTATTGCAGTCCAATGGATTTGTTGGTGAGGTAGTCGCTAATTCAGTCGGCGTCAGCTATCCAGCTATCAATGCAAGCGACCTAGTTCGGATTCCAGCCTTAGAACCACCTTTGGACGAGCAGCAAGCCATCGCACACTTCCTTGATTTCAAAACCGCGCAAATCGATGCCCTGATTGCCAAGAAACAAACCTTGCTCGACAAGCTGGCCGAAAAGCGCACGGCGTTGATTAGCCGTGCCGTCACCAAGGGGCTTGATCCATCGGTGCCGATGAAGGATTCGGGAGTGGCTTGGTTGGGCGAGATTCCGGCGTATTGGGTTTCTTCAAGGTTGCGATTTGTTTCGTCCAACATTGAACAAGGATGGTCACCACAATGTAATAACCAACCAGCCAATATTGAGCAATGGGGAGTATTAAAAGTCGGTTGCGTAAATGGTGACAATTTTGATGAAACTGAAAATAAGGCTCTTCCAGATGATTTAGAGCCAAAATTCCGTTATGAGGTTAAGAGTGGAGATATTTTGGTAAGCCGAGCAAATACAAAAGAGTTACTGGGTAATGCTGCACTTGTAAAGAATGTTAGGCCGCATTTGATCCTCTGCGATAAGTTGTATCGAATAACGCCAAATGAACTTGTTCAGCCAGATTACTTGGTCAGGTTTCTTAGATCATCTATAGCGCGATATCAATACGAGAGGAATGCAACGGGTACTAGCGGTTCAATGCAAAATATAGGACAAGATACTTTAAAAGACCTCCCTATCCCTTTACCCCCAAGGCCAGAGCAAGAAAAAATTTCCCAATACTTGCAAGAGATATTCTTAAAAAATGCTGTGGTAGAAAGAGACATCAATGCTGTGATCAGTAAGCTTAAGGAATATCGCTCAGCTATCATCACCAACGCTGTTACCGGAAAAATCGACGTGCGGGATTTCGTCGTTCCCGCGAAGGCGGAAACCCAGGAAGCAGAGAAACCGGCGGCTATTTTGGATTCCCGCGTGCGCGGGAATGACGGTTTATCAATGGAGCCAGCTCATGCCTGACATCGTGCCATTGCCCTCCGATTACGCCGCTTGGCTGACTGAGCTGAAAACCCGCATTCACAACGCCCAACAACGCGCCGCGCTGGCGGTCAATCGTGAGCTGCTGTTGCTGTACTGGCAAATTGGTCAAGATATTCTGACGCGGCAAAACCAGCAAGGCTGGGGCGCTAAAGTCATTGAGCGATTGGCGCAGGATTTGTGCAACGCCTTCCCGGACATGAAGGGGTTTCGCCACGCAACCTGAAATACATGCGCGCCTTTGCCGAGGCGTGGCCTGATGCCGAATTTGTGCAAGCGGTGCTTGCACAATTGCCGTGGTATCACCAGTTGGCGTTGCTGGATAAGCTAAAAACCGAGGCAGAACGCCGCTGGTATGTCGCTAAGTCACTGGAGCACAACTGGTCACGCAACGTGCTGGTGATGCAGATCGAAACCCGCTTATTTGAGCGCAGCGGCACTGCCATCACCAACTTCGATGATCGCCTACCCAAACCACAATCGGATTTGGCGCGCGAATCTCTGAAAGACCCTTACCGTTTTGATTTTCTGGGATTGACCGAAGCAGCGCAGGAACGCGAGATTGAAAATGCCCTGGTGAGGCATGTCACCGAATTTTTATTGGAATTGGGTGCAGGTTTTGCGTTTGTCGGGCGCCAGGTGTTGCTGGATGTGGGCGGCGATGAGTTTTTCATCGATTTGTTGTTTTATCACCTGAAATTGCGCTGTTACGTGGTGATTGAGCTTAAGGCCGGCGCATTTAAACCAGAGCATCTGGGCCAGCTTGGGTTTTATCTGACGGCGGTGGATAGGCAGATTAAGGACCAACACGATAGCCCTACCATTGGCCTGCTGCTGTGCAAAAGCAAAAACAAGGTCGTGGCCGAATATGCCTTGAGTGATAAAACTCAGCCTATGGGGATTGCCGAATACAAACTGCTGGAATCCTTGCCCGCCGAATTGCAAACCAGTCTGCCAAGCATTGAGGCGATTGAACAGGCACTACAACACACTGACGGAGAGAGTGATGCATAAGGAAATCGACTTCGAAAACGACATCGAGCAGGCACTGATTAATAGCGGCGGCTATGCGAAAGGCGACCCGAAAACCTATGACCCGGAAATCGCACTGTTTCCGGCTGAGACAATCGCTTTTGTGCAAAAGACTCAAGCTAAAATCTGGGCGCGTTTGACGCAGCTTGATGCGAGCAAGGCCGAGTCTCTGTTGCTGGACAGCTTAGTTAAGGAATTAGCCGCTAAGGGTTCTTTGGCTGTGCTGCGAGAAGGCTTTAAGTGTGTGGGTAAAACAGTGCGAATCGCCTATTTTGCGCCCAATACCGGACTAGACCCTTTGGCTGCAAAAAATTACGCCGACAACCGCCTGACCATCACTCGCCAAGTCAAAACCAAGAGTGGCGCCATTCCTGACTTGGTGTTGGCGGTCAACGGCTTACCGGTGGTGACCTTGGAGTTGAAGAATCCGATGTCGGCGACACACTGGAATGTCGAAAATGCCAAGTCGCAATACCGTTATGAACGCGATCCCAAGGAGCTGTTGTTTGCGTTTAAGCAACGCTGTTTGGTGCATTTTGCCGTCGATACCGAGTTGGCGTTTATGACCACTAAGCTGGAAGGCAAGGAGAACTTCTTTTTGCCGTTCAATCTGGGGCATAAGCACGGTGCCGGCAACCCACCCGCAGAGGGTGATGTACGCACGACCTATCTATGGCATAAAGCGCTGACTCGGGATAGCTTGATGGATATACTCGCCCGTTTCATCCATTTGGATGTGGAAGAAAAGACCGTGGTAGCCAATATTGCTCTTATGCCTATCGGCAGTTGCTGAAAAAACACCAGATGCTGGGCAGCATGAGCGCCAAGGGGAGCTGCTATGATAATGCCTGTGCGGAAAGCTTTTTCCACTCGCTCAAGGTGGAGGCTATTCACGACGAAGGTTTTGCCACACGTGAGGCCATGTGCCAAACGGTATTTGAATACATTGAAACCGACTATAACCGGGTTAGGCTGCACTCTACCAACAGCTACCTGAGTCCCGTAGGTTTTGAGGCAGGCTTTTATCAACAACTCGCTTCTTGATGTGTCCATTTTTTCTGGGATAGATCATTAACGAAAATGACTGGGTATATAAAAAGGGGAAAAATGCTGAAATTCTTCCACTAAATCCAACAAATGACTTTGGATCTATTGAGAATATGGCTGATTACTATACACAACTTTTAAAATCCGCAAGTATATCAAAATATATTGATCGTTACGCGTTTGCTAAAACGGTAAATAAGCACGATTATAATTATCAGGCCTACATGGTGGATGAAGTTGGTTTTAAGCTAAGCTAAGCAAACGGAAAGAAAGGTCACGTCCGAATCAGCTTATTTCGTTTAAATCTGAATCCGGTGAGTCAATTCAAAATTTACATCTCTGCGAAGAAGAATATTCTGTGTTTAGATACTGTCGTCACAAGATTATGAGATAATCTCTCTATCTCAATAATTTTGAAGGAAAAGCATGTCAAATACAGGGCATCGCCGACATGATATATCA
>JBEBJQ010000006.1:0-90809 GCA_040079795.1 Methylococcales bacterium
AGACCGTGCTGTTATTTCTTCGTTCTTGGTTTTCATTGTTGACCTCGGGTTTAGAGATTACTCTATTAGCCGAGTGTCCGCTAGAACGGGGCAAGATCATTTTCTAAGCTTTGGTGCATACGATCATCGAAAAAAATATACGATACATACGAGTACTTACTGGAAACCTAGAAATCATCCACCTCCAAAGCCCCCATCTCCAATCCCTCAATCTCCTGCAACGATTTCCCCGCGATCCCCTGTAAATCGCCATACATGCCCACGGTTGCATTCATCACCCGCTCGATTTGCGCTTCCCGTTTTGCCCATTGTTTCATAATGGCTTTGCGTTCCTTGTCGAGATCCTCCTGCATGGTGGAAAACGCTTCGACAATCGCTTCCACTCGCTGGCGGAATCGGGGGCCGGTGAGGTATTGGTAGACCATTTCAGTTTTGGTTTGTTGGCCTTCGGATACCTGTTTCGCCATGCTGACTTGCAAGAGCGTGTGGCGCAGAAGGGTGGCAACTGGCAACATGGCGCGCGGGCTGGTTACCCAGATGCCGTCGATTACTTCAAAAGTTTCTACACCTTTGGGCAGGGCTTGGCTGACCAGCACCGCCACATCTGCTTTGGCGCTGCGTTGGTCTTCGCGGAGCTTCACCAGCCAACCGTCGCTCCAGTTTTTGGTGCGCTTGGCTTCCCAGAGGATCGCACCGCTGGTCTGTCCGCTTTGGCTGATCACCCGTTGCAACACATCGCCGCCAAATTCGCCCTTGGCAACCGGTTCAATGGCGTCAAAGGGAAATCTAACCCGTAGCAGGTTTTCCAGCTCCAATTCCTGCACTTCGCCTTGCAGTTGCTGCGAGCCTTGTTCGGCTTTTTGTTTCAGCTCTTCGATTTTTTGCTGCATGGAGGCAATGGTTTGGTCTTTTTCCATTACTTTGAATTTAAGGCCTTCTTCCGCTTCCCGCTTGGCTAGATTGCGCACTTCTGCAAGGCTATCCTGCACCCGTTTCTCGACGGTCAATTCCAGCTCGCGTTTAGCGTCGTCCAGTTCACGTTGTTTTTTAATCAACTCAGCTTGCGCCTGTTGCGCTTCGGCGAGTTTGGCATCGCGTACTTTCAGCACTTCCTGTAAGTCCAACAATTCGCGGTTTTTATGCTCAATTTCGTTAGCGGCGGCCTGCTTGGCTTTTTTGCTTTCTTCCAGGATGACGCGTTGCCGTTCGCTTTGCAGTTGCGTAGCCACTTGTTCCGCCACTTGCGTTTCTAGGCTGCGCTTGGCTTCCAACAATTGCTTTTGTTGTTCAAGAATTCCTTGTTCACGCAGGGCGATGGCGGCATCTTTTTGGCTGAGTTGCAGTTCAAATTGCTTACGGGTTTCAGCCAGTAATGGTGCCGCCAAGGATTCGGTCAGGCGAACTTCGGTAGCACAGTTGGGGCAGGTAATGGTGGCTTCGGTCATGGCTTGGGGTATTTGTTGCAGAAAAATAATGGCTTAAGGTGAGACGTAAAATATTGCGTCCCTTCAATCGGTTGTCATTTTGTATGGCTGTTATAAAACTGTTTTCGCCCAGTCTTGTAACACGACAGGCGTGTTCACTTCTGTAACCCTTAAGCCATAGTGGATCGTCGGTTGCGGCACTGTTTCGCCTTTAATAGCTTGCAAGGCAATTTGTGCGAGGTTCGCGCCCGATAAACAGGCCATCCCAAAACCACCGGAAGGGCGCGGGTTGATTTCCAGTAAGCGTACGCCCTGCACACCTGCTTTAAATTGGATATTAAACAGGCCGTTTAACCGGTAATGCGTGGTTAACCGGGTAACCATACCGGCAATATCAGCATTGTTATCAATACCCTGTCCGTGTCCGGCTAATGATGATTTTTTGCGTTGTACGGCACAGAGTAATTCCCCGTGACTGCCTGCACAATCGACGCTCCATTCGTGTCCGCCGAGATGTTCCATGACCAACAGGGTGTCAAAGTTTGGCGTGTTTAGCATGCCTTGGCGTAATTCGGCTAATGGAACCTGATATTCCACACCCTTTAAGACATGCACGATACTGCTTCGTTGGGTGTCTAGTATTTTAAATCCTAAACCGTATACCGAAACCGCGGGTTTTATACATAAGCGTTCGTGGTTTAAGGATAGGTCTGCGATAGCTTGGTCAAAGGTTTCGGGATCATTGACTACCCGAAAATCCATGACCTGCGCAACCGATTTGGGCAAATCGGTATAAAAATGCCCTTTGTGGTGTAGGAGGCTTAGGGTGTCATGATCGGCTACAGATAACACTTGTGTGCCGACGGCATGAAACAAGGCATGATCTTGGCTGATCAGTGCCGCTTCTTTGCCCGGCCAGAATAAATCAATGTGCTGGCTTTGGCAAAATGCTACGCACCAGTCCAGATAGTCGGTGCCAGTTAGTTCAGCGGGTTCGAGATAAGCTTCATCGCTTACGCTGAACGCTGATGCGGTGGGATAAGTATGGGTGCAGATTAAAGTTACTTCGCCAGTTGGAAAACCCTGACGAAGATTTCTAAATACCGCTTGGATGGTTGAAAAGGTTTTATTAAACCAAATCCTCATGATCAATAAAATTACAGGTGTGGAACGATTTGCGGCAGTAAATTTTCAATAGTCCGCCCTGTGCCGTTTTCACCGATTGCGTGCATTTTCCATTCACCGTTGTGCCGGTATACTTTAGCCATGATTTGCGCAGTGTGTGAGCCTTGAGAACTCAGGGTATAACGGGCTATTTCATTATTATTGCTGCTGTCGACAATTCGACAATAGGCATTTTCAACCGAATTAAAGGTTTGTCCGGTAAAGGAGTTGACAGTAAATACCAAAGATTTGACGGTAGCTGGCACTTTGTCTAAATGCACAACAATTTGTTCATCATCGCCATCGCCATCGCCGGTGCGGTTATCGCCGGAATGTAAAACGCTGCCGTCTTTGCTTTTTAATTGCCCGAACCAAATGCTGTCAACCTGTTTGTTTTGCTCATCAAACATCACGCAGGAGGCGTCTAAATCAATGGCATCTCCGCCGCCGCCGCCAAACATGCCTTTAAGCAAACCACCACCGCCACCACTTTTCTTGGCATCCCAACCTAAACCCATGACCACTTTGCTAAGCGCAGTACCGGATTCTTTGGATAATGAGATTTTCTGCCCTTTTTGTAAACTAATAGCCATTGCAACTCCTAACCCATTACTGGTATTTTTATGGGAGTATTTGTAACCCTTACTATTCCTTCGCACTGAAAGTAGTCAAGTGAGAGGAGCATAGCGAGTTACAAATGTTCTCCAGAATATAACGTTTAAACTGTCTTAAACACTGACCCCAAAAGAGGAAGCTAAGGGCCCAAGACCACCGGCAAAGCCTTGACCGACCGCTTTAAATTTCCAGTCTGTACCATTGCGGTAAATTTCACCAAAAATCATTGCGGTTTCAACGGAAGCATCTTCGCTTAAATCGTAACGGGCGATTTCAGTTCCACCTTCTTGATTGACAATGCGGATAAACGCGCTGCTGACTTGTCCAAAGTTTTGTTTACGGGCTTCCGCTTCGTGAATGGTAACGGCAAAAACCACCCGGTCAACATCCGCAGGTACTTTACTTAATTCGACATTAACGGTTTCGTCATCGCCGCCGCCGACACCGGTTAGATTATCGCCAGTGTGTTCGACAGCGCCGTCAGCGACTTTTTTATTGTTATAAAAACAAAAGTCACTGTCGGTTCTGACTTTACCATCGGCTTTAAGCAGGAACGCGCTGGCGTCTAAATCAAAGGCTGCGCCGTCTGTTGCCCGTGGATCCCAGCCTAAGCCAACGACAATTTTGTTTAAACCAGGTGCTTCTTTACTGAGATTAACGTTAGCACCTTTAGTGAGTGATACTGGCATAATAGTCCCCTGTTGTGATCCCCGAAGGGTATAAATTTAATTGTTATAGGTGGTGGATAAACACCCCGGCATTTATGATGCTGGGGATCGTGCAGTTATACATTAATACCGTATTGGTGGGCTAAAGCGCCCAAGCCACCGGCATAGCCTTGACCGACCGCTTTAAATTTCCATTCGCCACTGTGCCGATAAAGCTCCCCAAAAATCATCGCGGTTTCAATTGAGGCATCTTCGCTTAGGTCATAACGGGCGACTTCAGCATTACCGTCTTTATTGACGACCCGGATAAAGGCGTTAGACACTTGCCCGAAATTCTGTTTGCGGCTATCGGCATCATGAATGGTTACTGTGAATATGACGCGTTGAATATCGGCAGGCACTTTATCTAATAATACGATTAGTGATTCGTCGTCGCCATCACCGGCACCGGTGCGGTTATCCCCGGTATGCTCAACGGAACCGCAACTGGATTTGGTTTGATTATAAAAAATGAAATCGCTGTCCGATCTTACTTTACCATCTGCTTTGACCATGAAAGCACTGGCATCCAAGTCGAAGTCTGCGCCGTCAGTGGGCCGAGCATCCCACCCAAGCCCTACGATGATATTTTTTAAAGTGGGGTCAGTTTTGGATAAACTGATATTGCCCCCTTTAGCCAATGAAATACTCATAATGCTGCTCCGTTTGCTATGGGTTTGGAAAAATAAGCGGCTTAAGCTTGTTCTTGCTTACGTTTATCGCGGATGGAAGACAATAACGATAAACCAATAAAAGCCGCACCAATTAAGCCGGTAAATATTTCAGGAATGGGCTGAAAAGTGGTCACCAACATTATAATTGCCAAAGCGCCGATGGCGTAGTGCGCGCCATGCTCCAGGAAAATATATTCATCCAGCGTGCCTTTGTTAACCAGGAAAACCGTTAATGAACGCACAAACATCGCGCCAATGCCTAAACCGAGCATAATCACCACAATATCACGGGTAATCGCAAATGCGCCAATCACGCCGTCAAATGAGAACGACGCGTCTAATAATTCCAGATACAAAAAGGCCATAATACCGCTTTTTTTGGCTGCATCTGCCAGCATTTCGGTTTCTTCGTCGGACTGAAAGAAACGATCTAAGCTGCTGACCAGCCCATACAGAAAAATACCCCAGATTCCACCCATTAAGACATCGTGCTTATGCTCCGGCAATACAAAATGATAGGTGAGCAACAATGCTGCCAGCGTGATGGTAGTACTCACCGCATCAACTTTGCTTAGGCTTTGTAATTTTTCTTCCAGATTACCGAGCCAATAGATATCCCGGTCGTCGTCTAACAAGAAAGAAAAGGCGACTAATAATAAGAAAGTTCCCCCAAATGAAGCGATCAAAGTGTGCGAATCTTCCAGATGTTTAGCGTATTGCATAGGATCGTGCAAAGCCATTTGGGTTACATCATATAAACTGACTTCGGTTGCGAACGAAACAATGGCAACCGGGAAAACTAAACGCATGCCAAATACTGCGATCAACATCCCCCAGGTTAAAAAACGCTGTTGCCAAACGGCAGGCATGCGTTTTAAAACACTGGCATTGACTACCGCGTTATCAAAGGAAAGACTGACCTCTAAAAAGCCCAGGATTAACACTAAAACGACCGCTTCCAAGCCACTCCAAAAAAATGCGCCCACCATACAAACGATGGTAATGAAGATTGATAATTTAAAACTTTCCACGCGTGCTCCTTATCTATGCTTGTAACCCGCTTTCCGGGGTGTGTCCCACTATATGGGGGTAATCATTACGATTTCAAGTTGGTTGGGGTTATAGCGACAGCACTTCTAATCCCGCGTCATGAGTGACTTGGGCTGCTTTCGGGTTACTCAAGTTGTAAAGTCCACTTAGGTCTACAGACGAAGTGACCGAATCTTGATAAGCTTCTGCACAACCTTCTATTTCCTCCTCTGGAACATTGCTGCGCTGTTGTAAATTTACAAAATCAAATAACTGCCGGTCAGCCAGTTGTGAAGGCGCAACATTTTGCAAACTGGAAAAAATGGTTTCTAGTCGTCCTGGGAATTGTTTATCCCAGCTTGCTAACATTTCTTTCATGGCTTGGCGTTGTAGATTTTCCTGAGAACCGCATAGATTGCAAGGGATAATCGGGTAGTTTTGTAAGGCCGCAAAGCGCTCAATATCTTTTTCACGGCAATAGGCGAGCGGCCGGATGATGATATTTTTTTTATCGTCGCTTAATAATTTAGGTGGCATGGCTTTTAGTTTGCCGCCATAAAAAATATTGAGGAAAAATGTTTCCAAAATATCATCGCGGTGATGCCCCAGAGCAATTTTAGTTACGCCATTGGCTTCGGCATACCCATACAAGGTACCTCGTCGTAGGCGTGAACATAAACCACAGGTGGTTTTGCCTTCCGGAATGACCCGTTTTACAACGCTGTAGGTGTCTTTTTCAATAATATGATAAGGGATGCCCAATTTTGCCAGGTACTCTGGTAGCACATGCTCAGGGAATCCCGGTTGTTTTTGATCCAGATTAACCGCGATAAGCTCAAACTGCACGGGTGCGCTTTTTTGTAAACTCAGCAAAATATCCAAGAGCGTAAAAGAATCTTTACCGCCGGATAAACACACCATGACTTTATCGCCTTCTTCAATCATGTTGTAATCAGCGATTGCATCCCCCACGTAATGCCGCAAACGTTTGTGTAATTTGTGGTGATTGTATTCGGCTTTTTGGATGGGATTTGACATGAACAAAGTGAAAAGTCGGTAATGATACCGTCAAAGGGAATGGGGTGGTTGGGGTTGCTTTCAACGATAACGCGCTTAAATAATCAAACCAACCATTAATGCCCCTAGCTCCTCTTTTCTTTATAAGGGGCTGGGGACGAGTGTATAAAATTAAGTTTTCCTTTAGGGATTAAAACGCTGAAAAATCAACGTCGCGTTAGTGCCGCCAAACCCAAAACTATTCGACATAATGGTGTTTAAGGTAACATTATCCTTACGTTCGCGCACAATCGGGATGCCTACTGCGCCTGGATCCAACTGCGTAATATTGGCAGAAGCGCTTAAAAAGTTTTCCTGCATCATTAATAATGAATAAATAGACTCATTTACACCTGCCGCCCCTAAAGCATGGCCGGTTAAAGACTTGGTAGAGCTAACCGGTGGCACTTTATCGTCGCCAAATACCGTACGCAAGGCTTCCAATTCTTTGGTATCACCCACTACGGTACTGGTGCCGTGGGCATTAATATAATCGATTTCGCCTGTGACATTCGCCATGGCTTGTTGCATGCAGCGTATTGCACCTTCACCGGAAGGTTGCACCATGTCGTAGCCGTCAGAAGTCGCACCATAACCGACGAGTTCTGCGTAAATTTTAGCGCCACGGGCTTTGGCATGTTCCAGTTCTTCGATAACGAGCACACCGCCGCCACCGGAAATCACAAAACCATCGCGGGTGACATCATAAGGCCTGGATGCCGTTGCAGGCGCATCGTTATATTTGGAGGACAACGCGCCCATCGCATCAAATAATACCGACATAGTCCAATGTACTTCTTCACCGCCGCCGGCGAAAACCAAGTCCTGCTTACCCATTTGAATCAGCTCCATGGCATGGCCGATACAATGTGCGCTAGTAGCGCAAGCGGAAGTAATGGAATAATTTACGCCTTTAATTTTAAACGGTGTTGCTAAGCAGGCGGTATTGGTGCTGGACATAGCACGCGGCACCATATAAGGGCCGACTTTTTTAACGCCTTTATCCCGTAAGATGTCAGCCGCTTCAACCAGATTGGAGGTTGAAGGGCCTCCTGAACCCATCACCAAGCCGGTTCTAAAATTAGAAACTTGTTGTTCATCAAGCCCTGCATCGTCAATAGCCTGTTGCATGGCGATATAGTTAAACGCAGCGCCATCGCCCATAAAGCGCTTAATTTTCCGGTCAATCAAGGCGTCCAGATCAATGTTAATGGGACCATGCACATGGCTTCGAAAGCCCAGTTTTGCATAATCTTCGGCAAATACAATGCCGGAACGGCCTTGTTTAAGGGAGGCAACCACTTCGTCCCTGTTATTGCCAATACTGGAAACGATACCCAACCCTGTCACGACTACTCTTTTCATATCCCCCTCCTAGAAGTCTTTAGTCGATGTGAATAGGCCAACCCGTAAATCGGTTGCCTCATAAATCACCTTGCCATCAACTTCCATCGTGGCGTCAGCAATACCCATAACCAGCTTACGTAAAATAACCCGTTTTAAATTAATTCGATAAGTTACTTTTTTTGCTGTGGGTAAAACTTGACCCTTAAACTTTACTTCACCTACACCCAAGGCACGACCTTTACCTAGCCCCCCCATCCAGCACAAGTAAAACCCAACCAATTGCCACATTGCATCTAAACCCAAACAACCCGGCATCACCGGATCGCCTTGAAAATGGCACGCAAAAAACCATAAGTCAGGATTTATATCAAGTTCCGCAATAATTTCGCCTTTGTTATATAAGCCACCCTCGTCGGTAATAAGCACAATCCGATCCATCATGAGCATATTAGGCAATGGCAATTGGGCATTCTCGGCCCCATACAATTCGCCTCTACCGGACTTTAATAGCTCCTCGCGGGTAAAGCTTTGCTGTTTTAGCATTGGGTTTTTACCTTAATAATTATTTTTATAATGTTAAACGGTGCACTCCTGCAAGCGCCATTATCATACAGAGCTCAAAAAAAATCAGCTCAATTTTTCTACCGGTAACACATCACGCATCAAATCCCGCATTTTAAGACCGGTTCGCTGTAACCGTTGTTGATAAATAAGCGCATACGATAAAACGGCTGCGACGTATTTACGGGTTTCCTTGAAAGGGATGGTTTCGACCCAAATGTCGGCAGCAATGCCTTTTATGCCCGGAAGCCAGGTTTTGACCCGATGTGGTCCGGCGTTATAGGCCGCCGCTGCCAACGCAAAATGCCCATCAAATTGATGTACTAATTTGCTGTAATAAAACGCACCGTATTTTATGTTTACAGCCGGATCAAACAAACGGGTTGCTGATCCCCAGGGCTCTTTCAGTTCTCGTGCGATTTGTAAACCTGTGGCGGGCATTATTTGCATTAAACCACGCGCACCCACAGGGGATGAGGCTTCCTGATCAAAGGCGCTTTCCTGCCGGATTAATCCATAAATAAGTGACGGGTCTAAGGTTTGTTCAGCGGCATTATCCAGTACTGATTGCTGATAAAAAATTGGAAAACGTAAGGCCATATCATCCCAAACTTCCGCTTTCGCCAGCGTAAAAATAGCCATTTGTTGCCACTGCCAGTCTTGTGCAATTTTCGCGGCGGCTTTAATCTGCTCTTTATCCAGATGTTTAATAACATACCACCATTGTTTTTGTGCTTCATGCTCTCGTCGATGGAATTTAAGTTCCTGCACAATTTTAAAATCATCACTCGCTAAAAGGGCTGTTTTAAGCTGTGGCTCAACCAGTACTGGATGGTCTGTAAAAGTGTAATCCAATTGGGCATGATCCGCAGCGAGAAAACCATAATAATCTGACTTGGTCGCCAGTTGTTTAAATGCCGTAGAGGCTGCGGTTTTGTCGCCCAGTTGGGCTTTGGCGCGGGCTTGCCAATATTGCCATTTGGATTTGGCTTGCTCCTCGGGTGGAAGTAATGCAATGGCACTGGCAACATGTGACCAGTTTCCTTCAAGGAGTGCAGATCGAACCCGCCACTCGTTAATCTCATCGTCGGCAACGGTTACCTGCATTAATCGTGTATAAGCCCCTGGCAGTTTATTATTAGCTAAAGCCAGGGCTAGCGTACGTTGTATGTCATCTCGGCGCAACGTATCAATGACTAAAGCCGCCGGGCGGCTATCCCAGAGCGCGATGGCCGCTATGGGCGATTTGCGTGCTAGGCGTTGCGCTGCATAAGCATACATTTGTCCTTGATAGGCCGTTGGCATGGTGTTGAATTTATTAGACTGCACTAATTCCGGTTGCTCATGCAATTGCAGCCAAAAATTAGCGAACCCTTGTTCGCCTGTATCTAGAAGGCTCTTAAGATGTTGGGCGAGCGTGACTTGATTTTTTTGCAATGCTGCATCAAACCGGCTCCAGATCAATGCTTTTGAAAAATAAGCGGAACCTTTAAGGGCGCCCACTAAAAAATCACATTGCGCCGGTAAATCTGTGCCCAGTAGCCATAATTGTTTGGCATCTAACAACGCCGCTTCTTTTTGTCCCGTTTGATAACGCGCTTGGTTAAAGATACATTGATTCTCAACACCGTCGGTTTCACGATACTGCGTGATGATCTCTTGCCAGTTTTGCTGTGCTGCTAAAGCACTCAGCCAGGGTATCCGAACCTGATTGGCATAGCGGGAGTCAGGATAGCGCGTTAAAAACTGTTGAATCTGTTCGGTTTGTTCCAGATTAGCTTTTAGCCACTGCGCTTTTAAATACGGATATAATGGATAACCTTGCAGTTTTTCAATGCTTTCCAGAAATTCATCGGTTTTATCGCCTGCCAATAAATGTTCGGCATGTAAAAAATCCAATCGTTGCATCGTCAGTTCTGCCGTTAAAGCTGGCAAGCTGAAAATGCAAAAACTCAAGACGAATAAAGATTTTTTTAACATTTGACGCTGCATTTTCATTTATTCTACTTACCCTTGACTATTCCTAATAATCGCTTACACCGTTATAATCCGGTGCAAACCACATTAATTAAATTTCCTGTGCAAAAACACACTGATAATCATACGCGGCTAGAATACACTTGGCGGTACATTACCCAAATCGCATTAAAGCACAAAAAAGAGTTGATCACTGCACATATCATAGCTGTTTTAGGCACGATTGCCAGTGTGCCCGTGCCTTTATTAATGCCGCTCTTAGTTGATGAGGTATTGCTTAATAAGCCAGGTGTCACGATCAGGACTATCAATCTATTCGCCCCCAGCCAATGGCATTCGCCCATGCTCTACATTGGTGTGGTGCTGGTAGCCAGTTTATTGTTACGGATCATTTCGCTGGTATTTGGGGTTATTCAGAACAGGCAATTTTGTGTTATTGCCAAGAATATTATTTTTACGATTCGCTCACGGCAGATTCAGCATCTGCAAACCATCTCCATGTCTGAATATGAAAGTTTGGGTACTGGTACCGTGGTTACTAATTTGGTTAAGGATCTGGACACGCTGGATAATTTTATCGGCGGGACGATCAGCCGTTTTCTGGTAGCCATTTTAACCATTATTGGCACTGCTGTGGTGCTTTTATGGATGCACTGGCAATTAGGGTTATTTATTTTACTGTTAAATCCCATAGTTATTTATTTTACCCGTAGTGTCGGTAATCGCATTAGCGCCCTAAAAGCCCGCGAAAATTCTGCCTATGAAATTTTTCAACAAGCCTTGACCGAAACCTTAACCGCTATCCATCAGATTCGTGCCAGTAATCGTGAACAGCATTATTGTTTGCAACTTATTGATTCTGCAAGAGATGTAAAAAACCATTCTATCGAGTTTGCCTGGCAAAGTGACGCCGCCAGCCGGATCAGTTTTTTGATCTTTTTATTCGGCTTCGATATTTTTAGGGCCACTGCCATGCTTATGGTTTTTTACTCTAACCTGAGTATTGGGGAAATGTTGGCAGTATTTGGTTACCTGTGGTATATGATGGCGCCGGTTCAGGAGGTGTTAGGTATACAGGTGGCGTTTTATTCTGCTAAAGCCGCTTTAAAGCGGATCAATAAACTACAAACCCTAAAGCAGGAACCCGCATATCCACACCTTAAAAATCCCTTCGCAGCGCATAAAACCGTTTCGGTTGATATTAAAGATCTTTATTTTACTTACGGCGAAGAACCCATTCTAAAAGGTATTAATTTGCACATTAAAGCAGGCGAAAAAGTGGCTTTAGTCGGTGCCAGTGGCGGTGGTAAATCAACGCTGATTCAAACCTTGATCGGACTGTATAGCCCTTCAGATGGTATGATCTATTTTGATGGAATTCCGCTAACCGAAATCGGGCTGGATGTGATCCGTGAGCACGCCTGCACGGTGCTACAAAATCCCGCGTTATTTAATGACACCATCCGCGCCAACTTAACACTCGGACGAACGATTACCGATGCGGCACTCTGGCAAGCTTTAGACATTGCGCAACTTAAGCCTTTTGTGACAAATCTGGAAATGGGACTGGACACCGTGGTTGGTCGTCAGGGCATGCGGCTTTCAGGCGGGCAGCGCCAACGTCTCGCCATAGCGCGCATGATTGTTGCTAACCCCAGTATTGTCATTCTGGATGAAGCCACTTCCGCGTTGGATGCTGAAACAGAATTCCGTTTACATGCTGCGCTCAGTGCATTTTTACAGGGACGGACTACAATTATCATTGCGCATCGCCTGAGTGCGGTAAAACAAGCGGATCATGTTTATGTCTTTGAGGATGGCAAGATTTGCGAGCAAGGGCGGCATGAAACTTTAATTACCCAAAATGGACTCTATGCAAAACTCTATGGTGAATACCAATAAACTCAGGCAAAAGGCTTACCGTACTTTCGCTGTTAACCTTAAGCCTTAATAGATAATGACTGAACAATATGACCTGCACTGCCATTCTAATGCCTCAGACGGCGCTTTATCACCCACCGAACTGGTTACCCGCGCCCAACAACAGGGTGTCACAGCATTAGCCCTGACCGATCATGATACTACCCAAGGGCTGGAAGAAGCCAGGCAAGCCGCACTAATCGCCGGTATTCGATCGATCAATGGAATAGAAATATCCACCACTTGGGAAAATCACTGCTTACATATCGTCGGCTTAAACATCAATCCTGATCAAGAATCACTCAAAACCGGCATTGCGCATTTGCAAGCCATCCGCAGTGACCGAGCGCAAAAAATAGCCCTCAAGCTCGAAAAAAAACGTATTCCAGATGCCTATGCCGCAGTTACCCAGGCAGCAGGACGCGGCATGATTACCCGCAGTCATTTTGCGGACTTTTTGCTAAAACAAAACCATGTATCAACCCAGCAGGAAGCGTTTGACCGTTATCTGGGACAAGGCAAGTCTGCGTATGTATCAACCGCCTGGGCAAGTTTAAGCGATGCCCTTGACTGGATTGTGCAGGCAGGTGGTGTCGCGGTATTAGCGCATCCAATGCGTTATAAATTATCAGCCAATTGGATGAACCGCTTGCTGAGCGCCTTCAAAGAAAGCGGCGGACAGGGTGTCGAAGTGATTACGGGACGCAGCTCACCGGAAGAAATTACCCTTATCAGCAATTACCTGAAACGCTACGATCTTTATGGTTCGGTAGGCTCGGATTTTCATAGCCCAACTAACCAATGGGTGGAACTGGGGCGGCTAAAGCCGTTGCCGGAAACGGTTAAGCCAGTTTGGATGTTGTTTTAATGTAGTAGTGCCTAATGTGTCGGTTTAATTCAAAATAAAGCTAACCTAAAAAATAGCGCAGAGAAGTCTGGGAAATAATTGACTCTGCCGTCGTTTATGGCGTATTGCCTGGCGGTGAATAAGCCCTAAAATTAAATTTTCTCTTCATTATGTAATTTATCCAACGTATGGATATATTAAATTAGATTTCCTGTTAGAAATTAGAACGCTATCGTAGATGGAATTAAATCAAGATAGGTTCTCGGCTACCTCCTTCCCCATCCTGCGCCGCTTAAAAGACGCTTATGCTTTTTTGAGGATTTACTATATTTCTAAACTTACTCACGCAACATTTTACGTCTTTTATAATATCTAATTTTAGTTGAGGGCCAATAAAAAATGATCATTCCGAAAAGTATTAATCAGGCCGTAATTGCTATTTGGGTAACGATAGCAATCGGTGCGGTTGTTGCTATTATAGAAAAGCAAATGGGCTCTATCGGTAGTATTGTATTTGGTTTTTATCTATTTTTAAACGGTATTTCATGCGTTGTCCCTTACAAAATTTCCATGGGTAGCAATCCGGCTCGTTACATATTTGCGATAATTACGGTTACTGGATTTTTATTTATGCTTGGGGGTACAGCAGCCGGCATGATGAAACTCGATATAGTATTATCAATACTTTCAATCCCAATCAATATATTCATCATCTATCGACTGTTTAGCGGAGAGGCTAGCAATTGGTTTTTACAACCCAAGTAGACTTCTGATCCATCGCTATTTTTTGGTTCTTACGCTTTATTAGGGATGCGAAAGGTTGAAAATAAAAATAGCGAAATTCACTTAAAGCGTCGATGTTTTTGGCTTAATTGCATTAAACCAGCTTATAAATCCGTAATAATTTCCCTTAATACTGCCGTGGCATAACATCCAGGCGGTAAGCTAAAACTCAGCTCTAAGGTATCCGCCGCCACAAACTGCCAGTGCAGATTTTGCACCAGCAAGCGTAAACTCCGCCGTGCCATCTCCAGCTTTTCTTGTAATAGCCCTTCAGTTATTGCCGGGTATTGCGCAATAACGGCGGCTTCGATCTTTGCTGCATCTGCGCTAACCATTGGCTCACCCAGCCCCCACAGCGAACCAGTCGGATGAATATCATTTGCCAGTAAGCGCTCCTTAATGCTCTCATCCGGTAGCGCCGACTGAAAATGGCTTTTCGACCCCGCCAGCATAAACACATCACCCGCTAGCCCTTGCTGCCAATTGTTCTGCCCGACGCGTTCCGCCAAAACCTGATTAAACAAATACGCTCTTGCGGCTGATAAATAAATACTGCGTTGTTCACGCGGCACTTTCGCGCCCTGAAACATCGCCAGCGCTTTGTTGACGTTTTGTCCGGCGTTTCCAAAGCGTTGTACCCCGAAATAATTAGGTACCCCGTGTTGTTTAATCCACTCCAACTGCTGCTCGGTTTTGGCTATATCGCCCTGCCAATCCCGAATGCGCAGTTTGAAATGATTATCAGCTAACACCCCACGCTTTAATTTTCGGGCGTGGCGGATTACCTGCATGATTTTTAAGTTTTCTGAGGCTAAGCCTGACCAGTCAGGATCGACTTTTCCAGGCAGCCAGACGCTAAACCATTGGGTGGTAATGGCATGGCGATCTTTTAAACCGGCGTAGCTGACATCCCGTTGCCTGACGTTTGCATAGCGGGCTATTTGCCGGGCGATGAAATCGGTGTTTTCTGAAGTTTTTTGAATTTGTAAAAAGACATGTTCCCCTTCGCCGGATGGCTCGAATGATAAGCTTTCAAACACAATAAAATCATCCACTTCTCGACGTAGCAAGCCTTTTCCACTGGGTTTGCCATAGGCGTAGGGCCATTCCGGGATTGTAATCGTAGTCATTAAATTGAGTTTGCCTTAACGTGGTAATTTTAAGCAGTATTTGATTGCCGCAGTATACCATTGCTGCCAAAGTAAACTGATGCGCGACTATGCACTATCTGTCCAGTTTTGCCGCATGGGGCGCAAGATTTTTAAGGCAAATAAAAAAATGCGACTAGGTAGGCTGGCCGCATTTTGAGGAAGGGTAATAAGCTCCTAAGGCTTAATAAAAAGCGATAAGAGCCATATGGAGTTTAAAGGTAAAACATTTTCTTGAACATGTGACAAATTGTCGCGCGACAATTTGCCACATTTACAAGCTGAGGTTTATTGAATAGGCTATTAACAACGCATTAATCAATGTGTTATCAGCTTTTAAAAAAACCTAAATTGGAGATACCCCGATGAAAAAAACTGACGATTTGATATCTATGACCCATAAAGTTGAACCTATTTTGACGAAAATTTCCTGGCCTTCGACCAGTTTATTAACCGTCGTTGCTGCCGCGATTGTTTTCACTGTGGGGGTGATGGCGTTTCAAAGAACGCAAGAGGCAAAAACGCCGGAAGTTAAATCAGTTGCCTGGTATGCCGCTAACCCAAAAGAAGCGCGTGAAACTAATAAGGCGTGTTTTGATAGCCAGCAATTACAAGCAACGGAGAATTGCATTAATTCTTTGCATGCGCTGGAAATTAGCTATAAAGGGTCAAACACTTAAGTTGTTATAAAGGCATTGGTTTTAGGATGTGCCGACGACAGCAAGCAAAAACAATTGCCTAATGCCGCTGCTGTCGTCGGCACATCCTGCTTTATTGTTGAGTATCCGTTAATTTGATGGTTTTGCCTTCGGCGGCAGCTTGTAGGGCAGCAACAATAATTTTGCAATTGCTTTTCGCATCTTCCAGTGACAGCAGTGGGGCTTTAGCGTTTAGCACACAGTCACTAAAGTGTTCGATTTCAAGTTTGAAATGATTGCTAGCGGGTAAACGTTCTTCTGTGATTTGTCCTGCCTCGTTCCACCAGGAAATAACCGGTACGTCTCCCGGTAGTTGCCAGACAATGTGGCATTTTATGCCACCTTGGGTGCCGATGATTTCATATTCACAGCGTCTTGCGCGCTCAAAGCTAAAATCGAAATGCGCAAAGCGACCGTCGCCGAAATCTAAAATACCGCTGGTGGTTATATCAGCGCCGCTGTCTACATACTTTGCAAGTGCGGTTACCGAAATTGGATCGATGTCGAAAAACATCCGCGCTGAATGGATGGCGTAACAGCCGATGTCCCACATGGCACCGCCGCCGTGTTCGACGCTTTCTGTTAAACGGTACATACGCGCAGGCCCCATCATAAATGAATAACTGCTGCGTACGGCGCGAATTTCACCAATGGTGCCTAAACGAATCAGTTCTTGTACCCGGGTATGCTGTGGGTGAAAACGATACATAAAGCCTTCCATGACGGTGACGTTATGTTGCTGGGCTGCTCTTTGAATGGCTTCTATGTCGCTTACGGTCAGTGCCATCGGTTTTTCACAGAGGAGGTGTTTGCCGTGTGCAATCGTGCGTAATGCCCACTCAGCATGTTCTTGATTTGCAAGGGGTAAGTAAATGGCATCAATGTTGGGGTCGTTAAGTAGGTCATCCAGATTGTTATAGCAGCGGACATTTTGTTGTTGGGGCGCATACTTTGCCAAGGTTTGGGCTGCTGCCTCCGGTCGACGGCTGGCAATCGCAACTAATTCGGCATTCTCGGCCTCGACAATGGCGGGTAGCAAGCGTTCATTGACGCGGGCTGCGCCCAATATCCCCCAGCGAAGTTTTGTTTGAGTGGTCATGTCAGATTTCCTTAAAGGTATATGCTGTTTGTAGTGATAATAGCCTTAAATAAGTTGCTTGCAGCTAGAAATAGTGTTGCATAAACAGGCTTTTGCAAAGGTATTGAAGGTATAGTGGCAACTGTATGGAATAATAGCTATTGGAGATGTTGTTGCGGTATTTTACCTAATTCAAAGAAATTAATGTGTAATCAAAACTTATTTCGCTTAGCTGTGTTGTCTGGATCAAAAGTATTTAATATTTATGAAATAGTCAGACTTTTGCCTCAAATCTGGTTTTTCTCTACGGAATTTAACGAGGTTTAGGGTGGAGCACTGCTTTTCGCTACAGCAGGGGGTTGTGGCTATATGGTATGCCGATTTGGCAAAACTAGCCCTTGATCAAGAGCGTTGCTATGCGGTTTTGGATGATGCTGAGCGAGCGGTGCTGGCAAAGCTAAGGTTTCAAGCTTTGCGTGACCAGTATCTGTTAAGCCATGGCTTATTAAGGATGCTATTGGGCAGTTACTTGCAAGTTTTGCCGGAGGCACTCAACCTTAACCGATCTGCCTATGGTAAGCCATTTTTAGAGGATTATCCTGCGCTCAGTTTTAATATGTCCCATTCTGCGAATAAATTGTTAGTTGCGGTTACCCAAGAGGTTCCAGTGGGGGTTGATATTGAAGCAATGAAACCCAGAACCCATACAGCTGGTTTGGTGGCAAAGTGCTTTGCTGCGGAAGAGCAGGGTTATTGGCAAAACCTGCCTGAGCCTGTAAAAATGCGCGGTTTTTTTGATTTTTGGACGCGTAAGGAAGCATTTGTGAAAGCAGTGGGGCAGGGCATTAGTTTGGGACTTGAGCGTTGTGTTATTGATCCTTCTGATCCTACCCGTTTTTTGCGTATTCCAGACCATTGTGGATCGATTGATGCTTGGCGTGTTCAAGATTTGGTGGTTGACGTTAGTTGTTGCGCGGCAGTTGTGGCAAAACTGAGGGAATTTAAGCTCAAATCATTTTTGATCAACGATTATTTAGCAAGGCTTAATTAATACCCAAAATCGAGAATAAGCCGTGTTGAAACAGCCAGAACAAATAAAGTGCAAACGGTATAGAGAATAAAGCGGAACGGGTGTTTAAGTAGATTGCCTAAAAAGGTTGGTGTGGTGCCTGCCTGTTGGTTGTCTAAGTACAGTTGCCGCTGAGATGTAAAGCGTTGTTGCTGGTACTCAGCAAGCAGTTGTTGTGCTAATTCCAGATTGGTGTCCTCCCTTAGCCAGATTGCAGGCATGGAAATACCCCAATTGCCCACTGAGGTTTCATAATAAGGCAGCTCATGGGCGTCGAGCAACGCCCTTATTTCGTCGGCTTCGTCTTCGGGTACGTTTCTAAGGGGAAAAAGTAAAATGGGCATTTGTCAATTTTAGATTACAGGGTTAATGGCTAATATTAGCACAACAGCTTTAAGTCAATCCTTGCAATGATGCTTCTGTAAATTTACGCTAAATGACGTATTATAAATGTGTTATTTAACATAGTTTTTTATATTTTTGGTTTTTTGGTTAATAAAGATGTTTTCTAACAATGTCTTATGTTTTGGTGTTGTAATTGCTGGAATTTTTTGGTTTTGCTCTTTTTCGTTTAAATTGAAAGAGATACTATAATGGGACGATTAATGGAATTCCTAGTCAAATTCATAACTTATAACAGTTATCTAATATTCGGGACAGGACTAGAATGGCCTTCATGGTTTATAGCGCGTTGCGGAGTGCATAAATATAAAGCCTCAAGCTGGTCTCTTGTGGTGGTTTGTCGTGCTGTAACTTTTGAGGTTTAAGCTTCGCTTGCAGTTAGAGTTACTAAGGGTTTTTAGGTTGTTAAAATTAAATATACCTAATGTTTTGTTGATTTTGTTAAAATAGAACTTACTTGAGAGGCTGTTGTCGGACATGGGCGATGATAAAAAAAATTGTGATCTATGTGGTTTAACTGTTGAAGTATCTGGCTTTGACTTGAAAACAAAGCAAGGAAGCCAGCATTTTTGTTGTGAAGGTTGCAAGGGTATTTATCAGTTATTGCATGAAGATGAAATTCTTGACGATGAGGAAAATCGTGCTACTAATTAATTTTATTGTCGGGAAGTAATCAATGAAAAACCATAGTCACCATGTAAAACAAGATGGGTCTTTGTCTAAACAAATCGTGAAGGGCACAATCGTGTCTGCGACATTAGGAGTGGGGGGGAAGGTAATGAGTAAATTAGTGAAATATCCTGTAGTGGTTTTTGGGATGGGTGTGGTTGCAGGTTATTTTGTGTATAAATATCGCAAAGAAATTATTTCTAAAACCAGTCAGGCCGTTGATGCAGGAAAAGATTTTGTCTTGCAACAAAAAGAAAATTTGGAAGATATTGTTGCAGAGGCTAAAGAAGACTTAGATTAGCCTTTTTGGTTTTTTGTTAAAGCAGACAGAGATGTGAGAGGGAGTCTTTGTCTGTGTAATTCATGTTTTTTGCGGCTACTCTAAAATTACATATGTCTATTCAAAAAGAATTTGTCGTGCGATATCGATCCATTGGCCATGTTCGATTTCAAATTCCAGCGCAAGTGTGTGTTTTCCCGGTAGCATCCGCCATTGAAGACGGAATTATGGCCATTGCAGGGGTTACAAGCGTACGTCTTTTCAGTAAACAACAAAAGCTATCCATTCGTTTTGATGAGGCTGTTTGTAATTTCAACCGTTTAGCCTTGAAAATTGTGGTTTTATTGGGGGATTTGAATAAACGGGGGGGATTGGCTGGAAAAATGGCATCAAAAGCTGAACCCAATTCTAATCTGTTAACGAAAATGGGTAATAAAGTTAAAGGATTAAAAGCCAGTCAGTGGATTAAAGGTAAGGTCGATGACGCCAAGGAAACTGTGCAAGCTGCTAAAGTGATCACCAAGTTGGGAATGAAAAGGCCTAAAAGCTTCATTCAAAACCCGGAAAAAGCCATTATTAATTTCTTGAATGATATTTTAGTCCTCTATTTGATTAAGATACATTGGAAGCATGTTGTTAAGTTATGGCTGCCTAGCCCTTTGAAATATCGCTATGAATGGTTAACGGTATTGTATTTGTTTTATTTGTTGGTACGTTCGCGAAAGTCAGCGCAATAGTATCAATTAAACAATGTTAAATCCAAATACCCCTGCTTCTTGTTTTGCTGTAACAGTTCCTCTTAACCTGTTCACGGTTAAACCCTTTCAAACAAAAGTGCGGCTTTCGTTTATTTCTGCGGTACGGTCATTATGAAAACAGAAACCTTACAGTACAAAAATTTTCAGCTGGTTCACCAATTAAAATCACGCATTAGGATTAATGTCCCGATATTGAAGAACGATCAGGAGCGTGCCTATATCTTAGAGATTTTGCTAAAAAAACGCCCTGAGGTTAAGCAAGTCCGGTCTGTCTTTGGTATCGGATCGGTGGTGATTTATTTTGATTCGGCGTCCCTGCCTAAAAAGAATTTATTAATCCTATTGGATGCAGTGCTGGGAAATATTGCCCAAAAACCTTCTTCTAAGGATCGTGTGGCAGAAAAAGTGACGTTTGCAGAAGAGGCTACCCAAACCGTTGAACTGGCTATTGAAGGGATGACTTGCGCCTCTTGCGCTTTATTAATTGAAATGGTTTTAAAACGTGATCCTAAAGTTAAACAGGTGAATGTAAACTTTGGTACCGAAACGATGTCGGTACAAGGGAGTTTAAGTAAGGATGAAGTATCAGCCAAGGTTGCCAGTCTGGGTTATCAGGCTGTTTTAATGGATACCTTGTCTCAACGTAAGGCATTAATTGAAAAGGAAAAGATTCGTTTAGATGAGGCTCGCAGCCGGTTTGTTTGGGCTGGCGGGTTAAGTTTGCCGGTGGTGGTTATTGGCATGGCTATGCCAAGGGCACCTTGGTTACACGTTTTGCAATTTGTATTGACCACGCCAGTGGTGTTTTGGTCAGGCAGGCAGTTTTTTACTAAAGCCTGGCGTTTAAGCAAGCAGCGCGCTGCCAATATGGATTCGTTAATTGCGCTAGGGGTTGGTTCAGCTTATGGATACAGTTTGCCCTCCCTGTTGAGGCGCGGTGGTCATCTGTATTTTGAAGCGGCAGCGGCAATTATTACCTTTGTTTTACTGGGCCGTTATCTTGAGGAGCGGGCTAAAGGTCAGGCAGGCGCAGCGATCCGTAAGCTGGTTGGTTTGCAGCCACAAACAGCCAATGTGCTCCGTGAGGGTGTCGAGCTGCTGGTAGATGTTGATAGCGTGGTGGTCGATGATATTTTACTGATCCGGCCCGGCGAGAGAATTCCAACTGATGGCATTGTTGTTGCCGGGGTTTCAACGGTTGATGAATCGATGGTAACCGGTGAGAGCTTGCCGGTGGTTAAAGAAATCAATCATTTGGTGATCGGTGGCTGTGTCAATGGCACCGGCGTGTTGCAGGTTAAAGTGACGGCGGTTGGTATGGATACAGTGCTGGCTGGCATTGTACATATGGTTGAGCAAGCACAGGCTACTAAATTACCTATTCAAAAACAGGTGGACAAAATTTCAGCTGTGTTTGTGCCGGCAGTTATGGGGGTTTCTGTGTTAACTCTGGCGGGTTGGTTGCTTTTGGGCGCGCCTTTTTCGTTTGCTTTTGGTAGCGCGATTACGGTTTTGCTTATTGCCTGTCCTTGCGCCTTAGGTTTAGCGACACCGGCTGCCATTATGGTGGGAACCGGACAAGCGGCTAACCGGGGGGTTTATATTCGCAATGGTGAGAGCCTCGAAATAGCCGCCAAGCTGAATGTTATTGTATTTGACAAAACCGGCACGATTACTGAGGGCAAACCTAAAGTAACCGATTTGGTTAAGTTTTCCCGCTTGAGTGAGGCGTCACTTGTTTGTTTGGCGGCTTCTGCCGAGTATGGGTCTGAGCACTTTTTGGGTAAGGCGATTGTAAGCTACGCGCGGGAGCAAGCTTTCGAGTTAAAGGAATGTTCACAGTTTAGTAGTATTACAGGACGGGGTATAGCCGCTGAGGTTGAGGGTAAAAAAATACTGTTGGGCAACCAAGCCTGGATGCAAGAGCAAAATGTAGTTGCACATGAATTAGTAGCGTGCGCCGATAGCTTTTCTTTGCAGGGTAAAACGGCAGTGTTTATGGCGGTTAACGGTAAGGCGGCCGCAGTATTCGGCATTGCAGATAAGCCGCGTTTAAATGCGGCTCAGGCGATACAGCACCTACATGCATTGGGCATTGAAACCTTGATGGTCACCGGAGATGCTGAAAATACCGCCCGATATATTGCTGCAAAAGTAGGTATTAAAACGGTGATTGCGAATGCCAAACCGGAACAAAAGCTGGCGATTATTAAGCAATATCAGGAGCAAGGGCAATTTGTCGGCATGATTGGTGATGGTATCAATGACGCGCCTGCACTGGCGGCTGCGAATGTGGGCTTTGCAATTGGTAGCGGCACTGATATAGCGATTGAAGCTGCTGATTTGACGCTGGTTAAAGGGGATATCAATAAAGTTACTGAGACCATCCAATTGAGCACCGATACTATCCGTATTATTAAACAGAATTTATTCTGGGCTTTTGGTTACAACACAATTGCTATTCCGGTTGCAGCTATGGGACGTTTAAACCCAATGATTGCATCTGCCGCTATGGCTTTAAGTTCGGTCTCGGTGATCGTTAATTCGCTACGTTTAAATAAACCCCAGGATTAGCTATATGGATCATTCGACGATGGATCATTCGACGATGGATCACTCGACGATGGATCACTCTATGATGGATCACTCTATGATGGATCACTCTATGATGGATCACGGCAGCATGCATGGCATGACCGAGGTTGCGACAGCTGCGGGTGGTTTTGATTATACTTTGGCTTTTATTGCTGGATTTTTGGGTAGTGGGCATTGTCTAGGGATGTGTGGGGCACTGGTTTCCGGTTATTTTATGAATTCCGGTGCTAACCGGTCTTATTGGCCGTACCTTATTTATCAGTTGGCCAGAATTTCTGTATATACCTGTGTAGGTTTTGCCGCTGCTGCATTAGGTGTAGTACTGGTTTCCAGCGGTCTGTTTGGTAAAGTCCAAAGCGTTTTACAAATGTTCATCGGTATAACGGTGATTGTGCTGGCTTTGGGAATTTTAGGCTGGATACCCTTGCAGGGTTCAATCCGTTTATTGCCGATGAATTTGCTGCGGAAAGGCTATGCCAGTTCGCGCAGCAAAGGGCCCATGGTAGGTGCAATGTTGGCAGGTTTTTTAAATGGTTTGATGCCCTGTCCTTTGACCTTTGCGATGGCAGTTAAAGCGACAACAGCCGCAAGTATTTACGAAGGTGGATTGTTAATGCTGGTGTTTGGATCTGGAACTTTGCCGATGATGCTATTCGTGAGCTTTGCTTTCGGCAAAATGAGTGCGCATTTTCGGGGGCTAATGTTGAAGGCTGCGGCTTTGATCATGGTTTATATGGGGGCAAACACCTTTTATCGTGGTTTGAGTTTTTATACAGAAGCTAATTTTAAGCATCATAATTTTTGGCATATGCTGAAGGAACAGCTGGATAGCTGGATTGTTTTTCTTAATGAGGTCATTGTATATTTTACTGGCTTAATTGCTGCTATTCAGGGTATGTAGGTAGGGGTAATTATGCAACAAGATGATTTAGTTGCACTTGCACATGCTGCGCAACGGCTGGAAACAGTTAATCTGGCGACGCATTTAAGCCAGTTAATCGGTATGCCGATTGAAAAAGCGATGGCTGCATTTCCCGGACATTGGTCGACGATTGTGGCGCGGATTACCCATGCGGCCTTGCGTAAGGCATTGAAGGGAGCCTTATGGACGATGGGGGCAAAAAAAAACAAACCCGCTAATAAAGCACATAAATTCCTGGCGGGATTGAGCGGCGCGGTAGGTGGATCATTTGGCATTATGGCGCTGGCGTTTGAGCTGCCTGTTTCTGCAACTATCATGTTACGTTCTATAGCCGAAATTGCAAGGCACGAAGGCGAAGATCTTGCTGTACTTGAAACCAAACTGGAATGTTTGACGGTGTTTGCGTTAAGTGGTGGTTCAGCTACCGCGGAAAGTGCGGATACCAGTTATTATGCGGCGCGGTCGCTCTTAGCAAAAGCGGTAAGTGATGCTGCCAATCATGTTGCCGTGCATGGGTTTTCTAAAGAAGGGGCGCCTGCTTTAGTCAAGTTTATTAGCGTGGTTGCAATGCGGTTTAATTTGCCGGTTTCTCAAAAAGTGGTGGTTCAGACTTTGCCGGCAGTTGGTGCATTGGGGGGGGCGGCGGTAAATGTCTTGTTTATCGAGCATTTTCAGCAAATGGCGATTGCGCATTTTACGGTACGCAGATTGGAACGACAGTACGGGAAACCCCTAATCGCAGCCCGATATAGTGCAATAGTAAAAGCAAATCGTGAGTCGAAAAGCAAAGTGTGGAATACCTTGCAATGGTTAAATGAAGATACCAACATTAGTGTGTCGTCCACAGCACTTTCGGCAACGGAAAATCACCGTAAACGGAAATCTAAAAGTATATGAATGAGCAACGGTTTGTCGAATTAGAAATTAAAGTCGCTTATCAGGAGGACTTGTTACAGGACCTCAATCAAATCATTATTAAGCAGCAACAGCAAGTTGAGCGTTTAGAAGCAACCTGTAAAATGCTGCATGAGCGTATTAAAAGTTTACAGGAGAGGGGGGCGGAGCTGGATGTTGACCAGGCTCCGCCACATTATTGAAAATTTACCGGTTAAAGGGTCAATATTTCAATCGATTAAAGCCTGGTTTTTATACAAATTGAAATAAATAATGTACTTAGGTTTTCGTTTTATCTAAACTATCCGGGTTGATAAGCCTAATTAAGAAAAAAATATGTCAGTTGCCAGTGAAGAAACCATAAATCTCGCCGGGAAAATTTATAGTGTTGCTGAGCTTTTGCGGGAGTTAGACGACTATGTTCGCTTGGAAGCGGCTGAGCAGTGCTTTGCGTTGACGGCCTTGATAAACGATCCCTCTGCATTGGTTAGAAGCGCTGTTGCACGTAAAAAAGTTGGTCATGAGATTTTGGTTAAGGATGTTGAGTGGCAAGTGCGTGCAACCGTTGCCAAATATTGTAATGACGTTAAATTTTTGGATATTCTTGCCCTGGATAGCCATGAATTTGTTCGCTTTGTAGTGGTTAAGCGCGGTCATGCCCTCGAACTTTTAGCGCAGGATGTTGATGAAGAAATCGCTGCCATTGCGCGTTATGCTTTGCAACGGCAAGTGATTTTGGCCGAACAGCCAATGCAGTAATGAATACGGCACTGGTAGTATTTAACGGTAGTTTGTTGCAGTGCTTCTGGACGTGGGCGCTGCTTTCGACTATGCGATGGTATTTCGATTTCCCCGATTTTTAGCTTATCCCTGTTGAAAAATAAAAATTCAGTCCCATTTCTTATTAATAACCTCTGCGTCAGGTTTTTTTCTTGTATGTTGTGCAATCATTTAAACAGGCATTTCAATAAATGAGTGATTTTATTCCCGGCCAACGCTGGATTAGTAACACTGAATCAGAACTGGGTTTGGGCTTGGTTTTAGATGTTGAGTTTAATCGTGTAAGTATGCTGTTTTTAGCGTGTGGCGAAAAACGCTTGTATGCGGCGGATAATGCGCCTTTAACCCGGGTCAGGTTTGTTGAGGGCGATGCGATTGAGTCAGCTGAAGGTGAGCAATTGCTGGTACAGGAGGTGCTTGATCAGTCGGGGTTGTTGACCTATCTTTGTAGCGATAGCCATGGTAAATCGGTGCGTCTGGAGGAGATGGAATTAAACCATCACATTCAGTTCAACAAGCCTTATGACCGTTTATTTGCCGGCCAAATGGATCCTGATGCTTGGTTTTTATTGCGTTATGAAACCTGGAGGCGTCTGCAACAGCATCAACAGGCCGCATTTAAAGGTTTGCAAGGTGGCCGTACCTCGTTATTGGCGCATCAATTATTTATTGCACACGAAGCGGCTAATCGGTTGGCACCCAGAATTATGCTAGCCGATGAGGTGGGTTTGGGTAAAACTATTGAAGCGGGTCTAATTGTGCATTACCGCTTGTTGCATGGACTGAGCCGACGGGTCCTGGTGATAGTGCCTGAAAGCTTGCTGCACCAATGGCTGGTTGAAATGCTCAGGCGCTTTAACCTGCGCTTTAGTGTATTTGATGAAGAGCGCTGTGTCGAAGCATCCGATGACAATCCTTTTATGACGGAACAATTGGTGCTGTGCAGCCAGGGTTTTTTTGAACGTTACCCTTTGCGCCAAGAACAGGCATTACAAGCAGATTGGGATATGGTGGTCGTTGATGAAGCGCATCATCTTGAATGGAACGAACACGCACCAAGTGCTGGTTATCAATTTGTTGAGCAGCTGAGCTTACTGACGCCCAGTTTGATTTTACTCACGGCAACGCCCGAGCAATTAGGTAAAGAAAGTCATTTTGCACGCTTAAGATTGCTTGACCCTGATCGTTTTTATAGTTTTAAAGCGTTTCTTGCTGAGGAACAGCAGTTTGAACCGGTAGCTGAAGTGGCTAAATCCTTATTGGCGGGACATGAATTAAACCGTAAGGCACAAAGCGCCTTAAAAAAGCTGCTTAAAGAAGATAATGTCGATGCGTTGTTGGCGCAAATTAATGATGCCGAGGCAGCGCCCGCTGCCCGTGATGCATTATTGAATGTATTGTTGGACCATCATGGTACCGGACGAATTTTATTTCGGAATTCCCGGCATACCGTGGAAGGATTTCCTGAGCGGGAATGTCATGGTTATCCGTTAACTGGTAAGGCAAGCGAAGATATTTTGACGGATGTCCGCTTTGATTGGCTGGTCGATAAATTAAAGCAACTGAAGAAACAAAAAGTTCTGTTAATTTGTAAGCAAGCTGAACTTGCCATTGCCTTGGAGCAAGGCTTAAAAAACCGTATGGGTTTGCCCGCTGCGGTTTTTCATGAAGGCATGAGTATTATTGAACGGGATCGTGCGGCTGCTTATTTTGCTGATCATGAGGGCAGTGCGCGGCTGTTGATCTGTTCTGAAATTGGCAGTGAAGGCCGCAATTTTCAGTTTGTGCAACATCTGATTTTATTTGATCTACCAACCAACCCTGATTTACTGCAACAACGCATTGGACGCTTGGACCGTATTGGTCAGCAGCATGTTATTCAGATTCATGTGCCATATATTCAAAACACCCCGCAGGAAGTGTTGTTCCGTTGGTATCACGAAGGTATGAACGCGTTTCGGGTCAATTGTTCTGGTGCGCAGCGGGTAGCGGATGAGCAAAAAGACGCTTTAAGTAAAATATTAGCGAGTACCGATCAAAAACAGATTGATGCTTTTATTGCGCAAACCCATGACTTAAGTGTCGCGATTGAAGCTCAAATGCATCAGGGGCGTGACCAGCTTCTGGAGTTGAATTCCTGTCGTACCGAAGTGGCTAATGCCTTGATTGCTCAAATTGAACAGGAAGAGCAAGCCGCTAGTTTATGGCCGTATTTTGAAAGCTTGCTGGATTGTTATGGCGTAGATGTCGAATTGCATTCGCCGGATTGTTATATCCTGTGCCCGAGTGAGCATTTACGGATCGCGCACTTTCCGTTGTTGACTGAGGATGGCTTGACCGTTACTGTCAAACGGGATATTGCCTTGGTGCGTGAAGATATGCAATTCCTTACCCAGGAACATCCTATGGTAACGGCGGCTATGGATTTGGTGTTATCCAGTGATACCGGAAATGCAGCAGTTTCGGCAGTGACTCACACGCAATTACAGGAAGGACAGTTTTTATTGGAACTGTTATTTATTGTGGAATGTAGTGCGCCTGCCCGGCTGCAGATCAGCCGTTTCTTACCGCATACCCCAATTCGTGTGCTTATTGACCAGAATTTGCGGGATTTAACCGAAACTATCAGTCATGCGAGCCTCATTACCACTGGCGATAGCTTTGAAGGCCATCAAGTCAGTGCTTTTTTAAATACGCAACGGGGGCAAATTACCAAAATGCTTGAGTTGGCACGTCAAAAAGCAAAAATGGAAATGGAAGCGATAACGTTGCAAGCCAATAAAGTCATGTTGGAATCGTTAGGTTCTGAAATTAAACGATTGGCAAGGCTTAAGAAAGTGAATTCCAGTATCAAAGAAGATGAAATTGAGCAGATTAAAGATGTTGTGCGCTTGTCTTACAGTAATATTCAGGACGCGCAAATTCGTTTGGATGCGGTGCGTTTCATTGTGACCAGTTAGTATTTAAAGTATTACGCCGAAAGGGGTAATAAAAGGGCGGGCAGCGATAGCGTCCGCCGAATGATGCGCCACAAAGGCGCATATGCTATCGTGCCCTAAACAGGCGAAAAGCTGATTTTTGGTCTTTCAGCCTGTCTCTTTTTTCAAACCAAATGCACTGGGCTTTTTTAAGCGCTTTATTTACCCAAGGATATTATGTCTTTTACTCAATTCGGCTTGTCCGCCGAAATTTTACAGGCCGTTGCTGAACAGGGTTATAAAACCCCAACGCCTATCCAACAACAAGCGATTCCTGTAGTCATGTCCGGCCGGGATATATTGGCAGGTGCACAAACCGGCACCGGTAAAACCGCCAGCTTTACTTTGCCGTTGCTACAACTATTAACTGAGTCCCCCTCAGCTAAGCGACCACGCCCGATTCAGTGTCTGATTTTGGTGCCGACTCGAGAATTGGCACTGCAAGTTTATGAAAGTATAAGAACTTACGGTAAGCATTTGCCGTTATTTGCGGAAGCCATTTATGGCGGGGTGAGCATTACCAACCAAATCCGTAATCTTCGCCGGGGCTGTGACATCGTGGTTGCGACACCCGGACGATTGCTGGATCATGTCCAGCAAAAAACCATTGATCTTTCGCAGGTAAAAATATTAGTGCTGGATGAAGCGGATCGCATGCTGGACATGGGGTTTATTCAGGATATCCGGAAAATAATAGCTTTAGTCCCTAAAAAACGTCAAACCTTATTGTTTTCAGCCACGTTTTCTGCGGAGATAAAAACCCTGGCCGGCCAGTTATTAAATAATCCTGCGCTGGTAGAAGTAGCCCGCAGCAATGCTACTGTTGAGGCAATCACCCAGAGTTTATACCCTATTAAACGTGAATATAAACGGGAACTATTGTCCTATTTAATCGGCAATGGTAATTGGCAGCAAGTTTTAATTTTTGTGCGCACCAAACACGGTGCGGATCGGCTTGCCAAACAATTAGCCCTGGACGGTATCCGAACGGCTGCGTTACATGGTGACAAAAGCCAGGGTGCGCGTGTTAAAGCGCTGGAAATGTTTAAAAATGGCAAAGTGACCGCTTTAGTTGCAACGGATATTGCCGCAAGAGGCTTGGATATTGATCAATTGCCGCATGTGGTTAATTATGATTTGCCAGCAGTGGCTGAGGATTATGTGCATCGTATCGGTCGTACCGGACGTGCGGGGGCCACGGGGGAGGCTATATCACTGGTATCTTCAGATGAGGCCAAGTTATTACAAGCGATTGAAAAATTGCTTAAAATGCCTATTCCACGGGTTGCGGATACCGGCTATGAGGCAGAATCTTTGTCCGTTGGCGATATGCCTAAAAAAGCCCCTGCCAGCGTGAATAAGCCCAAGCAACGTGCACAGCGCACCAATCATTATGCACCAGCTGCCGGTCGCCGTCGTGATGCTTCGACTGATACCAGACCGAGGAGTTCAGCAAAGCGGTAGTTTTTTGTAGCCTTGCAATCTGGATAGACAGTCAGTAGTGTAAGTATGTACTTAAACCCAACCGAGCAACTTATTAACAGGGAAGGCAATGAACATTACCTTCCCAAACTTTGGATTTTCTTAAGCTAGATATAAATTGAGATGATTATGTATACCCGTTATGTAAAACCCATTTTTTTAGGCTTATTTCTGACCCCAATTGTTTATATTCCGCTTTCTTGGGGTGCAGCCGGTACCGAGGGTGTGGTCATTCATAATAAAGCCAATGATTTGACCCGGCAAACAGTGATGAATGAGTTTTTACTGCAACCTGCAGAGCTTCAGGGAAAACTAAAAAGAAATGAGCTGGCTTTCCGGAAATTTGTCGATGCGGTGAATAACGAATTGTTGTTTGAAGTTGAGGCTAATAAGCTCAATCTGAAAACCGATCCCGTAGTTGCAAAAAAACTAGAGATAGCTATCAGAAAAGCCTTAATTACAGAATTGATTGCACAAAAAACGGCCAGCATAAAAGTACCTGATATGGAGCCACTGGCTTTGGCAGAGTATAAGGCACATCCGGAAAAATATATGATCGGTGAAGCAGTTAACGCCAGTCATATTTTGGTGACGTTCGACCAAAAAAATAAGCCGGAAAAACTGGCGTTAATACAGTCGATTAGAAAAAAAATAGTTGCCGGTGAAAGTTTTGCTGAGTTGGCAAAAAAATATTCGGAAGATAAAGGTTCTGCTGAAAAAGGGGGGGAACTGGGCGTATTCGAACGTGGTAAAACGGTTAAACCCTTTGAAGAAGCGGCATTTTCACTTAAAAAACCCAAGCAACTGAGCGAGGTCGTTGAAAGCCAATTTGGATTCCATTTAATTCAGCTAGTTGAGCGCTTTCCACCTAAACGTCAAAGCTTTGATCTTATAAAGGCAGAATTAATTGAAACGATGAAGCAGGATTATATTAAAAATGAAATTAACACCTGGCGGGATTCTATCATTGATTTGAAAAATGCCAATGTTAATCAAGCCGAGCTTGAGAAATTAATCAGTGACGTTAAAAAATTACCTTAACTTAATTATCGGTAAGGCATCACTGCCGTTATTTTAAAAGCAGTGATGCCAAACACACTTATAATCTTAGTGCTTTTTTGATGCTTTTTTATGTGCTTTAACAGGCTTAGTGGCGTCCGCAGGCGCGTTTTCAACTTGAGTTTTTAAGGTATCTGCGCTTGCAGCACTGCTGTCTGCTGCTTGTCTTGCTTCTGTAGCTGGAGTGGCGGCTTCAGTGCTGGTGGTATCTTTCGGCGCTGCAGATTCTTTCAGCATATCTTTTGCAGCGTCGGTGACCTTTTCTTTGACCGCATCTTTTGCTGCGCTGGTGGCAGAGTCTTTCACCATATCTGTTGCCGCACCAGCAAGCGGATTGCCTTCAGCCAATAACGCGCTGGATGAAAGCAATAATGCAAGCAGTAAGAATGTTTTGTTTTTCATATTTTATTCCTCATGTTGTGTTGGTTTAGAGGGTTTAGCGTATCAAAAGACAGCTGAACTGGCGATGAATCGATATAAAATATATTGAAAAAGCAGACGGATTTGGATTTTTTAATGTTCTCTAATTTGTTTCATTTAATAATTCTTGTAGCATTAATAGATGCAGTTGCTTAATCCAGGCCTCATCAAACAAAGGTTCAATGAAGTTATAACTCAAGGTTAGTTGTTGACGGTACTGGCACACTAACAGGGCAATTCCTGGCGGGCTGGAGATTTGACAAAGGTGCCTTAAGCCAATAACGTCGGCACCCAAAAAACTGCGCTCGGCGAATTCTGCCAGACCAATATCCGAAAACCAAACCGAGCTGCGTTCGCTGCCGTCGTTGTGCGAGAAGCGCAGCTCCGGGCCATATTTTTTTAACGATAACCAACTGGCTGCCCACATAACTGGTAAAAAAGCATAGTCTAGTTGTTGGCGGATGGTTTCTTTGGTTTGTTGTTGCAGATGGGCAAACAGCGCTTGCCGGTTGGTCAGTAAGGTTTTGGGTGCTTGCGCAAATAAAGTGCCGATATGATTGCCTAACAGCGGTGCTTGGGCGTTTTGTTTGCGCAAATTAAATGCATAGGGCACGCAGTAAGCTGCTCCGGGTTGTTCAGGTGCCAGCGTGTGTAATGCGCGCATTAAACAACCGATGTAATACAGGCTAGTGCCGCCTAAGCCAGTGTGGGCTCTTGCTTGTTGCGCAATGCGTTTGCTTTGTTCGGCCGTGAACGTGTGGGTTACATAATTGAGTTGTTTAGGCTTTAAGTCTAAGCGTGCGTGCTGGATGCTGTGATAACGGTCCAAACGGGTGATATAGCGTTTGGCTTTTATGAATAGCTTAATTTTTTCCCACCATTTATATTTGGCAAGCTGGACAGTGATCAGTGCTTTGCTTTTCGGTCGGTCGAATTGTTCGCGTTGCGCTTTATCTTCGGTACACAGATATTTAAGGATTAAATCCGCACCTTTCGCGTCACAAAAGGGATGTATCCAACGCAACAGAAAAAGTGCGGTGTCTTTACCCGTTATTAAATGGAATTCAATGGGCGCTATGGTTTCACGCGGTAGGTGTTGGTTGAGCAGGTGCAGTAAAGTAGCCTGTTGAAACGCTTCTGTTTGCTCGGGGTCTGGGCAGTCATGAGTAAAGAATATCGGCAGGGTCTGGGCGCGCTTACACCAATAAAAGCGATCTCCCTGTTGCTGTAAACTGGCTAAGGCAAGCGGAAACTGCCCGGTGAATTCGGTTATTCGTGGCGTTAACCTAGCAATATCGGGTAGGGAGTCCAGCACTAGGACAAAGCCACACAAACTGCCTGGCATATTTTCCTGCCGAATCTCTTCGTCCATCGCTAAGGTTAAGTAATCAGCCGGATTAAGCGGCTCGATAATGGGATCTTTTGGCGTATTCATGTTTGATGGCCTTTGATCCAGCGCCCAAGTTTATTAAAGGTTTGTAAGTTTTCAACCGTAATTTCAGCGTCTGGCAGCGTGATGTTAAATTCCGTTTCAATAAACATGACGAGACGCATGATACTTATGCTGTTAAGGCCGGCTGCCAATAGATCATCATCATCTGAAAAACGGGTACTGTCGGCTACAAAAATAAGCTCTTCAAAAATAAAGTGTCGGAGTTTTTGCTTCATGCTGTTTTAATAAAGAAGATAGTAAAGGCGGTGGGTGAATAATGCTTAAGTTACTGTTAGCGGCTTAAGTATTTCCGGATGAGTAATTTGGGTAAGCGTATTATAAAACCAAATAACAGGCGACTGTGCATCCATGTTAGTAGGGTGTTGTCCCTCCCATATCGAAAGAGGCTAACGCCGCCCTCTGCTTGCGAAATATAACGCACTGGGGTAGGGATGTTAATCACCGGCAGGCCTCGCCATGCTAAACGGACAGCAATTTCCGGTTCAAAGTCGAAACGTCTTGCCCAGCGGGTTTGATGCATGACTGCGATTAAATCCCGGATCGGGTAAACCCGCATGCCGAAGAGGGAGTCATGAATGCCCCACCCAAGGGTTTCAAGATTGGCAAAGCCATTGGACACTTTGCGTCCTTGCACTCTTAGCACCGGAGCTGAGTCATCAAACACCGGCTCGCCTAATAGCAGCGCCGCAGGATTAGCTTGGGAGGTTTGCATAAAAGTTTTTATGCTTTCACTACAATGCTGATTGTCAGCATCCATAATGAGGACATGGCTATAGCCAGCTTGCTGTGCCTGCGTAACGCCCGCAAGTATAGCCGCGCCTTTACCCTGGTTTTTGGGGAGCCGAATAACCTGTAGGGCGGTTGGGTATCTTTGCTGTAACGCTTGCAACGGTATATCGCTGCCGTCATCACTGCCATCTATAATAACCCAAACCGGTTGCCATTTTGTCAAAATGTCACGGACGGTTTTTTCTAAAAGCGCACCCGTATTGTAACTGGGAACGATGATGAGATGGGTGTTGGATGGTGGGCTGTCATTCATGCTGCTGGTGTTTTTGAAGGTATTTGCTGAAATGCTAAATGTATCTGAAGGTATTTTACTGTAGTCCAGATTTTAATTGCCATTTAACGCATTATAATCATTTTCGGGACTATCGATAATCCGTTACAATCAGCAGCTGTTTTATAAGCACTGATACAGTAGGAATAATGGTTTTTGAAAGGGGAATTGAGTTTGAAGAATAATGCATTGGTGGTGGGGAAAACCAGGGCTTTTTATGCTATTCGCGTATTGGATAAGATGATTGCGTCGGATTTATTGAAAACTTTGGGCGCAGTCTTATCCGTCATTGTTATTATTATTGCCAGCCGAAAATTTATTAGTGTACTTAAAATGGCCGTGAGTGGGCAGTTGGCGGCTGATACCCTGGTGCATTTTTTTAGTTTAAAGGTTGTTGTGGTTGCGATCAGTTTACTGCCAGTCACCTTGTTTATGGCTATTTTGATGGTCTTGGGCAGAATGTACCGCGACCAAGAAATGGCTGCGTTAGCGGCGGCTGGGGTCGGCGTTGGGGCTGTGTATCGATCGGTTTTTATAGTCGTTATCCCCATTTTTTTTATGGCCGTATGGTTGGCGATGGTTTCTGCACCTTGGGCGGAAGCGCAAATGAAGCAATTAATTCATAAAGATGCTGAGACCGCGGATGTTCGAGGGGTTATACCTGGGCGATTTAGTGAGTATAGCCACGGCGATTTAGTGGTTTATGTGCAGGGCATTGGGTTGAATAAACAGTTGCAGGGCATTTTTGTGCAAGACCGGCAACATGGCAAATTGGCGATTGTAACTGCGAAGTCTGGATCAATGCAGGACTTACAAGATGGGCGATATATTGTGCTTAAAGGTGGGGAACGCGTTCAAGGCGCTCCTGGAGCGGCAAATTTGATTACCGAACACTTTGATGAATATGCGGTACGGATAGAAAGGCATGCAACAGAGGTGCAATATGAGCAGGAAGCAGTGGGCAGTGTGTTGTTGTGGGGGTCTGGACGGTTAATCGATCTGGTTGAGTTGCAACGTCGTTTTGCAATTCCGTTAGGGATTTTGGTATTGGCATTTTTAGCCGTGCCTTTGGCTAAATTAGCGCCGCGTGGAGGCGTATACGGCAATATGTTGTTGGCTTTCTTGATCTATTTCAGCTATGAAAATATCCGTAAAGTAGTGCATAGCTGGATTTTGAGTAACAAAGTGCCGGTATGGACAGGTTATGCGGGTGTCTATAGTGTATTACTGTTGATTGGGATTTTATTAATCATGCGTTTATATGGTTGGCGATGGTTTTTTATGCGTTCAAAACATAGGCAGCAATCGTGAACGTTATTAATTGGTATATTGTTAAAGAAGTTTTAAAAGGTTCTTTCGCCGCACTTGCGGTGTTGTTGACCTTATTTATGCTGTTTACGTTTAGTGATGAATTAAAGGACATCGGTAAGGGCGAATATCAGCTGCGGGAGATTTTTTTATTTCTGCTGCTGACCTCGCCTACTGTGATGTATGAATTAATGCCGACTTCAGCTTTATTGGGCAGTTTGTTTGTACTGGGGGCAATGGCGAATAACCGTGAGCTGGTAGCGATGCAGGCAGCCGGGTTATCAGTATTTGGCATTATTAAAGCGGTTATGCTCGCCGGCTTGGTTTTGGCGGTTTTTGCGGTGGGTATTGGCGAATTTATTGCCCCTGAGGCGGAGCATGACGGGCAAATGATTCGTTCAACGGCACAGGAAAAGCAAGTGGTATTACAAACCCGCTATGGCCTGTGGTTGCGCGAAGGCAATATATTTATTAATGTCCGGCAGGTTGCGGCAGACGATAAGTTGGCGGATATCAGTGTGTTTGAATTAAACAAAGACTATCATTTGGTGTCTATGCAGCATGCTGACCAAGCGGCCTTCGTGGACACTGGACGCTGGAAACTTAGCCAGGTTAAGCGTACCGATATTACCGGTGAGCGCATTGTTGCAGCGGAATTGCCTCAGGGGGATTGGCAGTCCGGCATTGATCCCGCGCTCTTAAATATGGTGGTCGTGTCAGCGGATAATTTGTCGTTATATGACTTGGCAATGTACATTGATTTTTTGAAAAAAAATAATCAAAAATCACAATTGTTCGAGTTAGCGTTTTGGGGCAGGGTGGTTAATCCGCTGGTTATTTTTGTGATGTTATTGGTATCGGCACCGTTCGTGATCGGTATTAAACGCGGCGTGAGTGTGGGCGCGCGCATTATGATTGGGGTTTTGATCGGCATGGGTTTTAATGTATTTGACAAAATTTCCGGACATTTAGGGCTGGTGTATGATTTGAACCCCGCTTTAATGGCGGTGTTGCCAAGTGCCTTGGTGCTGAGTGTGGCGGTGTTTGCTATTACACGGTTGCGCGTATAATTTAAGTGCGCGGAGGATCGCTAAAGAACACGCTGCTGCCAGACCAGCGCTCATAAAGGGCAAGGTAGCGCTTATTTACAAGTAACCAGATAAGATCCAGGCCTAAGGTGAGCAAAATACTTAAAAAGCGCATTGCGGCTTGTCGCCAGGTAAGAGGATGTTGCTCAAGCGTAAGAACTTTAATTTTCCACGCCCTGGAGCCCGGTGTTTGACCGCCGTGAGTCCAAAACCAGCCGAAGAAGATAAAGCTAACACTGACTAAATAGAGCGGATAAAAAGTTTGGGAGGGGTTAAACGCCTGTCCGGCGTTTAAGGGTAAGATTATTGCCGTGGCAACGAAAAAAATCCCGAGTAACAATAAGCTATCGTAAAAAACCGCCGCTAAGCGCCGCAGCAAACCAGGCCGTGCCGATAGGGCTGAGACTGGTTTAATGGGCTGTTTTGATTGCTTGGTACGCAATTAATTTTTAAATAATTCCAATTTTTGACCAAAATACATACACATTGCCACTAATGATCCAAGCATGAGGATGCTAAATAATATGGGTGGGCGATGAAACAGCAAGATGAAAAAATCGGTTACAAATAAGCTGGTTAAAATTGGACGATCTATTAGACCCGCGATAATTTTTTTAAACATGAACCCCCCATGACTATTAGTCGTTTAATTTTATAATGAAAGAAAGCCTGTTTTGCAGCTTTCTTAAGTAATAGCGGACTTTTACTTAACATTTTATGGCTTTTAATTCTACTATACTCGACCATAAAATGTAATAATCAAGCTGAAATATAAGCCAAGTTTCAGCGTGTGATATGATATTCGCAGAAAAATAAACACAATTTAGGACGTTTTGTCATTTTAAACTTTTTCAAAAAAATCATTGGATCTGCGGGTGCTCAAGTGCCGACGGTTGAAGCCCCCGTTAATATTGCCAAGATCTATTCACGGTCTGAACATCCTGTCTCGCGTGCGCAAATTAGTGAGCATGCCTTGAAAGTACTCTATCAGCTTAAAAAATCAGGCTATGCTTCTTATTTAGTTGGTGGCTGCGTCAGAGATTTATTGCTGGGGCGTGAACCAAAAGATTTTGATGTGGTTACCGATGCAACACCTGAGCAAATCAGAAAAGTATTCCGTAATTGCCGTTTAATTGGCCGTCGTTTTCGGCTGGCACATATTTATTTTGGGTCTGAATACATTGAGGTAGCGACTTTTCGAGGTCGTGCAGATGCTGAGAATGACGATCAAAAATTTCACGAAAGCGGGCAGTTACTCCGGGATAATATCTACGGCACAATTGAGGAAGACGTTTGGCGGCGCGATTTTACGGTTAATTCGCTGTATTACAATATTCGGGATTTTTCGGTTGTTGATTACACCAGTGGCATGGAGGATCACCGTGCCGGGGTCATTAAACTGATTGGCGATCCGGTGACCCGTTACCGTGAAGATCCGGTGCGCATGTTACGGGCGGTGCGCTTTGCCGTTAAATTAGGTTTCGCCTTAGACGCTGAATGTCAGCAACCATTGCCTGAGCTAGCCAGTTTATTAAATGCTATTCCGTCGGCGCGCTTATATGAGGAGTTTCTAAAGTTATTTTTATCCGGGTATGGTTTGCAAACTTTTGAAATGCTCAGGCAATATGGGTTGTTTGGCGCGTTATTTCCGGGTGTAGAGCGTAATTTAAACCAGGAGCGGCAGGGGTTCCCCAAGCTCTTTATCGCCAAAGCCTTTGAAAATTCGGATAAACGCGTTGCTGATGGGCTGCCGGTAACGCCGTATTTTTTATTGGCAGCGTTATTGTGGGATTCGGTACAAGGTTTGGCAAAACAGAAAATTGCGCAGGGCATACCGGATGTGCCAGCACAGCAGATGGCAGCCAGTGAAATCATTAGTGAACAAGTGCAACGCATTGCGTTCCCTAAATATATGGGCATTGCGATGCGCGATGTGTGGTATCTGCAATCGCGGTTCCATCAGCAAAGTGGTACTCGGCCGTTTAAACTCATTACCCATCCGCGTTTTAGGGCAGCCTATGATTTTCTGTTATTAAGGGCAGAAACCGGTGATGTTGAGCAGCGGGTGGCAGATTGGTGGACAGCCTTCCAAGCCGCAGAAGGTTTGGATCAGGCCGCAATGACAATGCCTTCCGGGGTTAAGCAAGGTGCGCACAAAAAACGCCGTCGGCCTAAAAGTTATGGGCACAAAAAATCGGCCAATGCAGCGCCCGTCGATAAAAATGTCTAGCCCTTCGCCCACGCCTGTGCAAGCCTTAACTGCTTACATAGGCTTAGGCAGTAATTTGCAACAACCGGCGTTGCAGCTCAAGCTGGCCCGCGCAGTAATTGCTGGATTGCCGGGTGTGCTAGAAATCGCTTTTTCCAGTCTTTATGAAAGTCCGCCGATGGGACCGCAAGATCAGCCGCATTACTTTAACGCCGTAATGGCTATCAACACCACCCTTGAGCCGTTAGGGTTATTAGCGCAACTGCAACAGATTGAAACTGCGCAAGGACGTATTCGACAGGAACAGCGTTGGGTCGCCAGAACTTTGGATTTAGATTTGCTGTTGTACGGTGAGCAGCAAATATGCTTGCCGGAATTACAAGTGCCCCATATAGGCATTGGCGAGCGTGCCTTCGTGTTGTATCCCTTGCAGGAGATCGCACCGGATCTCATTATTCCGGGCCTTGGTGCCATAGCGGATGTGATAAAACAGTGTCCTTTAAATGGACTGGAGAAAATATCTGCGTGACTGAGCCACTCACTTTACTGACCTTGCAAGGGTTGCATGCGATGAAGCAAGCTGGTGAGAAAATTACCTGCTTGACCGCTTACGACGCCAGTTTTAGTGCCCTACTGGATGCCATTGGCATTGATATACTTTTGGTGGGCGACTCTGCGGGCATGGTTATTCAAGGGCAAGCTGCTACGCTGTCAGTGACACTGGATGACATGGTTTATCACACCCGTTGCGTGACGCGTACCCGCAAACGTGCGTTTGTCATTGCTGATTTACCCTTTATGACCTACAGTGCCCCGCAAATCGCCGCAGAAAATGCTGCGCGGCTTATGCGTGAAGCCGGTGCGCAAATGGTTAAATTTGAAGGGGCTCATGTTGAGGCTGTCCGTTTTTTAATTGCGCAAGGCATTCCGGTTTGTGGGCATTTAGGCTTGTTACCGCAATCTATCTATGTGGCTGGCGGCTATAAAGTGCGTGGCAGAACCGATGTGGATGCCGAGTTAATTATTCAGCAAGCATTGGATTTGCAGAGTGCCGGGATTGGTTTGCTGGTATTGGAGTGTGTTTCGGCGGCTTTAGCCAAACACATTAGCCAACAATTGCATATTCCTGTGATTGGTATTGGTGCTGGGGTTGATTGTGACGGACAGGTGCTGGTATTGTACGATATGTTAAACGTTACCTTGGGCAGGCATCCCCGGTTTGTTAAAAATTTTATGCACGGTGCTGAAAGCATTGAGGCTGCTATTCGGGCTTATAAGGTTGCCGTAAAAAACGCCGATTTCCCTGGCTTGGAACATAGCTATTCATGATGCTGGTTATTGAAACCATCGCTGAGTTACAGCAAGCTTTAAGGCGCTGGCGCGAAACGGGGGACAGCATTGCTTTTGTGCCGACTATGGGTAATTTGCACTCCGGGCATATCAGCCTGGTAAACGCTGCGCACATGCAAGCGGAACGAGTTGTGGTGAGTATTTTTGTCAACCCTACCCAATTTGGCCCAGGCGAAGATTATGCAACTTATCCGCGCACCCTGGAAGCCGATACCGGGCTGTTGCGTCAAAACTCTGTAGATTTATTGTTTTTGCCCACTAAAGAACTTATGTATCCAGAGGGGGCCAGTACCCAGATTACTGTTAGTGGTTTATCCGAGCAATATTGCGGCGCTTCCCGCCCCGGCCATTTCAGCGGTGTCGCGACGGTGGTTGCGAAATTATTTAATCTTGTGCAACCTGATCTTGCGTTGTTTGGTGAAAAAGACTTCCAGCAATTAGCTGTCATCCGAAAAATGGTGGCAGATCTCAATATTCCCGTAATCTTGAAGGGCATCCCAACCGCACGGGAAGCTGATGGACTTGCTTTAAGTTCACGCAATAGTTATTTAACCCCCGAACAACGCAAAATTGCCCCGTTGTTATATCAATCTTTAAAGGCAGCGCAAGGCTGCTTAATAGCTGGTGCTACCGATTATCTTGCGCTTGAAGAGGAATATCGTCAAAAGCTTAAACAGGCAGGCTTTGAGCCGGATTATTTTGCTATTTGCCGTGCGGAAGATTTGCGCCCTGCACAGCCCCAAGATACTGATTTGGTGATTTTAGCGGCTGCCAGGTTGGGTAAACCGCGTTTGATCGATAATATCCGGGTAAATTTGACGTAAGCAATTGTTAATGTTAGTTCGTAGTAACTCATATAAGTGTATCTTATTCAATATGAATGCTAAGTAATTAGAACTGGGGTTTATTGAAGGCATTTTGATCTAATATCCTCCGAAAATTATCAACACATTAAATATGTTTTGTGTTGCGTATTATGGTCATTGATTTCGCCCAGGTGTGAACATGCACTTCAATCCAGTTGTAAGTCTTAAATTCTTCCTGTCTGTCCTGATTCCTTTACTGGCTGCACTGTTTCAATGGCTGCTCTGGTCAAAAATACCGCCGTTAACCTGGTTATTCCTTTATCCGGCCGTATTTATGACTGCCTGGATCAACGGTTTGGCTGGCGGCTTGATTGCTACCGTGCTCGCCGCCCTGCTTGGCCGGTATTTCTTTATCGAGCCGCAATTGTCTTGGGTCACCGAAGACTCCCGGCAGATTTATTCCCTGGGAATATTTATGAGTATGGGTGTAATGTTTAGCCTGGTGTTTGAAGGGGTGGATCAACTATCAAAAAAATCGCAGCTGATAAAAACTTATGATAAAGAATTCTATTTACTGGCTGAAGCGATGCCGCAGGTTGTTTGGATTTCAGACGCCGAGGGTTTAATTACTTACATTAATAAGCAATGGGAACTGTTTACCGGAATCAAGCTGGAACAAAGTTACGGCAATAACTGGAATAAACCGTTCCATCCAGACGACCGTCAACTTGCCTGGGAGGCATGGCAAGCTACGCTCAATAATAACGCCCCCATCAACTTTGAAGGTCGCGTAAGGCGTTATGACGGGGTTTACCGTTGGTGTTCGATTCTGGGTGAACCCGTATACGGCGAAAATCATAAAATAGTTAAATATTTTGGTACCTGTACTGACATCGACGACTTTAAGCAGGCTGAAACGGAATTGCATAACGCCGAAGCCCGCTGGAAGTTTGCCTTGGAAGGCAGTAACCAGGGGGTCTGGGATTGGGATATTGCAACAAACCAAGTGTTTTTTTCAAGTCGTTGGAAATCGCTGTTGGGGTATGCAGAGAATGAGATTACGAATGAATTTGAAGAATGGTCGAAGCGCGTGCATCCTGATGAATTAGAACCTGCAATGCTCAACGTACAAAAGCATATTCGTGGAGAAACGCCGTATTTTGTAAACGAGCACCGGATGCTAAATCGTAGCGGGGAATATCAATGGATTCTTGCCCGCGGCATGGTGGTTAAGCGTGATCAGACGGGACAAGCTTTGCGGATGATTGGTACGCATATTGACATCACTGAACGCAAAAATATCGAACAGCAATTACACGAAAAAGAACAGTTCCTGACGGATTCGCAGGCAGCGGCGCACATCGGCAGTTATCGAGTGGATTTAGCTTCCGGGCAAATTCGCTGGAGCGAAGAAACCTATCGTTTATTTGGTTTATCCCCGGAAATAGATGTGCCGCCTACCCTAGAGCAGTTCCCGCAATTGCTTTATCCGGCGGATCGCCAGAAAAGGCAAGATTGGATTAGTTTACTTTTGGCCGGTAAGCCAGTTGATGCGCTGGAGTTTCGCACCTTGCCAATTAATGGCGAGAGCCGCTGGCTGTCTTCTGTAGCTAAAGTGGAAAGGGGGGATAGTGGCGAACCCTTGGGAATGATAGGCACACTTCAAAACATTACCGACCAGAAAGCCAAAGAAGAACAACGCAAAGAAAACGAAGCAGCCCTGAAAGAAGCGCAAAAACTGGCAAAAATAGGCTACTGGCAGTGGGATCTTGATGCCAATGTGCATATCTGGTCGGAAGAAATCTACGGTTTCTATGCTCGCGATCCGAGTTTGCCGCCCTTGGTTTATCCTGAGGTGCAGCAGTATTTCACCCCGGAGAGCTGGGTGAATATCGTTGCTGCCGTCGAACAGGCGCAGCTTGACGGCCTGCCTTATGAATGCGATGCCGAACTTGTGCGTGCTGATGGAAGTCATGGCTGGATAGTTGCGCGCGGTCAAGCGGTATATGACGATGCGGGCATTGTTGTAAAGCTGCATGGCACCCTGCAAGATATTACCTTGCGCAAACAAGCTGAAGAGCAACTGCGCAAATTTGCCCAAGCGATTGAACAAATATCTGAAAGCATTGTGATTACCAATCTAAAAGCCGAGATTGAGTACGTTAATGAAGCATTTATAATAAATACCGGTTACCTCCGGGAAGAATTAATCGGGCAGAACCTGCGTATTCTGCAGTCTGGAAAAACCCCACGGGAAAGTTTTGAGGCGCTTTGGACTGCCTTAAGCCAAGGGAAAACCTGGAAAGGGGAGTTTTATAATCGCCGCAAAGAAGGCAGTGAATATATTGACTTTGCCGTTATTACCCCTTTGCATCAAGCAGATGGCCGGGTTACCCATTATGTGGGTGTGCAGGAAGATGTGACTGAGAAAAAACGGCTGGATGTAGAGCTCGACCAGTACCGCCATCATTTGGAAGAGTTGGTCTGGAGCCGCACTGCACAGCTTGAAACTGCAAAAACATTAGCGGATGTTGCCAATCAGTCTAAAAGCATGTTCCTTGCTAATATGAGCCATGAAATACGTACGCCAATGAATGCCATCATAGGCTTCACTTACCTGTTGCGCCAGAGCGCCAGTGATCTCGAGCAAATTTCCAGACTGCATAAGATTGATGAGGCTGCCCATCACTTATTGTCTATCATTAATGACATTCTGGATTTGTCTAAAATTGAGGCTGGTCATCTGACATTGGAACAGAGCAATTTCGCCCTCGGCGATTTATTGGATTCTGTGCTCGCTTTAATATCCGATCAGGCAAGGGTCAAAGGTTTAAGGCTGGAGTTGGATACGGATCATGTACCGCTCTGGTTGCGTGGTGATCTTATGCGCTTACGGCAGGCGTTGCTTAACTATGCCAGCAATGCGGTAAAGTTTACCCATACAGGCTTTATTAAATTAAGCGCCCGGAACTTAGAAGAGAACGATGCCGGTTTGTTAATCCGCTTTGAAGTGCAGGATTCTGGAATCGGTATTCCCCAGGATAAATTACCGTTGTTGTTTGAAGTCTTTACCCAGGCGGATACTTCAACTACCCGCCACTATGGCGGCACCGGATTGGGTTTGGCGATAACCCGGCGAGTGGCTAATTTAATGGGGGGTGAGGCAGGCGTTGAAAGTACATTGGGGCAGGGCAGTTGTTTCTGGTTTACGGCTAGAGTGCGGCGAGGGCTGGTTGAGCTACCTGTTAATTTAACTGAAAAATCAGTGGCTGACGAAATGAGTATGCGGCAGCAGTTCAGCGGGGCACGCGTGCTGTTAGTCGAAGATAATCTGATTAATCAGGAGGTGGCCTTGGTATTATTGCAAAGGATTGGCCTGATAGTGGATACCGCAGAAAATGGTTACGCCGCAGTGGAAAAGGTTCGCATGCAAGATTACGATCTGGTACTTATGGATGTACAGATGCCTGAGCTGGATGGCTTAGATGCAACCCGGGTTATTCGTACGCTGAGTAATAAAATGGATTTACCTATTTTGGCTATGACCGCCAATGCTTTTGAAGAGGACAAAAAAGCCTGTTTAGAAGCGGGTATGAATGATTTTGTAGCAAAACCTGTCATGCCGGAGGCACTCTCTGCCAGCTTGCTGTATTGGTTGCCGAAACAGAATTTGAGCACCGATGCAACGGCTAACCAGCATAAACCGCAGGGTACTGTGGCGAATAGGAAAGACGACCTGCAAACTGTTGAGCGTCTGGCTAGCGAGCTGGCTTGTCTGTCAGGGGTTAAGATAACTGGCGCTATTGAGGCTATTAAACAGACGAATTCAACAAAATTCATTCATTTGCTACAGCTGTTTGCCACGACTCATGGTCAGGACATACAACATTTGCAGTTGCTTCTGGCTAAAGGCGATGTTAATGAGGCAAAGCAAATAACCCACTCACTTAAAGGGGTTGTAAGCACTTTGGGTTTGTATCGTTTAACTGAGCTGGTGAATAATTTGGATGCAGCCTTATCGGATAATGCAGCGCTAGCAGAATGTATCTTGTTAACCGAACGATGCGAACCTGAATTCACCGCCTTGGTAAACCATATTTTGCATCTGACTGGTGCGGTTGTGCTTGGGTCAGAGTAATGCTATTAATTTAGGAGGTCGATAAGTTCCCGGCATTAAGTTTAGTTTCTTAGTATAAAGACTTGGGTTATGCCGTTAACAGGCCTTGTAGTTGCCCAATCTTGGCGGCAGCTGCCCCTTCTGTATCTGCGTATTGTGCCGCAATGGTTGTAAATTCTTCTAGTCCAGCTTGAAAGGCGTCAACGATATCCGGGTCAAAATGGCGTCCTCGTCCTTCAATAATAATGGCTACCGCCTTTTCCAGCGAAAACGGCGGTTTGTAAACGCGTTGGGAGATTAATGCATCAAAAACATCCGCCAATGCCATTAAGCGGGCTGCAATAGGAATGGCATCACCCGCAAGCCCTTCTGGATAACCTGAGCCATCCCATTTTTCATGATGATAGTGGGCAATATTTTTTGCAATGCGTAAAAATTCAACAGGCCGTTCGGTTTCGTCCTCCGCCTTTTCAATCGCAAGGTAGCCGAGGCGGCTATGGGTTTTCATGATTTCCATTTCCGTTACTGTTAATTTGTCGGGTTTGAGCAGGATATGATCAGGAATGCCAACCTTACCAATGTCATGCAGCGGCGCGGACTTGACTAATTCCACTACGGTATGCGGAGTCAAATAATCAGTAAAACGGGGATGTGTTTGTAGATGGTGGCATAAAGTAGCAATATAGCCTTGTGTGCGCTTTAGGTGGTTGCCTGTTTCAGGGTCCCTTATTTCGGCAAGATGCGCAAGGGCACGAATGCTAACATCCTGAATGCGTTGATTATCTTCCATTCGTCTTGCGACTTCAGCTTCCAGGTCGACGTTCCGGTTTTGCAAACAGTCACGGGCGAGTTTGAGGTCAATGTGTGCTTTAACTCTTGCCAGTACAATGGCTGGTTTAATAGGTTTATTAAAGTAATCCGCCGCCCCTAGCTTAAATCCATATTCTTCATCAATAGGACTTTCCAGGGCGGTTACAAAAATAACCGGGATATCGCTTGTTCGGGCATCCGCTTGCAAGCGCTTGATTACTTCGTAACCATCCATCTCCGGCATCATCACATCTAACAGGATCAAATCCGGCCGAGGTGAATTTAACGCTATTTGTAAAGCTTTCGCACCCGAACTGACTGCGTGAACCTGATATAGGGGCTGTAATAATTCACTCAATAGGATAAGGTTCAGGGGAGTGTCGTCAACGATCAGGATTGTTGCCATGAAGCTGCCTTATATTTTTATTATTGAGGGATGACCAAACGACCTTCAGATAAATGACACTATAGTCAAGAAAAGCTATTTTGTCTGCTTAATGGAGAGGGATGTTCCCTATTGTTATCAAACCAGGGGTTTTATCCTGGGAAACTTTTGATAGTGCGTGGCGGCAATTCGAAAATTTCAGGGCTTAAAGCTCGGTATGGTTTTTAGGGCGGGCAAATAATTGTTGAGGGTGGCAAACAAAAAAACCACCTGATGGACGTATCCAAAAGGCGGTCTTTTATTTTCTATTTCGAGAACTAGACGTTTATATAGTTGCTTTAACCTGTTATCTTTTCCGGTGTTTAGTAAACTACCCATTATGAATGGGTAATCTCAGTGGAGGTGATCTGCAACAGGCTAAATAACCGTCAATTAGCTCAAATTATGAGCACAAGCCTGTGCCGGTAGTACCTTTAGCAGTTTGGAATGGGGTTCCTAAAACAAAGGGTTGGAAAGATGCAGCGACCCAGTTTACAGGGTTTTGTAATAATGGGGTTTTAGTGGCATCAGTTGGAATAATGACAGTTGGATCCACCAACACCGCTAAAACACCCCATAGGCCTTGGGGAAGGCCGGCAGCATCTAATGATATTGGCCCACCAAATAGGGTGTTTTTAAAAGTGGTTGAGCCGCCGGATGCCAGAAACCGATAGCTTGCAGGTGTAATGGCGCTATCTGTCAAGCCGTCACCACTGGTAGTACTACCATCCATGAAAGGTTTTAATGAAATTCCCGCAAAGCCAGCGGCTGGAGATGTAGTTACGGCATAAAAAATATCTCCTGTCGCACTAGCTGTGCCTGATGTTCCTCTGGTGCCAGTCGCAGAATAATTAACGAAGAAGACATAGGTATCATAAGAGCCGGTAGTGCTGGTGGCTAAAGCCGTATTGGTTACCGCAAGATCAAATTGCAACTGATCGTCAAATTTCGTTGTAGCAGTGCCATTGAAGGAAACGGCGGCGCTAGTACAAGGCAACCAGGGTAAACCCTTGAATTCAGCGGTTACTGCCGCATTCATTCCGGCAGTACCTGTAGGTGCGGTAACAGTCATGGCTATTTTAGCGGGTGATACAGCAGCTTCAGCTGCGCCCATTTCCGCAACTAATATACCGGTAGCTGCCAATACTGCGATTGATAATTTTTTCATTGATACTTTTTTCATGGTGTCTCCTTGTTTCTCTAAAATAAACCCCAGCATGGCCTCAATGCCACTTGGAGTGTGGTTAATGTCAAACGTTTTGAGTCTTTAAGGGTATTTCAACGTGTAGTCGCTAATTCCACAGAGACAAATAAACCCGTAGCCAAACCCAATAAATCGAAGTAGCTACAAAGTTTATTCCCTCCGTTACAAAAGTTATCGACCTTGTTTGATAATGCTTTAATTTATTTTTGGAAAAAATAAATTAAAAATCTAAGGCAGGAAAATTATATGTAATTACCCTAAATCGATTGTTAAGTAAAAATGCCTAACACATTTAAAACCTGAATTAGAGGGTTTTATTAGCAACTGAAGTAAAAAAGTGCGTCATACCCGCCGGGAAGCGGGTATCCAGTGCCAAGGATGACAAGCTCCGAGACATCCCTGTAGCCTGGATTCCGGCACCCGTTAGAGTGCGGAGTGAATCCCTGCCGGAATGGCTACTTTCAAAAGAAGTTGCACGCACTTACTTATGTTTTAAGCCTTGATGGATTTTTTTATACCACTTTATTGTCCTATGCTTTGCTAAGGGCTATGTTGGTGATGATGTTACAATGCGCTTTTAAAAAAGCGGTTGATCTATCTGTCGGGGCTATACTGGTTTTATGCCATGTCAGGCAGATAGATCAGCGGATATATTTAAGGGCTTTATTCAATAACTGGGTGAACAATGAAAACAGTAGCGATTGTCAGTGCATTCTTATTAACGGCCTGCGTGACCATAAATATTTATTTCCCTGCGGCTGCGGCGGAAAAAGCCGCCGATGAAATTATTAAAGGTATTCAGCAGGAACAGCCTAAAGCAAAGCCACAAGTGAGCTGGTCGGGTTGGCAATTGGCGGTTTTTGAAGCTTTGGATGCAGCCCTGAATGTGTTTATTTCACCTGCCCATGCGGAGGCGGATTTAGCGATAGACAGTGCTGAAATCAGGCAGGTGCGCGCGAGCATGCAAAACCGGTTTGCGGCGTTGGATGCGATGTATAGTCAGGGCTTTATAGGAATCCAGGCGGATGGGTTGTTGGCTGTGCGGGATGCGCCGCTTAGTGAACGCAATAATGCCAATAAGCTGGTCGCTGCCGAAAACGCGGATCGTATGAAATTGTATCAGGCAATTGCCAATGCCAACGGTCATCCTGAATGGCTGGAGCAGATTAAGCAGACCTTCGCGGCGAAGTGGGTGAGTAATGCCCAGTCCGGTTGGTGGTATCAAGCCTCTGGTAGCTGGAAGCAAAAATAATGAGTTCGAGACAGCGTAACCGATCCCGCAAAAAGCCGTTACCGGAAACACCCGTACGCGTTACCATTGAATCTTTAGCGCATGATGGGCGGGGTGTGGCGCATGTAGAGGGCAAAGTCATCTTTATTGATGAAGCTTTGCCGGGTGAAGAGGTCGAGTTTATTTATACCGATAGCCGTAAAGATTATGCGGAAGGTAAGGTGTCCACGCTGATTACCCGCGCGCCTGAGCGGGTTGATCCTGAATGTGTGCATTATGGGGTGTGTGGGGGCTGTAGTTTTCAGCATGTGGCGTCGACGCAGCAGATTGAGATTAAGCAAAACTTGTTGATTGAGCAATTTAAGCGTATCGGCAAGGTGACTATTCCTGGTCTGTGGGAACCACTCATTGGCCCGCACTGGGGCTATCGGCGTAAAGCACGCATGGGGGTTAAATATGTTGCGAAGAAAGGCCGGGTATTGGTTGGTTTTCGGGAGCGTCGGCAGCCATTTTTAGCAGAGATTGAAAGTTGTAAGGTAATGCACCCAGTGGTGGGTGAGCGTTTGATGGCGTTGTCGGAAATGATCGGTCAGCTCACGATTCGGGAAAAAATTCCGCAGATTGAAGTGGCAATTGGCGATGCTGAGTGCGTGTTGGCGTTCCGGGTTCTGGAGCCGCCAACGCTGGAAGATAAGGTGGTGATGCGGGCATTCGGGCATATGCATGACCTGTCTATTTGTCTGCAATCCAAAGGTCCGGATACGATTGAGCCGTTGGCTGGCGAGCCGGTGGTAACGCCTACTTATGCTTTACCGGAGCAAGGCTTGGTTATGCACTTTAAGCCTGCGATGTTTACGCAAGTCAATTACGCGATTAATCAGCAAATGATTAGTCGGGTGTTGGATACTTTTTGTTTAACCAAAGAGGATATGGTGCTGGATTTATTTTGCGGTTTAGGCAATTTTACCTTGCCGCTGGCGACACAGGCAGGCTTTGTGGTTGGTATTGAAGGCGATCAGCCGCTGGTTAATCATGCCAGGGAAAACGCGCGTCTGAATAATATCCAGAATGTGGAGTTTCATGTGGCAGATTTGTCGCGTGATATTGCGGAGTTGCCTTGGGCTAACCGGCATTATTCTAAAATTTTACTGGATCCCTCGCGTGCCGGTGCGGCAGAGGTGTTGCAGCATTTTAAAAAATGGCAGCCGCAGCAGGTAATCTATGTGTCGTGTAACCCCTCTACGTTGGCGCGAGATGCGGGGATTCTGGTTAATGAGTTGGGATATCGTTTGATTAAGGCCGGGGTTATGGATATGTTTCCACAAACGGGGCATGTTGAGTCGATTGCTTTGTTTGAGCGATAACCCATGAATCCCGCCAGTTATCTGGATATTTGTATTAGTACCCAACAGTTAGCGCAATATGTTGACGGTGGGCTGGTACGGCAATATTTGATTTCAACCGCTAAAAACGGTGCGGGTGAGTTGAAGGGCAGTGAATGCACACCGACCGGTTGGCATAAAATTCGTGCCAAAATTGGGGGAGGCCAGCCGGAAAACAGTGTCTTTGTAGGGAGGAGACCAACCGGTGAAATCTTTACGCCGGAGTTAGCGTTGCAATTTCCGCGGCGCGATTGGATTTTAACGCGCATTTTATGGCTGAATGGTGTGGAGCCCGGTAAAAATCGCTATGGCTGCGTGGACACCGGTTGGCGGTATATTTATATTCATGGCTGTCCTGATAATTGTGCCATGGGTGTTCCGGCTTCGCATGGTTGTATTCGGATGCGTAATGCGGACTTATTGGCGTTATTTGAACAAGTCGATGCGGGAATGGCGGTATATATCCATGAGTGAGGGATCGTTACAGTTGCAACGACTGGTGCTGGGTATCGAGTACGATGGCAGTCATTTTTTTGGCTGGCAATGGCAGGTTAAGCTACGGAGTGTGCAGGAGGTTTTGCAACAAGCGTTATCAAAAGTGGCTAATCATCCAGTTACGGTAATTTGCGCTGGCAGAACCGATACCGGTGTGCATGCTTTAGAGCAAGTGGTGCATTTTGATACTCATGCGGAGCGGTCGTTACATTCCTGGTTGCTGGGCGGCAATGCCAATTTACCGGAAGATGTGCGTATTGCTTGGGTAAAAACCGGTGTGGGTGATTTTCATGCCCGTTACAGTGCGATTGCCCGGTTTTATCGCTATGTTATTCTCAATCGTCCGGTTAAATCTGCCTTACAGCCGCGTCAGGCGACCTGGTGTGTTGCGCCACTGGATGTAGGGCGTATGCAGCAGGCTGCGCAGTTTTTGGTGGGTAATCATGATTTTTCTTCATTTAGGGCGCAGGGCTGTCAATCCAAAAGCCCGCAACGCTTGCTGTATTTTATTGAGGTGTCGCGGGAGATGGATCGTGTGATTATTGATCTTTCGGCGAATGCTTTTTTGCACCATATGGTCAGGAATATTGCCGGGGTGCTTATGGAAATTGGCAAAGGTTTGCAATCCGTTGAATGGACTCAGTATTTGTTGCAGGTTAAAGACCGTAAAGCGGGCGGGGTTACGGCATCGCCATGTGGGTTATATTTAGGCGGGGTTTACTACCCAGCGCGTTACGGGCTGGATAAGCATCCGATATTTGAACGGCTCCCGGTGGATGCTAAACGTTTTGATGGGGGGCGAGAGCTTTGATTTAAAGTAGTTGCACGATGGATAAGCTGTTCAATAACAATAAATAAGACATGAGCATACCATGGTGTTGGGGATAATTTTTTTGGGGGATATAACATGTTTAGTATTAATAATGGCTTAGCATTTCACGTGCATGGCGGGGGTGATGCAGGTGGCGGAATTTATGCGCAATTGAATGATCTCCTGGGCTTTTTAAGCAATTTGCCAGGCCAGTCCGGCCCTGAAATTTTTAACTTGGTATTACCGGGCATTGCCGCGATGGTAAATATCCATCCGTTGGCTGTGCATTTCCCCATTGCTTTGTTGACGATGTTTTTATTGGTAGAGCTAAGTGCCTGCGTGCTTAAGAAAACACACTGGCACTTAATCGCCAGTGGCTTATTGTATTTAGGTACTTTGTGTGCCGCCGGTGCTGTGTATTTGGGTTTTCAGGCCGCAGAGACGGTTGCACATGATGAAGCGGCGCACCTGATTATGGAGAAACATGAAGCTTTTGGTGTTGCTATTTTAAGTTTGGCGATTTTTTTATCTATTTGGCGTTATTTTTTTAATGTCCATAAAAATAGTGGCATTCAGGTTCTGTTCTTATTTTTTGCGGCGGTGCTGAATTTATTGATTGTGCTGGGCGCTGATTTAGGCGGTTTAATGGTTTACCGCCATGGGGTATCGGTGAATCTCAATGCCAATGCTTCGGTATTAAGCCTGCCGGAACCTGGGGCTGAGGGCGATCATGAGCAGGTGCATGAACATAATCACGGTCACGGCCATGATCATGCTGGGCATGGCCATTAAAGTGTTATTCCGTATTTTGTGACCGCTTTTCGGCTTGATTTTATGGTATTCTAGCTGGCTTTTAGTTGGGATGGTTTTGAGAGTTGGTCTATGCGGACACGCGTTAAAATCTGCGGTTTTACCCGTGTTGAAGACGCTATTTTAGCGGCGCGGTTAGGGGTTGATGCCATAGGCTTGGTGTTTTATCCGCAAAGCCCCCGAAATGTGACTATTACGCAAGCAGCACAGATTGTAAAAGCCTTGCCGGCATTTACCACAGTGGTTGGTTTGTTTGTAAATGCAGAGAAGTCGTGGGTTACTGAAGTGCTTGAACAGGTTTCAGTGGATTGTCTGCAATTTCATGGCGAAGAGCCGCCTGAAGCCTGCGGTTTATTTGGTAAGCCTTATATCAAAGCTATCCGGGTTCAGAAGCAGACCGATATAACGGCTTTGGCACATGATTACCGCGATGCGGCGGGGCTGTTGCTGGATGCGTATCATCCAGATACCAAAGGGGGGACTGGCTTGGCGTTTGATTGGACATTGATTCCCAAACAGTGTGCGCTGCCAGTTATTTTGGCGGGTGGTTTGTTGCCGGAAAATGCAAGAACCGCTATTGAGCAATGTCAACCGTATGCGTTAGATGTGAGCAGTGGTGTAGAAGTAGCTAAGGGCATTAAGGATGGTGCGAAAATGGCTGCATTTTTAAAAGAAGTTAACGAAGGTGATAGAAGTTAATACTATGACAGAACACTATACGATGCCGGATGCACGGGGTCACTTTGGACCTTATGGCGGGACTTTTGTAGCTGAAACGCTTATTCCACCGATTCAAGAATTAAATGCTGCTTATCAACGGTATTTGGATAATCCTGAATTTTTGGCAGAAATGGACGCAGATTTACAGCACTACGTTGGCCGTCCTTCACCGCTATACCATGCCGAGCGCTGGAGTCGTGAACTGGGTGGTGCGCAGATTTATCTGAAGCGAGAAGATTTAAACCATACCGGTTCGCACAAAATTAATAATACCATTGGACAGGCTTTGCTGGCGAAGCGTATGGGTAAAACCCGTATTATTGCTGAAACCGGCGCAGGACAGCATGGGGTTGCAACAGCGACTGTAGCGGCCAGAATGGGCTTGGAGTGCGTCGTATATATGGGTTCGGTTGATGTGGCACGGCAATCGTTAAATGTTTACCGCATGAAGTTGTTAGGCGCAACGGTGGTGCCGGTCGAGTCTGGCTCCAAAACCCTGAAAGATGCCTTAAACGAAGCGCTGCGGGACTGGGTGACCAATGTCGATAACACGTTCTATATCATTGGTACGGTAGCAGGGCCGCATCCTTATCCTGCGATGGTGCGGGATTTTCAGGCCATTATTGGGCGGGAATCAAAACAGCAATGTTTAGAGATGACCGGACGCTTGCCGGATGCGTTGGTGGCATGTGTCGGTGGTGGTTCGAATGCGATTGGCTTGTTTTATCCGTTTATTGATGATTCCGCGGTTAAGTTGATTGGTGTGGAGGCTGCGGGTGATGGTATTGCTACGGGCCGGCATTCAGCCCCTTTAAGTGCCGGTCGCCCGGGTGTTTTGCATGGAAATCGCACTTACTTGATGGCGGATGATGATGGTGAAATTATCGAAACCCATTCTATTTCAGCCGGCTTGGATTATCCCGGTGTCGGGCCTGAACATGCTTGGTTAAAAGACACGGGTCGGGCTGAGTACGTCAGTATTACTGATGATGAGGCATTGGGTGGTTTTCATGCTTTAACACGCATGGAAGGCATTATCCCTGCTTTGGAGTCGAGTCATGCGATGGCCTATGCCATGAAACTGGCGCCGCGGATGCGAAAAGATGAAATTATCATCATCAATTTGTCCGGTCGTGGCGATAAAGATATGCAGACAATGGCTAAACGTGAGGGGATAGAGCTGTGAGTCGATTGAAGGCTAAATTTGAAGAGCTTACTAAAACCGGGCGAAAAGCGTTAATTCCGTTTATCACTGCGGGCGATCCGCACCCTGACTTTACCGTGCCTATGATGCATGCGATGGTGAAAGCAGGTGTCGACATTATTGAACTGGGTGTGCCGTTTTCCGATCCAATGGCGGATGGTCCGGTTATCCAAAGGGCCAGTGAGCGTGCGTTAGAACACAAAATGAGTCTAAGACGGACTTTGCAACTGGTTACAGAGTTTCGTAAAACTGATCAAGAAACGCCTGTGGTTATTATGGGCTATTTAAATCCGATTGAGGCGATGACTTATGAAGGGTTTACAAATGCTGCACAACGCGCTGATATTGACGGGGTTTTAACAGTCGATTTGCCGCCTGAAGAAGCTGAAGAGTGCGCTACTTTATTAAAGGCGCGGGATATTGATCCGATTTTTTTGTTAGCGCCGAATAGTACTGATGAACGTATTAAAATGATGTCCACAATTGGCGGAGGCTATATTTATTATGTTTCCCTTAAAGGGGTAACTGGTGCCGGGCATTTAAATGTTCAGGATGTGAGTGCTAAATTGCAACAAATTCAGAAGATTACTTCTGTGCCTGTTGCGATTGGTTTTGGTGTAAAAGATGCGGAAACGGCTAAGATGATTGCCGCAGTAGGCGATGGCGTAGTGGTTGGTAGTGCTTTGATCAGTAAAATTGAAGCAAATTTAGCTGACCCGGAACGTGCTAAAAAGGAAGTGTCCACATTATTAGCCGCGATGCGGCAGGCAATGGATAATTAATTTAGAGATGAGAATGTGCCTTGGAGCATAAAAAATGAGTTGGTTTGAAAAATTAGTCCCTTCAAAAATCAGGACTGAGGGCTCCAATAAAAAAGGCGCAGTGCCTGAGGGTTTATGGAATAAATGTCCAGGCTGTAATGCGATTTTGTATAACATTGAATTGGAAAGAAATTTAAATGTTTGTCCAAAATGTGACCACCACATGCGTATTTCTGCGAGGGTGAGATTGGAGATGTTTTTAGATGAAGAAGGTCGACTTGAAATTGGTAAAAATTTAAAACCAACCGACCCTTTAAAGTTTAAGGACACTAAACGTTATAAAGACCGGCTTAGCCAAGCGCAAAAGCAGAGTAAAGAAACGGATGCTTTAGTGGTTATGGAAGGCCAATTGCGTGGTCAAGGCATCGTAGCGGCGGCATTTGATTTTAGCTTTATGGGCGGGTCAATGGGATCTGTGGTTGGTGAGCGTTTTGTGCGTGGTGTAAACCGCAGTCTGGAGCTTGGTGTCCCTTTTATTGTGTTTACGGCTAGTGGCGGGGCACGTATGCAGGAGTCCTTGTTTTCATTGTTTCAGATGGCTAAAACCAGTGCTGCATTAACTCGATTATCGGCGGCCGGGATTCCCTATATCTCTTTTATGACCGACCCTACTATGGGTGGGGTTTCCGCCAGTTTGGCCATGTTGGGCGATTTAAATATTGCAGAGCCGGGCGCATTGATTGGGTTTGCAGGGCCGCGGGTGATCGAGCAAACGGTGCGTGAAAAATTACCCCAAGGCTTCCAACGCAGTGAGTTTTTGCAGGAACATGGTGCGATTGACATGATCATTGATCGGCGTGAAATACGGGATAGGCTTGCGGCTATTTTAGCAATGCTTATGGCTAAAAACAGTACTCAAACTGTATCCGTTGAGCATGAACTTAAGCAAATCACGTTTGATGCAGTTGGGCGTTAATACCCATGCTACATTTTTGCCTTTCCCTTACAGGGTTTATTTTTAATATACAGGGTTTTTTTAGGGATCATCATGCACTTTGATACCTTAAGCGGTTGGTTAAAGTGGCAAGAAGGGTTTCATTCACAAGTTATTGATTTGGGCCTTGAGCGTGTGAATGCGGTTTTTACACGCTTAATGCCTACAGGGTGCCAGTTGCCGACCTTAACAGTGGCGGGCACCAATGGTAAAGGTTCCTGTATCGCACTGCTGGATACGATCTATCAAGCCCAAGGCTATCGTGTTGGTGCGTATACCTCTCCGCATATCCTTAAGTATAACGAACGTATTTCTATCAATGGCCAGCCGGTTCCTGACGACGTTATTTGCGCTGCATTTGAAAGGATTGAAGCCTGTCGCGAAGGTGTTTCCCTGAGTTATTTTGAGTTTAGCACCCTAGCTGCGCTGTATATTTTTTCACAAGCAAATCTGGATGTGCAATTACTGGAAGTAGGTTTAGGGGGACGTTTGGATGCCGTTAATATCGTGGATGCCGATGTTGCCATTATCAGTAGTATTGGCATAGATCATTCCGATTGGTTAGGTGAAACCCGTGAAGCTATTGCGCTTGAGAAAGCAGGCATATTTAGGGCTGGGGTTCCGGCAATTATTGGCGATCCTTCTCCGCCCGATACTTTGCTGCAGGCAGCAAAAGAGTGTGGCGCAGACTTGTACTGTATTGATCAGCATTTTCATTACCAATGCGCTACCGATTATTGGGCTTGGCAGGGGAAACAGGAAAGTTATTTAACTTTACCCTTTCCGGCATTAAAGGGTGCGCATCAATTTTTGAATGCTGCGGCGGTGTTGGCGGCAATAGAGCAGATGCAAAGCCGTTTACCGGTTAATGAGCGGGCTATTTGTTTGGGGCTGATGGGCGTGAATTTGAAAGGCAGGTTTCAATTTATTGACGCAGAAGTGCCGGTATTATTGGATGTCGGTCATAATCCACAGGCGGTTGGAACGTTGTTTGAGTATCTTACCGAAGTGTTTCCCCATAAACGCTTACATGCTGTTTTTGCGATGATGAAGGATAAAGACATCCGCGCGGTGGTTAATATTATGCAGCCTCTCGTGCAGGATTGGTTTATTGCCCCCTTGGATAATCCGCGTGCCGCAACAACACCTATGTTAGAAGCAGTCTTTAAAGAATTTGGGATTACCCGGTTTATGGGCGATTTTATGGATTTTAAGTCCGCTTTAAAACAAGCTTTACGCTGTTCAAAAGCGGATGATTTGATTGTTGTGTTTGGTTCTTTTTTTTTGGTGTCAGCTTATCTTACTGAATTTGGTAATGATGCGTTGGCTATAAACGCGGAGCTTGCCGCGCAGCGATTACAAAATGGGCCGGAAAGTAATAAGTTAATCCAAGACGCACAAACTGAGGAGGCGCTGTGTCAATGACGAATGAGTTAAAACAACGATTGGTTGGAGTTGCTGTAATTACCGCTATAGCAGCGATTTTTTTACCCATGTTGTTTGATGATCCCGTGCGCGAAAGTGGAAAAGCGGTGAATGAATTGTCCATTCCCGAACCCCCAAAGGTTGCTGAGCCTGAAATAGCTCCCGCTGTTACTGAAACGCCGCAGGTTTATCCTTTAGAGTCAACGGTTGAGGGCGAATCCCAAGAGGGTACTGAATTTGAAAGTAATGCCCAACTGGAAGAGCCGGCGCCTGTGGATGGAACGTTGACGCCAAATGAATTGGCTAAAGAAACCGAGGCCGATATCATTGCGGCGAAAAGAATGACGGTAGAAGAATTGGTTGCGTTGAAGGACAAAAAAGCCCGGGAAAAAATTCTGGCTAAAACATCAGAAGCTGCTTTGGCACCCAAAGAGGATACGGGAAACAATCTGGATGAAAACAAAACCATTAATAAAGTTGAAGAAAATATAAAAACCAAGAATGGGATTGAGGCCAGTAAAAAAATTAAACTTGAGGCAGATAGAATAGCCAGGAATGAGGCGGACAAAAAAGCCAAGGATAAGCTTGCCGCTGATAAAAAACGCCATGATAAAGTTGAAGCAGATAAAAAAATGAAGGCTCAACTTCAGGAAGATAAAAGACTCGCTGATAAAATCGCGAAAGAACAGGTTGAATATCAAAAATTAGCAGCGAGAAAAATCCAGGAAAAAGCCTTAGCAGAGAAGAAAGCTGCGGAAAAATTGGCGCTTGAAGCCAAAAATGCGGCTAAGCAACAAGCTTTGGATGATAAGGCAGCGATAGTTAAAGTTGCGGCTGATAAATTGGCGGCTGAAAAAGCGGCCGCAAATACCCCGGTAAATGTGCGTTGGTATATTCGGGTCGGGAGTTTTGGACAAGAGGCCAATGCACTTTCCCTGCGGGATAAATTACGTAAGCAAGGCTACCCTGCCGTAGTGGATACGATTAAATCAGCGGATAAAGGTAAATTATACCGGTTGCGGGTAGGGCCTGAATTGAGTAAGCCATTAGCCGAAAAAATGCGCCAAAAAATGGATGCCCAAAATAATTCCAATAGCATCCTGGAGTTACAATAATAATATTCCGGTTTAGTCACTTCGCGCGGTCAGAACGGCTGGTTGCTTTGATCGCGGGATGGCAGGTGAGGCCTTTATGTTATCCGTTTTAAGGTTCTGCCGGTTATGATTTGGGTTGATTATGCACTGGTTGGCTTGTTAGGTATTTCAGCCTTTATGGGGTTATTACGGGGTTTTAGAGTTGAAGCCTATGCGGCGTTAATGTGGATTTTAGGCATAGGGGTAGCCTGGTTTTTTTGCACTGAATGTTCAGTTTTTTTAAACGGCTTTATTAAACAGCCAGTGCTTAAAATGGCTGTGGCATTTATCAGTTTATTGTCACTTACTTTGTTATTGGGAAGCCTAATAGGGTACTTAATGGGTGAAGCGTTGACCCAGACGGATTTTCTGGGTCGTTTGCTTGGGGTATTGATGGGCGCGTTTCGGGGCTGTGTGATGGTATTTGTAATTGTGATGCTGGCTGGTTTGACACCTTTGTCCGCCGAAGCTTGGTGGCACGAGGCGCAGCTTATTTTTCCGTTTCAGAAGTTAGTATTACAAGTACGTGACAGTATTCCATCCGATTTTGCACGATATATAAATTACGAATAATTTTCTCATCTGAGTATAGAGCTTATGTGCGGTATTGCAGGCATTGTTTCACATCAAAATGTTAATCAGGAGCTGTATGACGCCCTGACAGTTTTGCAACATCGCGGCCAAGATGCGGCGGGTATTGTGACCTGTGAAGACGGGCGTTTACATTTGCGTAAAGGGAATGGCTTAACGCGGGATGTCTTTACCAATAGCCAAATGCTGAAATTAAGGGGCAATATGGGCATTGCCCATGTGCGTTACCCTACCGCAGGCTGCACCAGCTCGGCTGAAGCGCAGCCGTTTTATGTGAACTCGCCTTTCGGCTTGACCCTTGCGCATAACGGTAACTTAACCAATACCGATGAGTTAAAGCAGCAATTATTTGTCGAAGATCAACGGCATATTAATACTGATTCCGATTCGGAAGTGTTGTTGAATATCTTTGCGCATGAATTGCAAAGTATTGGTAAATTAAAATTAACCCCCGAAGATATTTTTCAGGCGGTCACAGGGGTGCATAGACGTTGCCGTGGCGCCTATGCCGTCGCCGTTATGATTGCGGGGGTGGGCATTTTAGCTTTTCGGGATCCGCATGGTATAAGGCCGCTGGTGTATGGCGAGCGCCTTTCAGAGCTGGGGTCTGAATTTATGATTGCTTCTGAAAGCGTCGCTTTAGATGTGCTGGGGTTTAATCTTATTCGTGATGTCGCGCCTGGCGAAGCGATTTTCATTGAAAGTAATGGTACATTACATACTTTGCAGTGTAGCGATGAAGTCGATCATTGCCCGTGCATTTTTGAGTATGTTTATTTTGCGCGTCCGGATTCAATGATTGATAATATTTCGGTGTATAAAGCCCGTTTGCGGATGGGTGAAAAGCTGGCTAATAAAATTCAACGTGAATGGCCTGACCACGATATTGATGTGGTGATTCCTATTCCAGATACCAGCCGGACTTCTGCGCAGCAATTGGCAGAAGTTTTGGGGGTAAAATTCAGTGAAGGCTTTATTAAAAATCGCTATATTGGCCGGACTTTTATTATGCCGGGACAGCAAATGCGTAAAAAATCCGTGCGTCAAAAGCTGAATGCCATTGATCTCGAATTTAGAAAAAAGAATGTGTTATTGGTTGACGACTCTATTGTGCGCGGAACGACGTCTGAGCAAATTATTCAAATGGCCAGGGATGCGGGTGCCAAAAAGGTTTATTTTGCCTCCGCTGCACCGCCGGTGCGTTATCCGAATGTCTATGGGATCGATATGCCTGCCGCGCATGAATTGATTGCGCATAACCGCAATGAAGAGGAGGTGTGTGTGGCATTGGGAGCGGACCGTATTATTTACCAGGATTTAGGGGACTTGATTGAAGCCGTGCGAAAGGGCAATATGACCATTAAGCATTTTGATACTTCTTGTTTTGATCATAAATACATAACCGGCGACATTGATGAGGCTTATTTAGAGCGTATCGAGCTATTGCGCAATGATAAGGCACGGGCTGAGCGCCATTCTGAAGACCTGATACTTGAAATGCAAAATTCAGAGTAGAAATGCAGCTCAGTTGCTTACTCTGCGGCTTTTACACAGTGATTACTAAAATAAGCACATGAACGAAAATGAGAATGATTGGCAGGATTTTGCCTTAGAGACACAGGCGATTAGGGCCGGACAGCAGCGGTCGCAGGAAGATGAGCATAGCATGCCCATTTTTATGACCTCCAGTTATGTCTTTAAAAGCGCCGAAGATGCTGCGTTAAGGTTTACCGGTCAACAAGCTGGTAATATTTATTCACGTTTTACTAATCCGACCGTGCGCGTATTTCAGGAACGCTTGGCTTTAATGGAAGGTGGTGAGCGTTGTTTGGCTTTTGCCTCGGGTATGGCCGCCATTATGGCGGTGGGCATGAGCTTATTGAAAGCGGGTGACCATGTCGTCTGTTCGCGTGGCGTATTCGGTAATACGACCTTGGTGTTTCAAAACTATTTCGGCAAATTTGGGGTGAGCACCGATTTTGTTAATTTAATTGATCTTGCGGAATGGGAAGCGGCTATCAAGCCGAATACGCGTTTGTTGTTTTTGGAAACCCCCTCAAATCCGCTGATCGAAATAGCCGATATTGAGAAAATTGCCCAGATAGCGCATCGGCATAACTGTTTATTAGTGGTCGATAATTGCTTTTGTACGCCAGTCTTGCAGAAACCGCTATTATTGGGCGCGGATGTGGTGGTGCATTCGGCAACTAAATATATCGACGGGCAGGGGCGTTGCGTCGGTGGTGCGGTTGTGGCCAACAATGAGTTGATTGAAAAACAGTTTTATCCGTATTTACGCTCCGGCGGTGCCACCATGAGTGCGTTTAATGCCTGGATTTTCTTATCAGGCTTGGAAACTTTAGCTATCCGTATACAAGCGCATTGTGAAAATGCGTTAGCTTTAGCGATCTGGCTGGAGCAGCAAGAACTGGTTACTAAAGTGCATTACCCCGGTTTGCCCTCTCACGCGCAGCATGAGTTGGCTAAACGACAACAGACACATTTCGGCGGGGTCATTAGCTTTGACGTGAAGGGGGGTAAAGAGCAAGCCTGGAAACTGATTGATGCGACCCGACTCTTGTCGATTACAGCTAATCTGGGTGATGTTAAGTCGACGATTACTCACCCTGCAACGACGACCCATGGTCGCTTGACGCCTGAAGTACGTGCTGCATCAGGTATTACCGATGGCTTAATCAGGATCTCGGTGGGTTTAGAAAATATTGCAGATATTAAACAAGATTTGGCGCGGGGACTCCTGTGATTAAAGACCTTAGGGAATATGGCTATGAATCAAAGTAGAAGAGAATACAGAAAGGTTTACACGTCCTCCGGGCAGCTGTATCTGGCGGGTGAGCTGTTAAATTTTATTGGCTATGATATTTCTGTGAAAGGAATTCAAGTAGAAATATTGCCAGGAACCTTTTTAAGTGATGCGGAAGACTTCGAAAAACTGCTCAAAGAAAATGCGACAGCTGAAATTTTTGTTAAAGATTTAATGTTGACCGGTGAGGTTGCTATTGCCTGGGTTAATAAGAATGATGATGGCGCAATCATGCTGGGCTTGGAGTTTCGGGATGTCATTTATAATGCCGAAAAATTATGGCATAAGCGCCGTTATTACCGTAAAAATAAAAAAGCGACCGGTGCGTTAATCCATCATGATGATAATCGAAAAATTACTTTTGAAAGCGTTAATGTCTCGACCGATGGCATCATGATTCATCTGACCGAACCCCCAGGTTATGAGATATATACTGGACTTGTGGTTAAAATTTTATCATTGGAACTCAATATTAAAGCTGTAGCTAAAGTAGCGTGGATTGACAGCAAAGAACAAACCACGATGGGATTAAGGTATTTGCAAGTGGACGGTGCATAGTCTATTCGGGAGTCTATCTACGCGATTGTCTTTCCCACTGGGGCTAATCGTTAGTTTAAGTTAAACAATTCACCAGACAAAAGCACTCGCCATTTTTCCCATTATGTCCATTTTAAATACGTTTTTTGCTGCTGCTCCAGCGATGCCATAGCAAACATGCAGAGGCAACAAGTGTTCTTCCCTTGGGTGGCAATATCTTGCCGCTGGGGCGTTTGTCCAATAGATTAGTTGTTGTTCCCGTTCTGTTTCGGTAAGCTGATGGCTGGAACAGGTATCAATAAGCCATTGCTCAAAGCTTTCGTTTTTCGACCGGGTTTCTTTAGTCGATGGTGTAAAAAATTCTGGGATGTTGTGAAATGAAAAACCGGAACCAATAACAAGCACGTTATACTGCCTAAGTTTGGTTAATGCTTTGCCAATCTGGATGTGCGCTTTTGGGTCTAAGCTATTGACGAGCGATAATTGCACACAAGGGATATTGGCGTCTGGATACATTAATTTCAAAGGTACAAATAGGCCGTGGTCAAAACCGCGTTGGCCATCAAGATTTGCGTCAATACCTGCCCTACCCAATAGCTTAAAAAGCTGATTAGCCAAATCGGGCGATCCCGGTGCGGGGTACTGAATTTGATAAGATTCTTTGGGAAATCCATAATAATCGTAGAGCAATGAAGGAAATGCGCCACCGGTTATGGTGGGCTTGCCTTCCTCCCAGTGCGCACCGATCAATAATATGGCGGACGGTTTACCCAAACCGGGGGTTATTTTTTTCAGAAAATCGATCATTTCCTGATGATTTTTATCGCCGAGTAAGGGTAATGGACCGGCACCATGGGGAATAAATAAAACCGGACTTAATTTGCTAAGTACCTCTGTTTCCATAAATACCCCTTTTGCCTTAAATGCCTTGATAAATTTCAGGGAGAACCGGTTTAATACGACGTTTATTCTTTAGCCGCTTCAACTGGAAGCGTGATCGTGACTTCGTCACCGACATTCGGGGCGTACTTGCCCATATTGAAGGCGGTACGTTTAACCAGGGTCGTTGCGTTGGCACCACAGGCGTCTTTTTTCAGGACCGGGTGGGGCATACACTGAAAAGAGCTTACCGTTAGGGTGACCGGCTTAGTGATCCCTTTGAGCGTTAGCGCGCCATCGACGGATGCCAATTTGTCACCTGCAAATGTTAACTGATTGGATTTAAAAGTCGCCGTTGGATACTGGGCGGTATCAAGGTAGTCTTTACCTTGGATGTGCTCGTTAAATAACGCAGACCCGGTATTGACCGAGGTGGTATCAATAGTCACCTCTATCGACCCTGTTTTGGCCTGTTTATCAATGACGATTTTGCCCGATGCCTTGTCGAAACGGCTTAACTGCGTCGAATAGCCAAAGTGGCTGTAGGAAAAGCGTGGCAAGGTATGGGAGCCATCAATGATATAAGTTTCTGGTGCAGCCATGGCTGGATTAGAAATGGCTATTGCAATAGAAAATAAGCTAAGGTATTTCATGGTAAATCTCCTAAAGTAAGATCAAAAATTATTTCCAGATTTTGTCAGCTAGGTGCCATTTAAATAATGGGTTGGTGGCTGAATAGCAGAATAATCGACAACCTTAAAAATCGTAATGGCTTACCAAACAGCCAGCTCGGCAAGTCTTAATTTAGCCTCGTTAAGCGCAAATTCTTTGGTTGCCTCGCCCATGTTAAGCCCTTCAGCATAGACAAACTCAATATCGGTTATACCCAGAAAATTGAGGAAGTTCCGCACATAGCTGGTTTGAGTATCTAACGCTGTTCCTGCATACATTCCCCCCTCGAGTGGCAAACAGCATGACTTTTTTACCGCTCAATAAACCGACTGAACCACCCTCAGTGTACTTGAAAGTTATGCCGGCGCGGGCAATATGATCAAAATAAGCCTTTAGTGTTGATGGGATGCCAAAATTGTACATAGGTAAGCCGATAATGATTACATCGGCTTGTTTTATCTCGGCGATCAATGTATCTGGGACATCTACAAAAGCGTGTTGTTCAGTTGTTCGCGCTTCAGGCTGGGCAAAGAAAGCCGGAACCCGCTGCGCATCCAGGTGAGCTAAAGGTGTATTGGCAAGATCACGCACGATAATAGTCGCATCAGGATGATGGCTATGCCAGGTAGCGACAAACTGATTCGCAACTAGGCAATAAAATTCGGTCAGATAATTCATGTCCGCTGCTTGCTCTAATTTAAAACAATGCCTTACATTATAATCTTAGTATTTCTTATCCGAAATTCAGGTTAAACAGCGAGTAGATGAGTTAAATTGTTCGATTTTAGGTTCTGTTGACGTTTTGCCAATCAGATAAAATTTACTGTTTTGGATGGCATGAACAGAACAGGGATAGGCGATGCAGAGTGGGTAAGATTATTGCCTTTTTTATAAGGGACAGCCTGGAATTCACGTCGGCCTACCCGATATATGCAGGTTATTTATTAGTGCCTATTGCGTTCAGGTGCACAATGGCGGCCCTTACCATCAGCGCATGGCAAATGGAGCAGCGTTTTTAAGCGGTTTTCGCGTTGGTGTGCCGATGGTATCTGGGGGAAATTGTTAGGCTATTTCCCTTAAGACGCTGATTTACAAGGTGCTTCCATAGATGATCCAGTGATAAGGGCGCATGCTTGCGCAGCAGGGGCCGCAAACAGCAACGCAGAAAATGAAGCGCACGGGCGTCCCAAAGGTGGCTTCAGTTGTAAGGCCCACGCACTTTGTGATGCCCTGGGCCTGCCGGTCAAGAAGCTGAATGCAAACAAGCAATCCCCTTATTGGAAAACGTAAAAGCCTTGGCCGTTTTAGCCGACAAAGGATACGACACTAACGGGTTACGGGCTTGGTTAAAAGATTAGCTGTCATTCCGCCAAAATCAAACCGGATTGAAGGGATTGCCTGTGATTTTTGGCACTATAAAGAGCGGCATGTGGTCGAATGACTGTTCGGCAAGCTTAAACATTACCGCAGGATTGCCACCCGTTATGAGAAAAAAGCAATGTGTACATGGGGATGCTGTCATTTGCCTCGGTGCTCTTATGGTTGAGATAAAACGTCAACAGAACCTAGGGTAATACCGTTAGTAAAGATCCCTATACGGAACATGCTTAATCTATATATCCTGCTCAGGATTTACAGCAAAATATTTTTTCAGTTTGTAAGTGTTTCAGGTTTACGAAACATTATCTGTGTGGTGATGAATATCTATATCTGAGATTTAAGCCAGCTGGAGTTTTTTGGCTAAAAGATTGTTAAAAGACGTGTTGACATTGTTTCATTTGGTAGCCTTCACTGGATCGAATTATCAGGGATATTGATAAGTTGGGGAGTTGGTTATTTGTTCGTTGTTCGTTGTAAGCTACGTTATCATTTGTTGTTTATTTAAGAGCTTTCATAGATAATGCTTGCATTGGTTAGATCGGAAATGGTTTTGTATGGCGGAATTAATAACATCAGGCGTTGAGCTTATGCTGGTAGGGATGGGGATTGTTTACGCATTTTTAGCGATGTTGATTGGTGCTATTTACCTTATGGCCGCGATGGTCACGCGTTTTTTTCCTGAGCTGCCAGTGGGTGTTGAAACTATCGTACGGAAAGATGTTGACCAAAACAGTATTGCCGCTATTAGTGCCGCGGTGCACCAATATAGAATTAAACATAAGTAATTTTGGGGAAGGATAAAGGCGCAGAGTGACATTTCTTGTACGCTCTGCGCCTTTGTGTTGTTAAGGCTTAAATAAAATTATCCTATACAAGCATTGCCAAACACTAAAAAAATAGGAGCAATTGATGGCAAAGGCCAATAAAAAACCTTTAGGTATTACCGACGTTGTGCTGCGTGACGCGCATCAATCAATTTTGGCAACGCGTCTGCGCATTGAAGATATGCTCCCAATTTGTGAAAAATTGGATCGGGTAGGCTACTGGTCCCTTGAATCTTGGGGAGGGGCAACTTTTGATGCATGTATCCGGTATTTAGGTGAAGATCCTTGGGAACGCTTACGTTTATTAAAGGCGGCAATGCCTAATACGCCACAGCAAATGTTATTGCGCGGTCAAAATCTATTGGGTTATCGGCATTATGCTGATGATGTTGTGGATAAATTTGTTGAACGCTGTGTGGTTAATGGTGTGGACGTGTTTCGTATCTTCGATGCGATGAACGATATGCGCAATATTGAGCGTGCAATTAAAGCAGTGTTGAACTCCGATGCGCATGCGCAGGGAACCATTTCTTATACTACTAGCCCTGTGCACACCATTGATAAATGGGTACAGCAAGGCCGTGTGATTGAAGATATGGGCGCACATTCTATTTGCATTAAAGATATGGCGGGGCTGTTAACCCCATATACTGCGTTTGAGTTGGTGACTAAATTAAAAAAAGCGGTGGCAATCCCGATTCATATGCAATGTCACGCCACCACTGGCCTGAGTGTTGGGACTATCATTAAGGCGGTTGAAGCGGGGCTTGATAATGTCGATACCGCGATTTCGTCGCTGAGTATGACTTATGGGCACAGCCCAACCGAAACGATAGTTGCAAGTTTTGCCGGTCAGCCACAGGATACGGGTTTAGATTTGGTCTTACTGGAAGAAATTGCAGAGTATTTTAGGGAAATTCGTAAAAAATATGCCCAGTTTGAGGGAAGTTTAAAAGGGGTCGATGCGCGCATATTGGTTTCACAAGTCCCAGGCGGTATGTTAACCAATTTGGAAAGTCAGTTGAGGGAGCAGGGTGCCGAAGATCGTTTTGATGAAGTGTTGCATGAAATTCCACGGGTGCGCGAAGATTTAGGATTTATTCCCCTGGTAACGCCTACTTCGCAAATTGTTGGTACGCAGGCATTAATTAATGTAATGGCGGGTGAGCGGTATAAAACCATCACCAAAGAGTCGGCAGGTGTTTTAAAAGGTGAATACGGGGCGACTCCTGCGCCGGTTAATAACGGCCTGCAAGCGCGGGTTTTAAATGGCGCTAAGCCGATAACCTGCCGCCCTGCGGACTTGTTAACACCGGAAATGAGTATTTTGATGGCTGACGTGCAGGCGAAAGCTAAAGCAGAGGGTGTGAAGTTAGCTAAAAATGTCGAAGAAGATGCTTTAATTGATGGGTTGTTTGCACAAGTCGGCTGGAAATTTTTGGTTAATCGGGGTAATCCGGCTGCGTTTGAACCCATGCCTGATCCGCTGGCTTTTGCAGCGGCTAATAGTCCTCAAAAAGTATTGCCTGTTGAAAGTTATAGTGTAAATGTCGATGGCAGGCATTTTAGCGTGGTGGTGGGGCCTGGTGGAACGGCTTTAAATATTCAGCCCGGTGCAACGAATGCTTCTGCGGTTGCTTTGGTGAGTCACGGCGCTAAAATTGAGGCACCAATGGCAGGGACTATCCTTAAAGTGAATGTCCGAGTCGGTAGTGTTGTTGTCGAAGGGGATGTCGTGGTGGTTATGGAAACCATGAAAATGGAAACCGAAGTTCGTTCACGTTTTTCAGGTACGGTCAGTGCAATTAATATCAGAGAAGGCGGCGCGGCGGCAGTCGGTGAGGCGCTGATTATTTTATAGCTTTAGGGCAAAAGTATGCAATATCAGTTTGTATCGTGTATGGTTGGTGTAGCGCTTATCAATGGATCTTTAACGTTTCTTTAAATAAAGTCATAGTCAATGGGAAATCTAAATCTACTCTGGCAAAGTACAGGTATTCATACAATCCAGGCAGGTCAAGTTTTGATGATGCTGGTTGGTTTTTTATTGTTATTTTTAGCGATTAAAAAAGATTTTGAACCTTTATTGCTGTTGCCCATAGGTTTTGGCGCAATCTTGAGTAATATTCCGGTGGCTGGGATTGCAGAAGATGGCGGGATTTTGTCTTATTTGTATTTTGGGATTAAAGCCGGTATTTTTCCGCTGCTGATTTTTATGGGCGTCGGAGCCATGACGGATTTTGGGCCTATGCTTGCTAACCCTAAAACCCTGCTATTAGGGGCTGCTGCGCAATTTGGAATTTTCGCGACGTTATTAGGTGCGCTCGCTTTGAATATGGTGCCCGGTTTGCAGTTTACCCTAAAGGATGCGGCGGCTATTGCTATCATTGGGGGGGCTGACGGGCCAACAGCTATTTATGTGGCGTCCAGATTGGCACCTGACTTGCTTGGCGCTATTGCAGTCGCAGCTTATTCGTATATGGCTCTGGTGCCGTTGATTCAGCCCCCTATTATGCGGGCACTCACCACACTGGAAGAACGTAGCATTGAAATGCAGCAAATGCGTAATGTCAGTAAAACCGAGAAGATCATCTTTCCCTTGGTTCTGTTAGTACTAACCGCCTTGTTGTTGCCTTCTGCTGCGCCTTTAATCGGTATGTTTTGTCTGGGCAATTTAATGAACGCAAGCGGCGTTGTTGATCGCTTAAGTAAAACAGCCGCCAATGAATTGATTAATATTGTGACTATTTTTCTAGGGTTGGCAGTTGGTTCTAAGCTAAGTGCGCACGCTTTTTTAAAATTGGAAACCTTAGGGATACTGGCTTTAGGTGCTATAGCTTTTTGCATAGGTACCGCCACTGGTGTCATTATGGCTAAAATTATGAATAGATTCAGTAGTACGCCGATTAATCCTTTAATCGGTGCTGCAGGTGTCTCCGCAGTGCCTATGGCAGCTAGAGTGGCGAATAAATTAGGTTTGGAGGCTAATCCGCATAATTTTTTATTGATGCACGCAATGGGGCCTAACGTTGCTGGTGTGATCGGCTCAGCAGTGGCTGCCGGGGTTTTGCTGAGCTTGGTTCGGTAGTATCAATAAAACGCTTTGAGAGACCCTGATTGGTGTTTGTTTAGTCGTTACGCTTAAACATGTGTGACCAAACCAGTCCGTCTTCATTCCACGTCATGTTGGCGTGCATCTGTAAAATAATCTGTTTATACATTTCGAGGCTGGGGTATCCCTCGCTTTGGGCATCCGCATCAGTCATATCACCTAAACGTTGATGTTCCACAGCAGTGATAATAAAAGGGATGCCGTCCAGTTTAAAAGTTTCATCAGGGTAAGCATAAAGTCCGTCACGGCGTTGCTGGGTTTTGGTGCCCGCAATTGCTGCTGCAATGAGTTTTGGGTGGCGAATCAGTCGGTCAATGGCACAGGTTTTTTCTGGATAATCTTTGTTCATTGGGTTTGGATAAATAAAAACAGAAGAGTGGAGACATGATTTAGGTAAATCAAAACCATGCAATTTTTAAGTTAGATACCTTATTTGTTTGGATTTTAACAATTTATGGAGAAAATTGATAGCGCTAAAGATGTGTAAACTAGAATATTTCCATTTTAAAAGTAGGGATAAAAGTTATATTTTTAGTTAATGATATTAATTAGGCAGCTATCGTGTTTTTTTATATAAAATGACTTTGACACTAAGCTGTCAGCATGATATAAATTACACGTCGTATCGAAATACTAGATTCATCGACAAGCAGGCTATGGTTTGAAGCTATAGATTTTTCCGGAAAATTGGAAAAAAGCTTTCTAATAATAATTAATCCTAGAGGATACAGAAATGGCAGAAGCAAAAGAAAAAGATAATTTTTGGTTATGGATCGGTGCATTGATCGTTGTTACCGTCATTTTGGTTGGTATGTTGAAACAAGACGAAGTAAAACATCTTGCAACACCAGGTGCTAACGTAACTGATGCACAAGCTGCAGCAGCGTTAGAAAAAACCAAAAGATTGAAAAACGTAATGGTTGAATGATCTTTAACCCTCTCGCCTATATAGGCGAGAGGGTTTTTTAGGCAAGGATAAAAATTTTAAAACAGCTTTTCAGCTAGATAGTTGTTTGTAGTTACTTCTAAAATAGAGCAGCGGCTCTCCATTCCGGCAAGTCACATTGTTAACTTCCCCGATTATAATCCAGTGTGTTCCGGCCCGCACTTGATTGGTCATTTTGCATTCGATTGATGTAATACTTTCCTCCAGTACTGGGGAGTTATTAATGCCTTTATGCCAGGCTACGCTTGCAAAACGATCTTGTTCACTTGCCCCGCCTGCAAATAGAGTTGAAATTTTTTGCTGGTCTTCGGCTAATATATTTACCGCAAAATATTGACTCTCAGCAATACCAGCTGATGTTAATGCTGAATCATTAATGCAAACCAATATTTGGGGCGGCTCCATTGAAACGCTACTAAAAGATGTTGCGGTCATCCCTAATAGCCCGTGTGTAGCTGAGTCGCAAGTAACAATAGTTACGCCGCTTGCCCAGTTTTGTAGTGCTTTTTTAAAGTCCTCTGCATTAACAGTCATAGTTCACCTATTATGGTTTAGAGGCTGGTTCGCCCATGATTAAAAATGATTTTATAATTCCCGGGTAGCGCTGAATTTTATATCTGGCCACCGTTCTTGGGTTAATTGTAAATTGACTCGACTATTGGCTAAGTAAACCAGATAGCCGCCGCCGTCTTCCGCAAGATTTTCAAACACTTTTCGTTTAAATTCTTCCAGCTTTACAGCGTTGCTTGAGCTAACCCAGCGCGCTGCGCTAACCGATACCGCATCATAGACACAGTCCACGTTATACTCGCTTTTTAAACGGAAAGCCGTCACATCAAACTGTAACACCCCGACCGCCCCTAAAATAAGGTCATTGTTTTTAAGGGGTTTAAATAATTGTGTTGCGCCTTCTTCGGTTAATTGTACTAAACCTTTTTGCAAGGCTTTGGCGCGTAGAGGATCTTTTAGGACTACCCGGCGAAATAGCTCGGGTGCAAAATAAGGGATGCCCCCGAATTTAAGGCTTTCGCCTTGGGTAAAAGTGTCGCCTACCTGAATGGTGCCGTGATTGTGCAGCCCGATGATATCGCCCGGAAATGCTTCCTCTACGTTTTTGCGTGTGTCGGCCTGAAATGTAATCGCATTAGCCACTTGTATGTTTTTACCGATACGCACATGATTAAGTTTCATGCCCTTATCAAATTTCCCAGAGCAAATTCTCAAGAAAGCGATACGGTCGCGATGTGCGGGGTCCATATTTGCCTGAACTTTAAACACAAAACCGGTAAAGTTGGGTTCTTTAGGCTTAACGCTGCGTTGTTCCGCTTCCCTGGGTCTGGGGGCTGGTGCAAATTCGGCAAAGGCGTCCAGTAGTTCCAATATTCCAAAGTTATTGATGGCTGAGCCAAAAAATACCGGTGTTAACGTGCCTGCTAAATAAGCCTCTAAATTAAATTCATGGCTGGCACCTTGCACCAACTCGATTTCATCCCTCAGTTCCTGGGCTTGTTGACCTAATAACTGGTCGAGTTTTGGGTTATCCAGGCCTTTAATGATTTCGGCAGCCGCGATTTTGCCACCATGTTGCGCGCTGAATAAATGAACTTCATTTTTGTACAGGTGGAACACGCCTTTAAAACGCTTGCCCATGCCGATAGGCCAGGTAATTGGGGCGCACTGGATATTCAGGACGGTTTCAACTTCATCCATTAATTCGATGGGTTCACGGCCCTCCCGATCCAGTTTATTGATAAACGTCAAAATAGGGGTGGTTCTTAAGCGACAGACCTCCATTAATTTGATGGTTCGATCTTCAACACCCTTGGCAACGTCAATCACCATTAACGCAGAGTCAACTGCGGTTAGCGTCCTGTAAGTATCTTCAGAAAAATCTTCATGCCCAGGGGTATCCAGCAGGTTAATGATGCAGTCTTTGTGTTCAAATTGCATCACCGAGGTCGTTACTGAAATGCCCCGTTCCTTTTCCATCTCCATCCAGTCAGAGGTTGCATGACGGGCTGCTTTGCGGCCTTTAACGCTTCCTGCTAACTGGATGGCGCCTCCGAATAGCAGGAGTTTTTCTGTTATGGTGGTTTTTCCGGCATCCGGGTGGGAAATGATGGCAAAAGTTCTGCGTCGGTCAATTTCTTTTGCTTGTAGGTTATTTGTATCTTCACTCATGCTTAGGGTTTTCTCGTTTTGCCTGATATTTATACTGGAACGTCGGCCTTGTGGCTGCTTATTTGAGCCATGGGTAAGTAATTATACAGGGTGGGGAATAGAAATCAGAAAAGCCTGACGTTATTTGTTAAGCTGTGGCCTTTATGTTATAGGTTTGCGGCTACTGGTGGGTTATCTATTGTTACAAAGAGTGAGGGACGGTTATGTAAATAAGTGAGTACGTGCCACTGTTTTTAAGTGTCGTCATTCCGGCAGGGATTCGCTCCGCGCTCTAACGGGTGCCGGAATCCAGGCTACAGGGATGTCTCGGCGCTTGCCATCCTTGGCACTGGATACCCGCTTCCCGGCGGGTATGACGCACTTTTTTGCTTCAGTTGCCAATAAAACGCTCTAATTCAGGTTTTAAATGAGTTATGCATTTTTACTTAGAAGTGTCTTGCTGCAACAGAAGAAAGGTTAATCAGGTTATTTCTGACGGAAAACCAAAATCATTTCATACCAAATTTGCGGGGTTTTGCGGTGAGGCATACCAAATTTGCGGGGTTTTGGTGTATTTCATACCAAATTTGCAGGGTGTTAATATAATGAATTGGGGTGGGCATTTTTTAATACGCTATATTTCAATTTGTTAGATGCGCATGTTGTTTTGGCATAATGTGTGCTTATTCTGACTATGAAGGTTGTCGAAACATCTTTCTGGTTAGGTATAATAGCGACTTTCGATGTTGCCACGGGATCTGGTGTAATATTTCCTATGGGGATTGGTCGCAGGTGGGTTATTTTATTGTTTTTATTTTGGCATACGCGGTATTTAATGAAAATTAATGATAACTTACCTTGTAATTGCGCAGATTACCTTTATAATTTAAATTGTAAGTTAATGTAAATTGTAAGCAGAAAGTTGCTTGTGTTTGATAATGTAGAATTGATTTAAATGATAATGAGTTGTTTTCCCCGTTGGGCAATAAAATTTGGCATTATTTTACTGGGTTTAGTATTGATTGTAAGTTGTTCGGCTAAGCCGGAATTAAGCGCTGAAGAAAGTGTTAAAGTACGTGCAGGGGAACGATGGCAGGCGTTAATCGAAGGGAAGTTTGAGAAGGCTTATGCCTACGAAGTCCCGGAATACCGTAAAGTGTTTGATTTAGAGCAGTATCGGCGCGGTTTTCATGGGGTAGGAATATGGAAAAAAGCTGAAGTAGTGGATGTTGCGTGTATGGAAAAATGTGTTGTAACGATGCGAATCTATGTTACAATCAACTTCGCCAGATGGGGTGAAGCTATGGACACGAGTTCACTGTTAAAGGAGCAATGGATGCGAGATACGGGCTCTGGTGAGTGGTTTCACCTGTCGAGTGAGTAATTTTAATTAATTATTTGAAATTTTTAGCTTTTTTTATAAAGTAGGAGTATTAAATGTTCAAGAAAACAAAAATAGCAGCGGCAACGGTAGCTTTATTAAGTATCGCGGCGGTGCAAAATGCTTCAGCGGTTGCGGTTGACGAGTCAGGAAATCATGCGCAAGTTTTGATTTTTCCTTATTACAATACCAACAATGGTTTTATAAGCGCATATAACATCAGAAACACCTCGGACGATTATAAAGCTGTAAAAGTCCGTTTCCGTGAATCTAAATTATCAAATGACGTATTAGACTTTAACGTTTATATGTCACCGAAAGATCATTTCTCCATCTCTGTTGGCGTTAATGCTGAAGGTAAAGCATTCCTTAATACAGCGGATAAAACCTGTACCTATCCTGCAATCCCCGCTGCCGGTGTAGCGTTTAAAGGTGATGTGTATACAGCTACTAAAGACGTTGATGCACGTGAAGGTTACCTTGAAGTTATCGAAATGGGTGTTGTAGATAAAAATGCAACTGTTGGTGTTGCCCCTAATGCTAAAAAGATCACAGAAGATGGTATATTGCATGTTGCTGGCGTACCTAAAGACTGTTCTTTGGTTGCTAAAGCTTGGAATGATGGCGTATTTACCGAAGGTGGCGCTAACGCTGTAGTTAATGGTGTGAATCATGAGCCTGTTGTTCCAGGTGCCATTCTTAGACCCACAGGCGGGTTACAAGGCTGGTCTTTCCTGTTAGATTATGATAAAGGCAATGCTAACGTTGCAATGCCTGCTGCTATCAGAAACTATCAAACTGCCCATGGACAACATTATTTGTCAAGCAACCCCGATACCTTTTTGTTGCCTTCTTTAGCTTCAGGTAATCGCGCTGAATCTACTGTGATGGATAACGGTGGTACTTCCTCTATTACCACAACTTGGTTACCAGCACCTGATTTCGTATTAACCACTCTTGGTCAAGCTGAAGTTGCTCTGGCAAATGGTGGGGCCGGTCCAAAGGCTTCTGGTGTTAACCCATTCCCAATCGCGCATGTACTGGCGGCCACTGGCTTGACGAACGATTATTTAGTAACCACTACTGGTGATAGTGCAGGAACCGATTGGGTTATCACCTTCCCAATGCGTAAGCATGGTATTAATGCAATTGCCGGTGGTACCAGTATACCCATGGGTTCAGGTACTGTTTTCTACGGCAGGGAAGAAGAAGCGGTATCAGTTTCTACTGATGGTTTCTCACCGGTTTCAAGTACCCCTGCGACAACATTAACAAGAGAGGTTAATATTTTATCTTTCGCTAAAACAGGCAATACTACACCCACAAATGTATTGCGCTCTGAATATGTCAAGCCTTATGGTGTTGATTACGCTTCTGGTTGGGGTACTATAGTTTATGGTGGAACTCCAGCTTCTGATGGCGCGCATAGCATTGGCGGAGTTCCAACCATTGGTTTTGCTGCGATTCGTGGTAATTACAAAGCAGGTGCTGAAAATGTGATCGGCGAGTCAATTCCGCATACATTTTTACGTAACAGAACACCTGCTGGTGGTGTATAACATCGGTTGAGCTTGCTCAATTTGTGATGGTTGTACTTTAATTCCATAGCAAGTTTTAAAAATTTGTGTTGGGTTAACAAAAAGGCAGACTTAGGTCTGCCTTTTTTTATGGTGGACTTGTACCAAAGTGTGGCTATCAACGCCAAGCAAAGGGGTAAAGTATGAAAAGAAGTTATTTAGGGGTGCTGTTTTTACTGTCGGTAGGCGGAACGGTATGCGCTGCTACTGGCATTATTGTGGATAAGCAGGGTTTAAGTGTGAGTAATGCTGAAATTGAGGCATTGTTAAAGCCTGCGCCTGCTAATGTGCAGGTAGAATTGTTAAAGAAAAAAACCGATTTGCAGGAGAAATTGCAGGAAATTTATCTATCTAAAGCCATTGCCGAAGCGGTTAAAAAACAGCCCTTAACGGCTGATGAGCAGGCGGCATTAGATGAAACGCTGAGAATGTTTTATTTTAATTTAAAAATTAAACAGTTAAGCGAGCAGAACTTACCAGATTTTGAACCATTGGCGGCTGTCGAGTATAAGGCGAACAAAGAAAAATATGTCGAACCGGAGCAGGTTGCAATTGAGCATATTTTATTGGATACCCGTAAAAAATATAAAGACAAGGACGCCCTAAAGCTGGCAAAAACCCTTAGTACGCAGTTAAAAAAAGGCGCTGATTTTACGGCGCTGGCCTTGAAATACTCTGACGATCCGTTGGTTAAAGAAAACAAAGGCCGGTTAGGACTGTTCCCGAAAGGCAAAATGTTGCAAGCCTTTGAAGAGGTGGCGTATAAATTAAAGCTAAATGAAGTTAGCGATCCGGTTGAAACCAAGTATGGCTATCATGTACTCAGAAAATATGACCAAAAGCCCGGTGGCGTAAAGACCTATGCTGCGGCTAAAGAGGAGATTATCGCCAAAATTAAAAATGAATATGTACAGAATCGTTTAAATGGCTATTACGAAAAAACCAAAGCGGATAACGCCATGAAAATTGACGACAAAGCTCTGGATGCCTATATAGCAGAAAAAACCAAACAGCTGGAAGCAGAAGTTAAACCGACAGCAGTGCCAACAGCAGTAAAATAAGCGTTGCAGGAAGCGTTGGCGATGATTTAAACAGGTATAGGGGCGGTAAAACCGTTAATTGCACTGAATTTGAAAGCAAAAAAGTAATAAGCTTGGATTTTCCTCTAACGCTATGAATATTAAATTAGTCGGTCTGATTAGCCTTATGATCAGCTTTGGCGCTGTGTATTGGTTTTTTCAACCGGTTATTCAATTTAGTAACGGACATCCCTGGGACGCGGAGGTCTATTATGCAATGGCTCAGCAGGCCGCTGCGCAAACGTCTTTAAGTGGGGCTAAGCCGTTTATTTATAGGTTTGGAACCTCCATGCTGGTGGGCAAGTTATTTCCAGCGAATATCATGCTTGGATTTTCCATTATTAATGGGCTATTTGGCATTGGTATCGTCGTTTCTAGCGCCATTATTTTAAGCCGCTATTTAAAATCTTATTGGGTGGTTGCGCTGCTGTTAGGTTTACTTATTATGAATCCCAATGGACCAGCAAGGTTTCTGGGATTTTTCCCCGTTTTTACCGATGCCAGTGCGTTGTTTTTTATTACGGCAATTTTTGCCATTGGGGGATCGGGCAAAACCGGTATGCTCGTTAAAACAGGGCTGCTTTTACTCACAACGCTGGGGGTGTTTTTTCGGGAAATTGTCTTAATAGCCCCTTTGTCACTGTTAATGGAAAATAGTTACTGGCGGTATTTCAAAAAGCACGATGATCAAAATGAGCTGACTTATTGCTTGTTATGCTCGGTATTTTTGGGGCTATTGGGAATAGCTGCCACGCACCTAATGGTTGAAGCGACAGGTGACTATACCGCTTTTTCGCATGCTTTATTTTCTTTAAGTCGCCATATCAAACACCCGGATATTTTCTTACTCGCTTTTTTTACGACTTATGGCCCGGTATTTTTAATTTTAGTGCTGAATGCCCGTTATACAATAAAACGCCTCTCGCTTTATCCCCATCTATTTATTTACACTTTGCTGGTGTTTATCATAGCTATTGTCGGGGGTACACATACCGACCGTTTTCTTTTTTGGGCTTTTCCGTCGGTATTGCTTGGCTTAGGGCTGGTAATGGAAAATGCTTTTAAGCAAACCAGGTTGGATTTATCAGGTTGTTTGTTTTGGTCGGTTTTAGTGCTATCCCAGTTATTGGCCTTTCGCGCTTTTACGGTACTGCCAGATGCACTTATTGATGTTTTAAAGGACACAGAGCATTCCAGGCTACCAGGTTTAGTGTTGTTTGCCCCATATGGGGACTGCGCCAGTATCGAGCAGATATATTCAACTTATATGGGGGTTGAGCAGAGAATAATCGTTCTTTTGGAATATATTGTTTTAGGGGTGTTTTTACACCTGACAATGCCTAGAATTATTAGCGTCGATAACGCGTAAATTGTTTAGGTTTGTATCAATTGCATTTGGGATTAACAAGAGGCACATAGAGCCTTAGTTTTGTTTCCTAAAAATCAAATCCCAAACCCCATGTCCCAAGCGTAAGCCGCGATTTTCAAATTTGGTGAGTGGGCGGTAGTCAGGACGCGCGCAATAATCACTGGTTAAGCTGGTATTGGTCAATGCTGGCTCAGCCGATAATACGGCTAACATGTGTTCTGCATAATTTTGCCAGTCGGTTGCGGCATGAAAATAGCCGCCTGCCTTTAGTTTTCGATATAACAGTTTTACAAAATCTGGATTTACAATGCGCCGTTTATGATGGCGGGTTTTATGCCAGGGGTCAGGAAAGAACAATTGCACACCAGCTAAGCTATTATCGGTAATACGCTGCTCCAAAATGTCCACGGCATCATGATTGTAAATTCTAATATTAGTCATGTTTAGTTCATGCAGTTTTAACATTAAATGACCAATGCCTGGTTGATGAACTTCTATACCGATATAGTTTAGATTAGGATTAGCAATAGCCATTGCTAACAGGCTTTCACCATTGCCAAAACCAATTTCCAGAATTAAGTCGGCATCACGTCCGAAGATTTCCTTGAAATTATAGTTGACCGTTGGGTCAAGGCCATAAGCTTGCCATAGGTGATCCAAAGCATGTTGCTGACCGGGGGTAAGCCTGCCCTGGCGGCGGATAAAACTGCGTATGCGTTGGGTAGCAGAGGGTTTAGGGTTAGTCATCAATGTGTATGGGAATAATAGGTGCGAATGAGTCCGCACCTATAGGATGATCAGTTATAAATTACAAAAATAATCCATCAATAGGGGACGAGGCTGAAGCAAAGCGTTTTCTAGGCATACGGCCTGCTAAATAAGCTTCGCGTCCCGCTTCAATGCCTTTGCGCATTGCCGATGCCATCAGGATCGGGTTTTGTGCTGCGGCAATGGCGGTATTCATCAGTACGCCTGCACAGCCTAATTCCATTGCAATTGCTGCATCGGAAGCGGTACCAACCCCTGCATCCACTAAAATGGGTACGCCAGCATTTTCTACAATGGTTAAAATATTGTAGGGGTTGCGTATGCCTAAGCCGGAGCCAATAGGGGCTGCCAGCGGCATGACCGCCACACAGCCAATGTTTTCGAGACGTTTGGCAGCGATTGGATCATCATTGGTGTACACCATGACATCAAAGCCGTCTTTAACCAATAGTTCAGCGGCCAGATAAGTTTCTGCGACATCCGGAAACAGGGTAAGCTGGTCGGCCAACACTTCCAGTTTAACCAGCTTATGCCCGCCTAATAGTTCCCGTGCCAGACGGCAGGTCCTAACTGCGTCATCGGCGCTGAAGCAACCAGCAGTATTGGGGAGGATGGTATATTTATCCGGGGAAATAACATCCAGCAAATTAGGTTCATTGGGATTTTGGCCAATGTTGGTGCGCCTGAGCGCTACGGTTACAATTTCTGCTCCGCTGGCTTCAATGGCCAGACGGGTTTCCTCTAAATCTTTATATTTGCCGGTACCGACTAATAGCCTCGACGTATAACTTTTTCCGGCCAGCATAAAGCTGTCGTCTTGCCCGCCGCCAATGGCATGCACAATTTCAAGGCGGTCGTTGTCGTTTAAACGATGACTTGCAAACTGATCGTAAGGCAGGATTTCCTTATTGAGCTCTACCGCTATTTTCTTACCGGTCAAGCCTAATTCGGCAATGACTGATGCTACTGTTGCGTGTTCTGCAAAAGACCGGTTTTCGCCATTGATAGTTACGTTCATGCTGATTCCTGCTGTTTGGTAATGGCTCTGCGTTGTTGCACAGCGGTCGCCAACGACTGTAATAAATGTTCGGTATCTTGCCAGCCTAAACAGCCATCGGTAATGCTTTGTCCATAAACCAGCGGTTGCCCTTCAATAACATCTTGCCGTCCTGATTTAAGGTGGCTTTCGATCATGACGCCGGTGATCCGACTATCCCCTTTGGCAATTTGCAGGCTAACATCTTCACCGACCAGTAGTTGTCGTTGACATTGTTTTAGGCTGTTGTCGTGGCTAAAGTCGATCATGATATTTTGCGGTAGCCCGGCTTTTTCAAGTCCTTCGGCAACTTTTTCAACATGGATTGCATCATAATTTGGCTGATTGTTGCCGCCTCTTAAAATGAGATGAGCATCATGGTTGCCGGAGGTCGAAAAGATCGCAGAGCGGCCCGCTTTGGTCACCGACAAAAAGTTATGTGGGCTGTTGGCTGCCCGAATGGCGTCAATGGCGATTTTGATGCCGCCATCAGTCGCATTTTTAAAACCTACCGGGCAGGACAGGCCGGATGCTAATTCGCGGTGTACTTGGCTTTCAGTAGTTCTGGCACCGATCGCTCCCCAGGCAATCAAGTCTGAAAAATACTGCGGTGTAATTAAATCCAGGTATTCGGTCGCCGCCGGAATGCCTAAGTCACCAAGATCCAATAATAATTGCCGCGCAATCCGTAGGCCTTTATTGACATTAAAACTCGAATTAAGATCAGGATCGTTAATTAAACCCTTCCAGCCAACCGTGGTACGCGGCTTTTCAAAATACACACGCATGACAATTAATAAGTCGCCTTTAAGGGCATCTTTAATGACTTTGAGCTTTTTAGCATAATCGGTTGCGGCGTGGGTGTCATGAATTGAGCAGGGGCCTACGATCACTAACAACCGATCATCGGTTTTGTTTAGAATGTTATGGATGTCTTTGCGGGTATCAAACGTGGTTTGCGCTGCGGAGCCGGTTATAGGCATTTCTTCGTGGCACTGGTCGGGCGCAACAACTTCTTGCATGCCAATTATTCTTAAATCATCGGTGTTGTAGTGTTTTTGCATGGCCTTTACTAATTCGTTGATACGCAGGTGATCACAGTTAAAACGGGATATTTTAACTGGTTTGGGCGTTTATTGTTAGTTTTTGGCTTTATTAACGCGGCTGTTTTGGGCAGTCATAACTTTAATTTGACTACAGGGGAATATAGGGTCAAGAGGTAAAGCACTTGCAAGCAATTCAAGTGAAGAACAGTTTATTACAAACGGTTTACTATCGGCTTTAGTTTAATATCGCGCTGATTTTAGATATATAAATTGCCTAAATGATATTCTTCGCTGTTTGGGCTATTGGTTTTCTGTAAAAGGTGCAATTTTGCCCTTTTTATCAAAAGGGCTAAGATTGCCAGCTTAAACATTGAAAAGCCTTTACATTTACGTTGCCAAGGTTACTCGCCTTGTAAGTGGCGGCGTTGGTTGGATTGAGATGTTTGGCTTATGCTGCATTTAACTCTTCATTTTCATATAAACGGACTTTTTTCCAGCCTGCAAATTTTTCATTATGGAAAGGGAGGTCGTGATCAATGGAGTGCTCGTAACACATTCTAAACAGACGTGCGGTTCTAAAAGCATGTAATTCATCGTCTGCGGTAATGGTTTGAATATTGCCTACCTGAAAGGTTTTATTACAGGATTTACGGTTATTAACCCAAAAGACGGTATAGCACAAATAGCTTTTATCTTTGCGGTGATCGTATTTGATGGTTCTGGAAACTCCCGTTACACCGGTGGTGGTTTTATTCTTGGGTGGTTTAAGAAAGCGGGTTTTACTGCCTTTTAATACCACTAACATTTGGTCGCGCCAAGCGATAGCGGCTTTGAGCGATTTTGTCCTGCTGCCCCAAAGTTTGTGGGAAAAATAGCGGCTATTTTCTTTGCCGCGTCTGACGATGCGCACTTGATAACCGAAGGCATCGGGTTCGGTGATATGTTTATGTTTAAGTTTAACGTTCATTTTATTAACGAATCTACGCAATTTTGCTGTTAGCACATGAGTCTGCTAGGGTGAATATAGGGTTATTTCCTTTATTTACTGGCACAGCACTCGTTCACGTGGACACAAAAAACAGCTTGCCACTCCCTACCAGACTGAAGCGTTTGTACACAAAAACTAACAGTTAGGATCAGTGCTTAAGTTAGCGGTAAGAATTTAAAATTCTTTAATAAAATTAAGAGACGTTAATTTGTCGTTAGTTCACAGCAAAGTATTGTTCAAGCATTAAAAAAATCAAGTTCGTTGCCACTATAATCGACAATAACCTACTATTTTGGTATAACATAAGCTCGGGTCATTTAAATAAAAGTGGCTGGTATTTTTTTTGTAAATTTATGATTTATAATGCAAGGGAGTTAAGTGATGAGTGTTTTAGTTGGTAAACAAGCCCCGGATTTTACAGTTCCTGCTGTTTTAGGCGATGGTCAGATTGTGGATTCATTCACGTTTTCACAAGCCACAAAAGGCAAATATGCCATGGTTTTTTTCTATCCATTGGATTTTACGTTCGTTTGCCCTAGTGAATTGATTGCGTTGGATCATCGTATTGATGAGTTTAAAAGCCGCAACGTTGAAGTGGTTGCGGTGTCAATAGATTCACATTTTACGCATAATGCCTGGCGCAATACCCCTATCAATCAAGGGGGGATCGGCGCGGTTCGCTATACTATGGCGGCTGATATAGCGCACAGCATTTGTAAAGACTATGATGTGGAAGCGGATGCGCCTGCGGTAGCCTATCGGGGTAGTTTTTTAATTGACCGCAGCGGTAAAGTGCGCCACCAAGTGGTTAATGACTTACCGTTAGGCCGTAACATTGATGAAATGCTGCGCATGGTTGATGCTTTACAATTTTTTGAAGAAAATGGTGAAGTTTGCCCGGCTGGCTGGAAAAAAGGTGATGCCGGTATGAATGCAAGCCCTAAAGGTGTTGCGGACTATTTAGGCAAAAACGCCGATAAATTGTAATACCCTACTATTTATCAAGCGCACCCACCTATTATTCGGGTGCGCTTGTTCATTCCTTTAAAAATCATTGTAGATTTTTTTGTACATCTGCCAGTAGTTTTTTTCTTACCAGTACCGCAGCGAGAACTGCCGCGATCGCCGGTAAATGCCTTATGACTGATAACAGCATCCATGAGCGGTTAGGCAAGCTGTTTAATAATGGATTAGCAACGGCTAAGGTTACAATCCACCAGATTAGCCAATAGCCTATCAACCCAATAAGTATCCATTTAACCGGATTCTCCTTCTGTGCCGTTGCGGTTTGAAAAAACCAAACCAACACAATAATGGCTGCAATTTTTGCTAGCATCATAATTAATATCCCCCTTTTTTATTATAAGAATTTACAGCTATGGGTTTAGCCTTTACCTGAAGTTAAGCGCAAACATGCTAACCTATAGCGGTCTGTATCATATTACCAAAACGGCAATGGTGAAATAAAAAAACCATGAAAAAATCATTAAAAGCCACTTTTTTGCTTCTGGGCGTGTTTAGTGTCGTGTTGTTATTGGTAGGCATTAGTTTATTCCTGCTCATAAATCCCAATGCGTTTAAACCTGAGCTTTCGGCGCTTGTGAAACAACACACGGGCAGGGTGCTTACTATTCCCGGTGATCTTAAACTGGCGATTTTCCCTGCGCCGGGTATCAAAATAGGCAAAATGGCTTTAAGTAATGCCGCAAATTTCCCGGATCAGCCTTTTGCTGAAGTTGCATCAGCGCAAATAAGCATTAAGTGGTTGCCATTACTAACCAATAAATTTGAATTGGGCAAGATACAGCTAGAGGGTTTATCGCTGAACTTATCAAAAAATAAACAGGGTGAAACTAACTGGTCGGATCTAAACAAACTTTCTGAAACGACGGCTATTAATACGCCTTTAGATATTAAGGATAGTGATGAAACTGCTGTTGCTAAGCTCCTGGTAGAAGAATTAAGCGTAGCGCATGGGCATATAGTGTGGCAGGATCAGCAGGCTGAGCGAATGATTGACTTGAATGCGGTGCAAATTACCGTAAATAAGCTCGGGGTTGACAGGCCTATTGCGCTCTCTCTGGGTTTTAACCTTACCAAGCCAGGCATGAATAGTGTGCATAAAATTCAGTTAAGCACACAGCTGACCTTGAATAATGCGTTGGATAGGTTGAGCGCTAAGGATATTAAGGTTAATTCCCTCTCTACAGGTGAGCAAATACCTGGTGAACAGTTAAAGCTGGCGGGTTTGGTTAAAGCAATTGAATATCAACCAACGCTACAAACGATTAAAGTGGAAGGGCTACAGCTTAATACCCAGAATGTAACTATAAATGCTGACGTTAGTGGCCGCCAGCTCCGGGATAATCCGGATATACGCGGCACAGCGCAGGTGGCAGCCTTTAATGTTAAAGAGTTTATGCGGCTACAAGGCTTGGTGGTTCCCGTGATGCAGGACCCGACGGTATTGGACAGTTTAGTGGCGGATTTATCTGTGCAAGCCACCGATCATTCGGTTACCTTTAATAATGTCAATCTTAGGTTGGATCAGAGCAGCTTAAAAGGGTCTGCTGAGCTGACTGATTTTAAACAGCCTGCTATGATTTTTTCCGCAGAAATTGACACGCTGAATGCTGATCGCTATTTTGCACCACAGGCTAATATTCCCTCGCCCATTCTCTCATCAGCGGTGGTAGTCGCTGCTACCGACCAAGCGTTGCAGCCTTTGGAACGCCTAAAAAATCTAGCGCTTAACGGCAACATTTTGATCCGGCAATTACATATGAAGCAACTGGATTTGCAGGATGTGAATCTGGCTATACAAAGCAAAGCCGGGCAAATTCAAACGCAACAGACTATTAAAGGGCTGTTTCAAGGCTCATATCAAGGGAATGCGTCGCTGGCCTTGCTGGATAATATTCCAAAGGTCAGTGTCGATGAAAAAATAGCACATATCAATGTAGAATCCTTACTGCATGCTTTAAACTCAAAAACAGCTTTGACAGGAGTTATGAATGCCTCCGCTCAGTTGCATGGCCAAGGGGACAGCACACAAGCGCTTAAAGCATCGCTCGCAGGGGATATTCAGTTTCTGTTAGAAAACACTGCAATCAAAGGCTTAAATATCCAAAAGCTACTGGATAGCGTTAAATCCCTTATCAGCGGGCAAGCTATTCCCTCAGCACTTAAAACTGGACAAAGTGTGTTCAATCAAGTGCAAGGGACGGCAAACGTAAAGGGGGGCATCATTGAAAATCATGATTTAGTGGCGACATCGGCTAGTGTTTTGATGACCGGTGAAGGGCAGGTTGATTTGAATACCGATCAAATAGCGTACACGCTAAAAGCGCGTTTATTAAATGCCGCAACGCCTATCAAAGAAACCGATGCTTGGCCGCTGTCCTTGAAAATTGGCGGCAAGTTGAATAACCCCAGTTTTACAGTTGATATTGTCGATGCTCTGTTAGAGGAAAATAAGCTGAAAATAGAAGAGAAGAAAACCGAATTACTTGAAAAACTGGATAAAACCCTGCATAAAAAATTAGGCATTGGTACTTCTGAACTGCTTAAAAAACTTTTTTAAGCTGAATTTGTTGCGCGATTGCTAGGCTACAAAATCTTAATAAACTGATGCAAATTAAACGCTTCCAACAAAACCTCTTGAACTGGTTTGATCGGCATGGCCGTAAAGACCTTCCCTGGCAGCTCAATAAATCCGGTTATAGCGTGTGGGTGTCGGAAGTGATGTTGCAACAAACCCAGGTCAATACCGTAATCCCTTATTTTTTAAGGTTTATGGATAAATTCCCAACCCTTGAAGCTTTAGCGGCAGCCAATCAGGAAGAAGTCTTACATCTCTGGACGGGACTGGGCTACTATGCACGCGCACGGAATTTACATAAAGCAGCGCAAATCATACAGAAAGATTGGCAAGGGCGTTTTCCAGATACACTTGGACAGCTTCTGGAATTGCCGGGCATTGGCCGATCAACAGCCGCGGCTATATTATCGCTGAGCGCCGGTCAGCATCATGCTATTTTGGATGGTAATGTTAAAAGAATTCTGAGCCGTTTTTTCAAAGTGGAAGGATGGGCTGGCGACCTTGCGGTGATAAAACAACTTTGGCAATTTTCTGAAGCGGTTACGCCTGAACTGCGCTGTGCTGATTTTAATCAAGCCCTGATGGACTTGGGTTCCAGTCTTTGTAGCCGAAGTAAGCCCCAGTGTGGTCAATGTCCGTTGCAAGCGGATTGTGGGGCTTTTCAAAGCGGTCAAACGAATCAATATCCCAAGTCAAAACCTAAAAAAAGTTTGCCGGAAAGGGAAAGTTTTTTTCTACTGTTAAGCAATGCCAATCAGGAAGTTTTATTAGAAAAACGTCCCTCAAAAGGTCTGTGGGGTGGGTTGTGGGCGTTTCCGCAATTTATTGGCCTTGATGAAATTACGCCTTGGCTAAACCAGCATTATCTGGAAAATTCTGGGCAAATCGAGCTTTGGGAACCGTTCCGGCATACCTTCACACATTTTCATCTACACATTAAACCGGTACATTTGGTAATTACCCAGCCAACTGAAGCGATTGATTCCCAACAACATTGCTGGTATCGGCATGACAGATCTAGCGCTTTGGGTATGCCGACGCCTGTTGTTAAGCTGTTGTTACAAATTGAGGGTAGGCTGGATAATGGTTTTTAAGTTAATTGTTTTCTCGCATCATTTCAGAATGGCCTTGAAAGCTACCTTGGTTGTCTAATTGCGGGGCATTTCAGGTTGAAATTGTAATTGACAAGGGCTGTGTAAACAGGTTTACAGCGCTTTATTGACTGCTATAGTGAGGCCAAGTAATAGATTGATAGCGTCAGGCAAAAACAGCGCCATACCGGCATAGATTGCCGGTATGGCGCTGTGGGTGTATCTTGTTAAGATTTTAATTCCCCATCAAATAGCTCTAATAGGCGGGGTAACAAGTTGGCTAACTCCAAGGTCATGATAGAGAAGTCGACATCAAAACGTTCGAATTCATCTTCGGCGGCAGTATCGGCTACTTGATCCTGAATGAGTTCCAAAAATTTTAGGCGTTTAATACCTAAATTTTCATCAATGATAAAGCTAATCCGGTCATCCCAGGTAATGGCTAGCTTAATCACTTGCTTACCGGTGTCCAGGTGATTTTTAATTTCCGGTAAGGCCAGATCATGGCGTTTACAGCGTATCGTGCCGCCGGCTTCTTCAGGGGCGCGTAGTTCGCACTCGTCTTCGATTTTAATGTCGCTGGGGGGTAGTTTATCGGAAAAGAGCCATTGGGTTAGCGTGATGACTGGCTTTGTAACTGTCAAGGGCGGAATAACCGGTAAGGAGCCTAAGCATTTACGGAGATTGCTGAGCAAGTCTTCGGCTTTTTTGGCGGAGGCAGAATCAACCACCAGCCAGCCGCCTTTAGGATCAATATAAGCGTAGGTTTTTTTGGAAAATGCGAACGCGCGTGGCAAAAGTTCAAAAATAATTTCATCTTTAATGGCAGTACTCTCTTTTTTGGGTAGCTTACGGTTTTCCCGGTCTTCAATTTCTTGAATTTTTTCTTGCACCATTTCGCTAATAACCGCGGCCGGCAATACTTTTTCTTCCCGTTTTGCACAGATCATAATGAAACCATTACTGCTGTGAATCAGTTGCCCGCTATTTTTTCCTACGGGAGAAGTCCAGCCAAAACTGGCGTCTTCATGTTTGCCGCAAGGTTTAAACGGCATGGCTTGCAGTTTTTCTTCAATTTCAGTTGGGGATAGGCTAAAAGGTTCGGTAAAACGAAATAAAGTTAGATTTTTAAACCACATGGCTATTGTATAGTTCCTGACTAAAAAAGTTGCCATTATCGCAAATTTCAATCTGGATAAGCACAATAGTTTTGCACGATGGATTTTTGAATCCTCCTCCCGGGCAACAAGGTGGGGCGTATGGTACACTGGTCCTATTTGGCAAAGAGGCGTTTATGCAGTCTTATGCTTGGTGGGAAAATATAATTCTGGGTGCGTTGGTGCTGATGGTGGTGGTGTTGTGGATGCAGGCTGGCGCAAAATCAGCGTTACAACGAAGCAAAAAAGTGCCTTCCGATTGGGGGGTGTTGTGTTGCCTTTAGGTTTTGTCGTGTTGTTTGTGGTTTTTTTAATTGTGATGGTATGAGATGTACGAAGAAGAGTTGGATGAAAATGGCGTTGATTATTATGCGATCAGGCCTAATAAAAGCCAGATTAAAAGGGATATAGCTGAGCTTGCTGTTTTTGCGGAGGAATTGGTGGCCCTGCCTTTGGCGCAATTGAACCAATTTGATTTGGATGTTGATTTGTTTAAAGCGCTAGTTGCCGCTGCTGGCCTGCCGTCGACAGGCGCACGTAAACGGCAAATGAAATATATCTGCGGGATGTTAAGAAAGATAGATATTGCCCCCTTACAGGAAAAGTTAGCGCGTTTGCAAAGTAAAAGCGCTCATGCGGTTAGGGAGCATCATGCGGCAGAGCGTTGGCGGGAGCAGTTACTTAACGGCGAAGAAGCGGTTTTAACTCGCTTTTTGACGGATTTTCCAGATGCGGATCGTCAGCAATTACGGCATTTGGTGCGGAGCGCAAAAAAAGAATTAACTTTGGCTGCGCCCCCCAAATATGCCCGTTTGCTGTACCGTTATCTAAAAGAATTATTAACACACGAAGAAGGTATTTAGCTGTGGCTCCTTAGACTATCTGTTGTAATGCTTAGGGTAGGTTAAGTTAAGGTCTTTTTGGTTGATCAAAGGTAAATAGCCTTGAAAATCAGAGGTTTTTTTAAAGTTAAAAATGCTATGCAAGGGGCTATTGAAAATTTATTTTAATTAATTTGCACACTAAGGTATTAATTTTTAATAGATGGTGTATAATCAAAGTTAGTGAATCTTATGTTAGATTTACTAGAGTCAATTACACAGCGCAAACGCGTAAAATTTTTAAGCAAGAGAGTAATATGTCAAATCAAGTTTCAGGTACTGTTAAGTGGTTCAATGATGAGAAAGGTTTCGGTTTCATTGAACAAGAGGGTGGTAAAGATGTTTTCGTTCATTACAGCGCAATTAATGGCAGTGGACGTAAATCCTTAGCAGAGGGTCAAAAAGTTACTATGGAAGTAACAAATGGTCAGAAAGGGCCACAAGCTGAGAATGTTATTCCTGCTTAAAAATTAATATGCTAGTTTTTTAGAGTGTAATAACGTCCATTAAACCCGCAAGCCGCAAGGCTTAGCGGGTTTTTTATTGTCCATCGAAATATAGTAAAGTTTATCGACCGCTGAAAATCTTGGAAACGTAGCGATAGCGAAGTGAAGATTTTCAGCGGAGGAGGCTGGAGAAATTCTTTTAATGTGGCGTATTTTTTAAATAAATAACCATAAAATCATTGGCTTGTATTTTTAATGGGAATTTTGTTTAATAGTTTATTGTAGCTGTTATCTCAAGGCTGTCTTAGTTTTAAATGGCTCTGGGTTATAGTTTTTAGACTCCTTAAGGTTTTAAGTTAGTGTTATTGCTTATAATTAAACCATTTTTTTAAACTAATCGTCCCCATAAGTCGTATTCATCGGCTTCTTCGAATTGTACTTTTACAAAATCCCCAACTTTTAAGTGGGTTGCACCATCTATATAAACTTGCCCGTCTATTTCCGGTGCGTCGGCTTTACTTCTTGCTACTGCACCTTCGTTAACGACTTCATCGATTAAAACTGTTTCAATTTGACCAATACGCTGTTGTAACCTGGCTGCACTAATATCCGCTTGATGTGCCATAAATCTTGCGAGTCGTTCTTCTTTGACTTCAGCTGGAATTGGATCAGGCAATGCATTTGCGGCTGCGCCATTGACGGGTGAATATGCAAACGCACCGACTCTATCGAGCTGGGCCTCACTTAAAAATGCTAATAACGCTTCAAATTCTTGTTCTGTTTCACCCGGAAATCCAACGATAAATGTACTGCGCAGGGTAATATCTGGACAAATATTGCGCCAGGAACGGATACGCTCTAAATTGTTTTCTGCGGCAGCTGGGCGTTTCATGAGTTTCAGGATGCGGCTATTGGCATGTTGAAAGGGAATGTCCAGATAAGGTAAAATTTTGCCCTCTGCCATTAAAGGGATAATTTTATCTATGTGGGGGTAGGGGTATACATAATGCATTCTCACCCAAATGCCTAAATCCCCCAGTGCAGGGGCTAAGTCAACGATGTCTGTGCGCAAAGTGTTATTTCGCCACTGCGCGGATTGATACTTCAGGTCAACGCCATAAGCACCGGTATCTTGCGAGATAACTAAAAGCTCCTTTACGCCCGCTTTTGCCAATTTTTCGGCTTCTTGTAAAACATCAGTAATCGGCCTGCTGACCAATGATCCACGCATAGAGGGAATGATACAAAAGCTGCAATGTTGATTACAGCCTTCCGAAATTTTTAAATACCCATAGTGATCAGGGGTTAATTTAATGCCCTGTGGTGGCACAAGGTGCACAAAGGGGTCATGCGCGGGTGGTAAATATTCATGCACCGCACTGACGACTTCCTCCAGGGCATGGGCACCGGTTATTTTTAAGACTTCTGGATGCCGTGCCCTAATTTCATCGGCTCTGGCGCCAAGACAACCGGTGACAATAACCCGACCATTTTCTGCCAGTGCTTCGCCAATACTGTCCAATGATTCTTCAACCGCAGTGTCAATGAAGCCGCAGGTATTTACGATGACTAAATCAGCATCTTGGTAGGTCGGGGAGATTTGATAACCTTCCGAGCGCAGGCGGGTTAAAATCTGTTCGCTGTCAACCAGCGCTTTTGGGCAGCCTAAGCTGATAAATCCTATTTGTGGTGCGGTCATGAATGGTCTCGTTGAATCGAAAAAATCAGGCTGCTTAAATACACTAGCCTAAAAATAGCTATTGGTTTGGGTGGATAAGCGTGTTGATGTCACTTACGGATAATAACCGGCTTATTGGGTAGTTCGTTCACATTCTGCTCGCGCGGTGGAAAGAAGGTGGCGAGCATGGTGGTAATGCGATTAATCCCATCCAGCGCGCCAGCGCGAAAATGACCCTCACGAAACTGGTTTTGCATGAGTTGTGCTACGGCGTTCCATTCTGCTTGGGTAACCTGTTTTGCGATTCCCCGGTCAGCGATAATATGCACTTCCTTATCCGCCAATAAAACATAAATCAAAACGCCGCTATTGTCTTCAGTATCCCATACCCGCAGCGTTGAAAATATCTCTGTCGCCCGTTGTTGACCTGACATTCCTTGCCACACCCAAGTGGGCAGCAACGCATTTTCAATGGCAAAACGAAGTTCGCCCCGATGCTGACGTTCGGACTCGGTTATGCTGTGTTCTATTGCCAGTAATACGTTACTTGAAAATGCCAAGCGCCAACGCCAGGGTGGAATAAAGGTATGTTTTAACCAGCGCGTAAAGTTTACCATGACCCGGACGCCCCGCCGCCGCCGAAACCGCCGCCCCC
>JBEBJQ010000066.1:0-23393 GCA_040079795.1 Methylococcales bacterium
CGCAAACGGCTTCATTCAAAACTAGGCTATCTTAGCCCGAATGCTTTTGAAGCCAAAAAAGTCGCTTAGAAGAGTGTCCGTGAAATCCGGGCAAGATCAGTGTGACGTGGGAGTAAAAAACGATTAATTTAAAATATAACCATTTGATTTTATGGTGCGCCCGAGACGATTCGAACGTCCGACCCCAGCCTTCGGAGGGCTGTACTCTATCCATCTGAGCTACGGGCGCATTTCAGCCTCGCATTTTAACTGATTACACAAAAAATTACGATAACATTGTTTTTAAATGTGCCAAACTGGCTTTACCACGTTGTTTTTGTTCTTCGGGATCAAGTTTTTTCTTGGATACCCATTCCAGATCCTCGGCAGGTAATTCACTTAAAAAACGACTGGGCTCGCTCTCGTTGACTTCACCGTAACGTTTACGATGTGTGCAATAGCTAAACGTTAGAGTGCGCTGCGCACGGGTGATGCCAACATAGGCCAGACGTCGTTCCTCTTCTATATTGCCGGTTTCGATGCTATTTTGATGCGGCAACAAGTTTTCTTCTAAGCCGATCAAAAACACATGTGGAAATTCCAAGCCTTTGGCCGCATGTAAAGTCATTAAGCTGACCTGATCGACGGCCTCCTGCTCGCCGTTACGTTCCAAAATATCCATCAGCATAATTTTAGCGACAATTTCAGCCAAGGATTTTTCAGTATTTTCGTCGCTATTTGCAATGCGTTTTAACCATTCAATCAATTCATTAACATTTTTAATCTTACGTTCGGCAGCACTTTCAGATTTACTGTTTTCCCGCAACCAGTTTTCGTAGCCAATCTGATTGATAAATTCATTCATGACTGCGAAGGTATCGCCGCGTAGCATTTTATCGGCAGTATAATTTATCCAGTTAGAAAATTTTTCCAACCGATGCTGCGCTTTTTCGCCAAGTTTTTGTCCTAACCCCAGCTCAGTACTGGCAGAAAACAAGCTAATGTGACGTTCATTGGCGTACTCACCGAGTTTTTCTAAGGTAGTAGGGCCAATTTCGCGGCGCGGGGTGTTGATGATGCGTAAAAAAGCGGCATCGTCGTCGGGATTCACAAATAGCCTTAAATAAGCGAGTACATCCTTAATTTCTGCATAAGCAAAAAAGGAGGTGCTGCCACTGATGAAGTAAGGGATGTTATTTTCACGTAAGCTACGTTCAAACAAGCGCGACTGATGATTACCCCGATACAAGATGGCGTAATCTTGGTAGCTGGCACCGGTTTTAAATTTGTGATGAATGATTTCAGAAACGATTTGTTGCGATTCAATCAAATCATCCTTATGGCTTAAGACCCGCAGCGGCTCACCGTAGCCCAGTTCACTCCAGAGACGTTTTTCAAAAGTATGCGGGTTATTAGCGATTAATTGATTGGCAACTTTTAAAATCCGTCCGGTTGAACGATAATTTTGCTCCAATTTAATGACTTGTAAACGGGCAAAATCTTTTTGCAATTGCATCAAATTTTCTGGTTGCGCCCCCCGCCACGCATAGATAGATTGATCGTCATCCCCTACCACCGTAAAACGTCCAAGATTGCCGGCCAAACATTTTACCAGCTGGTACTGCGTCAGATTGGTGTCTTGATACTCATCAACCAGCAGGTAACGAATTTTATTTTGCCATTTCTGCAAAATTTCCGGGCTTTGCTGCAACAACAATACCGGCAATAAAATAAGGTCATCAAAGTCTACGGCATTGTAGGCTTTCAAATTACGGATATAGTCCCGGTATAATCCAGCGGCCGGATAGGTTAAATCATCAGCTAGCGCCAAGGCTTGTTCAGGGGTGATAAAAGCATTTTTCCATTGCCCAATTTGAGCCGCGTATTGATCAACCTTATCAGGGTCGAGTCGTTGATCACCGTGATGACACAAGCTACGCAGCAAAGTGGCTTTATCCTGCTCGTCAAATAAGGTCAGATTGGCTTTATAGCCTAAACTTTTATGATCCTTACGCAACATATCCAAGCCGAGGGAATGAAATGTGGATACCCGTAAGCCACTGCCCAGTTTAGCATCCAACAATTTAGAAACACGGCTTTTCATTTCCCGCGCCGCTTTATTGGTAAAAGTGAGCGCGGCGATATTTTTTGCGGGGGTACCCTGCTGGACTAAATAAGCGATTTTTTCCGTAATCACCCGGGTTTTACCACTGCCAGCACCAGCTAGAACCAGCAAAGGATGATCAATAATTTTGACGGCGGCGAGTTGTTGCGGATTGAGTTTAGACATGTGTGGCAGATTTTACGCAGGTTAAGCAACTTTTACCACGAAAATCAAAATGAACTACTTTAAAACTAATTTTAAGGAATTGCTGAAATTATGAGGGTGGGATGGTACAACTTTCTTAAAGATCGCTGTAAAAGCCGGCGATTATTGCAAATCTGAATTTCACTCGGTCATCTTGGGGGGAATGAGCATATCAATTGTTAAGGCAACTGAGATGAGGCCGAAAAAAATTGTTTATACAACAACCACCGGGCAGTTTTACTATCTCCACTCCGTGAGAGTCACTTTTATGGAAATAGTTCATTCAACACTAAAAAATATTTAATTTTTTATTTTATCTATATTTTATCCAATCTATAACAATCTAAGGCTTTAATAAATAGAGGAAAAAAGTTATAGTAACAGCTTAAAAACTTTAGATGCCCTTTTAACAATGAATGCTCCCAGTGAAACAGAATTAACCGACCTATCTAAACAATATCAAGGCTTACTATTATCGCAACAAACCCTGCTCCTATCCACAGCCTCTGCACAAGGCGTTCCTGACATTAGCTATGCGCCTTTTGTTCGGGATCAAGCGGGGTGTTTTAATATTTATGTTAGCGAGCTGGCAAGTCATACCCACAATCTGTTAAAAAATCCCCGGGCATCGGTTCTATTTATTCGTCCGGAAGCGGCATCAAGCAATCTTTTTGCCCGGGAACGTGCAGTGATTGCCTGCACGGTTAAAGAAATCTCACGGGAGGATGTCAGTTATCTTCCCCGGCTACAAACTCTGCGGGAAAAATTTGGGGACGTCATCAACCTATTAAGTTCCTTAAATGATTTTCATTTGTTCGTATTATGTCCTGAAAGCGCTCGATATGTAGTTGGATTTGGACGGGCATTTAATGTCAACATCACTGACGATACCCTCATGCCACTTTAAGGCACCTTTAATCTTAACTATTGGAGACAAACATGAAGCGATCGGGTCTTGGCATTCTTATGCTGTTCTTTAACTGCATTTTGTTGATCGCATGCGCGCCTTCACAACAAACCGTTCAGCCGCAAGATACCACACTGATTGATCCAGATATTGCCATTATGTCGGGTATGGAAAACAACCCAACCTCGAGTTCCCCAGTAGATGCTAAAACCATGAGTTTAGAAGAGCTATCTAATTGCGCGACGAAAATAAAAAATCTGAAAAGCAATATAACGCAATATGAACTAGCGAAAGATCAATTTGCCAAAAAGAAAGCCGAACTGCTTAAAATGAAGCGTAAACTGGATAGCCAACGATTATCCGTAAACGCGAAAGATGTTAAACAAGTCACTGAGTTTAACAAGCTCCTGAAACAGCAAACCCATGCAATCAACCAATTTAATGCGGGTATCGATGCTTTTAATCATAAAGTATCCGAGCAAAATGAGCTAAGTGATGACTTTAATATTTTCTGTGCTGAACGTTCCTATCGGAAATCAGATCTTGCAAAATTGCCGGCAGATTTAAGCTTTGCCATTGAAACAAAGGCAGAGCAACCTGAAAAACCAAATATTAAGGATGGTCTTTTTACAGGTGATGCTTCGACTATGGGCACAAATCCAGACTAAATTTTGCACATGAATCCCATAAAATCTCCGCACATGCAAAAAATCCCTATCGGCATTAGCAGTTGTTTGTTAGGCCAAAATGTCCGTTTCGATGGTGGACATAAACTTGATGCCTATATTAACGGTACCCTCAGTGAGTATTTTGAGTTTCATCCTTTTTGCCCGGAAGTTGAGATTGGCTTGGGTGTTCCTCGACCAGCGATTCAACTGGTTAATTTTAATAATGAAATTCGATGTTTGGGTGCTAAAGACCCCTCCTTGGATGTCACCGAACGTTTGCGTAACCATGCTAAACAACAAGCTGACTTACATGCCGCATTATGCGGCTATATCTTAAAAAAAGACTCCCCCAGTTGTGGCATGAGCCGTGTCAAAGTGCATACCGGCCAGCAATATGAACGCAATGGGGTTGGTGTATACGCTCAGCAGATGATGCTCAATAACCCTTTACTGCCGGTTGAAGAGGAAGGTCGTTTAGGCGATCCCAGATTACGTGAAAATTTTATCCAACGGGTATATGTGCTGCACCGCTGGAAATTAGTACTAGCCGGGGGATTAACCCCACAAAAGCTCACCAACTTCCATGCCCGTCACAAACTCATCATCATGAGTCACGCCGACTACAGCGAATTAGGGCAACTTTTAGCGGATTTAAGCAAAAACAATATCCAACAAATTGCTGAAGCGTATATTTTGAAATTAATGCACAGTTTAAAAAAAATTGCCACACCCAAGAATCATGTTAATGTGCTGCAACACATCCAAGGCTACTTAAAAAAAGAACTGGGCAGCGATGACAAAGCTGAGCTGACTGAGCTGATTGAACGCTATCGGAATGGTGAAGTCCCGTTGATTGTACCTTTGACCCTGCTTAAGCATCATTTCCGCAAAGCGCCTGATCCTTACATAGAAGATTCTTACTATATGTCGCCCTATCCCCAGGAATTACGGCTCATTAATCAATTATAGACATCATGGCTAAACTCTTAATTGTCGGTTGTGGCGACATCGGCACAAAGCTTGCCAAAACCCTGGTATCTAAAGGCCACACGGTTACGGGACTCAAACGCCATCCCCCCGCCGATATTACACCCGGACTTAGCTACTATGCGGCAGACATTACCGTTTCCGCAACGCTTAAAAACCTGCACACTGACTTCGAGCAGGTATTTTTTATCCTGGCACCAGATGGGCGAGATGAGGCCAGCTATCAAAAGGTTTATATTGATGGTTTAAATAATTTACTCATGCATTTTGCCGAAGCCGGCGTACAACCGCCTTGGTTTTTGGTCTCTTCCACCAGTGTTTATGCTCAGACCCAAGGCGAATGGGTGGATGAAACCTCAATAGCCGAGCCAAGCTCACCCACCGGCCAAGCGATCCGTAGCGCAGAACGGCGCTTAATGAACTTAAGCCCAAACAATTGTGTCGTCCGTTTTTCCGGCATTTATGGCCCTGGACGCGATTATTTAATCCGTTCGGCTAGGCAAATCCCCAGCATCCAGAAAACGCCACCCTATTTTACCAATCGTATTCATGCCGAGGATTGCGTTAACATACTGGCATTGTTATTGGAAAAACGTCTGGCAGGCGCAGCTTTGGAACAATGCTATTTAGCCAGTGATGATGAGCCTGCCAGCCAATGGGAGGTTATGACTTGGCTGGCAGAACGATTAAACTGCCCTCCCCCAATCCCTAAAACGATTACCGGCAATGCCGACCAAAATAAGCGTTGTAACAATCAACGTTTGAAAACCTTAGGTTATCGTTTTCAGTATCCAAATTATCAAGCCGGTTATAGCGAGTTAATTTAAAAAATCAAGTATTGGAACTGAATATCCAAGCTACAACTTCCAGGTTATCAAAGTAACTTGTGTTGACAAGCTCTATACTGTTACTTTAAATTGTTCGACGCTTTACTTTTTACCTATTTTTGATTGCTTAGATTTATCCAGAAAATAAGTAACCAAATTACATTTGTTGTTAATTAGAAGGAGTGCCCCAAAATGGCTTGGTTTAATATTTCAGCTAAAACTTACCAAAAGCCGCTAATTGCTTCTTTCGACGTTACTTATAAATGTAATCTTGAATGTGATATGTGTTTTGTAAAGGGCTTCGAAAAATTCGTCCGCGAAGATGAAATACTATCAACTGGCGAGATTATTGAAGCTACAAAAAAAATTCATGAAAACTACCGTGTTAGCCATTTTAGATTCTTAGGCGGGGAACCGCTTATTCGCCATGATCTACCAGAAATAATTGCGGCTATTTCTCCGTGGGCAACTACAGAAATCACCACCAACGGACTATTGCTTACAGAGAAATTATGCCATGAATTAATTTCAGCAGGCGTCAGTAATATTAATGTCTCCATAGACGGCCCCAAAGAAAACTCTACGGTGCTGCGAGGCCATGACGCTTATGAGAAAGCCTTGGCTGGTTTAGATAATCTGCTTCACGTTAAAAAATCCTTAAATAGCATGACGCCAAGCATAAAACTCTGCACAATTGTCACCAAACTGAATTTTAAAAGCATTGAAGAAGTCATGATTTTAGCGCGCGATAAAGGCGTTAAATGGGATTTTTGGCCTTTACATAACATTTTGGAAAGTACCTTATCCATGTACCCGCACCACTTGTCACAAAATACCCAGCAATTGATGCTGAGTGAATGGGAACAATTACAGTTTTGGTGGGACTACTACCGTTTAAAATTAAGGTATACCAATACTAATCCCACCAAAATCAATTTTGGTTTCATTCGGCCCATTCTCTATCCGCTCTACAAACTTTTTGCCGTTTTCTTTCATACCAGCTGCAATCGGGTCAGAAGTCACCTTATTGTAGGCCCACATGGGGAACTATTCCCCTGTGAATATTTACGTCCTGTAGAATTAGGCTCCATCCGCGATTTAGGCAAACAGGATATTTGGTTTTCACCCTTACGCAAAGCGTTTTATAACGACTCCAGATGCGCAAAAATAACCGCCTGTAATGAGTGTAACAAACGCGGCACTTATCGCGGTAACTCACTCTAAAGAACCAGTTTTGAGTGAACTTCAAACTCTCGGGTATAATTCAATTTTAAAATAATCTTATTCAAAGAGCCTGATCATGAGCTATTACCAATATCACCTGTTTTTTTGCACCCATCAACGCGAAGACGGTACTGCCTGTTGCGCCAATCATGATGCCCAGGCTTTACTGGAATATACCAAAGAACAGCTTAAAGCTTTAAAATTAAGTGGTGCGGGTAACTGCCGTGCCAATAAGTCCGGGTGTATGGATCGCTGCAGCAAAGGTCCGGTAATAGCGGTTTACCCGGAAGGCACTTGGTATCGCTACCAGGACAAAAATGATATTGATGAAATCATCAGTGAGCATTTGCAACAAGGCCGGGTGGTAGAACGCTTGGAAATATAACGGCCTAAAGTAGCAACCCGCTTTACCCTTAAAGCCAGGTTTATAAGTGTGCTTCAGTCAAAGTGGCTTAATTTAGTCAACGACCATATCATTCGGCTTTCCGATACGCCCTAAGCGCTCCACTAACACTTTCCAGTCAACGCGCGGATTATAGCCAACCACGTCAATTCGCGGCAATCCGCCGCCGCCTTTAACCATATAGTAACCATTTTTGGCTGGCGCAACCCCCATTAACTGGCAAACACCTGCATGTAAATAACACCCTAACCCCAGTTGCTCATAACTAAACGCATCAAACACCCCCAACACACTCCTTGAAATTAAATCAGTAGCACCAGTGCCGCCAATTTTGGCAATATTATTCACCGCTTTTTGACTAATCCGATGCGTCGAGCCATCCCCTTCCGGCGTTCCCAACCAGGCATAAAAACTAACCGGTTGCCAGTTTTCCAGATAAAGGTCTTTTATATAGCCTGACAATAAACCGTCTATACTGCCAAATTTAAACTTGCCGGTCAGTTGCTTTAAACTCAGCCTATCAATATCAATATCGCTGTAAAATTTCGGTACATCACTTAACAAATTGGCGACAGCCAACTGTTTAACATTTATTTCCCCATCAAAAACCCTAACATTCAAAGTACCCTCTAAACCCAAACGGTTATTTTGATAACTGATGCCGGGTATCGCTCCACTCAGTGTTCCAGATAAGGGTGTCCAATCCAACGCCGTAGTCAGTTGTTCCAGGGAAACCTTATGCAGCGCCCCTGCAAAATGCAGTTCCGGCGTCTGTTTAGATCTGGTTTGCCAGGCAAACTGAGTGACCTCAAAATCCCCACCCAAAAAGCCGATATGAACCGGATTGAGCAGTTCAACGGCATTGGCTTTAACCCCTAAATTTAGTTTAGTTTTACCCAGCGGCAAGGCGTAAACCTGCAATTGCTTCCACTCCATCCAAGCCGTCTGGTTAAAGTCTGCTTGGTTAGCCCAATTTATAATGCCTTTTGCGTCAGCCAACCCAAAGCGCTGCTTAGGGTCTTCCAAAGCCAAATGTTCGAAGTCCACTTGTAAAGCGCCCAACGCTTGCTCAGTAACCGTCATTTTTGCCTGTAACTGACCGGCTAGGATAACACCTTCAAAAGCAGTGCCTACCCAAAACGGGGAATTATAAATAGCCGTTAATTGCTTCAAATCCTGTGCTTGCAAATTAAGCTGCGCCGAATGTAACCATTTGGGGTTGGCAAGCGCTAAACTTGCATCGCCGCTCAAGGTGGCAACCGCTGGATGAATAACCTGAAAATACTCTACCTGCATTAATTTCTGCGCAGGCGACCATTGCCCGACCGTATCTAATTCAATATCCCGTGCTGCGGCTTTCAGGTAAACCGGATCGAAATACAAAGCACCTTTTTTAAACGCTAAATGACTTTGCCATGCCCAAGCGTTTGTAAGCGGCTGAGCATTCACGTAAGCATCCAGCTTCCCACCCTCCAGAGCATACCGACCATCGCCTCCTTGCAGCGTTGCGTCATTGAACTGCATTTTTAGAGACGCATTGGTAAGCTCGATTTGTTTACCATCCAATTTAAGTTGCAACGAGACTTTGCCGATTTTTAAACTGATTTGTTTTAACTTCAAAACCGCTGGTAAGTCAGCCAGCGCCACCTCGTGCGCATCTACCTGCAGTTGCCACTGAGCATTTTGCTCAGTAGCCTTTAAATTAACCAGCCCTTTAGCAAAATGTAAATCCGTTAAATGTAGTTCAGTGTGTTGAGCAGTAATTTCAAAACTAAAATTCACCGGTGCAAGTGTTAAAGTGTCGAGTTTAACCTCGACACTCCCCTTGCCACATTGTAATTGCTGAATTTTCCAAACAAAATGCGTACAACGCACATTGAATAACTGCAACGTGTCAAAAGGGCTGGGGAGTTCCAAACGAGCAGCGCGTAACTCAAGTGTTTGGGCTTGTTGTGGCAAATCCAACAACGCCAAATGCACATTATGCAGACGCCAGCCTGCTGTTTTAATTTCTTTGACATCTAAGCTCAGCTGGGTCGCCGCCTGACTGACAGGCGCATACAATAAACAAGCCATAAACACGGCTATTGGCAAGCTCTTGTGGGCGTGAAAAATAATTTTAAAAGACAAATACTTTAATCCTAATAGTAATAACCACTAAACTTAACCAGATGTTATAGCAAACATTACGCTATTCACCTTAAACCTAGCACAATTTAATTAGTTGTTTCCACCTATTCAGAAAACCTGAAACTTAAAACAATTGTTTAAGAAATGAAAAAACCTCATCTTAAATTAGTCCTCTCTAAAAAGTGTGTCATATGACACACTTTGTTTTATTAAAATTATAACGCATTATTTTATATGCATTTTCTCACAATACATGCCAAATAAATCCCGATGAAACGTTTCATCAACATATAAAAATAAAGTTACACCAATCGCAAGATAGGTTAAGAAAACAACATGAAAAAACCTCATCCTAAATCACTCCACTCTAAAAGTGTGTCATATGACACACTTTTGCGCCATATGACACACTTTATTTTTATAAAAAACCTAACCTATTATTTTATATATATTATTTTTTGGCACAATACATGCTTAATAAATCATGATGAAACATTTCATCAACATGTAAAAATAAAGTTATACCAATCGCACGACAGGATTAGGGAAACAACGGGTCAAGATGGCCGAGTTACGCTTAATTTAACATGAAGGCTGCATTTGCATTATTTATATCAATAAATGCAAATACTTAACTAACAATTTACTATCAAAATAAGGGAAAAAACATGAATGAATTTAAAAAACTGGCTATTGCAGGGGCAGTAGGCGCTTTAATGATGAGTGCAAGTGTGGCAGAAGCACATGTCTCTTACAATTTAAACGCCTCACTGGCAAACGGAAATGCGACCGGCCCTTGGACCGGCGGGGCACCAAATGGCTATACCGGAAATTTACCAGCAACCTGGGTGGCAAATGTCCATAACGATACTGATCCCAATGCTGCTTATGAGGTTTCTCAAGCAGACGCTATCACTGAAGGCGCACCCAGTACCTTTGCGGTTGAATCATTAAATAACAAATGGAATCATGCAACCAGCTGGGGAGCTGCAATGGATTTCGGTTTAATCGACCTGCATGTAGCGGGTAATTTGTTGATTGAAGTTAAGGCGGATAACTCCACGTTTACGCCTGGCTTTACCCTGTTCAGTGGCTGGGACACTTCTGCAACAAGTACCAAACATGGCCCTTGGAATACGACGCCTGTCGTTAACCCTTTAGGCAGCGCCGGCTTAACTTACCTGGGTGAAGCTTCTACTACAACAGCGGGAGGCTCAGTATCTTACTTATTTACTAACTTAGCAGCCGGTAATTATAGCTTGTGGGTTGGCGGTAATGGCACAGGCAACACTCCTGCCGGCACCCAAAGTTATATGGCTAATATCACTGCCTCGCCAGTGCCGCTGCCAGGCGCAGTTTGGTTGTTTGGCAGCGCTATCGCTGGTTTAGTCAGCTTTAACCGTCGCCGCCAGGCGCAAAGCGCATAGCCCCTCTCCCCCCAAATACCGAAATGATGAAGCAAGCTTCGGTATTTCCTCATTATTAAGGATAATATAACCACCAGGGATGGTTTTTTCAGCGTTTTTTTAATTCAACCCAGAGTGATAAAGCACAATGAGCCAATTTATGCAGTTTGGACAGGCCGCCCTGCAAAACAAAAATCTGGTTGAAGCCATAGACTGGTTTACCAAAGCAGCAATAGCAACCCCCCAAGATCCGCAAGTCCGTGCCTGTCTTGGTCAATGCTTATGCTGGCAAGGTAAACGAAACGAAGGTGTGTTGCATTTGCGGCACTCTGGACAATGGCTCCTGAAAAAAGCCCGTAAGCACCGCGAAACCAACTCAGCCTTGGATCTAATCGAACAATTACACTATTGGCAAGATTATTCAGGGGCGCTTGAATTATGCAAGCAGGCGGTACAAATTAATCCTGTCCAGGCTCGGGGCTATCATCTACTCGCTTTAACGCATGCACAACTGCATCAAAATAAATCTGCCCTCACGGCAGGGCGTAAAGCATTAAGATTACTGCCAGATAACGCAATACTTGAACTCCTGCTTGCTTCACTGGAGGCCTCCGAGGGTTTAACCACAGAAGCCAAACGCAGGCTGGAAAAAATACTACAAAAATCTTCGTTAGCACCTGAAGAACAATTCAGGGCGCACAAAGAACTTGCCCGAATTCTCGATAAACGCGCTGAGTACGCTCAGGTATTCCATCATCTACATGCTTCAGCGGCAATTTCATCACAGTTGCCTGAGGTATCGCGCCAAAATGCAGACTTAATTCCACAATCACTTGAGGGCCATAAAGCCGAATTCGACCGCGAATTACTCGGACGCTGGTCAAAAACTGAATTTCCCACCGATCAACCTGCGCCTGTATTCTTACTGGGTTTTATGCGTACGGGTACGACTTTAACGCAAGAAGTGCTGGGAACGCATCCCGGCGTATTTGTAGCAGATGAAACCGATTTAATTAACTCTTCCATTAAGGAACTCAATCGGCTTTCAAACCACCAAGGCAGTGTAGCCGAGCAATTAAGGAAACTTGATCTAGCCGGAGTATTACATTTGCGCGATTTCTATTGGACGCAAGCACGAGGTCTCTATGGCGATAAAATTGGGTCACGTTTGTTACTCGATAAAACCACGATGAATAGCCTTGACTTAGGATTCATCAATTGCATTTTTCCTGATGCCAAATTGGTTTTTCTGTTACGGGATCCTCGCGATGTCTGTTTGAGTTGCTTCATGCAAACCATGACCCCAACCAGCACGACCGTACATTTATTAAGTTGGCAAGGTACGGCGCGATTTTACGCACAAGTCATGGATTGGTGGCTCACTATAAAACCAAAATTAACCTTAGATTTTATTGAACTCCGTTATGAAGAGGCGGTTTTTGAATTTGAACGCGCTTTTAGAAAAGTGTTCAATCTGCTTGGTTTAGATTGGGATCCTGCCGTTGCGGATTTCCACAAACAGGCAGCAGGTAAATACATCGCCAGTCCCAGTTTTAGCCAAGTAGCGCAACCCTTATATTCATCTTCTGTAGGTCGGTGGCAAAAGTATGCAACAGAATATCCGGCAATATCGGATTACTTACAACCTTTCCTGGCAGCATTTGAATACGACTGACAATCCTTGCTTTAATCCGCTATAAAACCGTAACGCTAATTTAAAAAAACTTAAGCCATTGTTACTTAGATAAAAAATAAACTCTACCCTAAATACATTATTTATAAAGCCACCATAAACGCTTACAAAAATAACTGTATTCTCAAGATGAGATAGTTTATGATCAATCCAACATACTAAAATAGTATGTATTACGCTAATACCGTACACCCGCCTCAGGATTCTAGGCTACACGACAACATAACAGGTAAAGTGTTTGCGTGCTTTTTGTGATTTTCGTGGTAAATAATCTCAGGAAATAATAAAACTATTGGGTTGAAAAACCGTAGAATAAGTTTAGATGTCCACAACCCATTATTATTAATAGCATAAATAGTTTTCTAATACCTAATAACAACAATAACGGAGTAATAAATAATGCTGAAAAAATCAATAAAGTTAGCCACTTTAACTACACTCTGGCTAAGTTTCCCCCAAATCGGCTTGTCTGTCGAACATCCTCCAGGTCATGGCGGTAGTGGCTCCGGCAGTGCCGGCTGTGCAAAAGTAGGCGTCCGTAACATTAAGCCTGTGGCCTTATCTGAAGTAGCGGCTGGCTCAGAATTTTCTGCTGTGGTTTTTGGGGCTAATTATCCCGAAGATATTGAAGTCACTGCTAAAAAAATAGCCGTGCCTGCAACCGTTACAATTAAAGATGATTTTTATCTGGTCACCGGCAAACTCCCCCCCGAACTACACAAAACCGCAGCAAGAGTTAACATTAAAATTAAAGGTAAAATAGCCAATTGCACCGAAGAAAGCGGCTGGTTATTAAAAATAATCGACTAAAAGTTCTCTAATAAATCAGGCGGCTTCCAAACCAATGCAGAACCGCCTGGGTTCCCACTGACATTAAGCCCTTGGATGACTAATTCATTCTTCTTGGTTAGGAATCAAAACAAAATGCCGAAGACTACTGTTACTTACTGGAATCCCCTGACAGCTGGCAAAAACGCCCAATGGCAAAGTATCAATGGCCTGCAAGGCATGGCCGAAGAATTAACCCTCAGCATTGATTCAGAAACCGGTGAGTACACGCGTTTAACCCGTTTTCATCCCGGTGCAGATACCAGCGCTTTCGGCGGCAAAAACCATCCCTATCCTGAAGAAATTTTCATTATCAGTGGCCGTCTCTTCGACCAAGCTTTCAATCTCTGGTTAGAAACCGGACATTACGCCAGCAGACCGCCGGGGGAGATTCACGGCCCCTTCAGAACCGACATTGGCTGTGTCGTATTGGAGTTATCTTTTCCCAACAAAGCCAAATAAGTTGCAGTCTCTTTCCAAGGCAACGATCAAACTGGGCAGATAGCTTTAATACTCTGACACTACTTAAATACAGCGCCTTGAATCACGCATAATTTTCAGAATTGACCAGTGCCGATAAGCAGTTTTAAGGATGCCAATTCAACAAAAGATGTTATTCTTTACCTCGCCCCTTTAATATATATTCTATATAAGCCTACATTCTCAACAAAGTGTACTAAACTTAAATCCACAGGCTTGAACCAACGAAAATAATTGCCAAATAATAAAAGTCCCTAAGCTTCAAATCAAGCTGGTTTTTGTTTAATGGCTAAATAGCATTACCCGTTGATTGATATTTTTCAGATTAATTGCGGCCCAATAAGTACCCAACCATTTTTTAATACATCATTTAGGAATGCCCCGCTATGTTCAGACAGCTCGATAAACAACAAAGATACACAGAGTCTGCAACACAATCCGCCGAATTGTTACGTCTGGTCATTCCACAAATTTCGAAACACCAACTGGCTGCCAACCCAGTTAATTACACGGTATGGTATGAATATTACCGCGCTACGCATCCGCAGTTAAATCAAGCGATTGATGATGTGGTTGGATCCGGCAAAGGCATTACCAATGAACTCATGGAGTCTTTTTTTAATGCTTACATTGCAGTCCCAAGCCCCGAAAACCTGAAACAAACCCAAGTTGATATCCTGCGTTTAATTAATACCCTTTCAGAAACGGCTAAGACCACCGATTCTACCGCCTCAATTTATCAGCAATCCTTACAGACTTGCGGTGATCAACTGGAAAGTCCGACCGCCAACCAGGAACTGCCGCTCATTTTGAATAAGTTGATCCATGAAACCCAAAACATGCAATATTCATTGCAGGCCATGCGCAGCCACATGGATGAAAGCCAACAGGAAATTATCGAACTGCGTAATAAATTGGATCAGGCTATTGCTGAAACATTAAGTGACGTCCTGACCGGTCTTGCCAACCGAAAAGGCTTTTCAAAAGCCCTCAAAAAAGCCCTGACACAGGCGGAAGAAACACATTCTTCTACTGCCCTGTTAATGGCCGACATTGACCATTTTAAGAAGGTCAATGATACTCACGGACATTTACTGGGCGACAAAGTAATCAAATTTGTTGCGGACACCCTAACCATGCAAATTAAGGGACAGGATACAGCTTCCCGATTCGGTGGGGAAGAGTTTGCAGTGCTGTTACCGAATACATCGTTACAAGGCGCGCAAGCAATTGCAGAAACCATCAGAAATAAAATTGAGAAAGCCCGGATCTTTCGCACCAACTCCCGCGAACCTATCGGCAAAATCACTATTTCTATCGGGATTGCCAATTACCGTCCGCACGAAGCCATTGAAGCGTTTATCGACCGGGCTGATTCTGCCTTATATCTGTCGAAACAAAACGGCCGTAATCGCGTCACTATTGAGAACTAAAAAATTAATCTTTTTCAAAATCTTACTAATTCATTAGCCGATCACTTCAGTACGGTAACGATAAATGCGAATATCATCCGACCAGTAATCAGGTGATAACCCCGCTTTCTGTTTCAAATGCCGCAAAAATTGCTCCGATTTTGGCAAAGTTTCCCAAACCGAAGGCAAAAAAGTTCCGCGCCGGTAACCTTCTTGCAAAATCAGACCATCAATGCCGGGTTGAAGCTGGGCTAACAAACCTTGTTCGGATGTAAATGAAACCGGTTCAGCGGGGGTAAGCATGGACAAGTGTATGTCCAAACCCTTAAATTCATCAGCTGTCAATGCAGGAAAACGCGGATCTTTAAAGGCAGCAGCAAATGCGTTTTCGGCAATATCTTCAGCCAGAGGCCTAATGGCTTCCAACATCCCGATACAGCCACGTAACTCATGGTTTATATTTAAGGTAACAAAGGTTGCGCGAGGCTCCCGCAATTCTGGCGGGTAATCCCCTAAGCTTATTTTTAATGGCTTACCGGTTTGCAATCCATGCTCAATAGAACTTCTTGCTAATGCCAGTAACCGCTGCTGTTGTTCTTTATTCAACGACATAAGCACCGTACCCCACTACCCGAGATTTATCGCCGGCAGTATCGCCGGAGCTACGTAAATCGATGGTTTTGATCGCTAATGCTTTATCCCGCGCTACTTTTAGTAATCCACTAACCGGGACTCTACCGCAGGCTGCCTCAGCGCTAAGACGTTCGTATTGATTCTTTTCAATCATGTCGCTGGTTAATTTATCGAGTTGCTTGGCTGTTGCATAATCATGGTAATGGCTCAGGTCGGAACTGATTACAATCAAGGTTTCATCACCGCCCCACAAGGCTTCGATGACCTGGGCAACTTGTTCTGCCGAGGCATCGCCAGCAACAATCGGGACGATCTTAAAATTATCCAGCGTTTCCTGTAAAAACGGCAAATGTACTTCCAAGCTGTGTTCGTAGGTATGCGCCTGTTCGATATGCGTTACAAACGGAAACAGTGCAATCGCCGCCACCGCCTCCTGATCCACAAGGATATTGCCCAAAGGGGTCGCAAAAGCTTCTGCCCTGCTGACTGCTAAACCTCTAAATGCAACCCGATGCGAAGGGCCTACAATAACCACACGCTTAATCAGGTCACGGGCTTTACTTAGTCTGGCATAAGCCGTTGCAGCAATAGCACCGGAATATATATAGCCGGCATGAGGAACAATCATCGCTTTGGGAACTTTTCCTATAATTTCGACGTCTTCCAAGTACTGCTTAAGCATCTGGTGAAGTTGTTGCGGATTTTCAGGGTAGAAAGACCCTGCTACAGCGGGTTGTCTGTTCATAACTTGCTCCTAATTTAACATCAGGCAACTACGAGTGGGCAAAGCAGGTGAGATTCCCATGACACACCGACCTCTAAATGCTATGCTCGCTTAAGACAATATAATTCATAAACGGTTCCGGGAGAATACCCATGACTACCTTTATTACCCATGATACAGTGGAAACCCACTATTGGCACGGGCTGGAAGACGGGCGTATCCAATGTGATGTATGCCCAAGATTTTGCAAACTGCACGAAGGCCAGCGCGGCCTGTGCTTTGTAAGACAAAACCTTAACCACCAGGTCGTCATGACCAGTTATGGCCGATCCAGCGGTTTCGCTATCGACCCCATCGAAAAAAAGCCCCTAAATCATTTTTTTCCGGGAACGCCGGTATTTTCGTTCGGCACCGCAGGATGTAATCTCGCCTGTAAATTTTGCCAAAATTGGGACATCAGCAAATCGCGGGCTATGGATACTTTAATGGACAAAGCATCTCCCGAGGCGATTGCGCAAGCGGCGCAAGCTCATGGCTGCAACAGTGTCGCTTATACCTACAATGACCCGGTGATTTTTCATGAATACGCGATAGACACTGCCCAAGCGTGCCGAAGCCTCGGCTTAAAATCAGTTGCGGTTTCAGCGGGTTATGTTTGCGAGCAGCCCAGAGCTGAATTTTATCAATGGATGGATGCGGCCAATATTGACTTAAAAGCCTTTACTGAGCGTTTTTATCATGAAATCACCGGTAGTCATTTGCAGCCCGTTTTAGAAACCCTGAAATATATCAAGCATGAAACCTCAGTCTGGCTAGAACTAACAACCTTAATTATTCCCGGTGAAAACGATTCTGAAGCCGAACTTGAAGCCATGACCCAATGGGTAGTCGAAAACCTGGGGCCGGATGTGCCTATGCACTTTACGGCCTTTCACCCCGACTGGAAAATGCTGGATAAACCTCACACACCGTTACATTCATTACTGAAAGCGAGAGAAATCGCTTTAAAGAATGGCGTACATTATGCTTATGTCGGCAATGTTCATGATAAACAAGCAGAAAGCACCTATTGTCATGGTTGTGGCAAACTATCGATTGGCCGGGATTGGTATGAGTTATCTGAATGGAATCTGGATGATAACAGCCATTGTAAATTTTGCGGTACCCGCTGTGCGGGGGTGTTTAATACAAAGCCCGGTAACTGGGGCGCAAAACGCATTGCAGTGGCAATGAACTAAGCTGTTAGCGGGAATGATTTATAGCTTTGGAAAGGAATGGAATGCTTCAAAAACGTCTGTAATAATGAATATAAATTTACCCTAGCCGCTTTGGTTACCCATTGAACTTCAAGAAAAAATCAGGCACGGCTGATTCGATAAACGCAAAAACGTTTTTAACCCGCCCTATTCCCGGCTAAATGTTTTATCATTAACGTTTTTAAACATTTCTAAACCATTTAACCTAATGTCAGCCACTGCCGCTTTAGACACTAACCGAAATTTCGCCCAAATTTTCTTATTTGCAGGGACATTATTCACCAGTGCGGCTTTGATGTTTGTCATGCAACCAATGTTTGGCAAAATCCTGTTACCGTTATTAGGCGGCTCACCCGCGGTTTGGAACACCTGCATGGTGTTTTATCAAAGCATTCTGTTTTTAGGCTATTTATACGCGCATATCATTTCAACCCGATTAAGCAACAAAAAGCAACTACAAACCCATATCGGCTTAATGTTGCTAAGTTTAGTGGCTTTACCGCTGGCGTTACCGGAAGGCACAGCGCCCCCAGCTGACTCCGACCCGACTTTCTGGATTTTGTGGACATTGTTGCTGGCTATCGGCCTGCCTTTTTTCGTGGTATCCACGACCGCACCTTTATTGCAAAAATGGTTTGCGAATACCGGTCATCATACAAGCCATGATCCCTACTATTTATATGCCGCCAGCAACGCCGGTAGTTTGCTCGCTTTATTAAGTTATCCATTTTTGATTGAGCCGAACATCGGGGTAAGCGCCCAAAAATCTATTTGGAGTGGCGGATATGGCTTGCTATGTTTAGCGATTATTGCCTGCGGGGTCATGCTCTGGAGGGCTATTCCACAGTCGCAAAACGAAACCGCTCCCCTGGCAAATGATAATACGTTACCCAATCAAACTAAACTGCACTGGTTAGCACTTGCCTTTGTGCCGTCAAGTTTATTATTGGGTCTAACGAATTTCATCAGTACCGATATTGCTTCGGTGCCACTGCTCTGGATTATTCCGCTAACCCTTTATTTATTATCTTTTATTCTGGTCTTTTCAAAATGGCAGACAGCAATCCATCCGTGGATGCTTAAAATACAGCCTATCGTGCTCCTACCGTTTATTGCCTTCTCCTTTATTAATCCTGCTGCTATTCCCTATTGGCTTGATTTAGCTTTACATTTACTGAGCTTTTTTCTGGTGGTTATGGTCTGCCACGGCGAACTGGCAAAACATCGCCCACCTACGCAGTATCTCACCGGCTATTATTTGATTATGTCTTTTGCTGGGATGTTAGGGGGCATGTTCAATACCTTTGTGGCACCATTTATCTTTAATGCGGTATATGAATACCCGATCATGATTATAGCCGCCCTGCTCTTGCGCCCCGGTTTTCCAGACGATAAACACGCCTTACTGAAGCAAGCTATACTGCCATCGATATTATTAATAATAGGGTTAGCCTGTTTCGCATTTGCCGAAGCGTTAATGCCCTATTTGGATAGCATCGGCGTAGTGCTGATTATATTAGTGGGCTTAAGTTACAGCTACAGAAGGCAAGCACTCAGCTTAGCCTTACTGACCGGCCTGGTGATCTTTTTTACCCTCACCCTCCATCACTTAATGTCCAACACCTTATATCAGGAACGCTCCTTTTTTGGCGTATTGGCGTCACGGGAAACCGTCATCGAGGATGAAAGGGGACAACCTGAAACAGTGCATGAACTGTTTCATGGCACAACCAAACATGGTGCCCAAAGGCTAGCTGAATCCCTGCAAACCACGCCGCTTACCTATTACAGCCGCCCTGGCCCAATGGGACAGTTATTTAATACCTATCATGAACAGAACGATAACTGGGTAATCGGCTCAGTCGGCTTAGGCGCAGGGGCATTAGCCTGTTATGCCAAACCGACCCAACAATGGACATTTTATGAAATTGACCCTCTGGTGGTTAAGACCGCCAGCGACCCTAAGTATTTTACTTACCTGAGCCGCTGCGCGCCCAAAGCAAGCATGCAAATTGGCGATGCCCGGCTTTCCTTAATCAAAGAGCCAGATCAAAAATTTGACTTACTGATCATGGATGCCTTCAGCTCCGACTCAGTGCCTACCCATTTACTAACGCAAGAAGCGTTAAAATTATATTTTGCCAAACTAAAACCCCACGGTATTTTGGCTTTTCATATCACCAATCGACATTTGGCGTTAAAAAACATATTATCCGATCACGCCCAGCAACTGCACTTGTCCGCGCTTATCCAGGAATTTAATCCTACCAATCCTGAACCACTGGTGGTTTCTACCGACTGGGTAGTCATGAGCAAAGATCCAGCCACCCTGCAACCCCTTATACAAAGCAACTTAGGCCGTTGGCAACAAATGCCGCTATTTTTTAACCTTAAACCCTGGACTGATGATTTCACCAACATTATCAGCATCTGGAAATAACCCCCCAGTCGAGACAAAACCATGAGCTTAACCATTCAAGAACTCGCCAGCGTATGTGATGCCATCACCATCCAGGGGAACGCACAAACCGTTATTACCGGCGTCGCTGACATTAAAGGTGCCGACAGCCAACAGCTGACGGTCTTAAGCGACACGCGCTATGCGCAATATTTGCCGAATTGTCAGGCGGCGGCGTGTATTGTCAAAGAAAATGTCCTACCTGAAAGTATTCCCCAGACACTCACCCTACTGGTTTGTAGCGACCCTGAAATCAGCTTTATTAAAGCCGTCAACGCACTGCACCCCACCCAAAAGTATCCCGCTTTTATCGCCCCGCAAACCGCCATCGCGGAATCAGTGCAGCTTAGCAATAGCGTTTATATTGCCGCTTTTGTAACTATCGGGGAAAACAGTGTAATCGGGGAGGATAGCGTAATCTTAAGCGGCGTAAGTATTGGCAATAACGTCAAAATTGGCCGCAACTGCTGCCTGCATCCGCAAGTGGTTATTTACGACCATACCGAAATCGGCGACAACGTAACTATCCATGCCGGTAGCGTGATTGGGGCGGATGGCTTTGGCTATAAAAACCGCAAAGAACAACATATTAAAGTGCCGCATGTAGGCAATGTGATCATACATGATAATGTTGAAATCGGCGCCAATAGTTGTATTGACCGGGGTGCGTTCGGCTCAACCGTCATTGGCGCGGGCACGAAAATCGATAATATTGTTCAGATCGGCCACAACAACATCCTCGGCAAAAATGTGATTGTGTGTGGTCAAACCGGCATTTCCGGCTCCTGCACAATTGAAGATAGCGCGATCCTTGCCGGCAGTACCGGCATTGCCGATCACATCACCGTGGGGCATCATGCGGTCATCATGGCGCGCTCCGGGATCTCGCATGATGTCAAACCCTGCACGCAAGTATGGGGCAGTCCCGCCAAAGAACGAAAAACCGCCTGGAAAGAACTGGCCGCACTGAGTAAATTACCGGAATTACTCAAACACGTTAAAACCCTGGAAAAACGCTTGGAAGAACTGGAAGGCGCTTCTAATAAACCAAAGGATCAATAGGCAGGATCTGTACTTTTAGACGATGGCATAGAGTGGTACATTGGGGAGAAAAACGTGAACCCTAACGCTTTCCGCCCCAATCTTCTACAGCTCAGAAAAATCAGGCTATTCAGCTTATGACGGTTCGCCTCTCGGCGAAACCGTCTTACAAATCAGCTTCCTTACGTGTTGATTGCTGCCATGATGTACCAAAAAACAGTACAATCAACATAGCTATGCTTTTGCTGGAAATACTCCGGCAATATTAGACGCAATCACATTACCAATATCCTCTCCTTTCCGCCCATCGAATTGCCAATGTACGCCCAGATAAACACGGCTCAAAATATTTTCTTCAACGGCAGAATCGATTGTCAGGTCTGCGATATATTTGGGGCGTACACCAGTAGCACCTATATTTTCACCATTCAGTTCATCAGAAACAAACTTGAAGGCAAAGCTACCTTGCAAATTTAACACCGCTTGAGTAATACGCAAGGCTGCCGTACCAAATGTAGCATGTCCTGAAGGGTATGCCGGGAAATTTGGTGTAAATGATGGGGCGCCGCTGCTATTTGTTCTGGGCGCACCCAGCGCTTGCCAGTAAGGGTCGCCGTGTGTTCCAGCTTGATTATCACCCTTACCTGTCGGCCCCCAACCAGCATCCGCTTCACGAATACCAACCACAGGCCGCCAAAGGTTATGTGTATATTTCTCATGCCATGCTTGAATACCGGCATCTGCCATTGCCACATTAACCATAGCAAATAGTCTGGCATTTTCTTTTTCACTAACGCCGCCTTTTTCCGCTACGATTGCACGAACAACCTGATTATATAAACGAGGTGGAACGCCAATATTACGTGCGCCATCGTAAGCCCAGAAAAGGCCTATCCTGGTTTCATCCAATGTGCGTGTGCTCCCTTGATCAACCCCTTTGTTGTATACTTCGTTAAAATCTGCCGTATATTCAGGTAACGGCACGGGATCGGGCAATGGGGCTATGGAAGTCCTAATGTTAACAAAACCGAAAGGTTTGACATTGCCCCACAGTGGCCCAAGAAACCCCTGCTTTGGTGTAAGTGGATCAGGTCGATGACGATAGGGTTCAGAACTGGGTGCGTAGAAGTCATTTGAGGCATCTGCCCCATCATTTTTTCGATCAGCGAGCATTTTCTCAGCCACTAAATGCCCCCACGCCAGTCCCTTTGAAATCTTTGGGTCACCATCGGCGAGTGCCAGCATCACCATAAATTCGCTATGCTTAGCAAGGAAGGTGTTTTTTTGTCGGCTGAACATCGCGATCAAGGTGACACACGCTGCTGCTGCAACTGCTGCCTGAGCAGCCTGCAAATCAGTGGTACCTGGTGTGCTAGGGTAAGTCAAATAAGTTTTAGGTGAACTCGTACCCTTAATTCCCATGTAGGCATCGTGCATAGCAAGATGAACAACAGCAAGGGCTCTAGCCAGATAGGTCGGTCCAGGCTGTTGGGGTCTCTGGTCGTCGGTTAAATTAGGGACGTCAGGAAACGAAAAATCTGTCTTAGCCGCGTCCAGAGAAACTTGGTTCCAGTATAAAATTGAATCAATCATAACAACCTCCGTGCTTCAAATTACAAACTATGGGAGAAAACTCAATTAGAAGGTTCTTCCCATGTTAGGGACAAGGGGGCAGAAAAACTAAGCCCGCCCGGCCTACTCCATTGTTTAAACTTTTGAAGAAAACAGTAGCAGTCAAAACATTGAAGTTGTGCAGAGTTTAAGGATGTTTATGCTTGAAGTCTGTGAACCATTCCACATGTTTAAAAAATTTATAAATCCAATCCGGTAATACCGCAGCTAAAAAGCCGTAGCCTGTATGGAGCTTGTGGAATACAGGATATTGGGTGTATGAAATCCCGGATTACGCAAGCTCCATCCGGGCTACTTGCTTTTGGTAGCCGTCGGATTGATGGATGATTATAAAGGTCTGGGCGTCAAAATAAGGATGCTAGCACAAATTGCGGCGGGTCTTATTATGACTGAAATC
>JBEBJQ010000007.1:0-90350 GCA_040079795.1 Methylococcales bacterium
TAGCATAACTATTCCATATAGTAAATTTTATAGGCCTAAAGATTCAGTATTTTTAATATCTTAACTTAAAAACACCTAATCTAAAAGCCTGTCGGAATCAATCTTAAAGCTTGTTAACTAAAAAAGATTTAAGAATTGCTCTTTATTTAACGAACAAAAAAAAAGCCCGACAAAGTCGAGCTTTCATTTAATTGGCGTCCCCAGGGGGGTTCGAACCCCCGTTACCGCCGTGAAAGGGCGGTGTCCTAGGCCACTAGACGATGGGGACTAAAACTTTTCAACTTTACTTATTGGTGGAGCCAGGCGGAATCGAACCGCCGACCTCAACACTGCCAGTGTTGCGCTCTACCAATTGAGCTATGACCCCTCAGTTGAGAACGACCATTGTACAGTTTTTTAAAATGTTGTCTACCCTTAATTCATATTTTTTATTGTTTCAATCGCTCGAATTAACCGAAGTAACGTTTTTTCTCTGCCAAGCAACATCAAGGTCAAATCAATAGCCGGTGACACTGCCGAGCCACAAAGCGCCACCCGCAATGGCTGAGCAACTTTGCCCAGGTTTAATTGCAAACCTTCCGCCGTATCCAGCACCACTTGATGCAGCAGCTCACTTTCCCATGCCGACAATTGTGAAAACTCATCATATAACGCTTGCAATACTTCATCCGTACCTGTTTTAAAGTTTTTATTTAACGCCTTTTCATCGTACCCGGTAAATTCTTGAAAAAAGTATACGCTCGCAGCCGCTACCTCAACCAAGGTCTTACATCGCTCCCGTTGAACCCTTACGACCTCAGTCAAATCAGGCCCTTGCGTCAGATCCAACCCCAGTTGTTGCATGTGCCATTGCAGATGCCCCGCTACTATAGCTGGGTCACTGTGCATCATGTATTGATGATTGAGCCACAGCAATTTTTCAGGGTTAAAGGTCGAAGCAGAAACATTCACTTTTTCTAACTCAAATAACCTAATCATTTCTTCGCGGCTAAACAGCTCTTGATCACCATGTGACCAGCCCAATCGGACTAAATAATTCAGTAAAGCCTCAGGCAGATAGCCTTCGTCACGATATTGCATAACACTAACCGCACCATGACGCTTTGAAAGCCTAGCACCATCCGCACCCAAAATCATTGGCACATGCGCATATTGCGGTAAAGTTGCGCCTAACGCGCTAAGAATATTAATTTGCCGGGGGGTATTATTAACATGGTCGTCACCCCGGATCACATGGGTTATCCCCATATCCATATCATCGACAACTACCGTCAAATTATAAGTTGGCGAACCATCACTGCGCGCAATAATCAAATCATCCAATTCTTTGTTGGCTACTATGATTTGACCTTTAATCAAATCCTGAATAACCACCTCACCATCCAGAGGATTTTTAAAGCGTACTACTGGATTTACACCCTCACGTACCGCCGGATGATGCCGGCAGCGTCCATCATAACGGGGTTTCTCTTTATTTTCCATTTGCTTCGTGCGCAAATCTTCCAATTCCTCTTTAGAACAGTAACAATGATAAGCATCACCCTGATCCAATAATTGCTGAATAATTTCTTTGTAGCGGTCAAAATGTTGCGTTTGATAAAAAGGTCCGGCATCATAATCCAATGCTAACCAGCGCATACCCTCTAAAATAGCTTCAACAGATTCTTGGGTTGAACGCTCTAAATCAGTATCTTCAATTCTTAAAATAAATTTTCCACCCTGTTTACGGGCATGCAACCAAGAGAATAAAGCGGTTCGAGCGCCACCCACATGAAGATATCCGGTAGGGCTTGGTGCAAAACGTGTTGTTGTAGTCATGAATATAAGCCTGTATGTTGCAAAAAGAGGTTTTAAATACTGAATAAAAAGCAGACGAACAATAAAGGGCTTAAATTTTATTTTTATTTTTTAAATTCTATTATTTCATAATCAGCCTTCATTGCAGCTTCAAACTGTATAAAAAAAAATCTAAATGATACAATTTAAAACATTGACAATGTTACAATTTAAAAAATATTTACGTATCTGGAGGATACCATGAAAAATTGCCGGTTAATTGTCGCATCCTGTATAAGTGCCGTTCTATCGGGCTGTTCCATCCAACCCATCAGGACTTTTGAATCACCTACTATCGTCAATTTAAATCAGCTGGTTGAATCCGGTGAATATACCCAAAAAACCAATGTGCTTTATACTGTGATGGATGCCTCTTCCTCCATGTCCGAAGCCTATCAAGGCATCAACTACCCTGGCGACTCAACTGCAACCAAATTTTCAGTTGAAAAAGTTATTTTACAACGCCTAAACAAAAGTATGGCTGACTTGCCACTCAACGCAGTTGCTATCCGCAGTTTTGGTACCGCGCCCTGCCTATCATTTAGCGACACTGACTTGGTGTATGGTACTGAAAAATATTCTAAGCCAGCATTACACAAAAGTTTAGGTAAAACCGAATGCGTCAGTGGCGGTTCACCTATTAACAGTGCTTTAGAGGCTGCAAGCACTGATTTAAAGAAAACCGCCGGCGATATAGCCGTTTTAATTCTCAGCGATGGTTATCATTTTAATTCATCCCCAGCGCCAACGATCAAATCCCTGAAAAAGCAATATGGTAATCGTTTATGTGTTTACTCAATCTGGGTTGGTAATCACAAAGAACATGAAGGTCAAGCTGCATTGGCCGCCCTGACTGACCTTGCTGGTTGCGGCTTGGCAGCCAATGCGGAAGATATTGCTTCCGAAAGAAACTTTGATGCTTTTGCCAAAGAAGTATTTTTAACGCAAGCACAACCCGTGCTTGAACCTGCAGCCCCACCCGCCCCAATTGATGGCGACCAAGACCAGGATGGCGTGCCGGACAGTCGTGATAAATGCCGTGACACCCCTAAAGGTGCCAAAGTTAACAAAGACGGCTGCTGGGTGATTGAAGGCGTTAATTTTGACTTTGATAAAAGTGTAATTAAACCCGAATATTATCCAAAACTTGACGAAGTGGTTGAGGTTATCAACCGAAACCCTGGTTTAGCGATAGAAATTCAAGGCCACACCGATAACATTGGGACACCAGCCTATAATTTGCCGCTATCTGTGCGTCGCGCTCACGCCGTCAAACAGTATCTTGCCAACAAAGTCGGCAACAAAGCAACTTTTACCTCTGAAGGTTATGGACTCACAAGACCAATTGATACCAATGCAACTGCCGAAGGCCGGGCGCATAATCGCCGCTCGCAATTGATGGTAATCGAATAAATATAAATCAGGCAAGATGGCTATTGAGTATTAATAGCCATCTTGCCGAACCTAAGTCAAATGCAACTGGATATCGTTTTTATTCTCACGCCACACAAAATTGTGTCAAATGACCTATAAACTGAGTCAAATGCCCTACTTTTTAACCTTTCACCTGAATCCATCCCTAGCAAACCCAGCTATATCTCGCTTTATACTATGGCATAAGTATTGCTTCATATCTTGCCGTAAACAGTCTGATTTCTGCCCGCAGTAATTTATGTAGTGGGAACGACGCGACGCGAATATACCCCGCTTATCTTTCAGTCTATTTACATCATGATTCATCGTTAAATAATAACAATTAATATTTATTACTATCTAACTCAGACGCATTCTTTAAACTTAGCCCTATGTTATAACGATAAAATGTCGGCATTAGCTTGCCAATAAATCAACACAAACTATTTTTCTAATTAAAAAACCTTCAATAATAGGACACACAATGGGATTATCCGGGTTTGAATACCAAGATTTATACGACTCAGCAAAATTAAAAGCCTTGCTTGAGGTCTTTAATGCTTCGGTTGCGCGGCACGATGTGCAGCTTCATGATGAATTTGAAGCTTATCGCCAAAATCAGGGAACAGGCATGAAACCTGAAGAAATCTCTGATTTATTGGTGCGAATGGGGCCTTATGTCGGCAAATTTATCGCTAAACTCTTTGATGTTACAGAACAACATGAAGCTCAAGCGGTAAGAATAAAGGATGATATTGACACACTCTTTACTTATAAAAACGAAGTCATTACCAAACTTAACCTCACTTTTCATGGACAAAACATCAGCGATTGGGATGTGCAATCCATTAAAAATCAGTTTGAACTATTAATTGCAGCGGCTTTCTCTGAGGCTAATCAAGATCCTGATCCAGAACATCGGGTGGCACGGGTTGGTGCGCCAATTGGCTTACTATCCAACCACTATAAACTCATCGCAAAAGGCAAAGAAAGCCTATTAACAGACGCTGATCAAAAAACCCACGCTTTACGCGCTCAATTAGCAGTACATCCTCAAGCCGCAAGCCAGTTCAGTGCATTGTTAGCGTTACCCGAACCCGCCGATTTCATACATGGCTTAATGGACCTCGTGCAACGCTGGAGTTTTATTGCCCAAGCTGAAGGGATCAGCGCCGATTGGTTCAGCTTTAAAGTGCCTGCCAAACGCGATTTCGATGACTTGGTTGAGCATGATTTAATCGATCACGGCGAATATACGGTGTGGATGGGTGAACAAAAACACCGCCGCCGCCGTGATGGATTTAAACTGACTGATCCCCGGTTTAATGAGCGGCAGGTCCTTTATGAAGTCGATCATTGCATTTATTGCCATGACCGCGATACGGATTCTTGTTCCAAAGGGATGCGCAATAAAAAAGACAATACTTACAAAGAAAATCAATTAGGCATCTCAGTTACCGGTTGCCCATTGGAAGAAAAAATTTCTGAAATGCACCTAGTTAAACGGGGTGGTGACAATATTGGCGCATTATCGATCATCATGATAGATAACCCAATGTGTCCCGGCACCGGTCACCGGATTTGCAACGACTGTATGAAAGGCTGTATCTACCAAAAAACTGAGCCGGTCAATATTCCGCAGATCGAAACCAATGTGTTGACCGACGTGCTATTCATGCCATACGGCTTTGAGATCTATGGCCTGCTCACGCGCTGGAATCCACTCAATGTAAAACGTCCCTACATGCTGCCCTACAATGGTAAAAATGCCTTGGTTGTAGGCTTAGGTCCTGCCGGCTATACCATGAGCCATTATTTACTCAATGAAGGCTTTGGCGTTGCTGGAATTGACGGTTTAAAACTGGAACCCTTACCTTTGGCTTTAACCGGTGACGGCGAACAATGTCCGGAACCCATTATTGATTTCAATGAAATCTATGAAGCGTTAGACCAACGCACCCTCGCCGGTTTCGGTGGCGTCGCAGAATACGGCATCACTGTCCGTTGGGATAAAAACTTTCTTAAAGTCATTTATTTAACCCTACTCAGACGGCAAGCCTTCCGTGCCTACGGTGGCGTGCGCTTTGGAGGAACCCTGACCATTGATGATGCCTGGAAATTAGGTTTTGACCATATTTGTCTGGCTTCCGGCGCTGGCCAACCTACCATTATTGATCTAAAAAATAACTTAACCCGCGGCATCCGTAAAGCCTCTGATTTTCTGATGGCTTTACAATTAACCGGTGCCGCCAAACCTACTTCGTTAACCAACCTGCAAGTTCGCTTACCTGCCGGCGTGATTGGCGGCGGGCTCACTGGCATCGATACCTGTACTGAATTAATGGCGTATTATCCGGTACAGGTGGAAAAACTACTGACCCGATATGAGAAACTGGTTGAATTGCATGGAGAACAAGTCGTACGCGGTCGCTACGATAAAGAAGAAACCCTCATTCTCGATGAATTCCTGGAACATGGCCGCGCTATCGTGGCTGAGCGAAAACGTGCCGCCACTACGGGCGAACAGCCTAATTTTCAACCATTGGTTGAAGCATGGGGTGGCGTCACGCTGTTTTACCGTAAAGGCATGCGAGACGCACCAGCGTACCGACAAAACCATGAAGAAATTCATGAAGCCTTACAAGAAGGTATTGCCTTAGCGGAGGGAATGAGTCCTTTGGCGGCGCTGGCAGATGAATTTGGCCATCTTAACGCAGTTGAATTTGAAAAACTAAACCTGGAAAATGGTAAATGGATTAACTCAGGGCAAATTATCAAGGTACCCTTGCGTAATCTGTATGTCGCTGCCGGCACCTCACCCAATACCATTTACCAAAGTGAGTTTCCGGACACATTCAAAATGGACAAATGGTTTTTCCAACGTTATCAACCGGAATGGACTGATGGTCATTTAGAATTAGTAGCGATGGCCGACACCCCTGCACCCAAACTGGGCAAACCAGCACCGCTTACTTCTTATCAAAAAGACGGTAAATACATTAGCTTTTATGGTGACAACCACCCCGTCTATTCTGGTAACGTAGTAAAAGCAATGGCCAGTGCCAAAGATGGCTACCCGTATATAGTTAAACTGTTCGAACAAGAGCTGGCAAATTTGAATCCAGCACAGCAACCAACGCGTGATGCCGCATTAAAGGACTTGTTTGCCACCCTGGACTCGACCTTTAAAGCTACTATCGTCGCGATTAACCGGCTTACTCCGACCATTATCGAAGTAGTCGTCAAAGCCCCCTTTGCCGCTGAGAAATTTTTGCCCGGACAGTTTTATCGGGTACAAAATTACGAAGCCTACGCACCGGTGGTTGATGGCACTTCGTTAGCCTCTGAAGCCATTGCCCTAACCGGCGCAGAAGTCGATAGAGAAAAAGGTACCATTTCGCTAATTGCGTTGGAAATGGGTTCCTCTTCCAGATTATGCGCTTCCTGGAACATCGGTGATGAACTAATCGTTATGGGTGTCACCGGAACCCCTACAGATATCCCAACTGACCGAACCGTCTTACTGCTCGGCGGTGGCCTGGGCAATGCGGTGTTATTTTCCATAGGCAAAGCCTTAAGGGCTGCGGGTAACCGCGTGATTTATTTCGCTGGCTATAAATATAAACAAGATGTATTTAAGGTCGAAGATATTGAAGCGGCCTCCGATGTCATCATTTGGTCAGTAGATAAAGGTCCCGGCGTTGAAGCCATAAAGCCCACACGCCCACAGGATAAAACCTTCGTAGGGAATATTCTGGAATGTATGGTGGCTTATGCGACCGGTGAGTTAGGTGAACAACCCATCTCATTAGCCGATGTCGATCATTTAATCGTGATCGGCTCCGACCGTATGATGTCTGCGGTCAAAGATGCGCGCTTTAATGTTTTAAAACCTTATTTAAACAAAGTACATCATGCGGTAGGTTCTATCAACTCTCCGATGCAATGTATGATGAAAGGCATCTGCGCGCAATGTCTGTGTAAACATGTCGACAAAGAAACCGGCAAAGAATATTTTGTTTACTCTTGCTACAACCAGGACCAGGATTTAGACAAGGTGGATTTCAAACATCTGAATGCACGGCTGCGGCAAAATACCGTGCAGGAAAAATTATCTAATTTATGGTTGGATTATTTGTTGGATAAGCAAAAAGAAGGAGATGCTGCTTAAGCTTTAATGATAAAAAGGTGGGTGTAGATTAACACCCACCTTAAGGCTGGATAGGATGCGCTTCGTTTGCGCATATCCTATTACTCAAGTTTCACTCCCGCCCATTGCCCTCACCGGTTTGCTAATATAAATCAGTAGCCCCTCAGTTTGAGGGGGTTCACAATAGTCTCCCCGATTTGCTTAGCCGGATTTAGAAAAAGATTTCAATACCTAATAATCCCAATGAAGGGCAACCGTCGCAATCTGCTTGCATTACTTACAAAGCAGAGGCAGACAGTACGCCAAATAAGCCGTTACTCAAACGGTGTAAAACAACCTTAAAATTAACGCCGTTCGCAATGACATTAGGCAGTACCGCTAAACCGGTATTTGGATCAAAAGCAGCTTCGCTATAATCTAAAGCAGGTTGTATCGGATAGGCTTTAATGACTTTAAATTGAAAATTGCCTTGGTTTTGTAACTTGACCCAATAATGCGTCTTGCCGACCATAATATTCTCAAAAATAGCCACACCCACGCTATTGTCATAGGTGTATTCAGCCGCAGAAGTAATTTTTTGGATACGATTACTTGAGGCATCTGCGACATATAAATCCCCATCGGGCGTAATACTGATAGCAGTTGGTTTTGTAGAAAATGGCGCAAGTTGCCCGATATATTGATTGTTACCAGATCCACCCATTCCCAGTGTGCTAATCGCGTAACGCACAATAGCTTTATTCTCGATAAACAATAATGAATAACCATCTGGAGCAATGCTTAAGCCTTCGCCACCCTGTTTATGTGCGGCACGACTAAGTAGGGTACCATCGGTTTGATAATGAATAACGCCGTAAGTGCTTGTAAAGCGCCCCCCTGTGCCGCCACTCCAAGCACTACCTGAATAATGGATAAAGAGAGAACCATCATATGCCATAGCGATTTCATTGAAAGCGGTGTGCCCAAAGTAGGCGGCATTTGGGAATCCTCCATCATATTTAAATGACCCAATAAAAGTGCCATCAGCTTTGAAATGCTGAATTCGAAAGACGTGTCGAAAACCGCCATCATCAGGCGTTTTAAGCGCATCCAGAACAAATAGACTATTATCAGCAGCAACTGCCAGACTTTTAAATTGATCAATCTGACCCTCATCTGTACCGTTACCGCCAAAATCAGCCGCTAAAGAACCGTCTTGCTTAAAGGCTTTGATGCGGGCGTTCGCAACATCTACCATAAACACACTGCCGTCGGCAGCGACTTTAACAACAGCATAACCGGATTCAGAACGTTCAAAAAAAACGCTGCGCGTACCGTCAGCTTTAAGCGCAACCAAACGTTTATTATCGCCCTCGACCTCAATGGCAAACAGTGAATTATCGGCGGCTATTGCAAAGCTTTGCGGATTGTTGACCGTCCAGCTTTGGGCAACTTTAAACGCTGACTCTTTGTAGTTTTCGGTAAGCGGGGATACTGAGTGCCGGACTAAACGAACCCCTTGGGGGATGCTTTTATCAACCTCAGTACTTGAAAACACTTCATATAGACCTAACGGGTTCTCAACCCAATTCCAAGTGATCCCCCAAGCACGCTTGTTGGTTGCACCTAATGTTGCTGACCAGAAACCATAATAAAGGTGTCCATAAAAATCGGGTATGGCATCGTCTGAGGAGTCCGTACTAAATGGGGTTGGCGTCTTTATTGTTTTCAATTCCTCCAGTGCAGGTAAGCGCCAATCTTTTGCGCCACATAAACCTTGTGTGTTGACTTGGTTTACAAATTTTTCGGTGTCGCAATTGTTTTTATCAAAACAAATTCCGCCATTCGCTACACCTGCATTGCCGCCATTAAGCTTTGCATCAGTATTAAACCAAGAATAGGTATGCTTTATATCGCGTAGACCACCATCTTGGGTTTTATACTCCCAAATTAAATTTGACTCACTGTCGTAAGTACAGCCCCAATCATCAATACCAGAGCCAGAGGCCGCAAGTTTGGGCAAAACATTGCCGTCATTGGATATTTTGAGGTATTCCGCCAAACTACTGGTCGTATGACCTAATAATATCCACATAACGAAAAACAACTTAATACGCTGACAACTGTGAATCGGAGGATACGTTTGCATTACTTTTCCCTTAAATTAAGTGATGTTAATAAAATGTGGGGTACAAAAGTCACAATGTCCCGTGTGGCTAAAGGTACATTTAAAATTGGTCAGCAGATTGCAGTGCAAAAGCTTGGCCACCCAAATATTTAAAAGTCACTCTAAAAGGTACACCATAGGGCGCGCTATCGGGCACTAACACGTAGGGAATGTTTAACAAATGGGTACTGACATCAAAATTGGGGAACCAATTTATGTCCTCTAATTTAAGGGAAGACAGACAATTAACCCTGCTGGGCGTGTTACCCACTAACTCAAAACGGCCATTTTGAGCTTGCAGAACAACATCGTAGGACTGCTGATCAACGGTAACACCCCACAGGTATACTGTATTTTTAATATCATCATATTCTGTCATGCACTCCGCTTTAGCAACCCATTCCGATGTCACCAAGTCACCAAACCAGTGCCGTAAAAACCTTCCACCACTCACCGCCCATAAGCCACCATCCGCCGCCAAAGCAATATGTGATGCTTGCGAAGCGACACTACCGAAAGCCGTACTTTTTAGCGCCTGACCTATTAACGTGCCATCTGCCTTAAGGTGTTTAAAATTGTTTTGATCTGCAGAATCTGCCAACCACAGACTACCATCAGCTGCAATGGCGAAGTCACTTATATCAGTCCTCAAATCCTGCGGGGCTTGTTGAATGCTAAATTGCCCGATCATTTTACCGTCAGCGCTAAAATGTTGTAACCGATAATTCTGGTCAAACGTCCACACTCCCCCAGCACCACCATCCGATATACCAATAACACCATCAGATACCCATACACTTCCATCTTTTGCCACAGCAATATTTTTAGCACCCGTAAACTCACCTGCCCCACTCCCTTGGCGACCAAATTGGGTTATTAATGTGCCATCAGCTTTATAATGCAGGACACGGGCGTTCAGCGTATCCAGTGCCCAGACACTGCCATCGCTGGCTATTTGTATATCTAAATTAATATTAGCGGCATTATCACCCTCAACTGTAAACGTTGAAATCAATACCCCATCGGCGCTGTAATGTTGGAGTTTTGCGGTTTTCTCACCCACTAACCAAACACTGCCGTCTGCCACCAAGGCAATTTTGCGTATATTGTGGGGTTCAATGCCATCACCAAATTGTTTAATTAGCGTGCCATCCGTAGTTAAATGTTGAATTTTCATGGTGTCTAGCACCCACAGACTGCCATCAGCCGCCACGGCAAAATCTTGTATATAGGAAAAATCCATAAACTGTGCAACGGAAGGCTTCGGTAGGGATGTTTTAACCACTGGTCCAGCCGCCCATAAAGGTTGCGTACAACCTATCATCAAACCTAATCCCATTAGTAATACTTTGCTTGTCTTATTCATTTTATTTCCTTTAAAAAATTAAATTGAGGGTTATTTTTAGCGGGGTGGTTGCTAACACCTTGCTATATCAGTTACTTAAAGCGGCGTTACCGATTGCAGTACGAAAACATAATTTCCCAAGTTTTTTAACTTCACTATATAGCGACGCCCAGAAACTTTTACCACCGGTATACAAAGGATTGTTGGATCGTCTTTACCCGTTGTAGGGTCAAAGGTTCCAAAACCACCTAAGGTTGACGAATCAGCGAGAGAAAATATTTTTGATGCAGCACTGGCGGAAAATAGCCTAAATTGCCCGTTTTGATTTTGCAACACTGCTTGATAATGCTGTTCATCCACAACGACATCATGTAAATAGAGTTTTTGTTGCTGTTCATCATACGCAGTGGGGAACGGTAAATTAACCTCAGCATTGGTGGGGTCGAATGGGTGAAAATCCGGTGGCATAATCAAAGAGTCAGTAGGGTCACGCCGCTGTATCCACACATTACCATCCACGGATAACGTAAAGTAAATAACCTTACTATCCTGTAACCGTGCGCCGTCCTCATAAACACCAAAGGTCTTAATCAGCGTCCCATCGTCATTAAAATGCTCTAAACATCGAGTAGAATCAGAAGTCATCCACAAACTACCATCTGCGGCTACTGCAAAATCTTCAATAGTTCGAGGGCTAAAGAACTGTCTGATTAAGTGGCCGTCAGCGGCAAAATGACTGAAGCGTGATGGGTGCCGAAAAGGCTCGCCATCTTTCACCCACACACTGCCGTCAGTTGCAAATGCGATGTCAATAGGTGATTGTCCATAATAATGCGGGCTTACCTCACGATCATTTCTCAACGACGCAATAAGCGTACCATCGGGTTTAAAATGCTGGATACGGTTAATATCATCGACCACCCATAAGCTGCCGTCTGGTGCGAACGCGACTTCAGAAATGCCGTTGCACACCGTTGTACCAACTTCGGGGATGTCAATCTGGTTGATAAACGTTCCGTCAGCTTTAAAATTTTGCAGGCTGTGAACATCGTAGCACCCGTATTGCGTATCACGAAGAATATTGTGGTAGCGAGCAAGCCACACACTACCATTTGGCGCCACTGCGATCAGCGCGGGAGAAAGACTTGATGGAGGGGCAAATTGTGAGATCATACTGCCATCAAGATTGCGATGCTCAATATGGCCTTTGTATTCCCATACGGTTTTATCTTGGGCAACGATAGTAGTCCCATCGGCGTACACACTCTGTATAACGCCTAAAACAGTAATAAGCAACAGCCAAAATCCCATGCGTACTCCGTTATATTTTTTTATCATTATTCATCTTTATTAACGTTTAAAATCAGTTTTTATTGTGCAATGCCTGCAATATATAAGGAGCAATATCTATGCCAATATTATTTGGCAATAGAAAACCGATAATTCAAGCGATTTAAATTCAATCCCATTCTTAACCCTTCAGCTACAAAAACTCAAACCCCGCAAAAATAGTATGAAAGCATACTTTTTTTGCAGGGGCAGCATACGAAAATTGCGGGATGGTTAGCTTAAGATAAGATTAAATAAGGGCTCTACGAGAACATGCTTCTGCCAGCTGCAAAATCAGCTATTTCTTTTCAAATGCTGCAATCGGCTCAGCAAGGTAATTTGACATAGTCAATCCCGGGTAAATCCGGGCGAACTCCCTTTCCGTAGCAACTTTCAAGGCAGCATAATGTTCCGAATCCTTTCGTAGCGCGATCCCGAATTCATAAGCGCCTGGGTAGTAAGCATAAGATCGTCTGAATGTAGGATCATCTAGGATCTGAGCTACTGCACCCGTGTAATCTGGATGAGGAAACCAAATTAAGTCTGGCTTGCGTGAAAAAACATAGGCTGCGCTGAAACCATGATGGGCAATGACCCGGTCATGTAATCCGACGAGATCAATAATCGTCAGATCCGGGAAACACGTTCCGATAAAGCCGTACTCCGATGCCGCAAACACAATCCCCCGTGGCACTTGCTCAAGCAGGTCGCATATCTTACTGAAGATATCCCACCAACCCAAGCGGGGTAGCTGTACAGCTTGAGGTTTTCGGTATTGGGTAAAACTTTGGATTACAGTGGGGGCCGTTATGGCATGTTTTTCCCACAACTGGATTGCCGTATTTTTAATGCCCGATGAGAGTATCGATAACAGAACCAAAAGACCTGCAAGGAGGCGCAGCCCAACCGCATTGCCTGATGACTTTATCGGCATGCTTTCCACACTGCCAAAAACCGCTATAAAAGCGGCAAAAACAACAAAAGCCATTGAAGGATAGTAGTACCGGGCATAAAAGCCCATGATTTGTATAACGGTGGCATAGTAAGCAAATGAAGCAATACCCACAACTATAATGGCTAAAACCGGTGCAAGTGACTGTTTAGAAACTTTACTGACTATAACAAGAAGGCAAGGTAAGGCTGCGCTACCAAAAATAAGCATTTCCTTCATGGGGTTCCAACTGGTGGCTCCAAGGTAGCCCTGATAGAATCCCTTTGCTTTGGCGAAGAAAGGCAGCGGTAAAAAATCATTAAACACAAAATAGTTCATAAGCAAACTACTGGCAATAATTGCTGCAAAGAGCACTGCATAACGGATGGCATATCGCCACAGCTGCCTATCTGTCGCTATAAAAAACAGGGGAGGTAAAAACAGCGCATACAAGCCATTGTCAGGCCTCGTTGCGAAAGAAAAGAATCCTGCCAATAAACACACCCAAAGCACTTGAGTAGAACGCTGCCGAGTCGCGATTACCATTGTGCAGGCGAGTATGGCATTTGAAAGCAGGGATAAAGTTGTTTCCATCCCCGTTAAGCTATGAGCACGAAACGGCGGCACAAACAGGAACGACGGCACTACCAACAAGGGTATCCAGGACTTTTTAGACCAACAGTTTTTCTGTATTAAAAAACCCAGCAATACCAAGGTCAAGACGGACAGTAACCCAGCAACGAAAGAAGTAATGGTCAGTGCCATTGCATCAGGGCAACCAACCAAACCCAAAACCGCTGTGATTACGATCAAATAAGCTGGACTTGTGATGCCATAGGCCGGGCCATCAACTGCATTCCAGGAAAAGCCATCACCATTAAGCCAGTGCTTTGCGTAGCGGGTGACCATGTAGGCATCGTCAAATTGCGTTCGCCCGAGTTCACCTACAGTTAACTGAATATAATAGGCAAAACTAATTAACGCAAAGCCTGCAATAACAAGATTGGTTTTTGAAATGTGTTTCATAAGCTATCGTTCTCCGACGCCCGAACCAACAGGCGTTATGGAATAAATCAAAATTTACTCGAAGTGGCCCATTTCTCAATGATATTAACTTTTTACCAAGCCTTGCACCCTAATCCGGTTATTTCGGTTTGGCAGAGAACAAAATTAGTTTTTTATCCCAATGCCTTTATGTAAACAATACAGACTAAACGAAGCCAAAACAATTATAAAACCAATTGCCGTCCCGAAAGCGATCCGAATATCGACATCAGTAATGCCTATCAATCCAAAACGAAACGCATTAATCAAGTATAAAATCGGATTTCCCATGGAAATAGTTTGCCAAATATCCGGCAACATGGAAACCGAATAAAACACGCCGCCCAAATAACTTAACGGCGTTAAAATAAAATTGGGAATCAGGGATATATCATCAAAACTATCCGCAAAAACGGCATTGATGAAGCCTGCTAGGGAAAATAAAGTTGCCGTCAACAGCAGCACGGCTATTGCAATACCAATATGCTGAAAAGTTATCACCGCAAACAACATGGATATACCAGTCACCACCAAGCCTACGACAATCCCCCGCACTACGCCGCCGCCAATATAGCCTAAGAGGATAATCCAGTTAGGAACAGGGGCAACCAGTAATTCTTCAATATGATGCTGAAATTTAGTTGAATAAAAGGAAGCCACTACGTTGGAGTAGGAGTGACTAATCACCGACATGAGAATGACGCCTGGGACAATATAATCCATATAGCTTGCACCATTGATAGTACCGATGCGATCGCCAATGAGCTTACCAAATATCAAAAAATACAGCGCGGTAGTAACCGCTGGTGGCAAAAGCGTTTGCGGCCAAATCCGCATAAACCGGCGCACTTCCTTAAATAACAGGGTCTTTAATGCGATGGAATTATTCATTTTCCTTTCCCTTTGTTAGAGCCAACCACATCCATAAATAATTGCTCCAAGCGATTAGATTTATTTTTAAGGCTAATAACATTAATATTTTGCGCCGATAAATCAGAAAATAATTTGCTTAACCCTTCAGTTTTCGGCACCGCCACATTTAAGGTTTTAGCATTACCCCATTCAAATTCAAAGCCATTGAGCTTAGGCGCCTGGCTTAGAGGCTGCGCAAGATCTAAAATAAAATGATCAGTTTGCAGGCGACTCAGTAACTGCGTCATACTGGAATTTTCTACAATTTCACCGTTGTTAATAATGGCAATATTACGGCACAAGCTTTCTGCCTCCTCCAGATAATGCGTAGTTAAAATAATGGTCGTGCCCTGCCGGTTTACTTCCCGCATCAAGTCCCACATGGAACGGCGTATTTCAATATCGACGCCTGCGGTCGGTTCATCCAGAATCAACAATTTCGGTTGATGCACCAATGCTCTGGCTATCATGACCCGGCGCTTCATACCACCGGAAAGCCGCCTGGAAACGGTGTCTTTTTTATCCCAGAGCTGCATTTGCTTGAGACAGATTTCAGTATTTTTTAAAGCCTGTTTACTTGCAATCCCATAATAACCGGCTTGGGTCAGCACAATATTATGCACCGTTTCAAACTGGTTAAAATTAATCTCCTGCGGAACCAAACCAATACAACTTTTAGCTTGCGCACGCTGAGTGTTTAAATCGTACCCGAAAATACTCACCGACCCGCTGCTTGGCGTCACTAAAGAGCTGATAATACCAATGGCGGTGGACTTCCCCGCCCCATTGGGGCCCAATAATGCAAAAAAATCACCTGCGTCAACTTCCAGATTAATCCCTTTTAAAGCTTCAAAGCCATTGGCATATTTTTTTCTTAGATTTTTTATGGATAATGCTTTCATATCTGAACTAACGCTTAACGTAAACGAAGAAATAAGTTAAATTAGACTTCTGTCTGCAACAATTGAACACTAGACTGCGACAAGATTTTAGCAGAGTCGCCACTTTCCCGTAGATAATTAGGATTTATTCGTGCCAAATTCATTGCCAGAAATGGTCGCGGCTGTCGACCTGGGTTCCAATAGTTTTCACATGATTGTGTGCAACCTTAAAGACGGCAAGCTACAGACCGTCGATCGCTTAAAAGAAATGGTGCGTCTGGCATCAGGTTTAGATAAAAAAAACAACTTGGATGAGGCTACCCAGACCAAAGCGCTGGCGTGCCTTGAGCGCTTTGGACAACGTATCCGTAATTTTGCCCCCGGTAGTGTGCGTATCGTCGGCACCAACACCTTGCGTACCGCTAAAAATGCCCGCCAATTCATTGTTAAAGCCGAACAAGCCTTAGGCCATCCTATTCATATTATTTCCGGTATTGAAGAAGCGCGGTTAATCTACCAAGGCGTGGCCCACAGCATCAGCAGCAATGCTAACCTGCGCTTGGTCATGGATATTGGCGGCGGCAGCACTGAATATATTATCGGCAGCGGTGATACGCCGCAGGATAAAGAAAGTTTGAATATGGGCTGTGTATCGGTCAGTAATGCTTTCTTTAAACACGGCAAAATTTCACCCGCCTTGTTTAAAGAGGCCGTGCTGTTTGCAGAACAGGAACTGGAGCCAATCCAACAACGCTTTAATGCCCAGCGCTGGGATGAAGCCATTGGCGCCTCGGGTAGCCTGCGGGCAATAGATGAGGTCTTAAAAGCCAGCCACTGGAGCAACAATGGGATTACCCGGGAAGGGCTGGAAAAACTGGTTGCCTACCTTATTAAATGCAAGCACATAAATGAACTGAACCTGCCAGAATTGAATATCGAACGTTTACCGGTTTTTCTGGGCGGCGTAGCGATTATTTATGCCACCTTTAAAGTGCTGGGCATTAACCAGATGACCGTTGCTGACGGCGCACTTAGGGAAGGATTGGTTTATGATTTGCTTGGGCGCATTTATCACAGCGATATTCGCTCTGAGACCGTGCAAATGCTGGCCGAACGTTATCAGTCTGATCATCAGCATGCAGCCAGAATCAAACAAAGCATTCAACACATGTTGCGGCAACTCAGTGTTTTTAAAGAAGAGGATAAAGAGACAATTACCCAATTTATGGATTGGGCCGCCGCACTGCATGAAATTGGCCGCGACATCGCGCACCACCATTACCATAAACACAGTGCTTACATCATCGAAAATGCCGATTTAGCCGGGTTCTCCAGCCAGGATCAAGCCATTATTGCCACCATTGTCAGATCGCACCGGCGTAAATTCGATCTAAAACACTTTGATAAATTACCTGCACCTTGGCACAAATACACCCCGACCCTCTGTATTATCTTACGCATAGCCGTGGTGTTGCACCGTAACCGCTATGATATTGAATTACCCGGTTTTAAAATAACGATTAATAAGTCTTTGATTGAGCTTAAATTCCCAACAGGATGGCTAGAACAGGCTCCTCTAACCCACGCTGATTTAAAATTGGAAGCAACCTATTTAAAGGCTGGCGATTTTAAATTGAAATTTAAATAAAGAAACTTAACACACCCATTAGTGTCCCAAAGCTTTGTAAGCTTTTTTAATTTACGATAAATACTCAAAAGCATGCTATTTCTATTACGCTTATTCTTTAGAAGTTTGCTTGCACTGCTTTTGGTGTTGGGTTTCCTATTGTGGCAATTACTCGCGACGACCCCCAAAAATCCTTTACAGTGGCAACCAAACCCTGAATATGCGCGCGAAATTTTTAAAAAAGCTTCCGAACAAACCCAAAACAAACAAGACCTCAGTTTTGATCAAGCCGAACTTAACCACATCACCAATTCCCTGCTGAACCGTTATTTTAAAAGCGTCACGCGCATAAACTTTCACAATGACAACCATGCCAGTGTGGAATCTAGCTTGCAATTACCCAAAAAATTTTACAATCTCTATTTCAATATCAATTTCGAGTTGCATAATCAGGATAAAGGTTTGGTTATTAACCATTTACAGATTGGAGATTTAACAATAAACCAAAGCCTAACCAACCGGATAGTAAACCATCTCCTCCAACATTCTTTTTTAAGACATTACTATCATTTAGGCGAAGAACACATTCAAGCGATTGCCATCAAAAATAACCAGCTGGTAGCCAATTATGCGCTTAATTCTAATGCGACCGGTTTTGCGAATGCTAAAACAATTGATCCGGAATTACTGAGTTTTTACCAACAACAAGTTGAACTGGAGGCCAGTAAACATAACCCCAACTGGCGCTTTTCGCTGGCTGATTTATTTCGTCCGTTATTTAAACTGGCTTATAGCCGGGCTTCTAAAAACCCTGTAGCTGAAAATATCGCAATCATTTATGCCGTTAGTACCTATGTAAACACCAACGACACGCCCTTTTACCTATCCATCAACAAGCCCATCAGCAATAAATATCAATATCCCGTGTATTTGTATAAACGCACCGATCAAGCCAAGCATTTCATGCTCTCTGCGGTATTGACTATTATCGGTGGTACAAAGCTAGCTGACATTATGGGGCAAGAAAAAGAGCTGCGGGATGTACAAACCCGCAGTGGTTTTAGTTTTATTGATTTAGCGGCAGACCGTGCCGGAATGAAGTTCAGTGAGCGGGCAATTGGTTCTCCTGAAACAGCCAGGGACTTACAGCGGGTCATGGCTGATATTCAAGACTACAGTGCTTTTATGCCGAATGTACAAGACTTGCCTGAAAAACTTAACCAAGCACAGTTCACTCAACGTTTTGATGTGATGGGCAGTAAGTCTTACAAAGCGCTTTTGCAGCAAATGGATGACCGGATTAACGCTTTACCTATTTATCCTACACATTAAAAAGGGAGCTTTAAGCTCCCTTTCTTAAAACAACTTTATTCTTTCATCTGGCTGACAATCGTAGCACGACCGGCAGAGGGCGGTAAAACCGGCATGGTTTGCTTAGGGAACTCACCCGTTAAGGCATTTAAAAACGCCACGATGTCATCAATATCTTGCTTGGCAGGTTCCTGCCCTAATTGTAACTTAGCCATTATTTTAACGGCTTGATCTAAAGTCGCAACTGATCCATTATGAAAATAGGGCGCAGTCAAAGCTATATTGCGCAACGTAGGTACTTTAAATAAATGCTCATCTTCAGCTTTCTTGGAAACTTCTGCAACGCCTTTATCCTTACTGAAATGGTATTTGGCTTCAAAAAAACCATGCGGTGTCACCGGAAATTTTTGGAATGATCCGTCGCCATTAAAAGCTGCGCCACTATGGCAAGTCGTACAGCCCAATTCCGCCATCTTTTCCATTCCGCGCACTTGCTGTTCTGATAACGCCGCTTTCTCACCCCCCACATACTTATCATAAGGACTGTTAGGGGTAATCAAGGTGCGCTCATATGCTGCGATGGCTTTGGTCGCATTTTCTTTGGTGATGGCATCACTACCAAAAGCATTGGCAAATGCCGTTTTATAGCCGTCAATGCTTTTCAGACGGGCAACTACATCGTCCCAACTTTTCATCCCCATTTCAATCGGATTGGTTACAGGGCCTGCCGCTTGATCTTCTAAGCTAGCCGCGCGTCCATCCCAAAACTGCACTTTATTAAACGCTGAATTCCAAACTGTTGGCGCACTCCGCCCACCGGTTTGACCATGCACACCCATAGAATTAGGCCGATTATCTTCACCCCCTAACATGGTATTATGGCAAGAAGCACAGGAAACCGTCCCTGTAGAGGAAAGCCTGGGGTCATGATACAACATTTGCCCCAACGCGACTTTTTCCGCAGAACTGATATTATTAGCAGGTTCTGGCGCTTTAGTAGGTAACGCCTCCCACGCAAACGCCACGGAAACAGAACCAGCAAGCGCTAATGCTGATACCAATGATTGTATTTTTAACATATTACTCTCTCCGGATTATTCTAATTAATAGGCCACTGGCTAAACACGTCCAGCACCTTTAAATTGTATGCTATGCAGCAATCAAGGTAAAAGATTATTTAAGCCTTAACAACGATTTTTGTAAATAACGTTCCGACTGCATTTCAATTAATCTCGATACCGTACGTTTAAATTCAAACGCACCTTCTTCCGCGCAATAAAGCGCATCAGCAGGCGCATCGGCACTGCAAATTAATTTTATATTATGATCGTAGAGCACATCAATCAGGGTGCTAAAACGCTGCGCTTCATTACGCTTAGTGAGCGTTAATTTCGGAATATCCGCTAAAATTAAAGTACTGAATTGATAAGCAATTTGTAGGTAATCCGCTGATCCTAACGGCTGCCCGCATAATTCCGAAAATGACGATAAGGCTATATCCCCCTGCACAGCAGTCAATTTAATGCTTCGTCCTAACAATCGAATTTCACCGGGCACCTTAGGCGCATCGTTGGTTAGTTTTGTGTAGCTTTGATGAATCAAATAATCGGCATATTCATTCAAAGGAAAATAATAGCGCTGCCGAAAAGTGAGTAAATGTTGTAACCGATAATCCTGGGTATTTTGCAGTTCAACAACAACCGATGAGTGTTTAAGCAACTGAATAAACGGCACAAACAAACCCCGCTGCAAGCCATCGGCATAAAGGCTGTCAGGATGGTAATTCGAGGTGATGACCACTACTAATCCTAATGCGAACAGCTGTTTAAACAACCTGCCCAAGAGCATGGCATCGGTAATATCTTTAACCAAAAACTCATCAAAACACAGCACCCGAACCGAGGCGGCTAACTCCGTTGCCAAGATTCGAATCAAATCGGCTTGATTGCTTTGACGCAAAACGTGCAATCTGGCATGTGTTTCTTGCATAAACGCATGAAAATGTACGCGACGTTTTTTTTCTACAGGGCAAGCCGCATACAAAAGCTCCATCAACATGGATTTTCCTCCCCCTACTGCACCATGAATATAAATATTCTGGCAAGGGGGCGGAACGGCTGCAAATAATTTTTGGGTGGCCGATTTGGTTTCGTAAGCTTGCCGTACCAACAAATTGTCCAGAAACACTTGCAATTGTTCAATCACGGCAACCTGTGCAGCATCATAGTGGATGTGTAGCTGAGCAACCTGTTCCTGATAGCGTTGCAGCAACCAAATATTGTTATCCTGTTGGTTATCTACATAAGCGGACACAAGTTGTTGCAAAGTTTTTTTCAGCATCACTTTGATGGGAATCTGTCCTGGAGACATTGAATGATTCCGCAAGCCTGGTTCGTTTATCACTTACCAGACTTACGAAATACTTAAGGGGTAAAGCGTTTTAAACTATAGCCGCAGAATCAGGCTAATTCAACCTGCGCCGCTTTATTTTTAAAGCTTTCCAGCTTATCAAAGTTCAAATAACGGTAAGTATCCGCGCTAGATTCCGCATTGGTTTGCATATAGTGCATGTATTCCTCAAAGGTAGGAATTCTGCCTAAAATAGAACAGACTGACGCCAACTCGGCAGAAGCCAAATAAACATTAGCACCATTACCTAACCGGTTGGGAAAGTTGCGGGTAGAGGTTGAAACCACCGTGGCATTCTCCGCTACCCGCGCCTGATTACCCATACATAATGAACACCCGGGCATTTCCAAGCGCGCACCGGCTTTACCAAACGTTTTGTAATAACCTTCTTCGGTGAGCTGGCTTTCATCCATTTTAGTCGGTGGTGCAACCCACAAACGGGTGGGTAAAGCACCACCCTGTTTTTCCAGCAACTTGCCCGCCGCCCTAAAATGTCCGATATTGGTCATACAGGAACCTAAAAACACTTCATCAATTTTGGTTCCCGCAACAGCCGATAAGGTTTTGACATCATCGGGATCGTTGGGGCAAGCAACAATGGGTTCTTTAATGGTATTAAGATCAATTTCAATAATCTCGAAGTATTCCGCATCCGCATCGGGTTGCAACAATACCGGATTAGCCAACCATTCTTCCATACCTCGAATACGTTGGGTAATCGTGCGGCGATCCCCGTATCCTTCACTGATCATCCATTTCAATAAGGTGATATTGGAGTTCAAATATTCGCGAATAGGCGCTTCATTCAGTAGAATAGTACAGCCACCCGCTGAGCGTTCCGCAGAGGCATCCGAAAGCTCAAATGCCTGCTCCACCTTTAAATCCGGTAAGCCTTCAATTTCCAGAATACGTCCGGAAAACACATTTTTCTTCCCCTTCTTATCAACGGTTAACAAACCCCGTTCAATCGCTACCAAAGGAATCGCATTCACTAAATCCCGCAAAGTAACACCCGGCTGCATTTCACCCTTAAAACGCACCAGCACCGATTCCGGCATATCTAACGGCATAACCCCGGTTGCCGCAGCGAATGCTACTAAACCAGAGCCCGCGGGAAACGAAATACCAATCGGAAAACGCGTATGCGAATCCCCACCTGTACCAACAGTATCGGGTAATAACATGCGGTTAAGCCAGGAATGAATAATGCCATCTCCTGGACGTAAAGAAACTCCACCGCGGGTCATCATAAAATCCGGCAAAGTATGTTGCATTTCAATATCTACCGGCTTTGGGTAAGCTGCAGTGTGGCAAAACGATTGCATAACCAGATCGGCAGAAAACCCAAGGCAGGCCAAATCTTTCAATTCATCCCGGGTCATAGGTCCTGTGGTATCTTGCGAACCGACGGTCGTCATATGCGGCTCACAATAAGTATGCGGACGCACACCGGCAACGCCACAAGCCTTACCCACCATTTTCTGTGCGAGCGTAAAGCCTTTATTACTGGTTTCCCTGTCTGCGGGACGGCGGAACACCGAAGATGGTGCCAAGCCTAAAGCTTTACGCGCCCGATCGGTTAAGCCACGCCCAATAATAAGCGGTATCCTTCCCCCTGCCCGGACTTCATCCAGAATAATGTCAGTTTTTAAGCTGAATTTGCACAATACCTTATCGCTGCCGTGACGTTTAACCAAACCTTCAGCTATATATACATCAATCACATCCCCCATGTTGAGCTGGGAAACATCACATTCAAACGGCAATGCGCCTGAATCCTCCATGGTGTTAAAAAAGATTGGGGCAATTTTTCCGCCAATACATACGCCACCATCGCGTTTATTGGGAATATAAGGGATGTCATTCCCCATAAACCACAACACCGAATTGGTTGCTGACTTACGCGATGATCCCGTCCCCACCACATCACCTACATAGGCTACGGGAAAGCCTTTGTCTTTAAGCGCCAGAATTTGTTGCTCAGCATTGGTAATCCCTTCGCGCGGAATTTTTAGCATTGCTTTGGCGTGCAACGGAATATCCGGTCTTGACCAAGCATCCGGCGCGGGCGATAAATCATCGGTATTGGTTTCGCCAGTCACTTTAAATACCGTTACCGTCAGTTTCTCAGGCACATCCGGCTTGCTGGTAAACCATTCAGCTTCTGCCCAGGCATTTAAAACCTGTTTGGCAAAAGCATTGCCCGCATCGGCTTTTTCCTTTACATCATGAAACGCTTCAAATACCAATAAGGTGTGTGTTAACGCTTTAGCTGCAATCGGCGCTAAATCAGCCTTATCCAGAAGCGCAATGAGTGGTGCAATGTTATAACCGCCCAACATAGTACCCAGCAGTTCGGTGGCACGCACAGGACTTAAAATTGGCGAGTTGGCTTCACCCTTAGCCACAGCCGCTAAAAAACCGGCTTTGACATAGGCCGCTTCATCAACCCCAGCGGGGATTCGATTTGCCAATAAATCCAGAATAAAAGCTTCTTCTCCTGCTGGCGGTTGTTTAATCAACTCGACCAATGCGGCGGTTTGCTCTGCATTCAACGGCTTCGGCACAATGCCTTCAGCGGCCCGCTCTGCGACGTGTTTCCGGTAGTTTTCTAACATTAGGATATTCCTTGGAAATAAATTAAAAGTGACAATTCCAAAAGCAACTGCATGCGTCCATAATACACCGGATTTAGTCTCTTTAGTAACGTTATGAACCCAATAGCACTGGTGTATTAGCAGTTTATAAATTAGTAAAATTGTTAGGCTAATTTCAATATGGCGTTTGAACAAGGCAATTTTCTGTTAAATGGTTGCTTAACCCTTCCACTTTGGCACATCGCGATGCCGTTGTGAAGGGGTGGTACCCACCCCATTGCCTTGCAGCTTTAATTTTTAAAGCTGGTCATACAACAATATGTTTTTGTAGTAACTTGCATCCTAAATGGTACACTTAAAAATCCAATCCCCCCTCGGAAACGCCCACTATGTCAACCAAAATTCAAACCAGCCTGCGTCAAGACGCAGAAAAACTTAGCGAAGCTAAACAGGTCTTGCCCTTTGAGGTTGCCTTACCCTTGTGACCAACTCAAAGGTGAAATCGACACACTATGAAAACGCTTTCACGTCACACTGCCCCCAGCGGCAAGGTATAAAGCTTTCCTCAAAGATATGCGTACCGTCCTCTTGGCTGACACTCAGGCAACTAAACTTTTCCTCTCTGCTGCCACGTTACTCAGTGATGGCTCGTTACCGCCAGAAGCCAAAGACCATGCCCTGCAAGGCGAATGGAATGACTTTCGGGAATTACACCTAGGTGGTGATATGTTGCTTATCTATCAAACTGATGAGCAACAGGTTTATCTGACCCGTTTGGGTAGTCATCCTCAACTATTCAAAAGCATGTAATCCATCTGTTTTACGGGTTAAAGGTTAAATGCTCAAAATACTTAAAGCGTGCCGCTTTTTTATCAAACGTATACACACCTTTACAATTGGAAAACCTTGCAGAATGGGCAATTAATACATCCAACAGGTCAAATTTAGCCTCCTTACTCGACGCAATAAAGCCCTGAATGACGGCGGGCGCTTCAAACGACAAGACCGGCATCTGCATTAATTCATTTAGCGCAGATACAATGGTTTCATCAGCAATTGCATAGACGGATTGCAATACCCAAATGCTTTCCAAGACTACCAACAAGGGTACAAATAAAACCGCTTGATCTGTCTCCGCCTGCTTAAATAGTTGATAAACAACTTGCGCCTGTTGAGTATCGTCTTTAACCAAAAACCGGATTAAAACATTCGTGTCCAACGCCATCATACGACGCTTTCCCGCATTTTTTGTTTGATTGCTGCATCCATTTCCTCAATCGACACCGGTTTTTTGCCCGGCTGATGTAACAGACCAAAAACATCGTCCACTTTTTTAGTAATTGGACGCAATAAAACTTCATTGTTTTCAGTCAAAACAAATTCTATTTTGTCGCCCACATGGAGACCTAAAGAATCACGAACGCTCTTGGGAATAGTCACTTGACCCTTGCTGGTTAGGGTTGTTTGCTGCATATTAATTCCTTACTTATTGGTTATGGTAATACTTTATGGTAAGGCTTAATGTGTTGCCGGTCAATGTTATTGAAAAAGCGGACGACCTCCAATATCCAATTAAAAATCAATCTTATTGATAGATTTACCGCTAATATCCCACTCCGCGCCGTTTAGTTTGGCTTACTTTTTTCGTGCGATAGCACTTGCTTGTAGCACAAAAAGAGTCTATATTCAGACCCAAATTCAGCGCTACCATGAGCATTAACCATGACCAATTTACAAATTTCCGAAGATATTCTGCCATTGGGCCAATTCAAAACGCAGGCCTCCCAGCTATTAAAAAGCATTAACAGCAACAATCGCGCTATTGTTATCACCCAAAACGGCAAACCGGCTGCCGTGGTGTTATCACCTACTGAGTTTGATCGGCTCAATACCCAGGCCCGATTTATCTTTGCCGTACAACAAGGCCTGAACGACGAACAGGCCGGACGGGTTATCGATGACGACGAGTTGGATGCCATCCTGGAGCGCGAGTTGCCAACCCTATGAAGCTGCGTTGGAGCGAACGGTCGGTTAACGACCTTATCGCCATTCAAAACTATATCGCCCAAAATAACCCTCAAATGGCTAAAGAATGGATCGCAAAACTCAGGCAACGTGCCAGAAGCGCCGCCGAAACGGCTCTGGTTGGTCGCATCGTGCCCGAGTTTAACCAAAAAGACCTCCGCGAAGTTTTTCTGGGCAACTATCGCATTGTTTATCGTGTTTATGACGACGGCATACTGATATTGACGGTATTTGAAGGCCATCAATTGTTCAGGCTATGACACGCGGACAAAAAATATGTCCAAACTATCAACATAGCTGTGCAGCGTACCCACACACAGCATGGGGAAACCAGCGTAACAATCAATTCTAGCCGCATCTATTACAGTTTTTTAAACTTCGCTGCCCGCCGTTTTTGCAACCACCGCAAAATACCCGTGACATACAAAACCAACGGCGCAAAACCAACCAAGCACCACAAAATACGTCCGACAAAACCAAACGCTTCACCGCTATGCAAAGGTCGTAACAGATTTAAAAATGTTTCTCCAGCAGTAAACTGATTAGGATTTTCAACAGCCAATACTTTTCCACTGTATTGATCTATCCAGACTTTACTGCGAGGTCTTCTATGATTAACTTCTCCTGGTTGCCTTTTCTCAATCACATAAACTCCCTCTTTACTGTCTGGCGTCGATAACCAGAGTAATTGCGCATTGGGGAAAATTTGATCAGCTATAGCAACCGCTTTTTCAACCGAAATTGGTTCATAGCGTCCAGTAAGTTCAGACTTTTTAGCCATTGTTGGTGTTTTAAATTGTTCTGCTTTGACGCTTGAAAAACAACCGACTAAGGACTTGATGTAATCACCGTACCCAAATGCAAAGCCAGTGAATGCCAAAATCAGCAATATTATCGAACTATAAAAACCAGTTGTTTTGTGTAAGTCAAAGTTAAATCGTTGAAAACTGGCATTCTGCTTAAATGTTACTGCTTGTTTAAACTTGGCCCATCGAGGCCACCATAGGTAAAGACCTGATAATGCGGAGATTAAAAAAAAGATACCCAGAAAGCTTACAATCTTAAAAGTAACTTCTGCAACATTTGCATTAATCTTGTCCGTAAGCAAATCGACATGAAGATCGTATATCTGGCTCCATAAAGTTTGTCCCCAAAACTGTTCCTTAACTATCTTGCCGGTATAAGGATCAACCAGTATTTCCAGCGGGGCAAAGAACTTAGCAAAACTTTCTTCAGGCTTTGGATATTCAACCCATAGATAGTCGCGGTTATACGCAGGAAAATGCAGGTTCCATGCCTTTTGTCTTTGTGGATAAGCAGCTTTGACCGTTTGCATAATTTCATTAAGCGGTCGAGGCCGCGCATCATTAACCATTCGCACTTTTGGCAACCAAAGTTCTTCTAATTCGAAATAAAAGACATTAACCGAGCCAGTAAGGCCTAGAATCACTAAGATAAAACCAATCGTCATCGCTAGGGTTAAATGCACATTTAGCCAAAGTTCGCGGATTTTTTTTCGCGAAAATATGCGCTTAGAATTACTAGGTTTGAATGGCTGTTGATATTCTTTAAGCATCTGCTTTTTATAGATTATTGGTCAGGTTGGCTCGTTAGACTAACCTGACCAGCTTTAACTTAAAACTCCACTTTAACCGAACCCATCGCTGTTAACGGCGCACCGGGATAAATGCCGTTACGTGCTGCAACATTTGCATCAGGATCGGTAGATTCGTAATAATCCTTATCCAGCAGATTTTTAATATTAAATGAAGTCGTCACACGAGTCGGGCCTACTTTTAATTTATAATTCGCGAAGGCATCCATCCGCACAAAACCTGGCATTTGGAAAGAGTTTGCTACATCACCTTCACGCTGTCCTGCCAGTATTCCCCCTAAGCCAAATGACCAACCTTCTTTCGTTTCGTAACCGTTGAGATCGTATTTCAGCCATAAGCTGCCTGAATGTTCAGGGACATTAGTCATTCTTTTCCCCTCAAAACCGTTCACTACGCCATCTAAGCTGCGGTTGTCCTTAATAATTCTTGCGTCGGTAAAGGCATAGCTGCTGATTATGCTGAGCTTGTCGGTAAGCTGGCCAGTTATATCCAACTCGATACCTTGACTACGCTGCTCTCCGATTGCCGCCCTATCTATTGGATTTGGAGTTGTTAAGTCAGGGGTCAGTATGTTGCTCTTGGTCAAGTGATAGTAGGATAGCGTCGCAGATAAGCGTTGGTCGAAAAAAGCGGTTTTAATGCCTGCTTCAAATTGCTCGCCAATTTGCGGAGCAAAACTTCCGCCAGTAGCTGATATGCCGTTATTAGCACCGAATGAAGTCGTCCAATTACCGAATAAGCCAAGTTCTTTGATGGGCTGGTAAAGAATGCCTACGCGCGGACTGAAGCCCTCATCCTTACGAAAAGAGATTGAACTCGATGGATTGTTAGAATCTGTATCAATTGAACCTGTTTTAGCCCAGTCATAGCGTCCGCCACCCATGATGTGTAACTTATCCCACAAGGTAATATGATCTTGAAAATAAGCTCCGTACCACTCAACCTTTGATCTGTTGAGGTTCTCTCCTGGAAAGTTGGTTGTGTCATATGCCTGTTGAAACAGCGCGGGATTAATGCCATGCCTTGGATTAAATATATCGTAAGCCAAATCTGGATTAGGATTGATAAATTCGCCAAAGATTGCATAATCCTGAGACTCTTGAAGATAATCAAAACCCACCAAAGTTTGATGTTTTGTAGACCCTATGTCGAAATTTCCGGTTAAATCCAGATTGGTCTGGTATGTTTCAACATCGGTCACTTGAGCAAAAACACTTCTGTCCAATGTACGCCCGTCTGCTTGAAAACCAATAGGATTTATAAAAGCTTGATCAGCATGTTCAAAATTAGTCAGGAATCGGCTGTGTATCGCCCAATCTTTGTTAAATCGATGATTGATTTCAGTTCCGACTGATACCCTTGATTGAATATCAAGCTGATCATTTGGATCACTGCTGTAATTACGGCTGATGGGAATTGATGCAGGCCGTTTACCTATGGCAGGAACGCCCAGATCGGCTTGGTAATCCTGATTCATCGCTTCAATACTCAGTGTCATATCCGTAGAGTCTGTGGGCTTCCAGGTTATAGTAGGTGCAATATTTACCCGATCAGTCGAAATAAAATCTCGAAATGAATTGCTGTTTTGGTAGGCTCCAGTAAAGCGATAAAGCAAAGAGCCATCTTGAGTTATAGGGCCGGTAGCGTCCCATTGCGTCCGATACCAATCATACGAGCCGAATTGCTGCTCCAAAGAATAATAGGGTGTATCCAGCGGCTTCTTGGTGGTGATGTTGATTAATCCCCCAGGCTGAGCGCGACCGTACAGAATGGAGGCAGGGCCTTTAAGAACTTCTATACTTTGTATATTGGTAGTATCAAATTCGCTTTGTAAAGTTCCTGTGGTGGAGGCAATCAGTCCATTGCGATACGTTTGTTTGTTTAGAAAACCACGGATAATAAATCCGGTTCCCATCCCCGTAGTAGATTGCGGACGCACGCCACTGACATTTTCCAGTGCGTCTTTAATACGCGAGGATTTTTGATCTTCTATTACCCCTCTAGGCACAACCTGAATTGACATAGGCGTGTCAAAAATCGCAGTATTGGTTTTAGTCGCGGCTACAGCATTTGTGGTAGTGTAGCTTTTGCCATAAGGATCATTCGCACCGTTCCCGTCTTCATTAGCATTATCCACATCAGCCGTCACCGTCATCGCCTTTAACGTAGGCGGTTCCGCTGATGCTTTTGATGGTGATTTTTCCTGTGGTATAGTCGGCTCGGACTTCGGCGCAGCCGCAATCAAGATAGTGCCGTCTCCAGAAACACTATGTTTCAACCCCGTTCCTTGCAGCAGTTTACCCAAAGCTTGATTGGGGGTGAAGTCGCCCTGTATACCGGGGCTTTGTTTCCCGGCAGTCATGGCGGTGTCGTAGACTAATTGCAGGTCGCTGTTTTCAGCCAGACGATTTAGCGCGGTCGCCAACGATCCCGCAGGTATGGCTATATGCTCGGCGCTAGCGTTGCTGGTGATACCGCAAAGGGCAGTCAGTAAAATCATGCCGGACGCGTGGTGTTTGATAATGTGTTTGCCGTAAGGCCTTGGTTGCTTGTGCATGCAATCTCCTCTGAATATTCTGTGTTGTTTTTAGGCTGTTCAGAGAAGAAGACGCAGAGGGTGATGAAATGAGGAGGTTGGAATGTAAAAAAATTTGCGGTTATTTGAAAATACAGCACTCGCCAACAGTAGCCCATATAAATTAAGGTTCAGCCTGCTTACCACCTATCAGTTTTATTACAGCTGTTCTATACGTCATTCCGGCAGGGATTGCCGGAATCCAGAAGCCAGGGACGGCAAGGCTCTGGCCACATCCATGTGTCTTGGATACCGGCAGTCCATGCCGGTATGACGACCTATTTTATTAAGTGATAGGTGTTAAGGTTCAGCCTGTTTGAAATCCGCAATTTTGAGCGTGTGGCGTATAGTGGGCTATTTTCTGTTCAACAGGTTGGTAGCACGTAGATTCAGTATGGTGTAAAATCGCACCGTAAATGCACCTAAATGGAGGGTATGATGACACGGCAAAGTATTTCTTTTTCTGCACCTAACGATCAATGGTTGAATAATCTGCTTGAGCGCGAGGAGTATTCCAGCAAAAGCGAGATTGTAAACGACCTAATAAGAAAGGCGCGGACACAACAAAGCGAGATTGAACTAATACGTGCCAAACTAATTGCGTCAGAAAAAAGTGGCTTTATTAACCAGACCGTCGAGGAAATCCGAGCAGAGTTCAAGGAAGCGCTACGGCGTAATGGGGAATTATAAAATTACAGAGGCTACAAAAGAAGACATTAGACGCATCTACAAACGGGGCATTCGAGAATATGGCGAAGTTCAGGCAGATAAATATTATGGTGCCCTTTTTGATCGTTTTGACCAGATAGTAGAAAATCCTTATTTATATCAGCCTATTGACTATATACGAGCGGGTTACAGGCGTAGCGTCTGTGGGGTGGATGAAGGCATAGAAATCATTAATATTTTGGGGTGGCAAGACATTGACGAAATCCTTTAACCGGTAAGATGATTTTGCGTCAGCCGCATTGTTAGGGTTTCTACTGTTTTATGCCCGACGGACACACAAGAAAATGCAAAAACCGGCGTTACCGGTGCAGCAACACCAAATAGTCGGTAAGCCGTGTGGAATGCAGATGCAGGGATTTTTCCAGGGTATTAATCACGGTCATAGGTTGGTCAATATTAAATACCCCGTTTACCCGCCGATCAGCTATGCCAGCATCGGTGATGCGCAATAAACCGTGATGGTAGCGGTTTAACTCGCTAATTACTTCGCCCAGCGGTTGGTTTTGGAATACCAGTTTGCCGCGTTGCCAGGCGGTAGCGCTATGCACATCGGCTTTAGTGGGCAAGCTTATTCCCGTAGCATCGGCATAGCTTAACCGTTGCCCTTCAGAGACTATGGTAGGGCTGCCAGCATTAACCGCAACCGCTACGCTGTGTTCGGTGACAGTTATTTCTGCGCCTGCTGTCAGATGACGGATATTAAAAGCAGTCCCTAAGGCGGTAGTACTGCCCTGCCCCGCTTGCACGCTAAAAGGCCGCGCCCGGTCAGGGCTAACCATAAATAGGGCCTCGCCTTTGAGCAAGTTCAATTGCCGTAAGCTGGGCGTCAGTTTAACGGCTAAGGCACTGTCACTGTTTAAATACACCATTGAGCCATCCGCCAATGTTATCTGACGGGTTTCACCAATGCCGGTGGTAAAGTCAGCCCGAAATAGAATAGCTAAAGGATTAAACAATAGTAATAACAGGCATGCAGTAGCTAGAAAACCCACCCCATAGCGCCACTGCCAAAGTGTTTTTTTCTCAGTTGATGGTATTGGCTTTGGTGCAGCAGCAAGTTGTGGTTTAAGCGCATCTAACTCGCCCCATAGCTGACAAACCTCCGCAAACGCGGCCCGGTGGGCAGGATGGGCATTTTGCCAGTGCAAAAACGCTGCCCGCTCCTCTCGGCTCACATCACCATTATCCAAACGCACCCACCAAGCGGTCGCTTGCTCCTGGATAGTTAACTGGTTTGGGCTAATGTTCATGCGCTGAAAAGGCTATTTATTATGATTGTGTGGTTCATTATAAGACGCATAGCCTAGCTAAAACAGGACTGTCGCATTAGTCCCTGTCTACTTGTTGCAATACTTGCAAAGCATTGCGTAAATGCTTTTCTACCATATTGCGGGAAATATTCAGCCGTTCTGCGATTTCGGCATGGCTAAGTTCGTCAACTTTACGCAGGACAAACACTGTACGGCACTTAGGGGGTAGGCTTTCAACCGCTTGCGCCAAACGGTCCAAGCGTTCACGGGCAAGCAGGATGTGTTCCGGGGTCGTGTCTAAACAGGGCTCATAAGTTTCCGGCAAATCCTCAGCGCTAGAAACATACTTAGACCGGGTAGCTTGACGACGCTCATAATCAGTCGCCAAATTAGCCGCAATACGGTGCAACAATGCGCGGGGATTTTCCGCTTGCTGCCAAAGGCCGCTACTTAGAAATCTTTGATAGGTGTCCTGTAAAATATCCGCTGCAATATCAGCACACCCAAAACGTCGAATCAACACCCCCTTGATTTCTTGCTCATAGGTTTTTATAAGTTGCGCGAAAACGAGGCTTGAAAGTCCACTCATTGAATAACTGGCTCTGCGTAGCAGGATTAAGTAAAAACATTGGCTAATTAATAAGCACATTTTATGCCACTACTTAGAAACCCTTTTAAACCGCTATAAAGCAGCTTTAGACAGAGATTTTTTACTGTTAATAAGGAGTTTTACGGTTATTTGCCCTATTAAATTCAGGTCATTTAACATTGTTTAATAAATGTTTGAGAGCTTTTTAAAGCATAACCCTGACCACCAAGATTTTAAACCGCTATTTTATACGGTTTGTATCATTAACCTTATCTACCAGATTTAGCACGACGCTTTTGAATCCAGCGCATTACCCCGGTCACATAAAGTAACATCGGCACTAAACCGGTGACAAAAATAATCATTCGCCCAAGCAGCCCAAATGCCTCACCATTATGCAAGGGATAAAGCCACTGAAGAAAGCCGTCTCCAACCGAATCAGCTGTTAAGTCATTTTTGTATAAAACTTTTCCACTGTATTGATCAAGCCACAGCGTTCTTCTTGGGCGGGTTCGATTAATTTCTAACGGGGCTCGCTTAACAACACGGTAGACGCCTTGAGGGTCTTGCGGACAAAATATCCATTTATAAGTGCCATCTGGAAAATACTGGTTTGTAATGGTTGCAACTTGATCCAGCGTTATAGGCAGTTGCTGATCATTCAGTTCGGAAACGAATTTTCCTGGATCAAGTTTTAAGGGTGAAAATAACTTTACCAGTCCGGTTACATAGGGCGTAAACACCAGATAAATACCCGAAAACAGCACATATCGAAAAGTAGAAACCAAGGGTTTTATGTACGTCATAGAAGAATCACCATGAACTTTTTTAAGTGCGGGATTCAATTGTGCGCCAACTTCCGGCCAGAACACCGACAAGCCACCTGCAAAACCGCTCAATACAAAGACTGCGCCAGCAGACAACCCGATATAACGATGTATCTGTAGCCAAAATTTACGGCGGGTTTTTAAGTCTGGGAACAAACGAACAGTGTTTTTTTCAGCAATCAATCAATCAATTACTCATTTCCGAAATGGCAAACCCGCCTTGCAAAGCTATAAAACTGTTTAAAAAAACCTGATAAGGATGTTAGACCTCCACCCTAACTGAACCCAAGAAAGTTCGGGGAGCACCCGGCATAACCTGATGTATAAAAGCGAAGCCGCCATTACTGGCAGACATATATTCCTTATCAAGCAAGTTCTCTACATTGAATTGAAAAGTCACATTAGAAGGGCCGATTTTATGTTGATATTTCAACATGGCATCTACCCGCGCATAGCCTGGCATATAAAAAGTGTTATCAATATTGCCTGCACGGCGACCGATTTGGCTGTTTTTAACGCCCATGCACGCCAAATCCAAGGTATCCACATAGGCATCTAACGCCCGCACTGGATTACTTTTGGAAACATACTCGTCAATGCTCGGAGGCAACAGTGCCGTTTGCAGGCGACTACTACCTAATTTGTATTTTCTCAAAGAGTTCCCCCTTTTTATTCAATTATATAGAGGTACATTATACCAAAATTCTGGGGTGAATTCTTTCACAGCCTCGCTAGGCAGTCCACCACAAACAGCGCTCCGACGCTTCTTTCGGTATGGAGGTTTGCTGGCTCAGAACCTCTGCCCACTAAAGAAACAAGAGTACTATTGCTCGACCGTCACAAACGCCATTTTGCTAATCCCCGCATGCTGGACGGTTGCCATCACTTCCGCGACTTTCGCGTACACCACACTTTGATCGGCGTATAAATGCACTGCTGTTTCAGGATTTTGCACCAAGGCATCCTTCAATGTGCCTTCAAGTGCGCCCAAATCCGCCAAAGTTTCTTTGTTAAGGGTTATCTGCCCTTGGGCGTTTATACCCAGTTGCAAGGGCTGGTCTTTAACATCCGGTGTGGTTTCTGCCGTTTCCGGGAGCTTAACCAGCACCGATTGGGTCAGTAACGGCGCAGTCACTAACAAGATGATCACTAACACTAACATCACATCCACGAGCGGTGTGACGTTGATTTCGCTCATGGCATCCTGGTCTTCGCCCTGTGGTTTAAATGCCATGCTATTTTTCCCCGTTAGTTTCAGAAGAAAAAGCGACGTGCAAAAGGCCCGCCACGAAGTTTTCCAGGCCAAAGCGTTGATTTTTAACCTGCCGTAAAAAAAAGTTATACGCTAACACAGCAGGGACAGCAACCGCGATGCCAATGGCAGTTGCGACCAGGGCATCGCCAATGGGGCCAGCCACCACATCCAAACTGGTGGAGCCGCTGGCGGTAATATCGTGCATGGCATGCATGATGCCTAATACCGTCCCGAACAGTCCGACAAACGGCGCAGTGCTGCCAATGCTGGCGAGCATGGTTAGGCCGCTTTCCATCGTACGTTGCTCTTTTTGTAATTGTTCCCGCAGCGATTGTTCCATTAACTCAGTGGGTGAGCCTGCAAATTTAAGGCTTGCACCGTTGGCTTGCTGAAATTCTTGCAACCAGTTAAAACCTTGGCGGGCAATCCGCGCCTGTGAACCACGTAAGACTTCTGCGGGTAATGCCCTTGCCTTTGCCAGGTTAGCCGCATTCCAAAAAGATTGGTTAAAACGCCGGTTGTAATAACTGTTTTTACCAAGCTGCCATATTTTGAACAATATCAATGTCCAGGTAATAACTGAAAAAGCCAATAGCGTGTAGAGAGTGCCGTCAATAATAACGGTCGGCTCAATATGATAGGGCATTAAATTTTCCTCTTTTAGTTATGCAAATTAAATATAATCGGAACTAGCACGGAACTACTGACCGGGGTCTCGCCCCGTTTTGCAGGAATAAACCGCCATTTTTTGACGGCTTCAACCGCCGCGTCATCCAGCTCTTCATGGCCGCTGCTATGGTGGACGCCCACGGTATCACTGCTGCCATCGGCACCGACTTGTACCCGCAGCGTTACCTTCCCCTCCCAATGCTCTCTGCGGGCAATAGAGGGATAAACCGGTTTAGGGTTATAGCCATAATTAGCACGGAAATTAGCCTCTGTGAACACTTCAGCTTTATTAGGCGCAGTTGCCACTTTCGGTGCAGCGGCTTTAACCGGAGCCGGTGGGGCTGGCGGAGCTTCTGATACTGTCTCTTGTGGCTCAGTAGGCGCAGGCATTTTTACGGTTTTGATGACGGCTTTTTTAGGGACCTCAACGGCTTTACGCACCACTGGTTTTAGTTTCTGCTTAATCGGCTTCGGCGGTTTAGGTTTTAGGGGCTCGGGTTTAGGCTCTTTTACAGGTTTAGTGACTGTTTCAGACTGTTGTGGAGCCGCAGCAGCCATTAACGAAACTTCCATCATCAAGGGTTTCGCCAGGGTCAGCGGCTCAAGCGGCGTGAGCAGCTTTTGAACTACCCATAGATGCACCGCTAACACCAGGAGCGTTAGCAATAAAGTCATCGGACGCGGACGTTCTTCACCCATTAGCGAAGACCATAATGCCTTTATTGACTGCCCTATTCTGGGTGACAATTGACTATGGGGATTTCGGGGACGAAATAAGACCAGCGTTTGAAAACGTTTAAGCATCGGCCAATGAATAACCCTGTCGTTATCAGAAAATAAGTGATTCATGGGAAGCGATTTAATGTTTATTAGTAGAGCTTTCTGAATCAGTTGGCATAAACTCGTTAATTTGTTGTTGTAATAAGGTTATTTTTTGATTTGACGCCTCCAGTTGTTTTTTCATCTCCTGCATCAATTCATGTAAATAATCAAAATGAATTTGAAAATACCGGGCGGAAGGGAAGGCATTTTGTCTGGAAGATTTGCGGTTAATCTCTACGGGCATTTCTAAAGGATTAGGGTACATACGATCACCTTTTTTTGTTACTATCCGAATTTAGTTATTATTATCAAAGCATCCAGCCCTCAATAAAGCAATGCTGCGAAAAATAACCCGCTCGCGTCAATTTACTGAAGACATTACTTTAAAGCTTGCTTATTGAGTAAGACGTTTTAGCCGGAGCAATCCCCACCTGAATTAGTAAAAAAATATTTTTTCCTGATTAGCTCAAGCATCTGGCTAACTAGGATTTTTAAAAAAATCTAACCATCTAATATAAAAACACTATTGCTAAGAAGTCTAAGTTCTTTTAGTAAGCTTAATAACCGCAAGTCGGACTTTTTTCTGTACTGGATCAGTCCAGGCAATAAATACTTCTTTGCCGATCCGTTTCAGACTTAAATGTCTACTCGGCCATTTAGGAAAGCTGCCTTGATAAATAGTGCTTTGCTGCGTCACTCTGCCACTTTGGCTTACTCTGGCAATGCGTAACGCATCTTCTGCACCCACCCGTGCGCGCCAGCTTACCAATGCCGAACCATCATCCAGAAACAAAGTATCCGCATAACCGTTGGCATTCGCGTCGATTTCAATCGGTGTGGCAAAATGCTCACCACCATCTTTAGAAAATCCTAACTTAACCCGCCCAATACCATCTGCCGCACTAAACCAAGCAACGGCAACTTGCTTGTTAAATAATGCAACCGCTGGCCCATTACTGGGACAGCCCTCAATATGCCAATGGTCGTCATGTACCCTAGTAGCGCCGATAACCTTTTGCGGCGTCCAACGGACTGCAGAAGTATCCCGTATTTCATCAATTGTGTGATCGCGATAAACTGATACCAAATTATCACCTTGGGCATCAGTGAAAACAGAGCAACAAGAACACACATCATTATCCAAAGTGATTTCAGGAGTGGGTAAAGCCTGTTTATCAATTACCGTCGCCATAAGTTGGAAACGATTTGCCTTCATATCATGATTAGGCTCATGGCTAACATAGCGCATATCCGTCCACACCAATGCCAACTTGCCGTCTAACAACGCTGTCAGAGACATTTGCGCATCATAAATTCGTGCGGCATCGCCATAAGGTTTAAATGCTTTGCCCCAAGAAATACCCCCATCTTCGGAGCGCGCCACGTAAATATCAGCAGCATATTTATCTGTGCTATTCGGGACATAAGGCATCCATGCAGCCGCTAATGCACCATCATTTAACCCCAACACCACGGGTGGGGCACCAAGCTTACCGGCCACTTTCAATACCGTTTGCACAGGTAGCCATTTTTTTTTATCCCAGACACTAAAACGAACTGTACTGGATTGCTCATCCCTTTCTACCCAACTGACAATCAAGCGACCATCTGCGGTTTTGGCCAAGTGGTGCTGCTGACTAATCCCAGTGACGGGAAGCGTTAACTCCCGCACTGGAAATGTCTTCGTAGAGGATTTAGCAAATCCCGTTTGCCAACCCATTCCCAGCAAACAAATGCCAATCAGTATTTTTGAGAACAGGCTGTAACAAATCATAGTCTTTACTCCAATGTTATGAACGCACGTTGGTTAATATTCCAGACGAATTGAGCCTATCGCCGTTAGCGGCGCACCGGGATAAACCCCCAGGGTTGGTGCAACGTTTGAGTCTGGATCAGTCGATTCATAATATTCCTTATCCAGCAGATTGCGGATATTGAACTGCGTGGTTAAACGCGATTTACCAATTTTATGCTTATAAGCCACCAGCGCATCCATCCTGACATAACCCGACATTTGCGCGCTATTAGCATTATCTACCTCACGTTGTCCGGCTGCGACCCCTCCAAGACCGAAGCTAAAGCCTTCCTGCGCAGCATAGCCATTGACATCATATTTAACCCACAGACTACCGGAATGTTCGGGCACGTTGTTCAATCGGTTACCTTCAGTGGTACCACCGTAATCCTTCGTCACCCGCGCATCGGTATAAGCATAACTGCCTATCAAACTCACGTAATCAGATAACTGTCCTGTCATATCTAACTCGACACCTTGACTACGTTGCTTGTTAGCAATTTTGTCAAACGGATCAGGAGTTGTTAAATCGTTTACTAAAATATTGTCTTTGGTTAAATGGTAATACGCCAAGGTTGCAAAAAACCGGTCATCGAACAGTTGGGTCTTAAAACCCGCTTCAAACTGCTCACCAATTTGTGGGTCAAATGTCGACCCATTTGCGGCAGGGGCATTGTTGGCACCAAACGATTGCGTCCAGTTGCCGTAGATACTTAATTGGGGTAATGCTTCATAAAGGACACCTACCCTTGGGCTAAAACCGTCATCTTTGCGAATAAAATTTTGCCTCGCAGCTTCCGCATCAGCATAGTTATAAGCATTACCACGTCCGGTTTCCGTCCAGTCATAGCGGCCACCCCACATCAAATGAAACTTATCCGAAACAGTCATATTGTCCTGAAAATATGCACCATACCAGCCATTAAAAATAACCCCACGATTCCCAATACCGCCATTAGCCGCAGAACCAAAGGTTTCTGAAGCCAATCTGGCGGAATTAAATACCGATTGGGGTATGCCATAACTGGGTTCTGGGTTATAAATATTAATATTCAATGCCGAATTCGCTGTTTTCCAGATGCCATTAGCGCCATACTCATTAAACGTGCGGTAGAAATCAAAACCAAATAATAAATCATGTTTAGTTTTACCGAATTCAAATTTACCAGTCAGGTCTAAATTCATCGCGTAATGTTCTTGTGAACTTTCCTGGCTGAAAATATTACGTTGCATCAAACCAGTGGCTTGATTAAACGCTTGTGCTGCATTAAAAGCCGGAGCTGGGTTGACAAAGGTTGTCTGACCATCGGCTAGACTCGCTAAAAACCGGTGATGAATCGCCCAATCATCATTGAAACGATGATTAACTTCCGTGCCAATTTTAACGCCCGATTGAGTGCCGACTGGGGTATTCGGATCGCCCAAATTACGCGTGATCGGAATATTAGCCGGGCGTTTGCCCACCACTGGAATACCAAAATCCGCATCCGCTTCTTTGTTGGTGCCTTCAATATCAACGGTAACATCAGTTGCTTCTGTCGGTTTCCAAGTAATACTGGGGTTTATCACATAGCGGTCAACCGATACAAAATCCCTAAAGGAATTATTGCTTTGATAAGCGCCGGAAAAACGGTATTGCAAGGTTTTATCGTCCGTCACCGGCCCGCCCGCATCCCATTGGGTGCGATACAAAGAATATGAACCAAATTGCTGTTCTAAAGAATAATAAGGGGTATCCAAAGCATGTTTAGTGGTTATGTTAATTAAACCACCCGGCTCAGTTCGTCCATATAACTGTGCTGGGCCTTTAACTACTTCTACATTCTGGATGTTTCCGGCATCCAAATCTCCAAAAAAACCTTCATTCATCATCAAGCCATTACGATAAATATTATTATTATTAAAACCTCGGATTTTAAAACCAACGCCACCGCCCAGCGACGGCTGTGCCCGCACACCACTGACGTTTTCCAGTGCGCCCTTTACATTGGTGATTTTTTGGTCATCCATCACCGCCCTGGGCACTACTTGTACCGAAACTGGGGTTTCAATTAACGGCGTATCGCTCTTGGTCGCCGCAAAAGATTTTACCACCTTATACATCACCGAATCATCGCCCGCATTCGGCATTTCAACTTCGCTGCCACTTGCTTCAGCCGTCACGGTCATGGGATGCAGCAAAGTATCTTTATTCTCGGCTGATTGATTCGGTGCCTGTTCATTGTTATTTTCTACTTGAATCAGTGGCTTATCATGTATTCCTTTGATCCGGCCTCGTACCGGTGAATCTATAACCGGCTGCAAAGTTAGTACATGATCTCCTGCCTGTATATCAAAGTTAGTAGCTAACAATGCAGCTACCAACGATAGTTTTCCCGTTATTTTCAACGCTGGAATATTCCCCATATTACTCTCCTTCATTTAATTAAAATAAAATGCTTGGCATACCACCGGAAAATTCATGAAATTCCCAAGCACCAAATGACAAGTGCTTAATTTAAAAAACTCCATAAACTTGTGATATTAGCCATTACAATAGGGCAAATTTCATGCCATATAAACACAACCTATAAATCTCATTCCAAAATAATGAATACCTAATAAAAACATTAACTTCATTATGTTAAGACACTTTAAAACTACAAAGAGAATTAACACTAAAACCGGCATGAATTCTAACGAAAGCTAATATCCGTCATATGCCGCAAAATAGGTCAAATAACACACTTTGTACTTAGACTGAAATTCGGTAGTTCATCCAGATCTCGCTAACTTTTTTGTGTGTGCTAATTTAGCCCGGCGCTTTTGTCGCCAGCGGATAACACCCGTCACAAATAGCACCGGACAAGCTACCCCTGCCCACAACACCAGAATCCGCCCCGTCCAACCGAAGGCGTGGCCACTGTGTAAAGGCCATTGCCAATCTGCAAATATATCTCCAGCACTCCCGGTGCCTGCATCATAGATTTTAAGGATTTGACCGGTATATTGATCTATCGCAAAATCTCGATAGCCGATAAACTTCCCTACTTCGTTTACATCACGTTTCATCACAATAAAAACATCAGCCGCGTTTTTAGGTGCATTTAGCATCCACAAACGACCAGAAGGATAGTTTTTCTGCACGATGCTTTCCACTGACGATAAACTAACTGGCTGTTGACCGTTTTTTGGTTTATCACTTTGTATATCTGGCGAAATAGATTCAAAAACATCAGGACGGTGCAGTGGGGTGAACAAGTTGACTACAGTATTGACTCGCTCGGGAAAATTCATGTAAACCCCGGAAAAAAAGACCGGCAGTAAGACCACGCTCAAGTAAAAACCAATAGTTTTATGTAGATCGAAAATCCGGCGAATGTTTCCGGCAGAGTGTTTGATCGTTACGGCTTGTTTGAATTTTCCAGTAAGCGGCCACCATACAATCAGACCAGTTAATACCGAAATAAAGCCTAAAACACCTAAAATTCCAACTGTAATCCGGCCAGTGTCTCTGCCTAGTAGCAAACACCAGTGCAGTTGCATGATAAAACTAGGCAAGGGTCGATCCCAATAGTTTTCTTTGGGATGCCAAAGCTGTACGCCGTTGACGTTTAGGGTATAGGGATCAACGAATACCAAGTAGCCATCACCTTTACTGTTTGCTGGTGTTTGCTCATGAACATAATACAAAAACTTGTAGGCAGTATTTGTCTCACGAGGATAATAAAGTTTGGAAAATTTACTACGGGGTGGTTTGGCTTTTTCAGCCGCAGCAATGATAGAGTCTAACTGTTGCTGGCGCGGTTGTGATTCGGCAGGTACTGAGGTGATGAATAATTCTGGGCGTAGTAGCTCTTGCGATTCTTGGTAAAATACTAGCAATCCACCCGTCAAGCCAACTACGGACAAGACTAGGCCAGCAACTAAGCCTAAATAAAGATGTACATTTAGCCATATCTTTCGGCGTGCTTTAAGATTGGCTAAATGCTTGTTATGGATATTCGCTTGCGTGACCCTATTAGCCACTGGATGATTTTTTATGCTTGGCGACATACATGTTCATGGTTACCGTCATTGGCTCAATAGGAAGCCATCCCGCTAGGCGTTTTTAACGATCCTATTGAATTACACTAACAATGGCACACGGAGTTACTGCTTACAGCAATCCAGTGTGCGGGAAAATGCTTAGTACTCTAGTTTGATTGATCCCATCACTGTCAACGGCTCTGCAGGTAAGTTAGTGCGGCGCGAACGCAAGCTATAATATTCAGCATCATTGACATTATTAAAATTAAGTTGCGTCGTCAGTTTTGTATCGCCCAGTTTCATTTTGTAGGCCGCCATTAAATCCAGCCGCGCATAGGATTCGTCAAAATAACTGTTGGCAGCATCACCGAAACGCCGACCCGCTGCATAAACCCCAGCACCCAAACTGAAGCCATTTAACCAACCTTGGTTAAAGTCGTACTTTAGCCATGCACTACCTTGATGTTCTGGGGCGTAAGGCAACCGCTTCCCGTTGTTTGCAGGTGCTGTGAGATCGTCAGTGATTTCGGTATTGGTAAAAGCATAGGTGCCAATCAGGCTTAAGCCCTCGTAGATTTGCCCTTGCATGTCAAATTCCACGCCATTGCTGTGGCCTTTGACAGGCACCGAAATCCCCAGAATATCATTACTAGGGTCTTGGAAAAACTGGGTTCTCTCAAGATCATAATAGGCCAGATTAGCCGTCAGTTTGCCATCAAAGAATTGGGTTTTCAAACCACCCTCAAATTGGGTGGCGGTAAACAGGTCGTATAGTTTCGCGCCCCCCATGTCATAATCATTGGCAGGGCCAAAGGATTCAGAAAAATTACCGAACACCGACAACCAATTGGTGGCGTCATAGACTAGGCCGACTCTGGGACTGACAAAGCTATCATTGCGAGAGTCTGCGGTATTCGGCCCATTCCAGCTCAGATCTTGAAACCGTTGCACCCAATCGTAGCGGAACCCGCCCATAAGATGTAAGTTATCCCATACCGTCATCTGATCCTGCACATAAATCGCCTGTGAGGTATTTTGAGTGACGATATTGTAGGTAGACGGCGCCGCATTTCGGTATTGATCTATGGGCAATTTGGATGTACTTGGGTCGAAAGTGAAAATATTGATCAAATCATTGGTATCAATTTTACCATCGCCATTTTCATCCACTCTGCCACTTAAAACTTGATAATTTAAGTTGGTGTCATGAAATTCGCCGCCCAATAGCACTTTGTGCTTGATGCCATAGGTTTCGAAATCAAAGATGCCGTTTATCCAAGCAGTGAGCGAATCGGTTTCTTCAGGGCTAAACCAATTGCTACGCGCTGCTTTTTGATAGTTTGGACTGCTTGGGTTTTCTTCAACCTTACCTATATAGAGACCTTCCCATTTTTTCTCGGTGAGGTAGCCAACCGCCCCAGCGTTCAGCTTAATATGGTCGTTGACGCGGTGGTCAATTCTAAAATCAATGATGTCGTTGGTCATATTATTACTTAAGCCATCTTGGGCGTAAGTTTTCGAAATCGGCACCTGCGCCAATTTATTGCCAAAGGCTGGGATGCCGTAATCATAGGCGTAATCGTCATCGAAATGTTCATACGCCAAAGTTAATTTAGTATCGGGCGTGGCTTGCCAGCTGATGGTCGGCGCGAAAAAAACCCTGTCGTTGCCCATAAATTGCCGAAATGAACCGCTGTCCAAATAGGAAAAATCCATGCGGTAATTGAGCCCATGCTCCTTGCTTAACGGCCCAGTAGCGCTCGCTTCGGTACGGTAAAAATCATAGGAACCAAAACGTTGCTCAATGGAATAATGGCGCTCGGAACTGGGCTGCTTGGTGACCGTACTGATCATACCGCCCGGATCGCCGAAACCGTAGAGCATGGCGGAAGCGCCTTTTAACACTTCCACCTTTTCTACATTGGCGAGGTCGAATTTAGAAAACGGAATACGGATGCCGTTCCGATAACCCACAGTACTTTGCAGGAAGCCACGCATGACAAATTGTTCGTACATGCCGCCGTAGGAATGGTAGGTTTGAACACCACTGACGTTTTTGAGGACATCTTGAAGGCGGTACGCTTGCTGGTCATGAAATACGCTTTTAGGAATTACCTGGATTGATGCAGGCGTTTCTTTGATAGGGGTATCGGTTTTACTCGCTGTGGAAGAATTGGTGACGGCATAAGATTTGTTATAAGGGCTAGCCGTATCTGTTGGGTCGTAAAGATCAACTTCTGAATCAGCAGTCACTGTCATAGCCTTTAAGACCGTATCAGTTTGTTCCGGCTTAGAAGCTGGCGGTGTTTCCGTTGCCGTGTTTTTCACCGCAATTAGCGCTTTATCCACCGCATCATATCCCAGACCACTGTCATTCAACGCCTGCGCCACGGTATAACGCCCCTTAACCGGCACAGGCTTTAAGCCTTGCACGCTTTTGTCGGAATACAACAATTTGGTCTGCGATTGGCTGGCAGGTTGATCCAGTGTGGCTGCCAAGGGTTGCGCGGGCAGATCAAAATCATCGCCAGCTTTTGCGTCAAACGTACCCGCCAATAAAGCAACCATTAAGCTTAAGTTACGTGATAATTTAAACGGTGGATTAATCATCCTCTTCTCCTTCCCTAGTGTTGTTAAGTTGTTTATAACGACTCTCACTTAACTTAGACGAAGTCGGCGGGTAAATCCGTACATTGCTTTAAATTATTTTTGTGTTTTGGATATAACAGCTAAATTAAATACGCTATTTTAAGCAACGAAAATAATTAATGTCTGCCGTATGTCAATGAATAGCTCAAATCCCACATGATAAGTTGGCGCATATTCCAAAATAGGTATTAATAAATTGATAATCCAGGTTGGTGTAGCTAAAACGGTTGGTGATTTTCCAGTCATGGTTAAAGCTATGCGTCCAGTCATAGCCTGTCACAATCCGTTGTTGCTTTTGGTATTCATTATTGCCGCCCCAGCCAAGAAATGTGGAAGTTGGGATATTAGCAGGCCTACGGCCAATCGCAGGAATACCATCATAGTACAAGCCGGAAGTTGAGGATATCCTGACTAGTGGGCTTCCACTGAATGGAAGGAGCAAATAAAATGCGCTCATTGTCCACTAAATCCACAAATGTACCGGTATTTTGATAGGCGATATTAACGCGATACAGCAGCGATTTATCGGCAGTAACGGGTCATGTCGCATCGGCCATTGTCCGAAAATGACTGAACGATCCAAACTGCTGTTGTAGTGGGATAATAAGGCGTATCCAAAGGCTTTTTAGTGACCGTGTTGATCAAACCTCCCGGCTCGACACGCCCATACAAAATTGCAGCAGGGCCTTTGAGTATCTCTATTTGCTCGATGTTAAAAGTATCGTTATTGGATCTGGGCAAGAGCAAACCATTTCTATAAATCTGCGTCGAACCCCGGCGTTGGCAAAGCCCCGAATATAAAACTTATCGTAACCATATTCCCCGCTCTGATTGCCTGTGTAGAGACCACTGACATTTTTTGAAGAATTGTGGGATAGTGTTGCCAGCGAAAATGATTTGTTTCCATTGACCAAAGCGCAAATGGAATTGCTTGATTCACGACTAAACAAGTATCGGTTTGGCGCATCTTGGGATGAGGTTAAAAGCCAGATTACTGGGAGATGAGCAAAAAACTTATTATTCGACCAGAATCGAAGCTTGATTTAAAGGCAAATGACATTATGCGTATTGCCTCGAAATATCCGGTGGTACCGTTTGAGACTTGTTCATAGGTGGGATTTTTAACAGATCCCCCGTATAGCTGGGTGTGGCTTCAATTACGCCGGGTAATACATCAAAAGGATGCGCCATAGACCAAAAGCAACCACAATTAAAAGCATCACTCTGCTGCATTTAACAAACATACTATCCGTCTAAAAAACCGCATTTTCTTAGCAAGGTATTCAGTTTAACGGGTTTTCTGTAAGCTACAATACCGTTGTTTAATTTTTACACAGTGAATGATTTTAACGATATAGTTTTTGTTTTTGATTGTATTCACCAAAAAGAGCGATAAACTCACCACTAACTCGCATCACACTCAGGAGCTTGTTTAATGTTTAAGTTACCGTTTGATACCAATAAACCCGTCGAAGGAAAGGCTACGGTCGTCATTAACAAATCGATTGCGGAGGTTTTTTCGTTTATTGGAGAACATTTTTTTGAAAATTATCCCAAATGGGCTGTAGATGTCCTTGAATTTGAAGCTTTAGACGGGAATAAAGCCGTGGTTGGCGCAAAAGCCCGGCAACTCAGGAAAGATCAGGGCAAAGAAGTCAAATCTGTTTTCCAAATCAGCGAATACCGTCCGTTGGTGTATATCAGTTTTAAAGGCATTACGGTTGATTACCGCGATTATTATTTGTTGAAAACAAACGAAACCGAATCGACTACACAGTTGACGTATTGCTTCGAACTATTGAATGTTGAGCTATTTATGCGTCCGTTTGAAAAACTTCTTCGCATTGCAATTGAAGATGGCGCAGAGGCAACTACTGATAATATTAAAAACTTGCTGTTAAGTAAAAATTCATAACTAATTTAAAACCTGAATTAGGGAACTGCATTGGCAACTGAAGCAAAAAAATACGTCATACCCGCCGGGAAGCGGGTATCCAGTGCCAAGAATGGCAAGCTCCGGGACATCCCTGTGGCCTGGATTCCGGCAACTCCCTGCCGGAATGACGACTTTTAAAAACAGTTGCACCTACTCACTTAAATAACAAGCGTTAATTATTACTTATAGTTAGTACAAACCAATATATTGCACCTAAAACCTGCAATTTTTTATTTTGGAGTTAAATCATGAGTTTTATTGTTGAAAAAGATAATGGCCTTATCCCGCAGATCCTTTCTGCTATTTTGGATGAATGCGTTAATGGCGTTACTTTGTCTGACCCGGACCTCGAAGATACACCGATCATCTACGCCAATCAAGCCTTTGAAAAATTAACCGGGTATACGCAAGAGGAAATAATAGGGCGTAATTGCCGGTTCTTACAGGGCAACGATCGTGAACAGGAAGCGCGTTACCAAATTCGCTCAGCCCTTGAAAATCATCAGAATATTGAAGTGACCTTACGTAATTATAGAAAAAATGGCGAGCTATTTCATAATCATTTAAAAATTACCCAACTACTCGACCGTAAAGGACGACTCATTTATTATCTGGGTGTACAGTATGATATAAGTTATAAAGTGAACGCCGAAAATGAAATTGAATCACTTAATACTGTCTTGAATAAACTTTCAATTAACGATTCATAACTGACGTACTGTTTTCCAAGTTCAGCAGATTAACTGGGGATATTTAGCAGCAACAAACCCATGCTGTGAACTATTTATCAAAACCAAAGCCTAACAGATGATTCCAACTTTATTGAGATTATTAATATGAATACCCAAAGTGAATCACTTCCAGCAGCAATCGGGAATTTGCCAGAAGTGGATGCGAGTATGCAATTTAATGAGATTTTTTTTGGTCTTGCAATTCTGGCTTTTGTGGTTTTGCTTATCTTGGAAAAAAAACGGCCTTACCGCTATTTTACCAATTCAGTCGGTAAAGCATCCTTTGTTACCAATACCACTGCCTTTATTTTTAATAACATTTTATTAACGGTCTTACGTGCTTCAAGCTTATTCTTCGTCGCACAACAATTTTCTTACTTAGGTATTTTAAGCGGTTTAGACAATGGCCCGCTCAAATGGGTTTTATCCTTCATCTTATTTGACCTCGCTATTTATGCCTGGCATGTCGCCAGTCACCACAATGAATTTTTATGGCGATTCCATAAAATCCATCATAGCGATAAAAGCTTTAACGTCAGTACCGGATTCCGCTTTCATGTGTTTGATCTTTTTTTGGAAATCCCCTACAAATGCTTATTTGTCATTATCATCGGCGTTGAAGCGCATACGGTATTAGCGATTGAAACCCTTGAGCTGTTGTTCATCTTTTTTCACCATGCGAACCTTAGCTTTAGCAAAGAAGCTGCATTGTCCAAATTCATTATTACCCCTTCCTTGCACCGTACCCACCACTCCGCTGCCCGTAGCGAACACGACAGCAATTACGGCATAGTGTTGGCTTTCTGGGATCAATTATTTGGTACGCGCAAAGAGCTCGTCCCAAACAAAATCGGATTGGACATCATTGAAGCGGAAAATTTTTTACAGCTGTTCTTTTTAGCGTTTATTACTGAAAAGCATATTAGGAAAATTCTGGAAATTATCCCTAAGGGGAAAAAACGCACGTAAGTAGAGTTAAAGACCAGTAAAAAAGCAATTGCACCCTATTTGAAATTTATCAATAGCCATTTTTTCAGTTTAACTAACAGCGAGGAACGGGTTCATGTTAATTAAAACCAAGCAGGAAATCCTCGCTAGTGAAATTACGGCTCCTGAGGTTTTTAAAAACCGCCGCACCCTAATTAAAGCAGGAATTGCCACGCTAACCTTAGGCGCTGGACTTATACCGGAACTCTCAGAGGCCATAGACCAATCTACCCCTGTTAAAGAAGCAAAATTAACGCCCACCCCGCTTAAGTATATTCGAAACTACACCAACTACTATGAGTTTTCGTATAACAAGGAAGGTAGCACCGATTTGGCGCAAAAATTAACCACCGATCCCTGGTCGGTGGAAATTAGCGGCGCAGCTGAAAAGCCCGGACTTTATCACCTGGAAGATCTGTTACGGCAAAATCCTTCGCAAGAACGGGTGTATCGATTTCGGTGCGTTGAAGCCTGGGCAATGGTTATCCCTTGGTTAGGTTTTCCGCTTGCTGATTTACTTAAACGCGTGCAACCCACCTCCAAAGCACGCTTTGTCGAATTCACTAGCGTGCTTAAGCCGGAAATCATGCCTAACGCCAACAGTAAAAGCATGCTGGCTTGGCCTTATAAAGAAGCGTTACGCATTGATGAAGCCATGCATCCACTCACTTTTCTTGCAACCGGCATGTATGGGGAAACTTTAGCCAAGCAAAATGGCGCCCCCCTGCGCTTGGTAGTGCCCTGGAAATATGGTTTTAAAAATATCAAAGCCATTGTCAAAATTCACTTATCTGAAAACCAACCCATTTCCAGCTGGACGCAAGCAGCCCCCGAAGAATACGGCTTTTATGCCAACGTTAATCCGGATGTTTCGCACCCTCGCTGGAGCCAGCGCAGTGAAAGGGTGCTGGCATCAGGTTTTTTTACGCCACGGAAACACACCGAACTCTTTAATGGCTATGCTGAGCAAGTCGCGGCACTGTACGCCAACATGGATTTAAAACGGTATTTTTAAATGAACATTCACAATAAAGCATGGAATATGGTGATGCTGTTGGGCTTAGCGCCGTTGTTCTGGTTATTCATGAACATTGGCTTTGATCGCCTCGGCGCCAATCCTATTCAAGCGATCCATTTTTATCTGGGCGACTGGAGCTTACGTTTCTTATGTCTCAGTTTAGCCATAAACCCGCTGCTAAAAATCACTGACTGGAAATGGATAGTCAGTTATAGGCGCATGATCGGGTTGTTTACCTGTTTTTATGCGACGTTACATGTACTCAATTATCTGGCAGTGGATCACGCGTTGATGTGGCAAACCATTGGGCGGGACATTATCGAAAGCCCCTATATCATCATGGGCATGATTGCGTATTTAATCATCTTGCCTATGGGCATAACTTCTACAAAAGCCTGGCAAAAGCGTTTGGGACATAAATGGAAAACCCTGCATCGTTTCATTTACCTCGCGGCAGTTACCGCAGTGATCCATTATTTCTGGCACCTTAAAGGTAATCTTGCCGAGCCATTGCTCTATGCCCTGATTATTGCAATGTTACTGGGCTTTAGGGTATTGCTATGGTGGCGAACCAAACAGATTCGGCTCGTTGTGTCAGCGGGCAATAATAGTTAATTTAGGTTGTTTTAAACCTGACCACTTTATTCAACGGACTTAAATTAATCTCATCCAAAACAATATTAGGATTGCTGTTTAGGATATATTGCAAGGCATCGGCAACGTCCTCAGCTTTAATATACTGACTTACCTCTTCCCCTGGCTCAAAGCTTAAGCCATCAAAAAACGGCGTTTTAACCATGCCGGGATTAATCAACGACACCCGTACGCCACTTTTAGCGCATTCTTCCCTTAACGCTTGTGTAAAGCCGCGTAAGGCGAACTTACTGGCACAATATATCGCCCCTTTACGACTGCCTTTTAAAGCGGCTTCAGAGCCGATATAAATTAAATTGGCATTTTGTTTACGTTTTAAAGCGGGCAAAAGCGCACGCGTCAACAACGCATTGCCGGTAAAGTTGACATTCATTAATTGCTCAATCTGAGTGTATGAAAACTCCTCCAAACTCCCAAACAGCCCTACCCCTGCGGAAAATACCACGCCATCTAGGTGCGGATAAGCTTTCAGCAATTCAGCGGCACGTGTTGGCAACTGCTTTAAATCACTTAAATCTAAATTAAAGCTAGAAAAATGGGGGTGCGAATACGTGAATTGCGTACAATCCCGCGACGCGCCTATTACGTTAAAGCCCATACTTAACAATCTTTTAGCCATTGCCCGTCCAATCCCTGAACTTGCCCCGGTTACCAAAAGCGCACGCATTACAATCGACATGGAAAAAACTTTTCTGATGGAATGTATTTTAATAAGGCCTGGGTACAAAACTGCATCATTTCCTGTTCCAATTCTACCCGGTAGGAAACCATACCATTGGCCTGTTCCAAAGGCCCTGCAAATAAACGGGCTTCGGGGTATAACTTGTGCATTTTTTTAAAATATTTTTCCGGCAAACGAAATACGCCTAAGCTCACCGAATGCAAACGCGACAAATCAATCCGCGCAAACACCTCGGCAAAATAATCCGCATATAAAGTTTGAAAATCATCCCGATAAATCAACGGATCAAATCGTAGTCCTATAGCCCAGCCTTGTTCCTGACATTTAATAATGGCTTCCAGACGTTTGGCAACCGTAGGGGCTTTTTCTTCCACTTTCTGGGCAATGGCATCAGGGCTTAAACTGAATGCCACCACGGTATTCGCTGCGGCCGGAAGTTTAAGCAAGCCCCGCACCTGGGTGCTTTTAGTGCGTAACTCCAGCTTGGCATTCGGCAGGGTTTCGAAAAAATCCACGAAATGCTCAGCAAAACCGGTCAACGGCTCTAAAGCCAAACTATCGCCATCGTAACCGGAAAAAAAATGCAGCTCCTCATCCGGTGAGGCGCGGCAGATGTCCAGGATTTGCTGTTGAAAATCCTCATAATTAATAAACAAAACATAATTCGCCGATTGGTACATGCCTTGTAAAAAACAATACCGGCAATCATATAAACAATTCAACATATGCGAAAAGTAATAATTTTGCTTGGCCCCAATACCATAACCCGGTGGTGCGGGTAGAACCGCCTGTTGGAATTTTTCAGCCAGAATTAATGCGGGCTGCTGCTTTTGCAGACGAAAGTTTTGCGCTTTTGGATTAAACACCTCGCCGTAACGTTCACAGAGAATTTGTCGCGCCTTGGGAAACTGGGCAACAATCTTCGCTACCCGGGGATGTTGCTGGATATTTTTTTCGATATAAACCGTTGTTATCATCTATTTTTTCGGTTACAGAGCCTTACGCAAAGGGAATACTAAGGTATTTATAGCCAGCGCTTTTTCTTAAAGTAAATTAACAAAAATACCGTCATGCCAATAAAAACGCCCCACAAGGCTGGATAAGCCCAGCGCCAGTGTAACTCAGGCATGAAATCGAAATTCATCCCATAAACCCCTGCGATAAAAGTAAGGGGAATAAAAATAGAGGAATAAACCGTTAAAAACTTCATGGTTTCATTTAACTTATTGCTGATACTGGACAAATAAATATCCAGCATGCCGGTAATTAAATCACGGTAAGCGTCCATGGCTTCAATCACCCGCAAGACATGATCATAAATATCGCCAAAATAACGCTGGGTGCTAACATCAATTAAGGCTGATTCATTGCGTTGCAGGTTTTTTAAGACCTCCCGTACCGGCGCAACAGCACGCCGAATAAAAACCAGCTCCCGTTTAACACGTTGAATGGTAATTAAGGTTTCCCGGGTTGGTGCGGTGAGTAAATTATTTTCAATTGCCTCCATTAAGTCATCCAGTGCATCCTGTATCGTAAAATATTCATCGACAATGGTATCCAGCAACACATACAGTAAATAATCCGAGCCTAAGCGTCTGATTTTAGATTTGTCGTTGGCAAAGCTGTCGGTAATTGCTGAAAAAAGCGCATCGGGTTTTTCTTTAAAGGTAAAAACGAAATTCTTAAGCAACAGCAAACTGATTTGCTCATACTTAACATCAAAAGTGTCGGTTTTATTGACCGACAAACCTTTTAGCACAATATAGAGATACCCTTCATTCTCGTCCATTTTCGGACGTTGATGGGTATTTAAAATATCTTCCAGAATCAAACTGTGAACATTAAAGTGTTGACCTATAGCTTCTATTAACCTTATGTCATGCAAGCCTTCAACATTTACCCAAGTGAGGGTGCCGCTCTGTATGAACGGTAAAATATCCTGAATAGACAGCACATTTTTTTGAGTTACGGTATGTTCGGTATAATTAATTAAAGTGACCCGTTGTTCAAAATCGTGCAATTCCCCAACATGCACTAAAGAGCCAGCAGGTAAGCGGGATTTTTTTGCAGCACTTTTATGGGATTTAGACATAGCTTGAAACGCAATAACAGGATGAAAAATTAAACAACCTGTGCAAAACCGCTAATCAATTTAATCCTACGGTCACTGCTTGGTTGGCTTGAAAGCATAACATAAATGCCTGTCAGGGTAGCCAGTTTATAAGCCTCTGCTATACTTCTGAGAACTTACGTTTATCCTCTACCCAGATTCCTTATGCACACAGATTTAGACGCATTATTGGCAGCAGCTAATCAAATCATTCTCGGCAAGCAACAGCAAATTAAACTGGCCGTGTGCTGCCTATTGGCGCAGGGGCATTTATTAATTGAAGACATTCCCGGTGTCGGTAAAACCACCTTAGCGCATACCCTTGCAGCCTTATTAGGCTTACAGTATCAACGCATACAATTTACCAGTGATATATTGCCGGCTGACATTATCGGGGCGTCGGTTTTTGATATTAACACCCATCAGTTCACGTTTCATCCCGGCCCGCTGTTTAATCAAATGATCCTGGCGGATGAAATTAACCGTTCTACCCCAAAAGCACAAAGTGCCTTATTGGAAGCCATGGAGGAACGGCAGGTAACGGTTGAAGGTAAAACCTACCGGTTGCCGCAGCCGTTTTTTGTCATCGCCACCCAGAACCCTTCCCATCAGTTAGGCACTTTTCCGTTACCGGAATCGCAACTGGATCGTTTTTTAATGCGTATCCAACTGGGTTATCCCGATAATAAGGCTGAACGGGAACTTTTAACCGGCAAAAGCCGTCATCACTTGATCAATCAACTTACGCTACAACTCAGCCCTGAAAAACTACAGGCCATGCAGGACATTATTGCCGCGGTACATACCTCACCTGCCTTGCTCGATTATCTGCAAGCCATCATTAACTTTACGCGTAATAGCAGTGACTATAGCTGCGGCCTATCGCCACGCGCCGGATTAGCCTTAATGACCGCCGCCAAAGCCTGGGCATTTATGGCTGGACGTGATGCGGTATTGCCCGATGATGTTCAGGCCGTTTTGGCTGCGGTGGTCGGTCACCGGTTACAGGCGACCAATAATGATTCTAACGCTGTGGTTGCCCCTATTTTTCAACATGTCGCCATTCCTTAAGACTCCGGCCAAAAAACCGACGCAATTAAGACGAAAACGCATTTTTGATTCAATTTTCAAAGGCGAAAAACCGGTTAAAGGCCCGATAGTCCTGCAACATCGTAGGATCTTTATCTTACCGACCCAACACGGCATGAGTTTCATCCTGCTGTTGGTGATTTTGTTATTGATCGCGTTTATTTATAACAATAACCTCACCTATTTACTGGCATTTATGCTGCTTAGCATCCTGATGGTGACGATCCTGTTAACCTTTAGGAGTTTATCCGGGCTGATTATTCACGCGGGTCAAAATAAACCGGTATTTGCTGGCGAAATTGCCGCTTATTCCCTGTTGATTGAAAACCCCGGCCCGATCGATCGTATAAACCTGGAGTTCAGTATCGAACAACCCGCCCAGTGCGATGTTCCTGCTTACAGCCGCGAAGGCATCACCCTGTACGCAACCACCCGCAAGCGCGGTTGGTTTCAGGTCGGCACCATCAGAGTAAGCAGCCGGTTTCCATTAGGTTTATTTCGGGTCTGGTCACCGATTCGCTTTGATCACCCGGTATTGGTTTATCCAAAACCAGCCAGCCGGCTATTGCCGTTTCCCGAAAGCACCACCCGTCAGAATCCGCAAGGTTTTGCCCAAAAAGGCGGCGGGGATGATTTTTACGGCCTCCAGGAATATCAAGCAGGCGATGCTATCAAACAAATAAACTGGAAAGCCTATGCTAAAGGTCAAGGTTTAATGACCAAACACTTCAGCAATGATAAAGCCGCTGAAATCTGGCTGGATTACATGGCAACGCCCGGGCACAACACCGAGGAACGGCTCAGCCAGCTATGCCGCTGGGTCATTGATGCGGAAGCCGCCGGACTTAAATATGGCTTCCAGCTACCCGGCGTAATGCTTCCCCCCGCCCAAGGCGTGGCGCATTATGCACAGTGTCTGCAAGCCTTAGCGCTATTTTAAAACCATGACTAACACCCATCTTCGCCCGCCGGTTTTAATTTTCCTGCTCAGCTCCATTGCGTTAATTGTCTTGCCACATGCCTGGAATATTGACCCCATTGTTTTTGGATTTTTTAATGTCCTATTGATCTGGCGCTTTACCGGAATCTGGAAAAAAAACTGGTTGCCCAACCAATTTATGCTTTTTTTACTCACCTGTTGCGGCATTGCTTTAATTTATCAGCAAAACTTAGGGGTTTTTGGGCGCAATGCCGGTACGACCATTTTTATTACCGCTTTAGGGCTTAAATTACTCGAAATCAGAACCACCCGGGATTTGTACTTTATTGCATTCCTTGCCTTTATAGTGGCATCCACACTGTTCTTATATCAGGAATCCATGGCGATGGGACTGTACATTATCCTGGTTTGTTCAAGTTTGCTGGCAACTTTAGTGACCATCAACATGCATAGCATAGATGTCATTAAAGCCTTTAAAACCTCGCTAATTATATTACTGCAAGCCTTACCCTTGGCTATTACCTTTTTTGTTTTATTTCCGCGGATGGACGCGCCCCACTGGTCGTTTTTACAGGATAAATCCCAAGTTAAAACCGGCCTAAGTGAAACTCTGGAGCCCGGAGCCATCAGTGACTTGGCCTTATCAGATGAATTAGTATTCCGGGTTAAATTTACCGGGGCAATTCCGCCACAAGCGCAGCGCTACTGGCGCGGGCCGGTCTTTTCACTCACCGACGGCAAAAAATGGTTACCCCTCGCCAAGCGTGACCAGGCGCTGGATCAAGACAGTTTAAGCTACAGCGGCACCGCCTATCACTACACGTTGTTAATGGAGCCGCAGGAAAAAAACTGGGTGTTTGCCTTGGATATGCCCGCCGTCTTCACGGCGCCACTCAAAATGACCGAGCAATACCAAATAATCACCGACACCCATTCCGGCCTTCGCGCTGAATATGCTTTGCAATCTTATTCCGACTACAACACGGGACAACTGGGCGATACCGAGCACGAGGAAAACCTGCAACTGCCACCGATAATAGCCCCAGAAATCACCGCGTTAGTTAAGCAACTGCACGGCTTTGATGCCACACCCAATGTTTTTATCCAGCAGCTAATGAATCATTTTAGAACGCAACAATTCTATTATTCATTAACCCCGCCGTTGATGGAAGACAAACCCATCGAAACCTTTTTGTTTAAAACCCGCACCGGTTTTTGCAGCCACTATGCCACGGCATTCGTGTATTTGATGCGGGTTGCACACATCCCCGCACGCGTAGTCAGCGGCTACCAAGGCGGCGAATTAAACCCACTGGGTAGTTTTCTGGAAATCAAGCAAGCAGATGCCCATGCCTGGACCGAAGTGTGGCTGGAAAACAAAGGCTGGACGCGGGTTGACCCGACCGTTGCTGTTGCACCGGAACGCGTGGAACAAGGGGTCAATGTTGAACAACAAGTTGCCAGCGGTTTGGTTAATTTTGATTTAGGCCACAGAGACAGCTTTGCAAGCAACTTAGCAAAACAACTGCGCCAAGCCTGGCAAAATGCCGATTACAGTTGGCAACGCTGGGTAATCAATTACCATAACGCCAATCAAGCCAATTTTTTATCGGCTTTTGGCTTAAATAACATGAACCGGATGCTAATTTGGCTGCTGATCAGCATTGCAGGCCTAACCTTGGGGTTGTTCTGGTGGCTTACCCGCCAACCGAAAAAAGTGCTCGATCAGGCAGCACAGCAATACCAAAAGTTTATCGCCAAACTCGCTAGAATCCAGCTACAAAAACAAGCCAGTGAAACGGCGAACGCTTTTGCGGCCAGAGTCAAGCATAGCCGCCCTGAACTAAGCCAACCTGTCAACAGCATTACCGGGCTGTATCTTAATATCCGTTATGGCAAGAGCAGCAGTGACGTTGATCTCAAACAGCTCAAGCAACAAATCAAGGCATTTAAGGTTAAGCGTGTTAACTAAACATCCGTAGAGACGCAAAATCTTGCGTCTCTACAAGCTGTTTTCTGATGATAAAACTTCTTCAGCAACAACGTCATTCCGGCAGGGATTGCCGAGATGACGATATTTTGGCTAAACTAAAGGATCTTTAAAATCAAGAGCGCACAAACCTTAATAAACCTCACGGAAATAAATCACCCCCTTACTCCCCTTATACACCCCAAAGGTAGCGCGTGCTGTTGGATTAATGTCCCCCGCACCTTTCCAGTTAAACTTAAGGAAATCAGGAACTGTCGCAGTAATATCCAATGCCCCGGCATTACCAGCGCCCGGCGCTTTAAACTGCAAATTAAAATCACCGATACTCGGCGGCTGCTTAAATTGCTGAATAAGTGTACCCGCTGTTGTACAACCCATACCGCTAGCACCAAGGCTACCAGTATCCAACACACATAATTCAGAAGGAATTAAACCATCCGCAAGAATTGGGTCAACCGGCGCAGATAAAGAAACACCACTCGTACAAACATCATCTGTATTAGTAATCCAAGCATTACCATTCCAATATTCAGCGCGCATTGACATAGGTAAATCTAATAACTCCGACCCATGCGCATTTTGTAATGCTACCCGACCATAACGCAAAGGTGTAGAAGCAGCAACTGGGCTAGCGGTCATCGAGACACCATCCAAGTCAACAGGCGCAGCGTTTATCGTTACCGGCGCTTCACCAATCAACGCGGTGGGACGACTGACTTGATGTTTAGCAATTATCGCAGCACCGCCATTACTCCAAACGCCACTAGGTGCAGTCGCGCTAGCCGACAGCAACGAACCGCTGGGCAAACCGGGCGCGGTAAAACCAAAATTAGCCCACGTTGTTAGTCCCAGTCTGGCAAAACTACCGGTATAGTTTTGAGTGGTTGCGTTAACCGCATTTTGTGCCAGCAACGTGAAAGCGGTACGAAAGCCATCCTGCCCAAAATAAGTAAAGGTTGGATTACATGCGGGGGTTGACGCGCCAGGCGTTATGGCGAAATGATCTGGTATAAAACGCCCAAAATAAACTGTATTTACACTATTGCTGAACATGCAGCCGTATTTCCCTCCAACCAGAGTATTGGAAAAATCCGGCGTACAATCCGTCCCAGTATCCACATTGGTAAAACCATTATCATAAATGCCATAGGGTTTAAGCAAAAAATAGCCCACTTCCGAATACGTAAACGTCGTTCCTGTTGCCGTCCCAGTAGCTGCATTCGCCGCATTAAAACTTCCTGTTACGCTACCCGCCACACCTGACGCTACCGAAACCTTACTGCTATCAACCAACGGCGTAGCGTTATAGCCTATTTTACCCGTAGCGGCGGTGAGCGTAAAAGCGGCACCGGCTTTAACAGTTGGTGTTGCACTGGTACTACTCCCAGTTAAATCAGCACTCGCGCTTGAAGTTACTGTAAAACTTGTTGGACGAATAGCAAAATTATCTGCGGAGCAACCCACTACACTGGGACTTTGATTGGCGTCGGTCACTCGGCAACGCACATTGGCATAAGCATTATTAATAACTGTCATGGCGCTGGCGGTTTTGCGTCCCAAATCACTCGGCGTAAAGGTGAGCGTTTGGGTTATAGCGGGGCTTAAGGCAGTGCGGCTGGAGCAAAGTGGGCTGCCAGAACCATCTACTAATTCAACCGTCACCGGTTTTGTAGGGGTCGGAATTACGCCGAGGTTAGGGTCAGGGATAGCATTGATGACAAAATTGATTTCAACTGTGTTATCAGCCTTAAGTGCTACTACATCAAAATTAAATGCGGTGCCTACCAATTTAGTGTACAAACGCCCGGAGGCAGAATCCCCCCCTACCTCCACACAGTTGAAGTTAGCGGGTGTAAGTGCTGTAGCATAAGCCACAGGCGTCCCAAGCGCAGCGTTCACTACCGACCATTCTATGTCGTCAATTAAAAACCAACTGCGATATTCTGTAATATAGGTGCTACGAATTTCCAGGGTCAAGGACTCGCCGACGACTGAGGCAAGGCTCACTGCGCAAGTAATCCAGGGTTCCAAACCACGGTTATAGACCGCAGACATGCTCAATAAATGATTGCTGCTGGTACCATTGTCCCAACGGTTATATTGACCATAACCATATGATGAACCGCTAATCGCATTTACCCCATAGTTAGGGCTAAACGGACAAGTAATATAATTACTCAACTGTGGACCAACAATATTAAGTCTCGAGGTGCCAACACTATTTAACAGACGCACCTGCATAAAATCAAACTGGGTAAGATTAGCATTAACGCCACTGTCCCACCCTTCAGGGCGAAGTCTGATAGTAATATTGCCCGGAGTACTGGCAGGAACAGTTAAGGACTTGGTTAAAACGGTATTGCCGCCTGCATCCGTTGCGCTACGGAACCCCTGTAAATAAGAAGCCGCACCAGTATTGGGATTACCGTTGGTTGCGGCTGTCATAGTTAGCTCAGTTACACTTGGCGTTTCAGCAGGGCGCATTTGTGCATCCATCGTATTGTTGGATCGCGTCGCATTCAACCAACCCGGTGGAGTCTGCGGACTCGCCCCCCCAACAGTACCGAATTCAAAATTGCCATTAATCGGCGTCTGCGGATTAGTTGCTTTCACCCCGGACGAAGTCACATCAAAATACAGAAAATAGTAGATAAGTCCTGCGTCTTGCAGGATAAAACGAATTTCACCGCGGCTATTTCCGGTCGCATCGGTCGCCCCGGCATAGACAGTATCGGTATATTGCTGGATGGCACTCAGGCTGTTATTAGCCCGCACAACCCGCGGGGAATTGACATCAAAGGTTCCGGCTACCCCCAAACTACCCAGTAAAGCGGCAAAGTCCACATCTACTTTAACGGTGCTGTTGACGGTAGAGCCTGCGGGAATAGCGATGGGCACGCGATAATGCCAGGTAGTATCGAACCAGGCACCAAACACGCTGGCAGGTGCTAACGCCAGCAAAAAAAAGCACCACGCAGAAATAATCAGGGTCAATCGACGCATAGATAAAAGTCAGTGATTTGTAACAAACTACGTGTGTAGAGACGCAAAATCTTTCGTCTCTACTGCAATCAATCACTATGAAGTATAGTCAGTAACAAAAAAATGTCAGCCTGCAAACTGTGCTGCCCGTCCATCGTTACGCATAGCTATTTTAATAAAACAACCTAAACCTTAAGCGCCTGACAGGTGGGGCAAATATGCTGGCCTTCCGGGGTCAGCCGCCAACCGGCCTCATTAACCGCATCCACCAGCTCACCTTCATACCAGGCCCTGCTGTCCGAGATGCGACGACCGTTACGGTCGTGGCGTCCGTAGGCGCGACGATACTCAATGATTCTGATACATTGGGGATTACAGATGTCGCAAAATATAAATTTTCGTATGCTCATAAGCCTGAAAAAATCACTAAGGTACGGGAATGTTTTGTTGTGCGCATTATACACGGGATAAGGATTTACCAATCATAACTGGAGGTTACGCTGCGCTTATTCTTTCATTCTGGCTAATAAACGGGGTTTATGGCAGCGTTTTCTGTGACCTTATTCAAAAAAATTCCCGCCTGCCCTCAAGTATTCTTTCTGTGTGCCGACAACCAGTGCAGAGAGAATAAAAGCGTATTAACCCACACTTTGGCTGTTAAAAAAACGGCTAAAATTAAATGCAATAATCTTGACAATTAATATTTACCATGCTTGAACATCTACAATCCTCTGCTAGACTTGATTTTAGAAAATACAGTTATGCAGGCAACCACGAATAGTTGAGGGACTGATGGTGTCCTTAACCCCCATCGGCAGATGAGTTTACCTTATAGATAAACTCAATAGTATTTATTAGTCCTGCAAGAGTATGCTGTTTTTCATCAGTTAATAATGCTTTTGGAGTTTAGCTTTATTTATTTTTTTCACTTTTCTTTAGCACCAACATGGAGTCACTTTTTATGAAATTTCAAAAACAACAGGGCTTTACCTTAATCGAACTGGTTATGGTGATTACCATTCTGGGTATTTTAGCGGCGGTAGCTTTACCTAAGTTTGCCAATATGCAAAAAGAGGCACGCCACGCATCCTTAGAAGGTGCGCTTGGTGCGGTAAAAGCTGCGGCTGGCATAGTCCATTCTAAAGCGTTGGTTGAGGGTGACGCTAATAACCCAAGCGGGTCGGTTGTTTTGGAAAGTGGTAATGCGGCAACTGTTTATAATTACCCATCCGCTGCTGCTCTAGGTGATTCAGTTGACTTAGAAAGTTTCACGGTTACCGAATCTGGTGGTGTTGCTACCATTAGTACCAATACTGGTACTGGCTGCAGCTTCACTTACACTAATGCTACTGCTACCGCTGCGCCGACTTATGGTGCTTTGGGCGCTTGTTAAGTTCTATAGAAATGGGTATTTAGAAATTATCTTCAGGTGAATATCAGGAAAATCCGAAAATATCCTTGTCTAATCCTATGTAAAGCATTATCTATTTAAATAAAAAGTTTGCACCGCTCCAAGGCGGAAGTTTTAGACCGGTGCAAACTGCACGCCCTAAGCCATTAAAGCCAAGGATAGGCTTATGGCATTTAGTCAGTATTTTTGTTGTATCAAGGAACCCACATGAACAGTCCTAAACAGCCCGGTTTCACCCTTATCGAATTGATTATTGTGATCGTCGTATTAGGAATTTTAGCAGCGATTGCTATCCCCAAAATGGGCAATACCCAAACAGCAGCGCGCATTGCGACGTTAAACGGTGCATTAGGGGCGCTAAATTCCGGAATGAATATTGTGAATGCGCAAGCGTTGCTGAACAACCAAATGGGCTTAACCGGCACCGTGTCATTAATCGGCAGTCCAACCGTAAATACAATTTGGGGCTACCCTGCTGCTACCGCTGCTGCGTTAAATGCAACCCTGAAGCTGACCGGCTTTACCGTCGGGGCAGGAACTATTGATGTTACCGGCGCACCCAATCAAGCGACCTGCCGCATTACCTACACGCCAGCCACTTCAGCAACAGCTCCGGCCAGTGCCGTGATTACGTCCATTGCAGGCTGTTAACTGGGATTGAATGGCGTATAAATGCTACAGGGATGTCTCGGGGCTTGCCATCCTTGGCACTGGATACCTGCTTCCTGGCGGGTATGACGGACTTTTTTGCTTCAGTTGCCAATAAAACCCTCTAATTCAGGTTTTAAATGAGTTATGCATTTTTACTTATCTAACTTTAGGTAGTCAGAATTAATATGCAAGAAATAACTGATATTTTACGTTTCTATTACTGAACCAGTAGATTTAAAGTGCCTGCATCCGATACTAAGCCCACTATCAAGCCAGTCAAACGCCAACAGGGTTTTACACTGGTTGAACTGGTTATGATTATCGTCGTTTTAGGCATACTGTCAGTTACGGCATCCCCAAAATTCTTCGGTGTATCTGAATACCAAGTCCGGGCATTTTTTGATGATACCCTGAGCGCAATCCGTTACGCCCAAAAGCTGGCAGTAGCTAACCACTGTAAAGTCCAGGTCAGCATTAATGCCAATGGCTATACCTTAAAACGACCCGCCACAGAAAGCCAATGTTTCAGTAGCTCACCGACCTTTTCAGTCGCAGTCACGCACCCCGGCACTCAACAAGCCGGTTACAGCAATAGCCAGGCAGATGTCACCTTAACGCCTAATACCAGCTTTTACTTCGATGCTCTAGGACAGGCATCCCAAAGTGTTACCTTAACCGTTGGCGGTACCCGCACCATAACCGTTATACCTGCAACCGGTTTTGTTTATGGCAGCTAAGTTGCGGGTAGAGACGCAAAATCTTGCGTCTCCACATTTTGCGTCTCTACAATTTACATCTTTCCGGCAAGCAGGCATTACCTTAATTGAATTGATAGTAGCCTTGGTGATTATCGCTATTGCCCTGACCGGGGTATTATCAGTCATGAACCTGACCGCCAGCCATAGTGCCGATCCCTTAGTGCAGCAGCAAGCGATTAACGTGGCGCAAGCCTATCTGGAAGAAGTATTATTACAAGGCTATAGTGACCCCGATGGCACAAATGCCGGCGAAACTAGGGCAACTTTTGATAATGTCGATGATTACCACAACTTAACCAATGTTGGCGCACAGGATCAAAATGGCGCGGCAATTCCAACTTTATCTAACTATACGGTTAACGTTAGCGTTGCCGCACAAACCATCAGTGGGCTAAGCGCCAAACAAGTAAGCGTAACGGCTTCTGGCCCTGGTGTACCGGGGGTAACGTTGGTCGGCTATAAGTTCGATTACTGACATGAGACAGCAAAAATCTAAAGGTTTCACCCTAGTTGAACTGGTTTTAGTCATTGTCATTGTGGGCATTTTAGCCACCATGAGCACGGATATTATTACCTTGCCGATCAACAGCTACCTTGCGCTGGAACGACGCACAGCGCTGGTGGATACCGCCGAAGCAACCCTGAACAGGATGCAACGGGATATTCGCCGCGCCTTACCCAATAGCATTCGGATTACTGGTGCCAACACCCTGGAGTTGCTACATACCACAGATGGAGGTTATTACCGCGCCGAAAAAGGCAGCGATGGATTAGGAGACATTTTAGATTTTACCGCAGCCGATACCACAGTTGATGTATTAAGCAGCCTTAATGCACAACCAACCGGTTCGCTGGTTATTTATAATTTAGGGAATGCCGGTGCAAATGCCTATGCCGGTGATAATCTCACCGCCCTCACCAATGCTTCCACAGTAAGCAGTTTGACCTTTACCGCCAAACAGTTTCCGTTCCCCTCTCCCCAGCAACGGTTTTTTATTGTTGATAAACCGATTACTTATAAATGTCTGGGATCACAATTATTACGTTATGACGGATATTCCATCGCTATGACCCCGGTATTGGGTACGGCAACTTTACAAGCCGATAAAATTGCTGCCTGTAATTTTAGTTATGATCCCGGCACAGCTAGCCGTTCAGGATTAATTACGCTATCTATTACCTTAACCGATGGTGCCGGTGAATCCGTGCAACTGCTCCAACAAGTGCATGTGGATAATGCGCCATGAAAAAACAGAGCGGCTTTATGCTGATTACGGCGATTTTTATCCTGATCGTGCTGGGTTTGCTGGGTAGCTATATGGTGCGGCTTAGCGGCGTACAGCATGCAACCAGTACCTATAGCTTACAAAGTGCCAGAGCTTATCAGGCCGCAAAAGCCGGGTTGGATTGGGGGATTGCCAGTATTTTAAAAAATAGCGGCGACTGTACAACCGTAAGCGCAGCGACCTTAACTTTTCCAGGGCTTAATGGATTTACGGTTACCCTGACCTGTAGCGACAGCACTCATCGTGAAGGTACCAACGATAATCTTAAGTTTTATAAACTGACCGCACACAGTGCGTTTGGGGCTTATAACAGTGCGGATTATGTTGCGCGTGAGGTTGAGGTTTCGATTATTAAATGAGGTTGTGTAGGGACACAAAAATTGGAAGCGTAGAACCTAGAGAGGCAAAATCTTGCGTCTCTAAATTTGACCTGTTTTCATTTATGAATCGCACTGGATAAATCCCACATCGGCAGGAAAATACCCAAGGCTAATATCAACACCATAACTCCGATGACTACCAATAAAATAGGTTCAATAACACTGGTTAAATTCTTTAGATCAGCATCAACTTCTGCGGCATAAAAATCCGCCACCTCTAACAGCATGGTACTGATATTACCGGTTTCTTCCCCAACGACCAGCATTTGGATGACCAGGGACGGAAAAATCTGTGAATTTTGCGCCATACGACTAACGGTTTCGCCCTTTTCGATCCCGTGGCGCATTTTGACGAGTTTGTCGCTGATATAGCTGTTACCCACAGCGGCGGAAACGACGCTAAGACCCTGTATAAGCGGCACACCCGCATCCAGGGTCATGGCTAACGAACGCGAAAAACGTTCCATCGCGGAACGTTCCATAATACTGCCGATGGCTGGCATCTTTAAGAGTGCCTGATCCCATTGCAAGCGTCCCTTGGGCGAATTGATGTATTTCACGCTAAACACGGCCGATACAATGCCGCCAACCAGCAAATAGGGCCAGTGATGTACCGTAAAGTCGGATATATTCATCAACAATTTGGTCTGCCAGGGCAATTCTGCTTTGACATTATCAAACACCCCTTTAAAAGCCGGAATCACATAAATATTAACAATAGCCATGGCAATAACAATCGCCAAAATAACCATGGAAGGGTAGCGTAAGGCTGATTTAACCCGGGTTTGTATGTCTTTTTCCTGCTGTAAATATTGTCCGATTTGTAAAAATGCCCTGCTCAATTCACCACTGTTTTCCCCGACATTAATAATGTTAATAAACAGCGGATTAAACACCTCGGGATGATGCGACATCGCCAGACTTAAAGCCGTCCCACCTTCAAGACGATGCACAATGTCTTTAAGCGCCTCGGCAAAAGCACTGTTGCGGGTAGATTCAATCAAACTGCGCAAAGCCCTGGTCAACGGCACACCCGCCTTAGCCAAACTGTACATCTGTCGGCAAAAAAGCAGCCGGTCATTTAAAGCGATATTTCTAAGCGCCTGCCAGTCATTAAATTGCTGGATAAGGTCAGGGCCGGAAGACTGCGTTGGGGTAATGGCCAGCGGAATAAAACCCTGGTTGCTCAGAATTTTGGCGGCAAGTGCTGGGGTATCAGCCTCAATAACTGTCACAACACTTTTACCCTCAGCGTTACGGGTCTGGCATTTAAAATGCGGCACGTTATTCCCCTGCCCCCATAATTCTTATTACTTCTGCAACCGTGGTCAGGCCTTGCTGGGCATAGTCAGTGGCACAACTGGTAAAGCGGGTAAAGCCGGGGGTGTTTAAGGCAGCATTGGTGAAAGCCGCGACATCGTTACGCCGCAGCGCATCGAGCGTGGCATCGGTTAACTCCAGTAATTCATAAACACCTATACGGCCTTTATAACCGGTATGGTTACATTGGTGACAGCCTTTACCCTGTTTAAAAATAACCTGACTGTAGTCTTGCTGCTGGGATTTCTCCAGCCAGATGCGTTGGCTAGGCTCCAGTTCAATCGGTTCTATACAATATTCACAAATCCGGCGGACTAAGCGCTGGGCAACGATGACTTTTAAGGCACTGGCTAAAATATACCCGGCTACGCCCATGTCCATCAGCCGCGTGGCGGTTTCAATAGCGCCATTGGTATGCAGGGTTGAGAATACCAAATGTCCGGTAATTGAGGCACGGATGGCAATTTCAGCAGTTTCGGTATCACGCATCTCGCCCACCAGAATAACGTCTGGATCCTGCCGTAATGCTGAACGGAGTACATTCGCAAAAGTTAAACCTACTTTTTCATTAATTTGAACCTGATTAATCCTCGGTAAACTATATTCAACCGGGTCTTCTGCGGTAATAATTTTGGTTTCCGGTTTATTCACTTCTGTTAACGCCGCATACAAAGTAGTCGTTTTACCGCTACCGGTCGGGCCGGTTACCAAGATTAAACCGAAGGGATTATGAATGTGCTTTTTTAAGCGCGACAGAATGGATTCAGGAATACCTAAGTGCTCCAGATTAAGTAAACCCTGGGAATGGTCTAGCAAACGCAACACCACCGATTCACCATTTTGCACCGGCAAGGTCGACATCCTGACATCAATGGAACGGCCTTTAACCCTAATGCCAAAGCGCCCATCTTGCGGCACGCGTTTTTCGGAGATATTCAAACTCGCCATCAGTTTTAAGCGGATCACCAGCGCCGGGGCAATTTTAAACTCATCTAAAACCTGTTCATTTAATACCCCATCAATACGCTGCCGGATGCGTAAAACTCCCTCATCAGGCTCAATGTGAATATCCGATGCTTTTGCCTGCACCGCATCCTCAAATAATGACTGCAAGAGCTTGACTACCGGCGCGTCGGCAATGGTGTCAGAGGTTAATAAAGAATTAAGGTCGACGGCATTGGCTGAGAGTTCAACATTGAGCTTTTCTGCCAGGGTATTGATTTCAGCAGTACGGCGATAGGTCTGATCAATAAGGGCAAGCAAGTCGCCTTCTTTAACCACGGCGACACGTACGCTCTTTTTTAAAAAGCGGGTTAACTCATCCAAACCCATCAAATCCGTAGGATCCGCCATCGCCAGTAGCACATCATTATCATTGCTTTCCAGTACCATAACCCGAAAGCGCCGGGCTAAACTCTCGGGCAATAATTTTGTATAGTCTGCTTTTTTAGGGAAACGCGTAATGTCCAAAAACGGAATTTGTAATTGCCGTGACAAAAAATTTAGCAAATCGACTTCTTTGATGAATTTAAGGTCAATCAGTGATCTACCCAGTTTGCGGCCGGTTTTCTTTTGTTCAGCGAGGGCAATGGTGAGTTGTTCAGGGGTAATAACCTGATTTTGAATGAGCAAATCACCGATGCGAATTTTTCTGGTTGTTTCCATAGCTGTGTGCAAGCTGTTGATTATCTGAGGTCTAGGAGGCGTTGATGGATATAACTTACCACCGATGCTTTTAAGGTATTTTTAGCTAACGCTTGGCTGTAAGCATCGCGGGCGAGGCTAACATTACCTAGCTGTTCCTGCATTAAGGCAAGACCTAACCAATGTTGTGCTTTGGTCGGATTAAGCTGAACCAGTTGTTGATAAACTTCAACTGCCTGGGCATGGGCTCCCAACTGCTGATAACTGGCGGCTAACAGGGATAAAGTCGTTTCCGTCGTGTGGTTTTTTAAATCTAAGCGTTGCAAGGTCTTAACAGCCGATGAAGGATTTTTTTGTTGTAAAAACAGTTGCGCGCGGGTGGTGATTAACTGCACATTGGTAGGGAATAAATGCAAACTTTCATCCAGAAACGTTGCTGCTTCCTGAACTAAACCGCGTTGATTTAAGGTTTTAGCCAACAATAACCGGGCATTCAGATGCTGAGGATTAAGCGTTAGCAGTTCCTGTAGTTTAGCGGTTGCCGTCTCAGGATCGCTTTGTGCTGCCTGTCGATACAGTAAGTTAGCCTGCTGTTGCCCGCCATTGTTTTTAATTCCGGCAGGTTCATCGGGCAAAAACTTGGGTTGTGCAGGTTTTTTTAATTTGGGTATTCTATGTGACAGTTTAATATTTTTGACCGGTGGAGCTGTTATTAACAAGGGTACCGACACTGGTGCAGCCAGTTTTTGGGCAAGGGATTGCGCTACCAGCATTTTAAAAAAATAATGTTCCGGTTTTTTATCCTGTTCAACTGGAATCTCTGCTTCGGTAGTTACAGCATTTTTTTCAACCTGCACCGGAATATTAGTTACCACGGGTATAGCAGGGACAGGTGTGGCAACTGGCATAATAGGCATGGGGGCAACTATCGGCGAAGCTGATTCTTTACGGGCAGCGTAATATTGGTATCCCTCCACCAGCAAAGTCAAGGCCACTAGGCTCCACAGCCAGAAAGGCTTGTTCACAACCGGCTTCGAGGTTATGCGTATACCGGGTTGGAGTATGGTTGGCTCAGTTTTATCTGGATTACGGCTTTCCAGATCACGTAGCATTTGATTAATGATACTCATCGCCAATCCACTAAGTTTAATCCAAAACCAACACTTATTAAGATAAGTACAATCATTAGCCGGCTAAAATTGACCCCGCCCAAGCGCCATAAGGTGTTTGTGTCTTCGGTATCCTTTGCGGCAAGATAAACCTGCTTTAAACCCACGCGTTTATAGCCTTTACCATAAGCGGCAATCAGGGCTTTGTGTGCCAAAATATTAACCAGGCGAGGTATGCCTCGGCTGAAATAGTGCATGGCTTTACTCGCCAATCCTGAAAAAAGCGTTGGACTGTTTAACCCTGCTATTTGTAAACGATGACGAAGATAGTTTTTCACCTGTTGCGCAGTCAACGGTTTTAACGCATAACTAAACGTAATGCGCTGCCGAAGCTGGCGAATGGCTGGGTTTTGCAATTGCTGATCAAGCTCCGGCTGACCAAACAACACAATTTGTAAAAGCTTTTGGGTTTCCGTTTCCAAATTTGTCAGTAAGCGTAGCGCTTCCAAAGTTTCAAGGGGCATTGCTTGCGCCTCATCAATAATAAGCACCAGCCTCTTCCCCGCTTTCGCAGCCTCGATCAAAAAATTATTAATCAGCTTGAGCAATTGATGCTGCTCTGTTTTGTGGGTGTATTTAATCCCCAATTCATCTGCAATAGCCATGCGCAATGCCGCAGGGGTTAAATGCGGATTAGGGATGTAAGCGGTTTTAAAGGTTGCGGACAGCTCATTAAGTAATTTACGGCATAACAAAGTCTTACCGGTACCGACATTACCGGTAATTTTAATAAACCCCTCACCATTATGTAAGGCTATTAACAACACATTAAAAGCTTCGCTATGACTGGGCAGTTCATAAAAAAACCGGGTGTCCGGCGTTAGCCCAAAGGGATAACTATTAAGAAGAAAGTGCTGTTGATACATAAGGCGGCTAACCCGTTACCCAATATAAACGTTATTGCCAACGTGGCGTGGCATCCAGCTTTTTATAATGTTGCTTGCTGGCATTTATGGAATTTTGCCAATCGTTATCACTGTTGATAATGGTTGATTTAAGCAAAATAATCAGCTCCGATTTCTGAGTATTCGCTTTATTAACCCTAAACAAATTACCCAAGAAAGGAATTTGCGTTAAACCGGCGACACCTTCTTTGGTTTCTATATCCGATTCCTGCATTAATCCGCCTAACACAATGACTTGTCCATTCTGCGCTTTAACAATGCTATCAGATTCCCTAACGGTATTTAAAGCCGTAGGGATATTGGTAGGTTCATTTCCGATCTTGAATTCTTTATTCAGATTTTCAACCCGGGTAATGGAGGGGTGAATATGCAAGGTAACATTCTCCTCATCATCAATTTGCGGGGTTACATCCAACGCGATGCCCGAAAAAAAAGGGGTGAGGGTCACATTAGGATTAGCAACTGCGCCGTTGACACCGTTGGAAGCAACCGTAGTAGTCGAAATCCTGGTAATGAAGTACTCGTCTTTACCCACTTTAATAATGGCTTTTTGGTTATTTAAGGTAGAAATTCTGGGACTTGATAAAATATTGGTTTTGCCTTGTGTTTCCAGTAACTCAACAAACGCCCTAAAATCCCCGGCAGTCCCCCCTAAACTAAACACATTATTCGCAACAGCCGTAGCTCCTACACCTAAAGTACCTACCCCAGTCAATAAAGGGGCTTTGTTAATACCTTCCCTAACCACGCTTTCCCAATTTACGCCCGCTTGATGTCCATCATCCAGTATCACTTCCAGAATTTTGGCTTCTAAAATGACTTGCCGGCTGATTTGGGTCTGCGTGGTGTCGAGAAATGACTCAACCTCCCGGATCTGCATCGGTTTAGCCCGCACCACCACCACACCGGATTGACGGTTAATGACCACCGTAGCTTGCTTATCCACGGCAATAATGGAATGTAAAGTCTCATTTAATTCCTTCCAAAAATCAGTATCGGTGCTGGTGGTCAGCGAACTGCCCGGTTCATCGACATCCGGATGTTCACTTTTAGATGGGTTATTTGGGTTAAATGCGTTGTTGTTATTACTATCATTATCGCCCTGAGTGTTACCCTGGCCTGAAGATACCCGGGTATTAGACCTCCCAAGTCGCATTAAATCCAGACGGTTAATTTTAAACAGTTTGGTTTGTAAGGTAGCGGGATAAATAATGTAACCCATATCGTTATGCTTATAATCATAGCCATAAATTTTTTGCACAGTATTCAAAATTTGCTCAACCGTGACATTTTTTAACTCTAACGAAATCGTACCGCTGACTTCCGGATGCACCACCATATTTTCTTTAGTATCAACCACTAAACCCATAAAAAAATCCCGCGCATTGACTTCATGTACCGAGATATTTAAAGGCATCTGGCTAACGGTAATCTGCGCAGTATCCATCGTTTCATTAAAATCAGGCACCAACGCATCCGTAATGGCAGTAGGCACTTTTTTATTAGGCCGCAATGGCAACTCGGGGAACCCGGTAGCAATAGTCGGGGTACTTACCTGAGGTGTAGAGGTGCAAGCCGCCAGCAATAGGTTTAACGCCAGGGTAATTAAGAACGGTGATCTATTCATCTGTCAGCATTAAAGGGGGTTGAGTGGTTCTTTGCACTAATTGCAAGGTCTTAGTTACGTTGTTTTGTTTAATAGTCACCTGATTTTGGCGAATACACATAATCTTGATCGAATTTAAAATGGTTTGCCCTTCTTTCGCAGTAACGCCGTTCAGGGTTGCCCGTTTAGAAGTTGGTGAAATCCAGACAGCTGATAAAACCGGGGTATCGTCGATCATTTTGCCGGGTTCGGCAGTTACTGCTGCTTTTGGATACAGGGGTTGCGTTGGGTCGCGCATTTCACCCTGACTGACCAATGGCAGCATTAGCCCAATTGAAAAAAGCAACAGTTGATTCAAGTGTTTTTGGGGAAATTGCCGCCAGCATCCGTCTCGCCGTAGAGACGCAAGATTTTGCGTCTCTACCACAATCAGCGTCAATAACTTCGAAGACATCTTAAACACCCAGCCAATCCTTCTCAAAACTAAGCGTATACACGCGCAAGGTGGTTTCAGCAAGCGGATGCTGCTTAACCTTGTAATCAATACTGTCCCAGTTAAAATGCCAAGGCAGAGCTTCTAAAGCTTTTAAATAATTCAACGTGTCCATATAGCCCCCCGTAAAAGTGAGTGCTAGCCCGTGTTTATAAATAGGCCGCAATTGTTTAGCCACCAGCAGCGGTGTGGCAGGTAATATGTCTAGCTTAATCAAATGGGTATTGGCGGTTTGGTTAAGCATGTCGCTGAGCGCTTTTGCCATTAACTGGGGCGGCACAAATTTTTTATATCCCAGTAGTAACTGTTCCTGACGACGGGTTACATTGGCTTTCAGTTCTGCTAATTTGGCCTGATTATTCCGATTAGGATCATGTCTGGGGTTACTTTCCAACTGGGTCGCCGTTTGTTGCAAGGTAGCAATCTGATTCTTAAGATTCGTTAACTCCAGCCGTAAAGCCGAGTCCTTGTGCTGCAACGGTTGATAAAAAAAGCTATCCCACATCCACCATAAACTTAATAATAAAGTCACGGCCATAAACATTTTTTCGCGGGCTGCTAACTGCTCAAACGCAGCTTGAAGTTTATTTAACATGGTCTTTACTTTCCGTCACCTCTAACAGTGCACTGAGTTTAAAGTCAAGTTGCCCTGTCACCAGTTCTGAAGGCACCATTTCCAATTTGGCAAAAGTCTTGCCAGAAAATATCGGTTCTTGTTGCAATTTTTGCAGAAAAACCGGCACGGCACTGGGTGTAAAAGTGCTCCCTTCCAGATTAATCCCCTGTTGCTCCCCTGCAATGCTAATGTTAGTTAACCAAACCTCCCGAGAGGATTGCCTGGCTAAGGCCTGAAAGTATTTAGAAAAACCTGCCGGAGTCCCGTTAGCCTGGTTGTCCATCAAAGGCAACGTTTTAGTCAATTCATTCAGGCTATTCTGCCAATCTGCTACTTCTGCGATTAAGGCTGCATTAACTTCCGAGGCAGGCTGCGCTGCAGCCAGCTGATCTACCAAGGCGCTGACCTTACCATGTTGCTCACGGCTTTGGCTCGCAAGCTTTTCAATGTTTACTAAATCCCATGCCCGATAGAGGCTATAGCCGATAACAAATAAACTCAGCATGCCTAACACCAACGCATACAACAGCAAATTATTTTGCTTTTGTCCTTCTTTAAGAATGTCCTTATACAGGTTAACTTGTTGCATCATGATGCTTCAGCGGCATTCCGCAAGGTTGCACCAATTACCGGGGTGCATAATGACTGTAGCCTATCATCCATTAGGCGGTCGTATTCTACAATCGCAGACAAATCCATTACTCTGGCGGTAATCCCATGATTATTGTTTAATATCCCCAGTAAATCCATGGTATGTTCTGCCAGCGGAATAACCGCCAAAATTGACACTGGCGGTATGCCATAAAAGCTTTCAACGTAGTCCAGCGAACGCTGTATTTCCAGGACTAAATTTTTTTGTGCCGTGATCGTTTGTTCAGTCACTTCATAATCAACGTCCAGGTTGAGTTTGCGATAGCCCAGCTCAAATTTACGGGATAAATATATCGTCCCTTCCTTTTGTATCAGCAACGTACCGGAAAACTCTAACAAATGCAGTACCCCGACCCCCCTGGCATTTTCCGGCAAAAGTACCGCAAGATTACGCAAACTGGTTTCCTGAATATCTATAACCTTAAGATCCAATCCGGCATTCGTACAGGTTTTTGCGTACGCTTTTATAATCTCTTCAGGACTGGCAATCACTTCCAGCATTTTAGTACCGGAGGCACGTAAAGAATCGGGTGCTGGGTAATAATCGATAACGGCCCTTTCCACCGGGAAATCAATTAAATCATTAATTTTCCAGCGAATCGCCTCGGTCATTTCATTAGCAGCAACCGCAGGTGCCTCAATATTAATGCGCCGGTAATCTTCTGCCGCAAGTACCAAATGACAATCATAAGCAGCTAATTTATGTTCTTTAACCAGCTTCGCTAAAATACTTTGCCGATCTTCCCCTTGCAGCATAGTGACAAATTCACTGTGGATTAACCTTACTCCTTTATTTTGGGCGGCCTCTGCAATAGCCAAGGCAATACCCTGCTGCATAAAACTGATGGCAACAATCCCTTTGCCTGCCGATTTTTTACCCAATAATTTATTTAAAAAGCGCACGTTTAAGTTTCCGCATCAAGGTAATAAAATCATTAATAAAAAGCTATGAGGGGTCAATTATAAAAAAGGCGATCAAGCCAGCTACTAGATTTAAGTATAGCTTAATTTAAAAAATTCAATTGACTATGGGGATAAAACTATAAACTTGCTTAACCAAAAAGCCTGAGCTTTCCACATTTATGCTGACTTGTAACAGCGGGTGTAACTTAGGCAATTGTTATTAAAACTAAAACCTAGCAACGCACTCGGATATATTTTTGCTTACCCAACCCACATTAACGCTTTTACCAACCTAAAAATGACGTTATGATACGCACCCTTAACGCGGTTTTGTTTCAACTATCAGCCTGCTATATTTCATTGGTGCAGCCTAGCAAAACACCCGCTAACCATTAAGATAGATAAAGGTGAGAACGCTTTGAACATAGAAAAATACCATGCTGTTGACCGCGCACAATTAGCAAAAGACCTGGATGCCATTCAACGTGATTTATTAAGTGAAACCACCCAGGGCGATTTTGAACATCTCAAAAAAATTGAACTTTGGGGACGGTTATGCACCCTCGTGGGCTATGGTACAGCCTGGATTATCCCTAACCCAATATCTGCTTACTTAATCAGCCAAGGCAATTTTACCCGCTGGACCACCATCGCCCATCATGTATTGCATCGTGGCTATGATAGGGTACCAGGCATCCCGAAACGTTATACCAGTAAAGCTTTTGCCCGCGGCTGGCGTCGTTATCTGGACTGGATGGACTGGATGCACCCGGATGCCTGGGACACCGAACATAATGACATCCATCATTATCGCTTAGGCGAAAAAGCTGACCCGGATCAGGTCGAGCATAACATGGAAGATTTAAGGAACTCTCCCGTGCCACGCTGGGGACGTTATCTGTTACTGGGGCTCATGGCCGCATCCTGGAAAATCATTTACTATTCTTCTTCAACCCTGAATGAACACCGTGCCTTACAAGCCAAAAAAGCCGGTCGGCCGCATGAAACCATTTCCCGCAATGATGTCTGGAATCCATTTACAAAAACCGGCCGGGATCTCTGGTTCAGCTGCATGTTACCTTATGGCATCCTGCGTTTTGGTGCAATACCGTTATTATTTTTTCCCTTAGGCGCAGATGCAGTAACCAATGTTTTACTGACCTCCCTAATGGCTGAAGTTATTACTAATTTACATACCTTTTTAGTCATCGGCCCCAACCATGCGGGCGAAGATGTGTTTATGTTTAATGATAAATCAACCAATAAAGGCGAATTTTATTTACGCCAAATTATAGGTTCTGCCAATTTTTCCACCAAAGCTGACCTTGTCGACTTCTTACATGGCTGGTTAAATTACCAGATCGAACATCACTTATGGCCGGATATGGCGTTAAGCCAATATCAAAAAGTGCAGCCACGCGTTAAAGCGGTTTGTGAAAAACACAACATTCCTTATTTGCAGGAATCGGTGTTTATTCGTTTGTGGAAGACCCTGAATGTGATGGTAGGTAAAACTTCTATGATTAAACCCTATGAGGTAGCAGCTCAAACAACTTAATTGCCATTAAAGGACAGTCCTTGCCTGCCGCTATCCTGTTTGACCTATAATCAAATCAAACAGGGGTATTTATATGGATTCAATCTCAGGTATAGCAAATGCGGCGATTGCTATGCAGCAACAAAAAATGGCGCAACAAGTTAACTTGGCAGTCATCAATAAAGCACAGGACGTGCAAAAACAACAAGGTGAAGCGGTGTTGCAACTGCTAAATTCCACGCCAGGCAGCTCAACCAAATTAGATGTTTATGCCTGAAAAATAGGCTGTGGTAGAGACGCAAATATTGCGTCTCTACCACACTAATCGGCCGTTAACTGTTCTTCCAAACGCTGTTGTAACACAGCCAAAAAAGCTTCCGTGGTTAAATAATGTGACGCATTCAGGTCTACGCCATATATACATAACGCCAAGTCTTTGGTCATTTGACCGGCTTCCACGGTACTCACACACACCTGCTCCAAGGTTTCACAAAAATGCTGAAGTTGCGCATTGCCATCCAGCTTAGCCCTGAAGGCTAAACCACGCGTCCAGGCATAAATGGACGCAATTGGATTGGTTGAGGTTTTTTTACCTTGCTGATGCTCCCTATAATGCCGCGTAACCGTACCGTGTGCCGCTTCTGCCTCCATACACAGACCATCCGGGGTCATCAAGGTCGAAGTCATCAACCCTAGCGAGCCAAAGCCTTGTGCGACGGTATCGGACTGGACATCACCATCATAATTTTTACACGCCCAGACAAATTCACCATGCCACTTTAAAACGCTGGCCACCATGTCATCAATCAATTTATGTTCAAAAACAATGCCTTTAGCTGCAAACTGCACTGCATATTCATCGTGATAAAGTTGCTCGAAAATATCCTTAAAGCGCCCGTCATAACGTTTTAAAATGGTGTTCTTAGTCGATAAATACAGCGGCCAACCCCGTTCTAGCGCCATCTTGAAACAACTGTGTGCAAACCCGGTAATCGAAGCATCGGTATTAAACATCGCCAATGCTACCCCATCCCCTGCAAACTGATACACCTCATGCTGCTGTACTGTACTACCGTCTTCCGGGGTAAACGTCAGCGTCAACTTGCCTTTGCCACGGGTAACAAAATCCGTGGCTTTGTATTGATCGCCAAACGCATGCCGACCGATACAAATGGGATGTGTCCAGTTTGGCACCAAACGCGGCACGTTGCGACAAATAATCGGCTCCCGAAACACTGTACCATCTAAAATATTCCGTATCGTGCCATTGGGTGAAGGGTACATGCGCTTTAAATCAAACTCCTTAACCCGCGCCTCATCCGGGGTAATCGTCGCACATTTAATACCAACACCATAGTGTTGAATCGCCTTCCCCGCATCAATAGTGATCTGGTCATCACTGGCGTCCCGCGACTGAATCCCTAAATCATAATAGTCAATAGGTACATCCAAATAAGGCAAAATCAATTGTTGTTTGATGATATGCCAGATAATGCGCGTCATTTCATCGCCATCGAGTTCCACGATCGGGTTTTTAACGATTATTTTTTGCATGCTTAGCTCCTTTACGCTTAACATAAGTAGGATTTTTTTTGTTGTACTTTAAGCTTAATAATCAGCGATAGGTAGCTTTTTAGATTTTGTCACACCTAAGTTATATAACAAAAGCCGTAATAATGAATAAAAACCGCACCGAAACACTGAAAATACTCCTCAGACGGCTGTTGTTAAGCCTATTAATTAGCGGTTATTTGCCGTCGCCCGCTTCGGCACGTGAGCATTCGCAAAGCGTTGGCGCGCTAATTCCCAAGCACTGGTCACCCTCGCTCGATCAGCTTAAAGAGACGCTGGAAGCCTCATCAAAAACCGAGCCCCAGCCCCCCCAACAAGCAATGAATCTTACAAGCCAGAATCTGGCCGATATCCGCGATGCGCAATTGTTTATCGTTTATGTCCAGCTCATGCAAAAGCTTAATTTACGGGAACGAAAAAAACTGCTCAAGGAACAGATACTCTGGCTCGAGAAACGGGCTGAATCAGCTAGCGCCTCAGTAACCTCCAAAGGTGGTTCACTGGCTCCACTTGAACATAGCGCAGCATTCAGTGAAATCACTGAAAAACGACTTAAAGAGCTACTGAAGCGTTTGCAACCCGCGCAAACCCCGGAAACCCGAAAATGAGTTAAGGAAATTGCTATGAACTTAACAAACCAGCAAAAAAACATTTGTGAACATGTCGTCAATGTATTCGAAACCGGCAGCGCCGAAGGTAACTACGGAGCCATTGCGATTTTCCCTGACGGTCCGCACGGTATGCGTCAGGTAACTTACGGTCGCTCGCAAACCACCGAATACGGTAATTTAGAAGCATTGATCCAAATGTATGTGGCTAAAAAAGGCACATTCAGTAAGCAACTTCAGGAATATCTACCCCAAATTGGGGTCACTCCGTTGGTACATGATGTGGCTTTTCAGCGAATTCTAAAGGAGGCTGGCAACAAAGACCCTATCATGCGACAGGTACAGGATACTTTTTTTGATAAACGCTATTATCAGCCTGCCCTTGATTGGGCAGACAAAAATGGCTTCACCTTAGCTTTGTCGGCCCTGGTGATCTACGACTCCTTCGTGCACAGCGGTAGTATCCTGGATTTTCTCCGCAAGCGCTTTTCCGAACGCACTCCTAAAACCGGCGGCAATGAAAAAGCCTGGATTCAGCAATATGTCGATGCCCGGCAGAATTGGCTGGCGCATCATGACAATAAAACTCTACGCGGCACTATTTATCGCACCCAAACCTTCAGCCGGGAGATTGCCCGCAATAACTGGGATTTGGCGCTACTACCAATCAATGCACATGGCGTTATGGTTAATGCTTGAGTGCAGATGCCTATTTTTAAGTTCCCGAGCATTTCCAGATAATTAAATAAAAATCTTCCTAAAAATCAATTTCAATGCCAACCGGGCAATGGTCAGATCCGGTAACATCCCGCAGAATAAAAGCCTGTTTGACATTGTTTAGCAATGCTTTACTGGTTAACACATAATCAATCCGCCATCCGACATTGTTAACCCTTGCATTCGCGCGAAAACTCCACCAACTATATGCGACGGTGTCTGGATGAAAATGCCGGAAAGTATCAACCAGTCCAGCATCAAGAAAACGGCTAAAGCCATCAATTTCGACCTGGGTATAACCAGAGGATTTATTATAATTTGCTTTTGGACGGGCAATGTCGATTTCCTGATGGGCAACATTAAAGTCACCGCAGGCAATAAGCGGTTTTTGACTTTGCAGTTGCCGGCAATAAGCCAGAAAGGCTTTGTCCCAGTTTTGCCGGTAATCCAGCCGGGCTAATGCTTCGCCTGAATTGGGGACATACACGTTGAGCAGAAAAAAATGTTCGAATTCGAGAACAATTACGCGGCCTTCTTGATCATGCTCATCAATTCCAATATCAGGAATGATTTGCAGCGGCACTTGCCGGGATAGAACCGTTACACCGGAATAGCCTTTACGCTCAGCACAGTTAGAATAAATGTGGTAGCTATCGATACCCTGCAAAGCCTTATCAATCTGCTCAACCTGCGCCTTGGTTTCTTGTAGCACAATGCAGTCAGCATCAAGTTGTACCAGTGTTTCTGCAAAGCCCTTATTCTGGACTGCGCGAATGCCGTTAACATTCCAGGAAATTATTTTCATAGCAGGATTCCGATTGATACGTTAAGACTGGCATATTCTTCATTACAAATGCCATCAGGCTATTTTAACCTTCTACTTGTGTGCTCACCAATCGTTTTCAACTTGGCTGATGAAATACACCTGATAGTCTAAAGTGGGTTTTACAACACCCATTTATATAAGCAAACCCAAAACAACACAATCGGGCGTATTATCAATGCTTCTCTTAGCATTTTAATTATATTGGTGCGCTCGGTTTCTTAAGTGCACAATTATGGTGCATCCAAACCCGCCAACCAGTCACAAACTAACCCAAATGGCTATCAATTAATAATTGGCACGCTCTATGCTTTAAGGTAAATGAGTATCAAACCTTTATCCGTGTAGGAGTATCAATATGAAGCTGATAACAGCAATAGTAAAACCTTTTAAATTAGATGATGTGCGCGAAGCATTGTCTGATATCGGGGTTTCAGGTGTAACCGTAACTGAAGTAAAAGGCTTTGGACGCCAAAAAGGGCATACCGAGCTTTATCGTGGTGCTGAATATGTTGTGGATTTTTTACCGAAAGTTAAAGTAGAAATTGCCATTAGCGATGCACAAGCCGATGCAGCAATCGCTGCTATCTGCAAAGCTGCAAATACCGGCAAAATCGGCGACGGTAAAATTTTTGTAACCAATCTGGAACACATCATTCGAATTCGCACCGGTGAAGCCGGCGAAGAAGCCATTTAAGGAGCACTCTATGAAAATGCACACGATCAGTTTTAGGACACTTGGTTTACTGCTATGCGCAGTTGGTTTTTCGCAGCCACTATTCGCCGAAGAAATCGCCGCTGCGGTTGCAGTAACGCCCCCTGTACCGACTGCCAATAAGGGAGACACAGCCTGGATGATTATGGCGACAGTCTTGGTTATCTTAATGGTTATTCCCGGTTTAGCATTGTTTTATGGTGGGATGGTACGCGCTAAAAACATGTTGTCCGTACTAATGCAAGTGTTTGTTATTTTCTCCATGATGGCGATATTGTGGGCGATTTATGGTTACAGTATTGCTTTTACCGAAGGCAATGCTTTTTTTGGCGGCACAGGTAAGTTATTCCTAAAAGGCATTACCCCGGATTCAATGGCTGCGACCTTCAGTAAAGGCGTGTATGTGCCGGAATATATCTATGTAGCGTTCCAATTAACATTTGCCGCAATCACTCCCGCCTTGATTATCGGTGCTTTTGCTGAGCGGGTTAAATTCTCGGCAGTATTGGTTTTTATGTTGATCTGGTTTACCTTTGCTTACCTGCCTATGGCGCATATGGTTTGGTATTGGGCAGGTCCTGATGCGTATACCGATGCAAAAGCAGCTGAAGTTGCGACGGCTACAGCGGGATTTATATTTCAAAAAGGTGCCCTGGATTTTGCTGGTGGCACAGTTGTCCATATTAACGCGGGTATCGCAGGCTTAGTCGGCTGCTTAATGATTGGCAAACGCATTGGTTTTAAAAAAGAATCCTTAGCGCCGCACAGTGTTACCTTAACCATGGTAGGCGCTTCGTTATTATGGGTTGGTTGGTTTGGGTTTAACGTGGGTTCCAATCTGGAAGCCAATGGCTTGTCTGCCCTTGTATTCATCAATACCCTGTTAGCAAGTGCAGCGGCAACCTTAGCGTGGACGGGCGCAGAATGGCTGATCCGTGGTAAACCCAGTATGTTAGGCGGAGCTTCTGGCGCAGTTGCAGGCTTAGTAGCTATTACGCCGGCGTGTGGTTGGTCAGGCCCGATGGGCGCTATTGGTCTAGGCTTAGCTGTAGGTGCGGTGTGTTTCTGGTCGGTAACCAGTCTTAAATCCAAATTGGGTTACGATGATTCTTTAGACGCTTTTGGTGTTCACGGGGTCGGCGGTGTTATCGGTGCATTAGGGACAGCGGTAGTTGCAAATCCAGCTTTAGGCGGTACCGGAGTGTGGGATTATGCGAGTAATGGGGTCGCAAGCTATGATTTTATGACCCAATTTATCAGCCAAAGTTGGGGGGTGGTTATTTGCATCGTTTGGTCTGGCCTGGTATCTTTCATTGCCTTTAAATTAGTGGATATTTTAATCGGTCTGCGGGTAAGTGGCGATGTTGAGCGGGAAGGTCTTGATGTTACTGAACATGGTGAGTCAGCATATCATAGCTGATTGCATTAAATGATTTTACCGGGTTACCACAGTTAGCAATCCCCACATATTAATAGTTAAATTTATATTATATGTGGGGTAACCTGACCTAGAATTAAAGCCCTTTTTGTAAGCCCGGAACGCCAATGCGCTGTATCAACAGCGCATTTTTGCCTTTTTCATAAGGCGGTATATTGCCAGTCTTGTGCCAAAGCCGAAAAGCCAGGGCATAAGAAAGCACCCGTATCGGATAATCACGCGGCAATCGCTGTAAATAAGGTTGAATCGTGATAAAGTCGGTGACGCCATATTTTTGCATGATAAAGCGCAACCCCCCGTTTTTAGGGCCGATATTGTAGGCTAACAAACCTAAAAACAAATCACCGCGCATTTCATCCAGGTAATAATTAAGTGTCGCAGCGGCAAGATACGTATTATGCCGGTGATCATCAAAAGAGAGATTATCAACTTTTAAGTGCTTAGCCGCTATCGTCAATACCTCTTTTGGTACGCGGGTAATTTGAAATAAACCGTGACCGCCATCAAAGCTATCCCTGGGTAAAAATGACGATTCAGTTGCAGCAACCCCTTGCAATAAGTTTTCATCAATATTAAATGCTTTAGCCGCTTCGAAAATGTCTGCCTGATAAGGTTGGGCCCGACTCACCAAGGTATTAAGCTGCGCCGGACTATAGCGACGATAAGCTGCAAAAACCTGATGACTCAGCGTTACGCGTCCGGCCTCTTGCTTACCACCCACCAAAGTCCGAAACTGTCCTAAAGAGTGGGTAAATTGAGCCTGTAAGGCGAACCAGCTGATAATCAAAGTAAGAACAAGCGACAGCCCCGGCATGAACCAAGGGGATTTTAAATTTAACAGCTTACGGAGTTTTAACCACGTAAGTAATGCGGCGGACGCCATAAAAATGAAGGCCAAGAGGCTCATCGCAAACGGCAGCAGATGCGCAAAAAAACCGGTGCCAGAAAGCAAATTGCCGAAATAGCCTAGCATGACGATAATCGTAATCACTGCAACAACCGCTAACCCGCCAATTTCCAAAGCAAGCAACCACCATTTATACTTTAGAAATACTGTAGAAATTTTAACTTTGGTTTTACGGGGCTTACGCGGTGCGCGCGGTCGGTTTGGTTTTGATACTGCGAGCGCATCAGACTGATGCTTTATGGGTTTTCGTTTAGGCTCTGGTTTATCCATCATGTCTTAACGCGACCATTACACATTTTTTATTTTAACTGCGATTTTGGAGAGAATACGGCAAGATCCAAATCTTCCAATAAACCTTCCAAAACCTGTGTGGCCTGATCACAATCTTTAATAGATTTACCCGCACGGGCCTTTAACAACAAACTGGAACTGCCGTTGTTCTGGCTTTGTTCAGCATAGATATTAAGTTCTTCACAGGCATTACGCATGGATTTTTCAGTTCTAAGAAGCTCTTCATAAGCTTCCTTATCCTCCACTTCATCCAACGATAACATCATAACCCGGCTGGTAGCATTATTTTGCCGCTTGAAAACGCTTTCACCATAGTCCGAAAAGCTTTGCGGTGGTTGATCATTAACAACTCTTTTGTCCCATACCATACACCCTGACTCATGCATTACGAGAACAATGATCGGCAGATAACGACAATACTTAATTACCATTAGGACAACATCAGGGGAAAATTGAAGGGGGGGGATGATAAACCATTTTCCATCAGGGTAAGCCTAAGCTACACAGTCACCTAATGAAAAGAAGGATAAGAAAATTTGACCAAAAATGTAGTTGCAAAAATACCGGGGAAACCACATGAATAGATTAGGCAAAAGCGAAATAAATATAGATCTACTTACGTCTAAGCCCTATAAGCTATAACCGCTTTTATAGATAAAACCCAATAACAATCATTCGGCGTACTATGAGCAAATCTCCCTGTTGAGTAACCCAGTTTCCTAGGCTAAGGCACCGCAGGGAGTTGTTTAAATGGCTCCGTTCGCTTGAAAGTCTTACTGTTGGCGGGAGAAACCACAGGCCGGGTACGATACTGGGGAATATATCCAGGCACAAAACGCCGCTCACCGACTGGTCTAATGAATGTATATGCAGCCGGTGCAAGTACTAAAACATTGAAGGTTTTATTAAAGGCATCGTGTGGTGCGGGGATTGAGGCAAGCGCCGTTAATGGGCTTATCCCCGCAAAAACTGCCCCGCCAACCAGCGTTGCGACCAATCCTACAGGCCGATAGACCAGCACATCCAACAGCACAAAGCCAGGATCGGTTACTTCAACGCCTGGTGTTCGTAAGGCAGGCGTTGAAGATTCTGAATATACTACCGGCGTGAAAGACATTACCGACAGTAAAATGATAAAGCTAAGCAATTTATTCATAATTCCTTGTGAGGGTTAGCTAGTAGACATAGGGTCGAATTTAATCTAATTTTCAGGCATTGTCTAGTGTGGACTTTTTTAATAGCGAGCTATCCATAACCAATAGAACAACCAACCGCTTAAAACCTGACAGTTATGCATCCTATATTTAAAGAAATTTTAAACTAAAAAAGTGACTATTTTGATCTAGGTATGCGTTGCGCAATCGCGCCCCTATTCAAAAAAATCTGGGTTTTTTTAGGCGCGGTGTAAGGGACGACCGAATCCCCTTTAATAAGATAACTGGATTGTCCCATTTCAGTGCCCATTTTCTGGGTGTAAATGACCCCACTAACGGATACATCATCGGTAATCTCAGATTCTTCAAAGGCTTTGTTGGCAATCACATGAATCAACTGGTTCGCAGGCGGTGGCGGAGCGTGGATACAGGCGCCAAAATAAGGCGCTAATAAAAACTCGCTGATTTTTCCTTCGTTGCGTTCCAATGGAATCATAAAGCCGGAAATTTTAATGGCTTTACCGTTCCATGAAGGTTCAACTGGCGCTTCATCCCAGGTTTTTCTGAGTTTTTCCAAGGCCTCCATTGCTTTGGGATCATCATCCTGTAATTGATCAAAATTCAAGGATTCAAAAGCATTGGCCAGATCCCATCCTTTAGGCAATAAATCCTCCCATTCAATTTCCCGGTATTTTGCATGAGGATCGGTATGTTTAGTTTTTGAGGTACTTTTGGGTAAGCGGCTACCGACTTTATAATCGGCAGCATAAGCCCTATTTACACTACTTATTGGCACTATAAAATACAGGGCAATTACTGCGTAGGCCAAAATTGATTTGAAGACTTGTTTATGCATAATTAATTACAATCTCGGCATTAAGCCGTCTATTAACGAAATTCGATAAGCGCGGTAAGCGGCTATCAGACTAGCAAGTGTGCCACCAATGATTACCGATGCTAGCAGGCAATAGGCGGTTGAAGTTAACCCCGTGTACACCACCACCAAACCAAATCGGTCTTGTAACCAGGGCGCAGCTAGGGATGATCCTACGAGGACAACCGCGGCACCCAATAAAACCCCCATCAGCACCACCAATATTCCTTCAACCGACAGCAAGAGAAAGATCAATAACGGCCCTGCCCCTAACGCACGCAATACCGCCAACTCCCGACGGCGCTCACCCAAACCGGCTAAAACGACAGCGACCAAGCCACTCAGGCCAACCGCAACAACTAACCCAGATATTGCCAACAGAGATTTTTCAACGATACTAACAATCGACCACAATTCATCCAAGGCGATACCTGGCAGCACTGCGAGCAACGCTTCATCCTGAAAATTGTTAATATAACGTTGCATCTGAAACACCCCGCTCCGGCTCTTCAAACCAATCAACACCGCCGTAATTTCTTTGGGCTGTAAATTAAATTTGCTGACATATTGCGCAGGAATGGCTACACCGGGCATCGGCGCGCCGCCTTGCCAGTCCAGATGAATGGCTTCAATTGCTTCCAAGCTGACATGGATACTCCGATCGACCGGCGTTCCGGTACGCTTCAATATGCCAGCCACCCGAAACGGTTTATCAGCATGTTCGGCATGGCCATGCTCCCCGCTCCCGTGACTTAAAATAATTGAAGTATTTAATTGATAATGTAATTTTTCCGCAACATCTGCGCCAATAACCGCATCGAAAATACCCGTAAATGCAACACCTTCTTTAAAAGCTAGGGTACGCCGTGCGCCATAACGAAAATGTTCAAAATAACTGCTTTGGGTACCGATCACCGGAAAATCATGATGGGAATCCCCCAGTGAAATGGGAATAGCAAAAGCAATGGCAGGGCGTTGGGCTATTTTTTGAAAACTCGACCAGTGCATATTATGCGTCGCATCTCCCAGTCGAAATACTGCATACAGCATCAATTGAACAGGACTGGTTCTGGCGCCAATAACTAAATCAGTACCGGAAACGGACTGCGAAAAACCATTGCGTACACCTGTCCGTAATTGCTCAACCCCTAAAAGCAAAATCACTGACAAAGCAATACTGATCACCATCAACATGAGTGTGCCTTTCCGGTTCCAGGCGCTATGCAAAGCCAGTAAGAATAACGTCTTCATAAGTTGTCTAGCTGCTTGGGTAGTTCACCAGAACAAATATCCGCCATTGCCAACGATTTTGAAAAGCGTGAGGCAAGGTTTTGGTCGTGACTGACGAACAATAAGGTCGCATGGCTTTCAGTACATTGCGTCAGCAATAAATCCAGAAATGCATTTTGCCGGTCACTGTCTAAGGCTGATGTAGGCTCATCTGCAATAATCAGTTCCGGGTGGCCTATCATTGCCCTGGCAGCGGCAACCCGCTGCTGTTGGCCGACTGAAAGCTCGGTGACTTTTTGGTTAATTAAGTGAGTATCCAGATGCAATTCAGCCAGTAAGCGTGTAGCGGATTTTTCCAGCGATTTTTCAGTTTGTAACGCCCTTTGCCGCCTTAATTTAGAAAAACGGCACGGAAGCAAAACATTATCAATCACTGAAAGGTAAGGCAACAAATTAAATTGTTGAAACAAAAATCCCAAGTGATCAGCCCGGAAGCGGTCGCGTTTTATTGAAGAGAGCTTGGTCAGCTCCTGCCCTAAAATACCAATGCGCCCTTGCTGCGGCACCAACACGCCACCCAGCAATGACAGTAACGTGCTTTTACCGCTGCCGCTGGCACCGTGCAAAAACACCGTTTCGCTGCTGGCTATTTCAAGTTTAGGGATTGATAGGTGAAATGGATTTCGCCCCGGCCAAGTAAACTTTAGCGCTTCGATATCAATCGTCAATGCGTTCATAACCCGTTGTTGTTACCATGTTAAGTGCGTGGTACTGGGGTTCAGTTTAACACTCGTCTGACCGTTGGCGCTTAAAATTTCAGCGTGCAATCGTTTCAGTAACGGAAACGCTTTGAATAAGCCTATTTCCAGGCCAAACAGTGCCTCAGGTTTGGCACAGCGCAAGGTGATAGTAGCCTCAAGCCCTGAGTGTTCATCCGCTTCCGGGTGGATATCCTGGGCGGGGGGAGCCGACTGCGGCTGGGTAGCCAAGAGTTCTTTTGGCAACACCGGCGCGGTCAGCTTGACTGCTTGCAGGCTACATAAGGCTGCCGCCGGGGCTATAAACAATTTATCTGCCTGTTGCAGTCGGGTAACCATCGTTTTAACCGCCTGCCGTTGCTGTTCATTGGCAGGTGCATGTTCAAAGCCCAATAGGTTATCCAACGGGCTGTCAAAATCAATGCTGATTTCGTTTTGGTCAATGGCTATTTGCAACAGCGCTTCGCCATGCACATGTGGACCTAAAGCCCCTGCCACCCGTGGCACAGTGAGAGCGGACAAAAATATCAGTATAAACATGGCGGGTCTTGTGATATATATTTGTGACATATAAACGTTCCTGTTGCTTAAAGCAAGTTGAATAGAGACGATTTTTTAAGATAAACGCCATTTCCCTTCGCCCAACAGCTCCAATTGCTGGGCATGAAACGCTAGCAAACTGCTGCGATGGCCGACACTGATGATGATGGACTGCGGCAGAGATGCTTTCAACAAACAGTACATGGCGTACTCCAAGCCCTCATCCATTGCCGAACTGGCTTCATCCAGAAAAATAATGCCCGCCTGGCTAATGATGGCACGGCCTATGGCTAAACGCTGCTGTTCGCCCAGCGATAATACCCCAGTCCAATTGGCTTCATCGTCTAAACGATTGACCAGATGTGGCAATTGGCACTGCACCAAAATTTCGGCGGTTTGTGTACCGTATTCAGCGGGCGCAGGATAATATAAAGCTGTCCGTAGCGATCCCAAGGGAATATAGGGTTTCTGCGGCAAAAACAAGGTCTCTTGGCTTTCGGGCCAAACGATGCGTCCGTCAGTAAAAGGCCATAATCCTGCAATTGCGCGTAAGAGCGTGGTTTTGCCGACACCGGAAGCCCCTCTAATGAGTAAAGAATCACCCGCAGCCAATGCAAAATTTAGGTTTTCAAGCAACGGTGTTTGGGCTTGGGTGTTTACGTTTAGGGCGCAAATAAGCAATTGCTGTCCTTCTCGTGCCATCTGAACCTTGGGCAACTGTGCCGTCGCCTCCATGATGTCCAAAAATCCGGACAGCCGATTAAGCACTGCACGGTAGCTGGTAAAATCATCATAAGAACTGCGGAAAAACGATAACGCCGTTTGCACTTGACCAAATGCCTCTACCGTTTGCATCATATCGCCCAAGGTAATTTGTTTATCGAACAAGCGCGGCGCTTGCGCGATAAACGGAAACACCACCGCCACTTGGCTGATGGCGAAATTAAAGCCTTGAAACTTGAGTGAACGGTAGACAATCGCCCATTTATTGCTGATCACCTCAGCAAAACGCTGCATCAATCCTGCTTGCTCAATCCTCTCGCCTTTGAAAAAGGCAATACTCTCACCGTACTCCCGCACCCGAATCAAGGCATATCGGAAGTCCGCATTGAGCTTTTCATTCAGAAAATTCAGCGCAATTAACGGTCTACCTAACTTGACAGCGAAGAGGGTCGCAATCAATACATACAGGTAAACCAAAAACACCATTGCCCGTGGAATCTCAACCCCTGCAATCGCCAAAGCACCCGATAAGCCCCATAAGATCAAGGTAAACGAAAATAACGAGACGATGGCATCAAGCAAGCCCATAGACAAGCTCAAGGAAGTGCTGACAAAGCTATCGACATCTTGTTGGATACGTTGATCCGGGTTATCGGCATCGTCAGGCAAATAGCGGCTCCGATAGTAAGCCTGCTGTTGCAACCAAGCCTCCATTAACGTATCCGTCAGCCAACGACGCCAACGAATCAAAAAAGCCTGTTGCAAGTAAAAATTCAGTAAGGCACGCCCGACATGGATAGCGGCGAGTATGCTAAACACCCCCAGCATAAACCAGAAGGCTTTAGCATCCAGATTTTGCATGGCACTATAAAAACCGTTATACCAAAACGAAAACAGGACGCTTAAGCGCACGGCAAATAAAGTCAGCAGGATAATTAAAGTTAGCATCCCCATCGGCAGCATGCTGCGGGAAGGCATAAAATAAGGCCAAGCTAAGCGTTTAAACTGCCTTCCCCACTGCGTCCAACGACTTAAGGCAGCGACGATTAAAAACAAGCCGATTAAACTCAAGATAAAGGCTTTACCTAGCCAGACTAAAGTGGTCAGTAATTCATTATTCCAATCCATATTAAACGCTACTCTCGCTAAATAAATCTAATGATGGTTGATAAACAAGGCTTAGTTGAGTACAGAATTATCATTTGTAAGGCATAGAAAGCATGCCAAATCTACTTGGCTGATCCCAGTTATTCTAATGGCACAGAGCGATCATAGAGCGTTTCAGGCGCAACATCTAAATTGCCAGGCCAGCAGACGGTATCGAAAGCGACATAAGCTTGCTTAAAATGCGCCAAATCCTTAAGCGTAGTAAACACGCCACGCTGCAAATAAGGGCCCATGTCAAAGAGACGGTGATCTCCAGTATCGAACCAAAGCTCAAGGGTAAAATCATCACGGGGAGAGACCCTAATAACAGACTCCATACCGCCACCTAACGCAAGGGATCAATGGGAAATGGCGTTTGTCCATTCACAGCCAATTCCCAGTCAGCCAGCAAATCTTCTCGGCGAATCTCGATCCAAGCTTGAACCAAGCGAGTCTTCGATTGCGGAAATGAGCCGCTTAGCATCGCGCCATCCATAATCGAGAATGATGCATTCTCACCCTGATATCTCGCATGTATATGCGGTAATTTATGACGTTCATCATCATAAAAATAAAGATGGATGATGATGCCGTAAAACATACTTATTGTTGGCATAAATAACACTCCGTGAGTTACACAAATCCCAGCTTAGCAAATTAGATAGATAGGAACAGTTAAAAAACCTAACCCAGAAAATTTGGGCATGGTTTTATTTATGGCTCCGTTTATACTTGAGAGCACAATGCTCTTAAGAGTACAAGTGATAGTTTACCTTATCAGGAATTGAGGGCAGGAAATGTACCTTGATTGTTTTTCCATGACTTGTAAATCTGCGCCACCCTGCGGAAATGCCCACACACAGCAGAGTCTCATATGAAGTATAACGACATACGGGTGCATCGAAGCTTCGAAAATTCCGGATTCACTTCGCTGGGTCCGGGTTACTTTATATCGTCATTTCTCTCTGAGTTTAAATACGTCTCAATGCCCGTCGGATGTTTGGCCTTAAGACCCTGCTAAATTGCAAGACCTGACCATTTTTGCTATTTTCTATTGTGAGCTTTACGGTCTTGGGACTTTCCTTAACCAGAACAAAAAATTTTGGAAAAGAAAAAAAAGCCATATAAAAAACAAATTAATGTAAACAAACAGACCAAGTAATTAAAACTTTTTAACATGGATTTAGTGCTTTCAATTTTATTTAAAACAACTCCCCTATCTTTAGCTATTTCAGCTTCATCAAGCTTTGCTTTTTTGAGTAAAGAGTCAAAATTAGCGTTAAATTGTCCCCTTGTGTACTCAAGGTTATCTAGTAATTGTTCAACAGCTCGCCAGTTATAAACAGACCAAAATACGATAAGAACCAAAGTTGCTAGCAATGGTAATGGGTCATCTACAAACTTCATGAGAAGAACTATGTAAGCACCAAATTGAATTGGCACAGTGCTGACTTTGGATAAAAAATCAGTAATAGTAGATTGGTAATCTTTAAGGTATTTTTCTTTTTCTTTTTCTAAGTTATCTCTAAAATCTTCAAAAGAAAATTTACTTTTGAACAAATCAAAGTCTTTATTTGCCAATTCAAATATTTATTTTAATATTGCACCCGAAATCCAATCCAGTGTATATGAAAAGAAATCAATTACTCCTTATGCCGGTCATCA
>JBEBJQ010000067.1:0-22577 GCA_040079795.1 Methylococcales bacterium
TTAACTCCGGACGCTTCGATAACTTTGATGGCTTCGTTCATGATGGCGGGGCCTATGCCATCGCCTTTGATTAGGGTAACCGTATGCATGTGTTTTTCCGTAAAATAATAAAATCAGCTAAGTGGCAAATTATTGTTGGTGATAAGCAGGACTGTATTGATGCACAGCATCAACCATCGCTTTGACATGTTCCGGGTTAATGTCCGGCAAAATGCCATGCCCTAAGTTAAACACATGACCTGAACCATTGCCATATTGCTGTAATATGGTTTTAACTTTTTCAACAATGACTTCCGGTTTGGCATAAAGTGCAACCGGATCCATATTCCCTTGCAACGCCACTTTAGCGCCGACCCGTTGACGGGCTTGCTGAATGTTGGTTTGCCAATCTAAACCTAAAGCATCATAGCCGCTGTCAGCCATGCTTTCTAACCACAGCCCGCCGCCTTTGCTGAATAATACCGTTGGAATTTGTTGACCTTCAACTTGTGTGTTGAGAAGCGACCGTACTTGCCGTGCATAGCGCAATGAAAATTCCGCATAGTCTTCTGTACTTAAAGCGCCACCCCAGGTATCAAACAGCATAACCGCCTGTGCGCCAGCGGCAATTTGGGCATTCAGATAAGCGGCCACCGCAACGCTTAATTTATCCAAAAGCAGGTGCATTAACTGCGGTTGTTCATACATTAAGCCTTTGACCTTGGCGAAATTTTTGCTGCTTCCGCCTTCAACCATATAGGTAGCTAATGTCCAGGGACTACCGGAAAAACCGATAAGGGGAACTCGTCCGTGCAGGTTTTTGCGAATTAAACGCACCGCATCCATGACATAGCGTAATTCACTTTCAGGATCGGGACTCTTTAAATTGTGAATATCAGCAGCGGTCGAAATAGGCTTATTAAATTTTGGCCCTTCCCCTTCAGTAAAAGTAAGCCCTAAGCCCATGGCATCTGGAATCGTTAAAATATCCGAGAATAAAATGGCTGCATCAAACTTAAACCGCTCTAAAGGCTGTAAAGTAACTTCGCAGGCCAGTTCAGGATTGGTGCATAAATTCATGAAGCTACCCGCTTGTTCACGGACTTTACGGTATTCAGGCAAATAACGCCCTGCTTGCCGCATCATCCAAACGGGCGTGCGGGTAACCGGTTGTTTTAATAGCGCCCTTATAAAAGTATCATTGATTAATTTTGGCATGGCTGTTTTGATTTAACGGTGAATAAGAAGTCGTTATATTTTGTAGAGAGGGATAATGCTATTGTGTGCTACCGTAGGGCTTAATTGAACTGATATCACCTTATAAAAGCGTGATATTGAGTAAAGTTTCACAGGTTATTTTTAGTAACGTTTATATATGACTACCCAAGCATCCCAGTTTAAATTAGCGTTAACGCATCAAAATAAGATTTTAGTTAATTATAAAATCCAGCTGCAACAACAACAGCTACTTTTAGATATTATCAAAGCGGCCTTACCTGATACGCTTAGGCAGCATGCAAGCTATTGTGTTGTTACTAATCGTAGAATATTGCTTTATACAAGCTCTGCGGTGTGGGCGAGTCAGCTACGTTTTTATAATAACGCAATGCTTAGCGCAGTTTTAAAATGGCGGCAGAATGCTTATATAGAGGCACTACAGATTCGGATTTTAACTGCATTCCCCATAAACCCGACAGCTTCACGCCAAGCCAAGATCCCATCGGTACAAATCATTAAGCAAATTGGCGAAGCCAGACTTAATCAGATAGATACGTTAAGCCAAGCGTTAATAAATTTAAGTAAGACCTTAGAAAAAAAACGAACGACCCAGTAGTCATCAGTCAGCCTAGAAAGTGCGCTTATGCTGGTGGAATGGGCGTTTGCGCGGCGCGCATAAATGAAATAGGCACATCCGCTTCGTTTTCGAAAGTGACCATTTCCCAAGCATCTGTTTCTGTGAGCAAAGTTCTCAGAAGCTTGTTATTAAGCGCATGTCCCGATTTATAGCCGACAAACTCACCGATCAAACTGAACCCGAGCAAATACAGATCGCCGATAGCATCCAAAATTTTATGTTTTACAAATTCATCCGCATAACGCAATCCATCTTCGTTTAGAATTTTGTTATCATCTACGACAATCGCGTTGTCCATGCTACCGCCCAACGCCAGATTATTGCTTCTGAGCATTTCAATATCTTTCATAAACCCAAAGGTTCTGGCGCGGCTGACTTCTTTTACAAAAGTCGTCGAAGAGAAATCCATGGTTGCGGTTTTGAGATGATCTTCAAATGCCGGGTGCTCAAAATCAATGGTAAAAGTTACCTTAAAACCATGAAAAGGTTCGAAAGCGGCCCATTTATCGCCTTCTTCAACCCGCACACTGCGTTTAATCCGTAAATAACGTTTAGGGCTGTCTTGTTCAACAACCCCCGCTGACTGCAACAAAAAAACAAAAGGTCCGGCGCTACCATCCATAATCGGAACCTCGCCGGAGGTAACATCAATCATCGCATTATCAATGCCTAAACCGGCAAATGCTGAAAGCAAATGTTCAACCGTTGAAATTTTAACCCCCTCCTGCATCAAGGTAGTTGAAAGGGTAGTTTCACCCACGTTTTCAGGAATAGCAGCAATAACCACCGGTTCATCTAAATCAACACGGCGAAAGCGAATACCGGTATTAGGTTCAGAGGGACGCAAAGTTAAATAAACTTTTTCTCCAGTATGTAAGCCTACACCCGTCGCTCTGATGGTATTTTTTAAGGTTCGCTGTTTGATCATATAATGTATTAAGCCTAATGAAACTAACTACAGCTTCGAATTTTAACATAAAGACTTCCTAACTTAGCGATTTAGTCACTTTTCTAATCGCAATATGCGAGCCCAAGTGGAACCACTAAAAGTGTAGTCGGGAAATATTGAATTTATAAAACGGGATGTGCTTTTTATTCATATTCAGCGGAAAACCGCTTAACCCTATAAACAAAAAGCTTTAAATGAATGGCAAGCCAGCGCTCCGATAAGCGTTAAAGCTTACCGGAGTTGCACTATTATAGATACTGGCTATCTACAACGGATTATAATTAATCTGCCTGACGTCTTAAAAACGCAGGAATATCTAAATAATCCATATCGGTTTCTTTTTTAGGTTGCGCACCGAAACGCGTTTCCCTAGCATCGGGTTTATTGGAACGTAAGATCGTAGGTCTATCCAACGCATCATAATCGGTTTCACCATTGACAGTTTTATTCGATACTATTCGAATGGGTGACTTAACCGATGCTTTTGCCGAACCGCCCATACCGGTTGCTACCACAGTCACTTTAATGTGATCGCCTAGCGTGTGGTCAATAGCCGTACCAATTTTGACCACCGCATCTTCCGATGCAAAGCGCGCCATAATATCACCCACTTCTGTGAACTCAGCCATGCCCACATTAATCGCAGAAATATTCACCAGAATTCCGCGTGCGCCCTGCAAATTAATGTCATCCAGTAACGGACAGGCAATCGCTTTTTCTGCGGCTTTCCGTGCGCGATTTTCACCGGTCGCAGTAGCAGTACCCATAATAGCGGCACCCATACAACCCATAACGGTTCTAACATCAGCAAAGTCTACGTTGATAATGCCGGGATGCACAATCAGCTCAGTAATACCCTGAACCGCTTCCAATAATACATCGTTAGCCGCTTTAAAGGCATTCTCTAAAGAAACATCTGGCCCCAAAACTGGCAACAATTTTTGGTTTGGAATGGTAATTAAGGAATCAACATAATGCTCTAATTCCGCAATCCCTTTTTCTGCCGCTAACATTTTGGTTTTACCTTCAAACTCAAAAGGTTTAGTAACGACTGCAACAGTGAGAATGCCCAATTCCCGCGCAATTTCCGCAATGATTGGAATCGCACCAGTACCCGTACCACCACCCATACCAGCAGTTAAGAAAATCATATCCGCGCCTTCCATGACTTCGCGTAAACGCTCGCGATTTTCTTCCGCAGCTTCTTTCCCTACTTGCGGGTTGGTACCCGCACCCAAGCCTTTCGTTAAAGCTACCCCTAATTGGACAACAGTATCTACGGTTAAGCCCCTTAATGCTTGCGCGTCAGTATTGGCACAAATAAACTGTACCCCTTCGATGTTGCTGTCCACCATGTGATTAACGGCATTCCCGCCGCCGCCGCCCACACCGATTACCTTAATTTTAGCGTTTTCACTGCACATGTCGATCAATTCATAACCCATTTTAGTATCCCCTTAAGCCTCTAACTATTAAAAATTACCTTGAAACCAACTTTTCATTTTTGCAAAAATACTTTCTCCCGCACTATCCATGCCTCCAGCAGGGCCAAAACGCCCTTTACCGTATAATAACAATCCGACGCCGGTCGAATAAATTGGGTTTTGGATCACATCCGTCAGCCCGACTACATGCTGAGGAATACCAATACGCACCGGAATATGGAAAATTTCTTCCGCCAATTCGACCAAGCCTTTTACTTTTGCGCTACCTCCCGTTAATACCATGCCTGCGGCAATTGAATCCTCATAGCCACTGCGGCGCAATTCCGCCTGTACCAGAAGCATCAATTCTTCATAACGCGGCCCAATAATTTCCGCCAAATTTTGCGATGAAATACGCCGTGGTGGCCGATCGCCAATACTGGCTACCTCAATGGACTCCTCAATATTTGCCATTTGAGTTAACGCACAAGCATATTTACGCTTAATATCTTCGGCATTTTGCGTAGGCGTCCGCAATGCCACCGCAATATCATTGGTTACTTGATCACCCGCAATCGGAATGACCGCTGTGTGCTTAATCGCGCCATCCGAAAATACGGCAATATCGGTCGTTCCCCCACCAATATCAATCAAGCAAACGCCCAAATCTTTCTCATCATCCGTCAACACGGACATACAGGATGCCAGTTGCTCCAACACAATATCATCGACCTCTAAACCGCAGCGACGGATACATTTAATAATATTTTGCGCAGCACTGACACTGCCGGTAACCATATGCACCCGCGCTTCAAGACGAATACCGGACATGCCTACCGGTTCTTTAATGCCATCCTGCATATCAATGGCAAATTCCTGCGGCAAAATATGAATAATGCGCTGATCGGCGGGTATTGCTACCGCTCGGGCAGAATCAATAACCCGATCAATATCGTGCTGGGTCACTTCTTTGTCTTTGATCGCAACGATACCGTGCGAATTAAGACTTTTAATATGACTACCTGCAATACCCACATAAACGGATGAAATGCTACAACCCGCCATCAGTTCAGCCTCCTCTACTGCGCGCTGAATAGATAAAACCGTGGATTCAAGGTTAACCACCACGCCTTTTTTAAGGCCTCGCGAAGGCGCAGAACCTATTCCAATAATTTCAATTTCATTATCGTCATTCAGCTCGCCAACAATCGCAGCTACTTTGGAAGTACCTATATCCAAACCAACAATGAGATTACGATTTATTTTTTTCTTTGCCATTTCTTTATGGTTAACCTGTTATTAAATCTGTTGTTGAGGAGCAGCTACTTGTTTCCAGTCTATTAACGGCGCATCCGCCTTCCAAGTAATGGCAAAACCATTCGGGTATCTCAAATCAACTTTTGCAATCGCAGCTATTTTGTCCTGCCCCAATAAATCTAGTGTTTTCAAAAAACGCTGGAAATTTTTTAATTGTCCGTTACGGCCTAATTTAATTTCAATACCATTCTGTAACAAAATATCCCAAGCCCGACGTTCATTAACTTTAAACTCAGCCAAATGCAAGGCACGATCCGCCAAATCGACTTCCAGTCCTTTCATAATTTCCAACAAGCGCGCTTCATAACCTTTAGGCCCCTGTATCAAAGATAAGTGCGAAAACTCCGCCGTATTATCCGGGGTAAATAAAACCCCATTCTGATTTAACAAGCTGTTTTCTCCCCAGCGCACGACAGGAATTTGTTCCGTAACCTTAACGTCAATGGCATCAGGCCAAACGCGCTTAACACTAACCCCTTTTATCCAAGGCTGTTGCATAGCCGCTTTATCAATTTCTTGTACATCCACTGAAAAAAAATCCGTCGATACATAAGGTAATAAGGTTTTTTTTAACGCGTCTTTACTAATATATTGAAAAACCCCTTCAATTCTGACGTATCGAATAGGCACCAAATCAGTAATCATCCGCTTGGTATCCGACCAAAAACTAGCTACCGCCCCAACGATCAGTAACGTAACCAGGAGAATCACTCTAGTCATATTGAATCAATCAAAACTCGTTTCCAGAATTCGCCAGACTAATTCGTCAAATTCAATACCTTGTTGTTTCGCAGCCATCGGCACTAAGCTGTGATCGGTCATGCCCGGCACGGTATTCACTTCGATTAACTGTGGCGCACCTTGCTGATCAATAAACACGTCCACCCTTGCCCAGCCCTTAATACCAATAATCTCACAAGCGCGTGACGCCAGATCTTGCAAACCCTGCTCAGCTTCCGCGCTTAAGCCGCAAGGGCAATGGTATTTTGTGGTATTCGCATTGTATTTTGCTTCATAATCATAAAAACTATGCGGCGTCTCCAACCGAATAACCGGCAAGTGCTCGCCATCCAAAACCGCTACCGTATATTCTGCGCCAGTTACCCAGGCCTCAGCATAGACATCACACTGATATTGGGCAGCTGTTTGCAGCGCCTCGCGTAATTCTGCTGGATTATTGGCTTTACTCATACCAATGCTCGACCCTTCTTGCGCGGGTTTAACCATCACAGGAAAACCCAAGGCTTCGATACAGGCATCTATATCAGCTACTGATTTTAACAACATCCATTTAGGCGTACTTAACTGTGCCCCTTGCCAACATAATTTAGTCCTTAATTTATCCATACTTAAGGCTGAAGCCGCTACACCACTACCGGTATAAGGCAAATGCAGGGTTTCTAACACACCTTGTAAAACGCCATCCTCTCCCCCGCGACCATGAATAACATTGAATACCCGGTCAAACGGTTGACCCTGTAAAGCGGTAATGACATTATCGGTAACATCTAACGCTATCGCGTCTATCCCCGCGCGTTGTAAAGCGGCAAAAACGGCCGCACCACTTCTAAGCGACACTTCGCGTTCAGCGGCTGCGCCGCCCATAACGACCGCAACACGCCCAAAATCAGCAGGATTAGAAATCATTAAAGGTTTCATTTCAACCGACCCACCCGACAGACTTCTGTTTGTAATTTAATGCCATATTTCACCTCAACCCGCTGTTGAATTGTTTCAATTAATGCTTCTATATCTGCTGCCGTAGCATCGCCAAGATTGACAATGAAATTCGCATGCTTCTCTGATACACAGGCACCGCCAATGCGATACCCTTTTAAACCGGAAGCCTCTATCAAACGTGCTGCATAATCGCCTTCAGGGTTTTTAAAAACCGAACCACAACTCGGTTGATTTGTAGGTTGGCTTTGTGCCCGCTTAGCTAACAATTGCCTGATTTTTTCCTGACTTTGCTGGCGATCACCCTGTGGCAATTTTAAAGTCGCCGCTAGGAACCATTCTGCCCCAAGCCCCTCTATACGCCGATAATGCGCCTTAAATTCCTGCGCTTGCCGGTTTCTAACAACACCCAGATTATCAATGGTTTCAACGCTGTGGATTAAATCCCAGGTTGATCCCCCAAAAGCACCGGCATTCATTTTTAGAGCCCCGCCCATGGTTCCCGGAATGCCCGCTAAAAACTCTGCGCCAACCAAACCTTGTTCTGCACAGAACCTTGCCACATGCGGGCAGGGGACGCCTGCTTCTACGTAAACTAAATCATCATGTAACGCAATTTGCTTTAAACGCCCACGGGTATTTATTACCATACCCGCGATACCGCTATCCGAAACCAGCAAATTACTACCAAAACCCATCCAGAATAATGCTTTACTGCCAGCTAATTGTGCGATGAAGGCACACAGTCCTGGTTTATCTTCAGGTATAAAAAGCTCCTCGGCAGCCCCGCCAACCCGCCAACTGGTATAGTCAGCCAAGCTTTCGTTGCTTAACAATTCACCAGCCACGTTGCCATTCAAAATCACCTGCATCACCTAAGCGCCTAGCAACTCAGCTAATTGTTGCGGTAATTGCGTGGCTATTTGCCCCACATTCCCTGCACCCAAGGTCAATAGCACATCGTCAGCCTGAACTATCCCAGCCAGCACCTTAGCAAGGCCGTCACCATCTTCAACAAACACCGGGTCTACTTGTCCGCGCATCCGAATGGCACGGCTTAATGCACGTCCGTCAGCTGCTGGAATTACCGACTCACCCGCCGCATAAACATCTAGTAAAATCAATACGTCTACTGTGGACAGTACCTTAACAAAATCTTCAAACAGATCACGCGTACGGCTATAACGGTGCGGTTGGAACACTACTACGGAACGGCGTTCCGGCCAGGCTTGTTTTAATGCTTCCAAGGTTGCCGCAATTTCACGCGGATGGTGCCCATAATCGTCTACTAAAGTGATGATGCCACCAGTCAATGCGACATCACCATTTATTTGAAAGCGCCGTCCAATGCCTTTAAAATCACCTAGGCTTTTAATAATCGCGGCATCCTCTATTTCCAGATTTGTGGCGATAGTGATCGCAGCCAAGGCATTTAACATATTATGCCAACCTGGCATATTCAGGGTTACTTTAAGGGGCTCAAAATCCCCCCAACGTAATGCGGTAAACGAGGTGAGCATTCCTTGCTGTTTAATATCCACCGCGCGAACATCTGCATCCGGGTGTACGCCGTAAGTTTTGACCGGTTTTGATAAGGCTGGCAGAATTTCTCTTACGCCCTCATCATCCAGGCACAAAACCGCTAAGCCATAAAACGGCAAATGATGCAAAAACTCCACAAAGGTATCTTTTAAACGCTGAAAACTGCCGTCATAGGTACTCATATGATCCTGGTCAATATTGGTCACTACCGCAATCATTGGCTGTAAATAGAGAAATGACGCGTCACTTTCATCGGCTTCGGCAACCAAATAATTGCCCAAACCCAGTTTGGCATTACTTCCCGCACTGTTTAAACGCCCCCCAATCACAAAAGTCGGGTCTAAGCCGCCTTCAGCTAGAATGCTAGCGGTTAAACTGGTGGTGGTGGTTTTACCATGCGTACCCGCTATTGCTATGCCGAATCTAAAACGCATCAATTCTGCGAGCATTTCTGCCCGAGGAATAACCGGAATACGCTGTAGATAAGCTTCATCAATTTCTGGGTTTTTACGGTCAATAGCTGTTGAAACCACAACCACATCAACCTGCTTAATGTTCGAACGTTGATGACCGATATTGATCACAATGCCTAGCAGTTGCAGCCGCTCCGTTACCGGCGAGGCCTTGATGTCTGATCCGGACACTTGATAACCGAGATTCGATAACACCTCAGCTATGCCACACATACCGGTGCCGCCGATGCCAACAAAATGGATCCGGTCAATGTTGGTCAGTGTCGGTGGCGACAAATGACTAAATCTGTTCATGCTTTTGCCCTTGCCATACAATGCTCGGCTACTTGTTTAGTTGCATCCAGACGCGCTATTTTTTTTGCATTATTTGACATCATCAGGTTTTGCTTTTGTATCTGCTGTATATCCCGCAGTAAATTACTGCTATTCAATTCTGCCTGTAACAAAATAATAGCGCCACCAGCATCTGCCAGTACTTTTGCATTTGCGACCTGATGATTATCAATGGCATTAGGCAAGGGCACTAAAATCGCGGGTAAACCAGCAGCAGCCAACTCGCTTATCGTCATGGCACCCGCCCTACAAATAAGCATATCCGCCCATTCATAAGCTGCGCGCATGTCACTGATAAAAGCACTGACTTCAACATCCAACCCTAATTTACTATAGTGCGCTTGCACCTCTGCCATCATTGCGCTTCCGGTCTGATGCTTAATGGCGACATTGGATAATTGCGCCAAAGCAGCTGGAACCGTACTGTTTAAAATAGCCGCGCCTTGGCTACCACCAATAATTAAAATTCTAAATTTCCGGGCATTTGTCCAGTCAGCAATTTTCGTCAAATTGGTCAATTCTTTGCGCAACGGATTCCCCGTCCATAGTGCCTTTACTTCTGGTTTAAAACTGCCTTTAAAGGCTTCCAGTACATTACCGGTTATTTTAGATAACAGGCGATTAGTGGTGCCGGGAACTTTGTTTTGCTCATGAATAACCAAAGGAATACCCAGTAATCGTGCCATTAACCCACCAGGCCCTGCTACGAAGCCCCCCATGCCTAAAACTACCAGCGGTTTGCGTCGGCGTAAGATAATCAACGCCTGAAAACATGCTTTCAGTACCATTAAAGAAGCGGTGAGCTTAGACAGAAGACCCTTACCACGCACACCAGCTACTGATAACCAGTCGATTTCAATACCTTGTTCTGGAATCACCCGGCTTTCCAAGCCCTGATGCGTGCCTAGCCAGCTCACTTCCCAACCTTTTTCCAAGCAATACTGCGCAACCGCCAACGCCGGAAATACGTGTCCACCAGTGCCACCGGCCATAATGACTATACGCTGTGCCATTGCCTTTTACCTTTGGGCGTACTGGCAATCACTTCTGCCGCTTCGGCGTATACCCTAAACAATAAGGCTACCGCCATACACATCACAATCATGCTCCCGCCGCCATAACTCATTAACGGCAAAGTCAAGCCTTTGGTAGGCAGAATCCCCATGTTCACGCCAATATTGACGAAGGTTTGAAACCCAAACCAAATACCCAGGCCATAGGCAATGTACGAGGAAAACTTTTGTCCTGCACGTTCAGCAAGCCCAGCAATAAAAAAGGCACGCCAAATTAAGATTGCAAATAAACTGATTACCGTTACTACCCCCAATAAGCCTAACTCTTCGGCTATCACCGAAAACAAAAAATCCGTATGGGCTTCCGGTAAGTAAAATAGTTTTTGTACCCCACTGCCTAAACCAACGCCTAACCATTCACCACGTCCAAATGAAATCAGAGCCTGGGTTAATTGAAAACCGGTTTTTAATGGATCTGCCCATGGGTTCAGGAAGCTCGTTACCCGTTGCAAACGGTATGGAAAAAAGAACACTAAAATCGCAACAGCAACCATTACCAGTGAAAACAAAATACTAAACTGCTGCAGCCGGGCACCTGCTAGAAACAACATGCCCATCGCAATAATAAAGATCACCACTGCCGACCCCAAATCCGGCTCCAGCAACAGAAAAATACTCGCAACCATAAATAACAACAACGGCTTACACACACCCAACGCGGATTGTTGGATGTTCTTATGGTGGCGCGTAATGTAACCCGCCATATAAATCACGGCACAGACTTTAGTCACCTCTGATACCTGTATTCTTACGCCAGCGATTGATAACCAGCGAATACTGCCGTTCACCTTAACACCCAGCCCCGGAATAAAAACCACCACGAGCAAGATCAGGCAGCCAATGAACAAATTACTGTTAATTTGCTCCCAACGCGGCATGGGTACTTTCAAAGTCAATCCCGCAAATAACAACCCTATCCCAATGTGGACAAGCTGCCGAAGCGGATAATAATTCATTGAACCGGTCATTTTTGTCCCTAAGTGCAATGAAGCTGACATCACCATGACAAAACCGATGATCAATATGCTAATGCAAGCGACCAATAAAACGTTATCGACCTGAAAAGGCAATTGCCCTGAAACCGTTTTTTTCATACCCGCCTACCCGCCTGGAACGCAGTCATAACATGATCACCCGCAACAATGCTCAATTTTATTAGCATGAAAAGGCCATTTATCCATAACATCATGCACTGATTTTTCCCTGTGGACTTTTTACCAGCTTATCCTTGCCGGTATTGGTTAGCGCCAATACTGCGCGCGTAAACTGTTCACCCCGGTCTTTATAATCGCGGAATTGATCAATACTGGCACAAGCTGGCGACAACAATACCGTGTCACCTGCTAGCGCAATACCTGCGGCTATTTTCACTGCCTGTTGCATATTGGTCGCCGCAAAAGTCGGCACACAGCCGTTTAATGCGCGTTCGATTAATGCCGCATCTTTACCCATTAGAATCACGCTTTTAACTTTCGCCTGAATCGTTGGCACCAAATCCTGCATATCAGCACCCTTGGCATCTCCACCTGCAATCAAAATCAATGGATGCGTGTAGCCCTGTAAAGCAGCCACGCATGCACCAATATTGGTAGCTTTGGAGTCATTTATCCAAGCCACATCTTTAATAACAGCTACCTTTTGCATACGGTGCGCCAAGCCTTTAAAGTCACGTAACGCTTTGCACATCATGGGCATTTCTAAATTTACCGCTGAACCCAATGCTAAAGCAGCCAGCGCATTAGCAACATTATGCGATCCTTCTAACGGCAAATCTTCTACCGGCATCAACGCTTGGGTTCGGTACATTAAATACTCGATGCCCTGCTCTGTTGCAATATAAAAATCAGCTGGATGATTTAATCCAAAAGTCAATATCGTCCTGTCGATACCTTCTGAACGCATGGCATCAACCAATGGATCGTCAACATTTAACACCATCGCACCCGCGCCATTAAACACACTTTGTTTTTGACTGGCATAATCGGCAACCCCGGCATGACGATCCAAGTGATCGGCACTGATATTTAGCACAGTTGCTACCGCCGCATTTAAACAAGTTGTCCGTTCCAGTTGAAAACTGGAAAGTTCTAATACGTAGAGCTCAGTAGCCTCATTAATTAAATCCAACGCAGGCACACCTAAGTTCCCACCGACGCCAACTTTTTTACCCGCCGCTTTAGCCATATCACCGACCATAGTGGTCACTGTGCTTTTACCGTTAGAGCCTGTAATAGCGACTACCGGAGCGTTTACCGAGCAAGCAAACAGATCAATATCACTGATGTTCTTTGCACCTCGACCCAGTGCGCCTCGAATCGCCGGCTCATCTAAAGACACACCGGGGCTAACAATTAAATGCGTTGCAACATTAAAAGCATCGGCATCAAAGCCACCGGTAAAAACCGGTACTTCCGGATGCTTTTCAATAAATTCAGCCATGAGTGCCGGTTTAGTCCGGCTGTCTACAATCGCATAAGGCAGACCTAATTGATCCAAATATTTAGCAACTGAAAGCCCGGTTATCCCTAACCCAACCACCAATACTTTTGATCCTGAATCCAGATCAAAAGTACTTTTTAAGGCTTGTAAAATCGTTTTAATGTCCATAATCACTTAGCGTAACTTGAGTGTTGACAACCCAACTAAAACCAAAACGAAGGTAATAATCCAAAATCTAACAATCACGCGCGGCTCTGGCCAACCTTTTAATTCAAAATGGTGGTGTATCGGCGCCATACGAAATACCCGCTTACCGGTCATTTTAAAAGAAGCGACTTGAATGATAACGGAGACCGTTTCCATGACAAAAACGCCCCCCATAATCACCATGACAATTTCCTGCCTAACCAACACAGCTAATACGCCCAGTGCGCCCCCCAAAGCTAAAGCACCCACATCACCCATAAATACCATGGCAGGGTAGGTGTTAAACCACAGAAAACCCAAACCGGCACCAACAATCGCCGAACAAAACACAATTAGCTCACCCGCCTTCGGTAAATAAGGAATGGCCAAATATTCCGAAAATGCAATATGCCCTGAAAGGTAGGCGAATATACCCAAACCGATTGCAACCATCACTGTCGGCATAATTGCTAATCCATCCAAACCATCCGTTAAATTGACCGCATTACTGGTGCCAACAATGACGAAATAACTTAACACTACATACATCCAGCCCATGTTTATCATGACATGTTTAAAAAATGGCACAATAAACTGTGTTTCAGTCGGCAACATAGCAGAATTATATAAAAACAGTGCCGCGGCTAAGCCGATTGCGGATTGCCAAAAGTATTTTGCGCGCGCGGATAAACCAGCACTATTGCCCAACGCTATTTTTTTATAATCGTCCAAAAAGCCAATTGCGCCATACCCCAAAGTAACCAGCAAAATTACCCAAATATACCGGTTGGCTAAATCTGCCCATAATAAAGTGCTGACCGTAATTGCCGTAATAATCAAGGTGCCACCCATGGTTGGCGTACCTTTCTTGTTATAGTGGCTTTCAGGGCCATCCGTACGTACCATTTGCCCTATTTTTTGCCGGGTTAATTTCCGGATCATCCAGGGGCCAATCATTAATGAAATTAGCAACGCGGTTAATGCCCCTAAAATGGCTCGAAAAGTCAGATATTGAAATACCCTGAAACCACTGCCAAAGGTCATTAAATAATCGGCTAAATACACTAACATGGTTATTTTCCTGTGGTATTTATTAATGCGGCGACCACATTTTCCATGTGTTGGGCGCGTGAACCTTTAATCAACAACGAAACATTAGGGTTTATTGCCTGATTCAAGGTGTAAATTAAATCCTCCTGTGCCGCAAAATATTCTGCCCCCGCACCAAAAGCTTCAACCGTCGCTTTTGCATCATTACCCGTAGCAAAAAGCCTTGTAACACCCAGGTTTTTAATCAGCGCCGCCAAGCCTCTATGAATGCTTAAACTATCTGCCCCCAACTCGCCAAAAGCACCTAACGCTAACCAATGCTCACCGCTACAGCCTTTTAGAACATATAAAGCGGCCTTTAGAGAAGCAGGATTAGCGTTATAGGTGTCATCTATCAAGATATTGCCAAATCGTCCTACTAAGGGTTGCAAGCGACCTTTAACCGGCTGCAAGCTCGCTAAACCCTGTTGAACTTGTTCTAAATCAACACCTAAAGCGACAGCTGCGGCACTGGCAGCAACGGCATTCAGGACATTATGTGTTCCGGCTAAATTAAGGCTAATCGCTAAATTACCCAGCGGCGTATTTAATTCAAACTGTGATTTAAATTGATTATCAATGACTTTGGTGCTTACCGCTTTAGCACTGAAATCAGCTGTTGCGCTTAGGCCAAAACTGATACTTTTACGGGCACCTGCGAGCATTTTCCAGTAACTATAAAATTGATCATCCCGATTCAGTATCGCAATACCAGTATCCTTTAGGGTTGCAATAATTTCACCTTTTGCACTGGCAACCCCTTCAAGCGTGCCGAAACCCTCCAAATGCGCGTCACCGACATTGTTGATTAACACCACGTCCGCTTTTGCACAACTGCTGGTGTAAGCAATTTCACCTTTATGGTTAGCGCCCATTTCAATCACCGCATAACGGTGTTCATCCTGCAATCTCAATAAGGTTAAAGGCACGCCAATGTCATTATTCAAATTGCCTTGCGTATACAGTACCTGGGCATTCACACCCAGAATAGCGGCAAGCATCTCTTTAACGGTGGTCTTGCCATTGCTACCGGTAACCCCAACCACTAGCGCCTTGGATTGTTGCCGTCTAGCGGTCGCCAACTGCGCCAATGCCAAATGTGCATCGTTAACCACAATACTCGGCACCGTGGCCGTTACTGTTTTTTGCACAATAACTGCTATTGCGCCCGCTTCTACAGCTTGTTCAACAAAATCGTGGCCATCATAGACCTGGCCTTTAATTGCAATATAGACATCCCCTGGCTGCAAGGTACGGGTATTAATGCTAAAGCTCGACACGCTCAAATTATCAGTAGCAGGGATTGCGCTTAACTTACCTTGCAACAAGGTCGCCAAGGATGCCAGTGACTGCTTCATGACGCAACCCTGGATTCTGCTAAGAATTTCATCACTACCTGTGCGTCACTAAAAGGAATTTTTTGATCTTTAATTTCTTGATATTGCTCATGACCTTTGCCTGCTATAACAATACAGTCCTCTATTGAAGATTGCTCCATCGCCATTTGGATAGCCATTGCCCGATCATGGACGACGATTACAGTTTGTTTACGGTTGCAACCCGACAAAATATCTTGGGTGATGGCTTCAGGATTTTCCGAACGCGGATTATCATCAGTAATAATCACATGATCCGCATACTGTTCCGCACACGCCCCCATTTGCGGGCGTTTACCCACATCCCGGTCACCCCCACAACCAAAGACGACCCATAAATTGCGCTTACAATGTTGCCGGGCACTAATTAACGCTTTTTCAAGCGCATCAGGGGTGTGCGCATAATCTACAAAGATTAAGGGAGATTGACTATGCCCAAAACGCTGCATCCGACCCGCTACCGGTTTAAGCTGTTGCAATTTAATAGCAACCGTTGCCAAGGAATGTCCCAGCGCCAGTAGCACCGTAACAACCGCTAAAATATTTTCGACATTAAACCCACCATAAAGCGGCACTTGAACCGTTTGCAACTGATTTTGCCAAACGAGTTCAAATGCCAAGCCATCCGCTTGATGGTTAATGTTTTGCGCATACAAAATACAATCAGACGAAACTAATGCTGAATTTTTTAGAGGTGCCCTGGAGTCAGCTTTTACTATCCCGAAACCCCAAATCGCAACCTGTTTTGGCACGTCAGCAATAAACTGCTCACTGAGTGGCTCATCCAGGTTAAATACCTTAAACTCGGTATTTGCGTGTTCAAATAAGGTTTTTTTAGTGGCAATATAAGCCGCCATCGAGCCATGAAAATCTAAATGATCACGGCTAATATTGGTCAACACAACGCCTTTAAAATGCACGCTATTAACCCGCCCTTCCGCTAAACCATGTGACGAGACCTCCATCGCCACCGTCCGCTTCCCCTGCTTTACAAATTCAGCTAACATCGCCTGCGTCGCCAATGCGTCTGGCGTGGTGTAACCGGTAAAAACTAAATCTCCCCATACTCCCCAACCTAACGTACCGATAATGCCGCAATCATCTAACAATTGCCCTAAAAATTGCGTACATGAGGTTTTACCATTAGTGCCGGTAATACCGATAACATCCAGTTTGCTAGAGGGCTGCCCATAATAACGCGCTGCAATAGCACCCAGTTTAGTATCCAATCCTGCTATCGCTATAAATACGCAACTACGCGCAGCGTTATTGGAATTCTCTGCTACCGCTAGCCACCCAGATAAAGCGGTATCTTTCAAATCATACATAACCGCACGGGCACCACGCGCCAGTGCTTGTTCAGCAAATGCTATGGTGGACTGATCCGCCGCCGCTAACGCTATAAAAACCTGCCCCCGGGTAAGTTTACGGCTGTCCAGACAAAGCCCTGTAACTTTAAGGTCGCAGTCAATATCAGCAAATCCAGTCAGCAAGGCTTTTAATTGCATCAGGCAGGCTCTTTTTTAACTAATAGAATGGGCATGCTTTCTTCTTGGTCTGGACTAATCCCTAAAATTCTTAAGGCACCGGTCATAACTTTAGAAAACACCGGTGCAGCAACTAAACCACCATAATATTTACCGGCACTGGGCTCATCAACCATCACAGCGATAACTAAACGAGGATCACTGGCTGGCGCCATACCCACGAAAAAACCAAAGTATTTATCATCGGTATATTTACCATTCGCACCAATTTTCTTGACCGTGCCGGTTTTTCCGGCAACCCGATAACCATCCACCCTTGCCTGATAAGCGGTGCCATCACGCATTACCACTGTTTCCAACATGGCTTTTACTTGCTTGGCGGTTTTAGGTGAAAATACCTGCACCGCACGATCGTCAACATCGCGTTTAAGCAAGGTAACTGAATGCAACAGGCCATTATCTGCTAAAGCCGTATAGGCTTTAGCCAATTGCAATACCGAAGAACTTACGCCATAACCAAACGATACGGTTGCCTGTTTAAAAGGCTTCCAAGAGTGGTAATCCGACAAGCTCCCCCGCGCCTCGCCGGGATAGCCCAACTCGGGTGCCACACCAAAACCCAGCTTGTGATAAACATCCCATTGATAGGATGCTGGCATTTGTAAAGCAATTTTACTGGCACCGACATTACTCGACTTTTTAAGTAATTCAGTTAGTGTCAATGTGCCGTAGTTATGGGTATCGGTAACCACATTATGGCCAATCACAAATGAACCGTGCGTTTCTATTTCAATACCGGGATCAATATAGTTACCGTCTAAGGCAGCAGCCACAATAAAAGGTTTGACAGTCGAGCCGGGCTCAAACACATCGGTAATCGCCTTGCTTTTAAAGGAAGTACCCTTTGGATGTTTTCTACTATTAGGGTTAAAAGAAGGTTGATTGGCAGCCGCTAATATTTCACCAGTCTTGGCATCCAAAACAACCATCGTAACGGCTTTTGCACGATTCTCTACCAATGCGGTTTGCAGTTCCCTGAAAGCAAGATATTGCAATCGCTGATCGATACTTAACTGCACATCTTGACCATCAACGGGTTCACGGACATTTTCAACTTCGGCAATAATGCGTTGAATACCATCCCGAATGACCCGCTGCTTACCCGGATGCTCTTTCAGAGCCTCCTCAAGACCCAGTTCCAACCCTTCTTGACCAATATCTTCCATATCCGTAAAACCAACCACTTGGGCAGATATGGCACCGGCAGGATAATAGCGCTTAAACTCACGCTCAAAGTAAATGCCAGGTAAATTCATGGCTTTAATTTTGGCTGCTAACTGCGGGTTAATCTTACGCATAATGTAAGCGAAACGCCGTTTCTCAGTTTCTGTTTGCAGTTTAGACACTTTACCGGACGATAATCCTAACAAGGCTTCCAATTGTTGTACCTGTTTAGGATCAGCTGTGCGCAGTTCCTGTGGATTTGTCCAAATAGACTGCACAGGGGAACTTACGGCAAGCGGTTCGCCATTGCGATCAAGAATCCGCCCTCGATAAGCTGAAACTGACAACACGTCCACTTGTTGCATTGCCCCTTTTTCCTGCAAAAACTGTTTTTCCAAAACCTGCAAATCAATGCTACGCAATACCAGCAAAACCATACCACCAAGCATGCAATACAGTAAAACTTTCCGGCGCTTAGCCAAATCGGCAGGCTGAAAGCTTGGCGCTCTATATTGATAAGGTTTGTACATTTACGGTTTTATATAAATAATTTGGTCTCGAAACGGCATCACCAACTTTAATTTTTTATTGGCAAACTGTTCAATACGGTTCTGTTCAGTCAATGTCGTCAACTCTAATTGCAATTGCCCCCACTCAACTTCATAACCATCTAAGTCACGTTCCATTTTTTGCAATTCAATAAATAACAGTCGAGTTTCATATTTGTAATAAATCACCAGCACGGCGCTCGCCAACAACAGCAACCATAACAACACTAAACTTATATTTCGAATAAAAATCACTATAGTTTCTCTGCTACGCGCATAATCGCGCTGCGTGCGCGTAAATTATGCCGCGTTTCTTCAGCGCTTGCCTTAATCGCTTTACCCACTTTTTTTAAGTCACCTTTCCTGATATCGACTTCTTTAATGGGCAATTTTCCAGGGTTATATTTTGCCCCTGCTTCATTATTGATAAATCGTTTGACCAATCGGTCTTCTAAAGAATGGAACGCAATAACCACCAGCCGACCACCCGGTTTTAGAACCTGTACCGCCTGCCCTAAAGCCGTCTTTAACTCTTCCAACTCCTGATTAATCTCAATACGTATCGCCTGAAAAGTGCGGGTAGCGGGGTGCTTGTGCAGCTCTTTATAAGGGATAATATTTTCAATCAATTTAGCCAATTGCCGCGTCGTCGTTATCGGATTAACCAGCCGCCCGGCGATAACGCCTGCGGCAATACGCCGTGCAAAGCGCTCTTCGCCATACTCAAATAAGACTTTCACTAAATGTGGTTCAGAAACAGTGGCAAGCCATTGCTCGGCTGACTGACCTATTGTGTTATCCATGCGCATGTCCAAAGGACCATCCCTTAAAAAACTAAACCCTCGCTCGGCATTATCCAATTGTGGCGACGAAACCCCCAGATCCATCAAAATACCATCTAACACGCCAACATTATCTACTACCTGTGCAAGTGCTGAAAAACAACCCTGCTGTAACTCAAAGCGCGGATCTTTTGATAATAAATCTGCTGCCTCAGAATGAATCGCCTCCCTGTCACGGTCTAAAGCCAATAAGCGTCCAGCAGTCCCTAGCTGCTTTAAAATAGCGGTACTATGCCCCCCGCGGCCAAAAGTACAATCCAGATAATAACCGTCTGGACGAATCGCCAACTGCTTTTGCACCTCATCTAACATAACCGGCAAATGCACCATGATTACAACTCCGTAACTTGCATATGCCCACTGAACCAACGCGAAAACAAAATCACCAAGCTTGAGACAGATAGAAAAATACTGATGATGCAATATTCAGCACATAACTTTAAAATGCTAACGAGTCCAATTCCTCCAACCCTTCAGTATCATCGCTGTCTAACCATTCACGTTCTTTTGCTTGCCAGGCTGCTTCATTCCAAATTTCGAACTTATTTAGCTGGCCAATCAAAATCAACTTTTTATCCATTTGTGCAAATTCCCTTAATTTTTCCGGTAACAACAAACGCCCTTGGCTATCCATTTCACATTCAGTCGCATTACCAATCACAAATCTGCGCAGCTTTCCAGCCATTTTGTTTAAAGTCGGCATCTTGCTAATCGTTTGCTCAAGCCGCTCCCACTCTGCTAAAGGATACAACCATAAACAACCCGGCTCACCCACACAGCGCTCATTCACCGCAACTGTAACAACCAATTGATTGTCACAGCAATCCTGTAATTCCTCGCGATAACGCGTAGGAATAGCAAGGCGTCCTTTCGGATCTAAATTAAGTGAACTGATGCCTCGAAACAAACTATGACCCCCGTATTTCCTAAAAAATCCATTTTTTACCACTTTACATCACATATTTGTCACTATAAATTTCAATTTGCACTGAGTCAAGAGTAAGTTCAATATAAATTTTTGTTTTTAGACAACCACTTAAATAGTGTCTACAAAATTTATACTTACAAAAAATACAAGTGTCTTTTTTTCATTAAGTTAAGTGCTATATCTATGAATTTACTTCTACTGTCAAATTGCCTCAAAAATTTAAAAAATCTTTTCTCACGGGACAATCGACGGCAAGCTGCATTTTTAAAAAATTGAGCAAAATAGGACAAGGCAATGCCTAACAAACCGGCAGTTACAGAGATATGAAAATTGGAAGGGAATTAAAATATTGGCGTAACTGAATTTAAACGCCAGAAGAACGGAATGGAAATGTGGAAAAAGAGTCGGCCTATAAGCCGGGTTCTGTCGAGAACAGCCATTCATCTAGGCTGTAAGTCACCCTACAGCTCAAGCAATCTACCCGGGAACCGCGCGGGCCACGCGTCTGTCCCCCTATTTGATCTTGCTCCGGGTGGGGTTTACCCTGCCACACCTGTTACCAGTTGTGCGGTGCGCTCTTACCGCACCATTTCACCCTTACCAGTTAAAAATTGGCGGTATATTTTCTGCGGCACTTTCCGTAGGCTCACGCCCCCCAGGCGTTACCTGGCACCCTGCCCATTGGAGCCCGGACTTTCCTCTCTTTTATCATACCGATAAAACAGTGACTGTTCAGCCGACTCTTAGGCTAGCATTATACTGCATAAGTGTCGGCGCGTTAGAAAAAGCCTAAATTAATGTCTTCAACAAACCCCAAGGCTGCCTTGAAAAAAGCCTCTTTTAAACTACAATTCAATCAATGCCATATGGAGCCGCAATATGAGTGCCAATTTACCTTTGATGGCTTGTAATGATGATAAAACATTTGTGCCGCCAATATCTGCCAACCCTTTTTTTTGGCAACAAAACCAAAGTTTTTTTGTAAAAACCGCATTACCTGATGTAAAAATACTTAATTTTTTGGCTTCAAGAGTATCTCAAAAACCGAAGTGTTTACTAACACATGTGCAACGGATTTACTTTTGCTACCAAGCCCTCCTTAGCGAACAGCTTTATGCGGCACTGGTAGATTTCTTGATTATCTTAAATAAACGTGGCGAAGCTATCAGTCGGCAAATGGTAAGTAGGGCTGTATCTATATTGAGTACCGAGCAGTCAGCTACATTAGTTAATTATATACAAGACCCGAAAGCCGATACACAACTGTTAGTCGGCAACCACTATTCGATTTTCAGCAAGGGAGTCATTGGTGTAGCGCTGTTAGTTCAATATGCCGAAAATATAAAGCAAGGCGAAGTTGATCCGCTAAGCCTAGCGCAGGACTTTATTGAGTATAGCCAGCTGACAGAAGCACAGGCTGTGTTGGAAGCCGCCATCCTGAAGCAACCCGACAGGCTGGAATTACATGAAGAATTATTGGGGCTTTATCAGTCTACTCGAAATGCCGATGATTTTAGGCAGATGATGGACAATTTAACGGGTGCTAGGATGGCCGTACCTGATGCATGGCAGAAATTGAGTGCTTATTTTGAGGGCTTGCAATAATGGCGGATAACACAAAACGCCCACTAAAAGTGGCTTTACACGCCATGAATGAACGCAGCGTCAAGACTATGGTTTTATATTTAAAAGGCCCATGTCAAGGCGCAGCCGTAGTTGTTGATGAAGCCTCCGCAGAGAGATATTGTCAATTCTGGTGTATGCGCCTATTCGAGTTAGGCGGCAACTTTTTGTTGTTCATTAGTCTGATCATTGGCGCTTTCCTCTTGAATAAGA
>JBEBJQ010000068.1:0-22572 GCA_040079795.1 Methylococcales bacterium
TTACATTCTTCCAATAGCTTCCAAAGCCCGATAGAATTTGAAGCCAATTTTAAACAATCTCTCGCTTCTTCATTTGTCCGTTTTTGATGGTGGGGATCAGTAAGCATTCAAAAATATCCCCAAATACCCCCTCCGTAAATCAAGTCCATCAGTAGGCCAAACCCTAACAATCACTTGAGAAAACAGGGTAAAAGCAATAACTGGCTGTCATCGGGCAAGCTAATAACATACCAGCCAATTCAAAAAAACGAGCGCTAATCCACACATTTCTAAAATATTGACTATATTTTATTTATCGTCGTAAGAAAATGAGCACAAGAGTATGCAATCTTTTAAATCAGCAGGCTTAATGGCTGCTATTTTAGTCAGTCTTTCGTCCAATACGGTGTTCGCAGCAGATGACATTTTCGCCTCAGAGACATCGGCGAAAAGTGATACGGATATCTTGTTTCAAGATATCCCCTCTGTTTACAGCGCCTCCAAGTACGAACAAAAAGTGACCAAAGCGCCAGCTTCAATCAGCATCGTCACGGCTGATGAAATCAAGAAATGGGGTTATCGCACTTTTGGGGATATTTTAGCCAGCCTCAAGGGCTTTTATAGTACCAGTGACCGTAATTATGGTTATGCGGGTGCGCGCGGTTTCGGCTTGCCCACTGATTACAACACCCGGCTACTGCTACTCATAAATGGACATCGCTTTAACGATAATATTTATGATCAATTTGATACTTCGTCCGGTTTTCCGGTGGATCTGGATGTTATTGAACGTATCGAAGTCGTTAGGGGGCCTGGCTCATCTTTGTATGGCAATAGCGCTTTTTTTGGGGTGATTAATGTTATTACCAAACGGGGGCGTGACCAGCACGGCGCTAACGTTAGTGCATCCTATGGCAGCAACGATGCCTACAAAACCAGCGCCAGCTTTGGCGAGCGCTTTAAAAATGGCCTGGAAACTTTTTTGAGCGGTACAGTTTATGACAGCCAAGGTTTTAATAAATTGTATTACGGGGAGTTTGGTGACCCTTCCACAAATAACGGTGTTAGTGTTGGCAATGATGCCGAGATGGCAAAAAAACTCCTTGCCAAGGCGGCTTTCGGGGATTTTGCCCTGGAAGCCCTGTATGTAAAACGCAACAAAGATATTCCAACCGCTGTTTTTGAAACGCAGTTTAATAACCCAAACCTTAATACTGCTGATGAATCAACTTTTGTAGAGCTTAAGTATGACCATACTTTTGAAAATCAATTAAATCTCCAGTCACGCCTTTCTTACAATAATTATCGTTTCAAAGGTAATTACCCTTATAACCTTGACGGCAGTGCCGTAAGTGGCGCTGATTATTATCTTAACAAAGATATATCCTACGGTGAATGGTGGCGTGCAGAACTGGAGGCAACCAAAGTAATGTGGCAGGACCATCGTTTAACTTTTGGTGGACAATATCAAGATAATTTCCATCAATTCCAAACGAACTATAATTATAACAGCGGAGAAGAACCAGCTTTTTCCAAAAATGACAGTACCTATCAATGGGCAGCTTTTCTCCAGGACGATTACACGATTACCAATGCCTTGACATTCAATGCGGGAGTACGTATCGATTACTTCAGCATTTTTGGGGAGACTGTCAATCCGCGCTTAGGACTAATCTACACGCCTTGGAGTAATTCGACGTTCAAATTGCTTTACGGAACAGCGTTTAGAGCGCCTAACCAATTTGAACTGAATTACATTGCTGGTAAGTATATTCGCCCTGAAAACTTAAAACCAGAAAAACTGGAAACTATAGAATTTATTTTGGAACATTATTTTACAGCACAGCTACGTGCGGAGTTAAACCTGTTCCACTCGAATATTGACGATATTATTGCTTTAAAAACAATTAGTGATGAGGCTTATCAACAGAGTAACATCAAGAATGTTGCGTCAACCGGCATGGAAGTACAGGTGGAAAACAATTGGTTAAATGGCTGGCAGGGACGAATTAGTTATTCCTGGCAAGAAACCAAAGACAAAAGCAACCAGCAACGCCTAATCAACTCACCGGAACACATGGTGAAGCTTAATTTGATTGCACCATTATGGATGGACAAGGTGTTTTTAGGTTTTGAGACACAATTTATGAGTGCGCGAAAAACGTATAAGACCGATCCCTTAAGTGGCAGGGTTGATGGTTATGTGGTGAGCAATCTAACGCTGTATACGCAAAAATGGATTAAAGGCCTTGAGCTGTCCAGTGGCATCTACAATTTATTTGATCAACGCTATTCTGATCCTGCTTCCGATGTGCATGTTCAAAATGGTATACCACAAGATTCGCTAACCTTTCGCATTAAAGCCAGCCTGGATTTTTAATGTTTATCTCTGGCTACTTTTTAAAATTTAAGCGCATACAGCTTACCCTTATTTTGACAATGTTGGGCGTTTGTAATGTTTGCTTCGCCCAAAGCCAAAAAGTGTTAATTGTTGCAAATGCAAACGATGGCGCTTATGTTCAAGTTATTAACGGCTTTAAGACACAACTGTCCGCAACTTCACACGCCACCTATATAGAAATAATTAAACCTAGTGCTGAAGATATTCCCCGGCAAATTAACCAAAATAAACCGGATTTAATTTTCACCGTAGGCAGTGATGCAACAACTTTAGTGCAACAGCACGCAAACAACATCCCGGTTATTAGTACCTTAGTACTTAATGACCGGATTTTTAAACCAGCTAATAGAACCGGAGTGAGTTTAAACTATTCCTTGGTGACCCAAATTCAATGGTTAAAAAAGTTTTTACCAGAACAAACCAGGATTGCAGTTTTATTCAATTCCGCCGAAAATGCCCAAACAGTGCAAAAACTTAAAAAAATCGCCGAACAGGCAGGGCTCTGGCTAACGGCAATTCCGGTTGAAACGCCACGGGAGTTACCAAGTGCGTTAGAACAATTAACAAACAATATAGATGTACTGCTAACCATTCCAGATGAGATTGCATTGTCACCAGCAACCATTAAAGAAGTCATGTTGGCCTCATTTAGAAATCGTATACCCTTAGTTGGACTCTCTGAAAACTGGGTTAAATCCGGTGCGTTATACGCGTTAACTTGGGATTATGATGATTTGGGCAGACAATGCGCGGTGCAGGCAGAAAAACTGCTGAGCGGCCAGGTTATTAAGAACATTCCACCAGAAACTCCCCGTAAAGTGAGTTACGCCTTGAATACCAAGATTGCTGAACATATGAATATAGCCATACCAAACGAATTGATACAAAAAGCGAAAGCAACTTTTAATTAATGCTTCAGACGAGGATTGTTAGATTTTGTTAGTAATAATACTGACAAAAGTAGGCAAATTTTAATTCATACGCTATATTTTATAATCAGATCCTTAATAGCCTGAAGAGATTGCTGTTTCTGCAAACCAGCCTACGCAGCCGGACGGTCTAGTAGAAAAATACTAGGTAGCCCTGACCTCCGGCAAAATAAACAGATTCAATAGTCTAAAAAAATGTCAACCCTATTTTTAATAAACGTCGACGTTAACCATGAAGTCAATTGCATTTAAGTTTAACAGCCTGACAATTTTCTTAATTATATTAAGCGCTGTCGTGACTGGCGGTTACATCATTCGGCAACAGCAGCTCAGCGCCTTCGAAAGCTTTACCCGTCAAGGTGAAGAAATGGCTAGGATGTTGTCGCGCAATATAGAATTTGGCGTTTATACCGAAAACCAAAAAGCTATTGAACAGTCTTTGCAAAGCTTGGAAGGAAATCCTGACATTGCTTATATTCAGATCTTTAACAAAACGCAGCAGTTACTGGCAACCAGAAATTTTTTAAAGCTGTCCGCATTGCCGCCACTTAATCCTCAGACATTGAATGCAGACGATGAAAAAATAAACCGTTTTTTCACTGATCCTAAAACCCATAAAACCTATTTTAATATTGTTACCCCAATTATCATTCACCCTGAAGCTTCAGGCTTGGATTTGACTGAAAATTTTACCTCGACAAATTCCAAAGTTACCGCCCCACAACTGATTGGGAATATCCAGTTAGGGATTAGTCAAAGCAAAATTTTTAAAGAATCCCGACGCTTTATGTTACAGGCACTATTGGTGACTGCGTCAGTCTTATTCGTGGGGATTGTATTGACCATCTGGCAAGTTCGACGCATTACACAACCCATTAAAAAATTGGTGTCTGCAAGTCGGGAGATTGCGCACGGGGACTTTGGAAATATGTTGATTCCCTCTTCTCAAGATGAAATTGGTGACCTGACCGTTGCCTTTAACGGGATGTCTCAGAATTTAGCCAAATATGAAAAGGAAGTATCCGAGCAGCGCGAAACCTTGGAAGACCAAGTAGTACAACGCACGCTGGATCTGCAACTCAAAACCAATGAGGCTTTTGAATTCGCCAATAAATCCCAGGCTGCCAATAAAGCTAAAAGTGAGTTTCTGGCCACCATGAGCCATGAGATACGTACCCCAATGAATGGCGTACTCGGCATGACCGAATTACTACTCAGTACCGAGCTGAATAGCCGTCAAAAGCGCTTGGCCGAAACCGCTTATCGTTCGGCTGAATCATTATTGGGCGTGATCAATAATATCCTGGATTTTTCCAAAATTGAAGCAGGGAAATTACAGTTACTGAATGGCGATTTTGATCTGCGGGGACTCTTAGAAGATACCGTTGAAATGTTGTCGACTCAAGCACATGCCAAGGGCTTGGAGTTGATTCTCAATTGCCCTGTAAATTTAGAAGGAAGCGTGCGGGGTGATGCGGAAAGATTACGGCAAGTACTATTAAATCTATTAGGCAATGCCCTGAAATTCACCGAACAAGGTGAAATTCAATTAAAAGTAAGTTGGCTTGACAATAAACCAAACGACGAATGGACACACTTGCGTTTTGAAGTAACTGATACCGGCATAGGTATCGAGCCTGAGCAACAAACCGCCATTTTTGAAAGTTTTACCCAGGCCGACGGCTCAATAACCCGCCGCTTTGGTGGAACCGGTTTAGGATTAACTATTTCCAAACAATTAGTAGCGTTAATGGGTGGGCAATTGGAACTGTCCAGCGTACCCGGGGAAGGTTCCCGATTTTATTTTTCCCTTAGTTTGGCACCCGGAACGCCGCTAACTTATAACAAAGCAGATATCAGTGCTTTAAAAAACCTCAAAATTCTGGTTGTAGATGATAATGCCACGAATCGCGCCATATTTTACGATCAGCTAAAATTTTGGGGTGTCAATTGTTACTGCGTTGCTAACGGTCAGGAAGCACTCCGTCAGCTCTTGCTCGCCGCCAACGAAAATAAGCCCTATGACATTGTGTTATTGGATTGGCATATGCCGGAAATGGATGGTCTAACGCTGGCTAAAATTATTAACGCCGAGCCACGCGTTCAGCCACTCGGATTAATGATGTTAAGTTCTGACAGTATTAGTTTTGAGGCCGATAAAGAGCATCATTATGGTATCGGTTGTTTTTTGACGAAACCGGTGAAGCAACAACAATTGCTGACTAGTTTATTGGGCATGCTTAATAACAAACAGACCCAAGCAATCAGCTTTCGCCAACAGCTACCTAACACTGGGTCATTAGTGTCTGCTAAAATTCTGTTGGCGGAAGACAATGTCATCAATCAGGAAGTCGGTCAGGGAATATTGCAGGCTATTGGTTGTAGCAGCAATGTAGTCAATAATGGTATAGAAGCAATGGATGCATTAAATAATAAAGACTATGATTTAATTTTAATGGATTGCCATATGCCTGAAATGGATGGTTTTCAGGCCACCGCAACCATTCGCCAAAGCGAACAATTATCTGGCAAAAGCACCCGTATTCCGATTATTGCCCTAACCGCAGACGTACAAAAAGGCATTATAGAACAATGCCTCAATTCAGGAATGGATGACTATTTGAGCAAACCTTTTAGCAAGCAACAATTACAAGCGGTATTGGAAAAATGGTTGCCTTTTAAAGAAAAATCATCAGCAATCCCGCCCCTTACAATACCATCTGTGTTTGAACCACTTACCTCACATCAAAAATTAAATACACCCATTAGGCTTGATGAACTTGTTATATCAGAATATGAAACCACCAAGCGTATTCAAGCACTGGATGAAAAAATAGTTAGCCCGTTAGATAATGCCGCCCTCGACAATTTAAGAAATCTGACTTCTACACAGGGTGAAAACTTACTCAACAAAACCATTGCACTGTTTATTAATGCAGCGCCAGAAACGATGCGGACTTTGCAAAATGCTTTGGATACCCAAGACGGTGATGCTTTATACAAGGCCGCGCATAATTTTAAATCGGCTTGCGCCAATCTCGGTGCAGCCGATTTAGCCAAATATGCTGCAACCCTGGAAGTCATCGGTAGACAAGGCTCAATCACCGCTGCTGCCGAAGTTTTAAAGGCGATGACCCATGAACTATCAAAAGTGCTGGTAGCGCTAACCCAAGAATTTAATTTTCTACCACCACCAGTAGCTGACCCCATCACCTTGCATTTTGGTGATGCTCCAATAACGGTTCAGCCAGAATTACAAAATAAACGCATTTTAATTATCGATGACGACCCCAGCTTTCGGTTAATTACCAGCGCGGTATTGACTACCTCAGCTCTAATAGTCGATGAAGCCAGCAATAGTGTCCAAGCGTTTGAAAAAATCAATGCCCATGTGCCAGACCTGGTGATATTAGATGCCATGCTGGACGGAATGGATGGTTTTGAAATCTGTCACCTCATGCGCCGGGATTCCAGAATGGCAGATGTCCCCATCATTATGTCCACTGGCTTGGGAGATATAGATTCCATTAATCGTGCTTATACAGCGGGCGCAACAGAGTTTATTGTAAAACCAATCAGCTACCCCATCTTGATTCATCGCATTTGGTTTATGTTAAGGGCCAGCCAGCATTTTGCCGAATTAAGAAACAGCCAATTCCGCTTGAGCGCGGCACAACGTATAGCCCGTCTGGGCTATTGGACCTGGGACGCACACTATAACCGCTTCCAACTCTCAGAACATCTGGCCGAACTATGCGGGGTTAGCTTGTCAGAATTTGGCGGTACCCTGGATGCCTTTATTGAGTTGATTCATCCTGAAGACCGTGGTTTCGTTAAAGATATTGTCAATGCTGAATTCCGTAACAAAACCAGGCAGCATGTTGAATATCGCCTGCTGGTAGACCATGCCCCGATAATCACTGTGCATCAGGAAATAGAAACGATTATGGATAACCATAATCACACGGTACTAACGGGTACCGTGCAGGATATTACCCATAAAAAACAAATCGAAACCCAAGTCCATCGACTGGCCTATTTTGATAATTTAACGGGTCTGGCCAGCCGCACATACTACTATGAGCGGATTGAAGATTTTATTCATTCTGCTGACCGGCGCGAAAGCCAGTTTGCCTTTTTATTCCTGGACTTAGATGGCTTCAAACAGATTAATGACAGCTTTGGCCACAGCATGGGTGATCATTTTTTAAAGGCCATTGCTGAACGGCTCAAATTGATCGTCCGCGATATTGACTTCGCTGCCCGCTTGGGAGGTGATGAGTTTTGCATTATCCTCGACAATGTTACCGATGACGCGATTGTCGCAGAAGTGGCGAACCGCTGTCTGGTTAATATCAACCAGGCTTTAATGCTGGGACAACACCAAATAAAACCCCGAGTCAGTATCGGTATCGCCGTTTATCCCCGCGATGGTGAAAATGAGTCTGCACTCATGAAAGCCGCAGATGCTGCTATGTATGTTGCCAAACAAACCGGTAAACAACGCTATAGCTTTTACTCGGCAGACATGGCCAGCCAGGCCATTACGCGACTGGAGCGTGAGCAAATGTTACGCGATGCTTTTGAGCTGGATCAGTTTATTCTGCATTATCAACCCCAAGTATCCATGCAAACCGGTCAAATGGTTGCGATGGAAGCTTTAATTCGTTGGGTACATCCTGAAAAAGGCATGATCTCCCCCGCTGAATTTATTCCCCTTGCAGAAGAATTGGGATTAATTGTCGAATTAGGTAACTGGGTCTTAAAAAAAGCCTGTACCCAGATGGCTTTATGGCATGAAGAGGGGCTACCCTATATGCAAATAGCCGTGAATATTGCGTCGGCACATTTTAAAGACCCCAGTTTACTTAAAACGGTACAGGAAGCATTACATATCACTGGTGTTCCACCGCAATATCTGGAATTGGAAGTAACCGAGAGCGCCATGCAAACCGAAGGCTATCTTGATGTCTTTAAGCATTTAAGGGAGTATGGGGTAAAAATTGCCATCGATGACTTTGGCACCGGCTATTCCTGCTTAGCTTCATTACAACAATTGCCACTGGATTCCCTAAAAATCGATAAGGTATTTGTCGATGATGTATTAGTAAATCCCCGGACTTCTTTATTGTTGGGCACTATTATTGGCTTAGCAAAAGCCTTAAACTACATTTTAGTTGCTGAAGGGGTTGAAACCATGGATCAGGCGCTGGTCATGCACGGCCTAGGCTGTAATATCATACAGGGCTATTTGTTCAGCCGTCCGGTTACTGCCGATAAAATCCCTGAATTGGTTAAAATCGACTTTTGTCGACAATAAAATTTGTGCCATTTTATTGACCTTAAATACTAATGACAATGGAACAAGAAAAAAATCCCTTTTTACAAAAAATTGCCAATCAAATTCGTCTATCCCCCTTTACCATCAATCTCCCCGTATTAATGGCTGCCATTTGTGATGAAAACCTCAGTTTTCGGCAATTGGCGACAGCACTAAACCAGTATCCAGTAATTGCCGCGCGGTTATTGTCTTTGGCTAATTCCGCCTGGATAGCCCCCGTTTCCCCTATCACCACAATTGAATCCGCCTGTTCACGATTGGGCACGGCCATTGTTAAAAGCGTAAGCATAGCCATTGCGGTTAGCTCCTCTTTTAATGCAGCCAGTTGCCCAAACTTTGATACTGTCCATTTTTGGACAACTAGCATATTAGTCGTTGAAGGAGCGTTTTTATTAGCCACTGGCTTACCCAAAGAGCAGCGAGGTGAGTTTCCCAAAACCGCCCAAACAGCCGGAATTTTGCATGGCCTTGGCTTACTCTGGCTGGCTGAAAATTTACCTAACGAAACCAGCCTTGCGTTGCAAAGAATAGCAGCCGATAACGCTTTGAGCCTAAATGATGCCTTAATGGATTGTACTGGTACCGATTATTGTCAGGTGGGTGCCTGGATTGGTAAACAGTGGAAGTTACCTGAGACGTTGGTCGTTGCTATGCAAGAGCATCTTGATTTCAACTATCACGGGCATAATTTCGAAATGGCGCAGTTAATTGGCTCCGCATTACAAATGGTAACCGTTTTACCTAAGCAGGATGATACAGTGCTGCCGGTTAACGATACCTTGTTACAACTGGGCATTGACTATCCTAAACAGGCTATTATTTTTCAAAAACTGGCCAATAAATACGGGCAGACACGTAATTTGGCCAAAGAGTTGTTTTTGTAGAGACGCAAAATATTGCGTCTCTACCCCCATTCCTGCATTGCCTTATACGGCTTGTCTGGCAGTAGCCAAGTTACAATTAAGCCATTGGCGGTACGCTATGGATATGTACATCCCGTTGTGGAAAAGGAATAACAATATCATGCTCCCGAAAAGCTTGATCTAAACGGCAATGCAATTCGTGCGTTACCTGTAGCCGCTCAGATAATTTCCCAACAAAAAGCCGTAACGAAAAATTTAAGGCACTGTCGCCAAATCCGATAAACAATGCACTGGGTTCTGGCGTATCTAATACTTGTGGCATGTTTTTAAGCGTATCCAGCATGATCCTGTGCGCCAAGGCTATATCCGAACCATAAGCAATGCCTATCGGAATGACCACCCGGGTAATCGGATCGGTTAGTGTCCAATTGACTAACTGGCTGGTAATAAATGTTTTGTTAGGGACAATCAATTCTTTTTGATCACCGTCTATCAAGGTAGTTGCGCGCATTTGAATCCGGTTCACAGTGCCGGTAATGTCCCCAACCGTTACGGTATCACCCACCCGAATGGGGCGCTCAAACAGTAAAATAATACCCGAAACCAGGTTCGCAAAAATTTCCTGTAACCCAAAGCCCAAGCCGACACTGAGCGCAGCTGCCAGCCATTGCACCTGCGACCAACTGCCACCAAGCTCATTGGCAGTGGTGATAAATGCAACCGTCAAAATCAAGTATTTGCCGAGCTGGTTAACCGCGTAACGGCTGCCCGATTCAGTTTCAAATCGCCGGAATACCAGTAATTCCATCAAACCCGGCAAATTGCTGGCGGTAATAAAAGCAATAAAACAATAGCCACCGGCAAAAATAAGGTTGGTTAAGGTAACCGGCTGATATACCTCTTGGGCATCAATGACGACTTGATGTTGCCACAGAATGACCTGATCCAAAATGGCAAAAGCCGGTAAAATATTTTTCCACACCATCCAACCGGCAATCAATAAGCTAATGCTTATGACGACATTCAGGATTTGGATGGTTTGTGCATTGACAGCGGGAATATCGATTAATTCTTCAGCCACACTCGCCTGGGTTGCAGGCCTGCTGGCTATTTCACTTTCGTCCAGAGTGGTTTCGATTTGGCGCGCATTACGCAGGCTAAGTTGTCGATTCACTAGAGATAACCAGCGTATGACTAATTCATACACGATGACCGCCGTAAACAGGATACGCAAGCTAACAATCAATTTTTGTTGTAAATCCAGGGCACTCAAGTAATAGCCACTGACCGCGAAACCAATAATAATCAAAGGAATGCCAATAACAATCGGATACCAAATAAAATGGAATTTAATCAACCAGTGTTGCGGATCATTGCGGACATGTGCAGGAAACAATTCCGCTTTGGGATGTAACAACTTACCTAATGCATAAGCCATGCTAAGCTGCATGACGATTAAAGCCAGACGCCCCAGCGTATCGGTATGCGTGACATTTTCATAGCTCCCGGTCATAGCAATGACAAATGTTGCAGGCACGATGCTATAAGTCAGAAAAGCAAATTGTTGCCGAATAACCGCTATCGGGTTTTTACGCCAAGAAAAATGTTTACGCGCAATGCCCTGTGGATGAAAAAGATGATGAAAAAACTGTAGGAAAAATAACGGCAAAGCAGCAGCGCGTAAGCCCATCCCGACTGCTTTAGTAAAACTGGCTAACTGCATATCCTGGCTTAAGAACCACCCCAGGTAATATAAAAACAGGGCTAAGGGTGCCACTAAAATTAAGCTACAGCCTAAGCTTTTTAACGTGTAATTAAAATGATCCGTATTGGGTCTCGATACTTTGGCATTAATATCAACCATTAAAACTTTGATTTTGGATTTAAATACCGATAACACGATCAAACTGATAAGCGCAATAAGCCCTAAAAACGGATGATTGATAAACGTGGTGAGGGTATCTTTGGTTAAGGTTAACCAATGCACCGGCGCCAATAACCATTTACTGGATTCATAAACCTGTAAAGGATAATCTGCATTCAGAGGGAGTGAGCTATGTACCCAAAGCAGACGCTTATCAAGATAGGCAGCATATTTATTAGCCTGCATAAGTAACTGTTGCCGGGCAAAATCCACGTCACCTAACGAACGGATATAATTCACATAAAGGGTACTCAACTTATTGAGTAACTCTTTTTGGGTATTTAACAGTACCCGCAGTTCGGCTTTAATCCTTAACCGTTGATTTGACGGTAACGCCACATCCACCTGCTCAGTGAGTAGCCGATTTAACGCCTGATCCATATCACTTAAGCTTTTTAATTGATCCTCCACTTTAAATTGTTCCAGACTGGTGGTGGCTGTCTCATTTTGTATGGCTTCCGATTGTAAAAAAAACTCATCCTTGAACGAAAGGTTACGCCGTTGTTCCCGTAAAATTTTACCTAAGGCAGGGCTTAAGCCCGCCAAACTGATTTTTTTCTCAGCACTTTTAAGATCCTCCTGAATAACACCAGCTTGCTGGTCGGTAACCGTTTTTTGGGTGTTGTATTGTTCCAGCTTCAGAGTGAGCGTTTGCAAATCCCGGCTGTATTTAATGTTCTCGCGGGTAATTTTTTGAATGACTACCGGCTTATCGGCAATTTCCTTTTCTGCCTGGGATAATTCTTCGTTGACCTTGTTCGCTTCCAATTGCCTGCGAATCGCTAATTGCTCTTCAATCGCGTTAATAACCGGCTCTAATAAGGTACGTTTTAAGCCGAGCAATTTTAAATTTTCGTTAAGCAATTGGGTGCGGACGGGCTGGCTCAGCGCTTCAAACTCAGTCATTTTCAGCTCGCTGGCGCGCGCATCAATCAGGGTTTTCAATTGTAATTGACTGGCTTCGGTTTCCAGCTTTGATTCTGCCTCTGGAACCAAGCCAGCTAATTTTTGCTGTGCAGCTTCCAGCGCCTGTTTTGCACTGACAGTTTCTGCACGAATCAATTGCGGACGATTATTTTGCACCAAGAGGGTATTTTCCAGTTGCTTAATTTCATCGTCCAGCGTGCTTAGTTTGCCTTTCTCAAGAATATAACGCTCTCCAAGTTCGTCAGTTGGAATCGCCTGGACATTTTCATTTTGCTGTTCTTTAATTTTGGCTTCAGTTCGGGTAATTTCGGTTTGTAAATTTTTGATTTTTAGTGGTGCGGACTGCAAAGCTTCCTGAAACTGGGCAGTTTGGGATTTAAATAGAGCAAGATTTTCCAAACTTTCTTTGGTTGCGGCATAGCGCGCCTGAAGTTTGGATTTAGTGGCAGCATTTAAATCCTGTTTATCGGCTAACGCCTTAATTTTAGTATCCAGGTTTTCAATACTGAGTTCTTTGCCGGGTTGTACAGCAGCCGTTTTCAGATCTTTCGCATCATTGTCTGCTTGGCTTGCACCAGTGCTGAGTATCAACAGAAAAAAAACCAAGAGGAATGAAGGTGATTTATAAAAAACACCCGTCAATGAGAGCTTTAAAAACATAAGCGTTAACGCAGAAATAATAATACCAACAGGATTATACCAAACCCGGTTTGGTCATGCCGGATGATCCGGTTTCAGTTTGACAATGGCAGGTAAGTGATCAAAGAGTAACCTACCATAAAGGAGATTACTTCTTGATCACTTTAGGGAGAGTTTAGGCTTTTAAAATCTGCACATTAGGCTGCTTGCACCTGATTGCGGCCTTTTTGTTTAGCTACATACATCGCTTGATCGGCACGTTGCACTAAGGTAGTGATGGTATCCTCAGCTTGCAGGGTGCTGATCCCCAAGCTGGCCGTAATAGTCAATTCATTGGCGCCATAAACCAAGAGACTTTTATTAATTTCAATGCGAATCCGTTCCGCAATAATGCCCGCACCCTCTTTAGGGGTATCACTTAACACCACCACAAATTCTTCCCCACCATAACGAAATACAATATCGGTACCACGTACGGCCTGCTTAATAGTGCTGGCAACTGAACTGAGGGCTGCATCACCACAGGCGTGACCGTAAGTATCATTTAACATTTTAAAATGATCAATATCTAAAAAAACTAACGATAACTGCCGATTATTGCGTCTGGCCAGTTGCAATTCACGGGTAATAACGTCATTAAACGCAGTCCGGTTATTAACCTTGGTGAGCGGATCGGTGTAAGCCATTTGTAAGGCCTGGCGAAACAGGGTTGCATTCCTCAGGGGATAACATAACAGCACCAATAACGCTTCCAATTTTTTGATTTCAGCTTGCTGGAAGCGCTGATTGCGCATTATCTTGAATTCACCCAAATCCTGGTTTTCAAACCTCAATGCATAACTAAAGGAGTTTCGCGTCACGATGCCATTATTAACAATAATATCAAACGCTTGGTTATGATACTCATAGCCACTATGGGGAATAATATTTTGAATTTTACCGCTAAAAATGGCAATTAGTTCATGAAACTCCAGGGTACTTTGTAAGGCGCTGCTGATAAAGTAATCCGCCAAATCTGTGGATTTTCTTGTTTCTAAGGCACTTTTATTCACAATCGCTAAACGGGCTGATTTATTACTCATGACTACTTTCTCAAAAGATTAATTGGTTTCGATAGCGAAATTAAAGCGAATACTATGCCAAAGTAGGATTTTTTTTGAAAAACAATTAAGTACGGTGCGTTAAAAATACAAAAGTCAAATTTTTGCCACACATTCATGATCCCTTGCACACCTGCATACCGCTTTTTTCTTTATATAATTAATGCCAAAAAACAAGAACCCCTAATGCTTTGATTTTAATTACATAACACCCATTTTAACAACATGGGTAAGGGGGGATTAATCTGCCAATTTTCTGACTAGCAAGCAATACAGACTGGCTATAATGCACCCAGAAAAGCAGTCAATTGCTCAATGTCGGCATCAGATAAATTAGCTGCAATCGCTTGCATCGGACCGCTTTTACGCTCCCCGGTTTTAAAATTGCGCAATTGCCTGGCCAAATACGCCGGATGTTGGCCACTCAGTTTTGGAATCGCCCCCCGTCCTACAAATCCAGCAGAATGGCAACCTGAACATTGCGTGGCTTTAGCTGCACCGGGCATTGAAGTGGAGGTATTACCAGTGGCCTGTTTAGGTTTACGACTGGCGAAATAGGCTGCGACATTGTTAATGTCACTATCGCTCAAGCCTTTAGCCTGCATAAGCATAACCGGGTTAACGCGTTTATTATCCCGAAAAGCAGTGATTTGATTAACTAAATAAGCGGCCTGTTGCCCCGCTAAAATGGGAACCTGGGGATTACTGCTATTTCCTTCCTGACCGTGACAACCAAAACAGACACTGGCTTTTTGCTCACCTGCCGTTATATCAGCAGCAAAAATTGAACTATAAAACAAACTGCATAAACCAAACCCCAGGATAGACCGAATTGCTGTGTTCATGATAATGTCCTCATTTAGAATTAGTGGCGTTACTTAAACCAACCCGCATAGATTAAATCTAGGAAGCAAATAAAGCTACTATTTTAGCCCTGAGGGTGCCCGTTATTGTTTAGTCTCTGTAAAGTTAATCGTTTGAATTAAGTGATACTATAAAGCGGGTTAAGATCAATTCCGGTGAATTTAAGCGCAATCCTGCCAAATTTAAAATCTATCGACAAAAAGCTTATGAAACTCAAACTCCTTCAATGCCATTTCAATCTCCGTTTGTTGTGCTTGAGTATGCTGAGCATGACCCTTTTATCAGCCTGTGCCACTTTATTTGACCCGGATGAATTGCATCGGTTAACCCAGGAAGCTGAACATAAAGGCTATGTTCGGGTAATGGTAGCCGTTGATGTTGATATGCCCTTGGCTCCGCTCAGTAAACAATCGCCCGAATTAAAACGACAATTGGCAGAAGAAGAGCAGGCTATTCTCGCCGAGTTAGGCAATACCGTTTCGAACAGTGGCCGATGGCGTAATGGACTTGGGCAATTAGGCCTTTATGTCACCACAGAAGGCCTTAAACGTATCGAAAACAGTGCGCATGTCCGAAAATGTACCTCCACCTTTACCGATGCCATGCGCTCAAGTATTTATGATGATACCGGTAAGCTTTGGTCAGATATAGAGGCTGAAATTAGCAAAAATGGCTTCGCAGACGTCGAGGTTGCGCTCAATTTGGAAAACTTTGCATTTGACTTTAATCGAAGCGGTAAGGCGGTACACAAAACCTCAGCCGCACAAATCAAAGAAATGCTCACGAAACTGCCTGCATTTTTAAATGCACTACCCGCCAAAAACATTCTAAATTTGCGGCGTTTAAAAACCCAAATCAAGCAACTCCTCACGCAATCAACACTCTCGCTGCGTATTGATCAGGAAGGTCTGTTTGCCTTAAAAGAAAATGTTGACATACGCGCGCTTCGGCTTACTCAGTCCCCACGCGCCAGTTCTGCGAACCTGGATGCAGAAGTACTTACCATGGCCAGAAAAGACGGCTTTGCCGGGGTTATGATTAGTCTTTATCAACCCTTTGGCTATTCCCCCCTTATGGGCAGATTACCACCCAAAGCCTGGCAAGCCCAAACCACAAGCTTGGAAAAGGTATTTGACGATATTTTTACCGGTCTGGGTAGCGATGCCGTTCAGGAAGTAAAACAATACCCTGGTTTACCAACCGCTTACGCACGCTTATCCTTTGCGGCTTTAAAACAGCTTTACCAGAATCCCGACCCCCGCATTCAACGCATTACCTTGAATAGAAGCATGGTTCAGCCGCAACTCGCCACCAGCACGCCCTGGATCAATATGCCGCAAGCATGGGATAAGGGTTACACCGCAAATGGTCAATTTATAGTGGTCATGGATAGCGGCGTTCAAAAGAGCCATCCCTTTTTACAGCAAGCAAACGGTCAACCTAAAGTCACTTATGAAGCCTGTTTTAGCGCTGACCAAGGTAATGCCAAAAATTTTACCAGTGTATGCCCCAATGCCGACAGCGTAACCGGTGACAGTCCTTTAGGGATGGTTGATTCGGCGACAGATGCAAATTGTTCGGGATTGCTTAACTTGTGCTTTCATGGCACCCATATCGCCGGCATTGCCGCGGGAAGGCGCAATTGGGATTCAAATAACAGCGGCGGCATATTAAGTGGAATGGTGCCGGACGCCTCTATTATTGCCGTCAATGTTTTTTCAAAAACCCCTCAAAACACCCTTTCAGGTTTGGAGAAGGATGTCCTTGATGCTATGACCACGCTGGCAGCAGTTAATAACGATCACGCTTTAACCGTTAATCTAAGCCTGGGCGATTATCGTCTTTTTTCCACCTGTGCCGGTTTTCAGCCCGCATTTGATGCTGCGGTTGCGCAATTAAGTTCGCTCAATATTCCGGTTATTGCCGCAACCGGTAATAGCGGTTATCGAGACTCCATAATGTGGCCAGCTTGCGTGCCTGGGGTGATTAAAGCGGCAGCCAGCAATAACCATGACGATAACCTGTGGCCACCGACCAATATTATTAATCCGGCCTTGGTAGACGGGGCTGAGTTTTTGGCGCCTGGCTGTGCCTGGTCTTCCATGCCCGGCAATGGTAGTGCCCTGAATTGTGGCACCTCAATGGCGACCCCGCATATCGCAGGTCTTTACGCAGGCATCAAGGCAGCTGTTCCAGGTATAAGCGTACAAGCGGCAACCGAATGGATTATCAGTAATGCCGTTCAGGTTACACCCTTTCCTGGCGCTGGCTATACCATTCCACGCATTCATGTGCCTGACTTATAAAGGAAAATACTTTTAAAGTAAAACACCTTATAAGTACTTTCTATAGAGCCCGTAACGAAGTGTAAAAACGGTGTAGTAACTTTAAAGTCAGGCTATAACCTAAAGTTGCATAAAATTCATTTTATACCCGCAACTTTTAAAGCACATTTAACTCTAATAGCTGGGTTGTTTATTTACGAATCAAGTATCGAGGAAATTCCTGAGATGGTTAAAGCAACGTTACGTTTTTGGCTTTTCGTGCTAATGGCTACTACTGCATTGCCCGTCTGCGCTGCAACCTATCTTGATGTTGATTACGCAACGTTAATTCAAAATGCACAACGCAAAGGCTTTGTACGTGTCCTCATCTGGCTGGATCTGCCCGCCTTTCTCTCCCCAACCACTGAGCAAAAATTAGCGTTGGAGAAAAAAGAAGCTGCGGTACTCGCTGAGCTAGGCGATACCATTTCGCCGATAGCCCAACAACGAAATGGGCTGGGTGGCATAACCCTCTATGCGACCGAAACCGCCCTTAAACGAATTGATAGTAGCTTGAATATTCGTGCAGTCATGAAATCCAGCCCACAGGTGTGGTTTCAAGGGGCTGACTATGGGTTTATTGAAAGCATTGAAAACGAAATCATCGGCAATAAATTCGCTGAAGTCGAGGTTATTTTGAATCTCGCAAACTTTAGTTACGAATTTACCCGAGATGCTAGTACGCTTTATAAAACCTCTCCCGAATTGACCGCCGAGCTGTTAATTAAATTACCGGCGTTTCTGGACTCTTTACCAGCGGCGCATATCCTCAATTTAACCACTCTAAAAACTCAAATTCCAGAATTGGCAAACCAATCTAAACTGTTGCTGCGGATAGATATGGAAGGGCTGTTTGCAGTACAAGAAAATAAAGATATTCGGGCACTTCGGTTGGCAAAAGCCCCGATACTTCAAAAAGCCATACTCGATAATGCGGTTATTGAATCAGCAAAGCGCTATGGGTTTGCAGACGTGTCCCTGAATTTTCAGCAACCTTTCGGTTATTCCCTAGACTATCCCTGGATCCCGGATAAAGCTAAACAAGTCCAAAATGCTACGAACAGGCAAATTGTTAAAGATTTTTTTTCAACCTTTGGCGAAAATGAATTTAAACCCACCGACCTGTCATTTTCTTCGATATTGGGCGCTTATGCGCGTGTATCATTTCCAGTATTGAAGCAGCTCTACATTAATCCAGATCCACGGCTCTGGAGAATAAAACTGAATGATGGCACAGTTAATCCCGCCATCCCACCTGACCCGAATAACGTCGGCTTTACCCCCTCTGCGGAAATTAGCCTCTCTGAACCCACCGAATTATGCATCAATCCCGTCGAATGGAGCGGCGACCTTAATAAAACCAGTATTCAATACTTTTTGGTCGTAAAACCTGAAGATCATTTCAAGGAAGGCGATATGTTTCTTGCCTACAGGCCAATAAACAAACCTGCGGAACTGTGGTTTCATAGCCTAACGCGGGGCGGCTCGATATGGACAAAAGCCGAGCAGAATAAGGCTCCCGTGCCCTATAATGTTGACCCAAACTTCAAATTGAAACCGATTTTTCGAATGCAAACAGGTAAAGACTTTGACTCCGTCAACTTGGCTAATATCGAAGCGCCGGGTGAAATCATTGTTGGCTATGGTATAGGGGCTTCACCAGAAGATTCATTTCAAGACATGTTCAAAAATAAAATGTTTGAAAGCATCTGGCGGTCAGATGCCCAAAATACTACAGACTATGCCTATTGCTTGGGCGTGACCAAAATCAAAAAAGAATCTCCCTGGGCACCCAAAGTATTGGGGCTGCCTGAGGGTACCGATGCCACCCGATAATTAATAATCCTGCCTATGCAATGCCTTTAAACGGGTTAGGAAAAAGATTATGCCGTTCATGGAATGTCGATTAAAATGCCCACCTTTAAAGATTTTACTGAAAATCGCCATAAAGTCGTTCATTCTCAAGGCTCAACCTTCTACATGACAAAATACATTTTTATTACCGGTGGCGTGGTTTCTTCCCTTGGGAAGGGCATCGCTGCTTCATCGCTTGCTGCTATTCTGGAAGCACGCGGTCTTAAAGTCACCATGACTAAATTAGACCCTTATATCAACGTTGATCCCGGCACGATGAGCCCTTTCCAACATGGGGAAGTGTTTGTGACCAACGACGGTGCGGAAACCGATCTTGATCTCGGTCACTATGAGCGGTTTTTAAAAACCACCATGACTAAAAAGAATAACTTCACCACCGGCCAAATCTACGAAAACGTCTTGCGTAAAGAGCGTAAAGGCGAGTATCTGGGCGCGACGGTACAAGTCATTCCGCACATTACCGATGAAATTAAGGAACGCATTGTGCAAAGTGCTGAAGGCATGGATATTGCCATTATTGAAGTTGGTGGGACAGTCGGCGATATTGAATCCCTGCCATTTTTAGAAGCTATCCGGCAGATGAATGTGGAACTGGGCAGTGACCGCGCGATGTTTGTGCATTTGACGCTCGTGCCTTATATCGCCTCTGCGGGAGAGTTAAAAACCAAACCCACACAACATTCGGTGAAAGAGCTGCGTTCAATCGGTATTCAACCAGACATTCTTATTTGCCGTTCCGAGCAACCCTTACCCATGAGCGAGCGCCGCAAAATTGCCTTGTTTACCAATGTCACTGAAAAAGCGGTTATTTCAGCGGTCGATGCCGATTCTATCTATCGCATTCCATTGTTGTTGCATGAGCAAGGCCTAGATGATTTGGTGGTCAATAAATTACGGCTGGATGTGCCCCCTGCGGATTTATCAGAGTGGCAAGAAGTCGTGGATTCATTGGATCATCCGCAAACGGAAGTCGTTGTCGGTGTGGTCGGTAAGTATGTTGATCACTCCGATGCCTACAAATCCATCAATGAAGCCTTGATTCACGCAGGTATCCGTACGCGCAACAAAGTTAAAATCCGTTACATGGATTCAGAACTGATTGAAGACGAAGGCACACAAAAGCTAAAAGACTTGGATGCGATTTTAGTGCCCGGCGGTTTTGGCGAACGCGGTGTTGAAGGCAAAATTGCCACCACCCGTTTTGCACGGGAAAATAACATTCCTTATCTCGGTATTTGCTTAGGCATGCAGGTTGCGGTTATCGAATATGCCCGTAATGTCGTAAAACTGGAAGGCGCGCACAGCACTGAATTTTTACCCACTTCGCCGCATCCCGTGATTGGCTTAATCACCGAATGGATGGATAAAGACGGACAGTTGGAAATCCGTGATGCCAATACCGACCTTGGCGGCAGTATGCGCTTGGGCGCGCAAAAATGTCGCTTGCAGCCCGATTCATTGACCTTCAAGCTATACCAAAAAGATGTCATCACCGAACGTCATCGTCACCGTTATGAATTTAATAACCAATATCTGGAGAAACTGGAACAGGCAGGTATGCGCTTTTCCGGTAAATCTATTGATGGTCGCTTGGTGGAAATGATTGAGCTACCGAACCATCCGTGGTTTTTGGCCTGCCAATTTCATCCTGAGTTTACCTCTACGCCTAGAAAAGGCCATCCGTTGTTTTCAGGCTTCATTAAAGCAGCGGCGGAACATAAAAAGGCGCAGCCATAATATGCTATCACCACGCAACCAAGGCTCTATTGGTGTGGCAAATATGTCTGTACTATCTATGCGCGGTATTGATTCAAATATATAATCCGATTGGAAATATGAGTCATGTTGATTTATTTGGATAATTGCTGCTTTAATCGACCTTATGACGAGCAATCTCATGCCAATATATTCTTGGAAACTCAAGCAAAATTGTTTATTCAAGACAATATCTTAACGGGCAGGTATCAGTTGGTTTGGTCATATATTCTGCAATATGAAAATGACCAAAACCCCTATATCAATCGCAAGCATGAAATAAGAAAATGGAAAGACCATGCCAGCCATTTTGTTGACGCATCCGCAGAAATTACTGAACAGGCAAAAATTTATCAAGCCATTGGACTTCACACTAAAGATGCTTTGCACTGTGCTTGTGCCGTTTCAATTGGGGCTAATTATTTTATAACGACTGACAAGCAACTAATAAAAATTGCCCGAAACATAACTGAGCTTAGTGTCATTAATCCGTTGACATTCATTCAAGAAGAGACAAACCCATGAGAACAGATAGCGAAATTATCAATAGCGGCTTTGATTCCATTTTCTCAAATTTAGGAATGGTTGATGCGGAGCGTTTTATCATGTTAATTAAACGCGATAAATTCGACTATACCGAATGGCAAAAAAAACTTTGGTTAGACGAATCTATAGAATCGTTATCTGAAAAAGCCCAAAAAGCTTGGGAACAAAATTAGGGGCGAAAGCTGGGTGTCACAGTACATTATTTTATGGGTGATGAGGAGACCTTTTTCGTTGTTAATTTAAGGCTGTCGGTGAATGACATTTATGAGCGCGTGGTGAGTGAGGTTGTAAGTGCATTTTTTAGAGGTGAGCTAATATGAACTGGCAAGAAGTCTGTTAGTCGGGTTTACAAACCCCGACCCGCTCCAGTGCCTACCTTATGAACTATAAGCCAAATCAATTACCCAAAAAAACGCTATCGACACGTCGTCGCTCCAAAGATAAAAAATGCCGATCCGCATCAGCCTTGCGCCGTCCAAAATTGGCAAGTCGCCTATCTTCAATCCCGGGATTTTTAAACTGTTCATCAAGCGTTGATTCAACCGCCTGACGGTTCAAGCCGTCCGGCATTGCCGTTTTTCGTAAAGAAATACCCTTTACTAAACCACGGTGACATAACTCATCCTCCATTGCTTTAAGCCTCCGGGTGTTAGGATTGTCTTGACCGGAACGGTAACTGACCAGCACGAGCAATTTAGCTGCTGAGTTGCGCGCCATCAACAGACTAACCAAATCTAAAGTGAAGCTATCGCTCCACTGGGCGTCATCCAGGATCAGGATAAAGGTCTTTTGTTCCCCCAAGGTTTCAATGAAATCAGCGCCTTCCCGTAACATCCGCCCGGAATTGTTATACATGACCTTGGGGGAAAGTGTCGCTATTTGCTCCGGGTGCAACACATTCAGCATTTGATATAGCCAAGTCGGCGCAACCCGATGTAAACAATCAACCAAACCATTACCGTAGGCTGTCCGGCACTGCTGTGCCAGACTTTCCAACAGGGGCAAAAAGGGTTCTGTTGCTGCTTCCAATTGCAAACAGCAGGCGCTCAGCACCAGCAATTCTGGGTGCAAAATAGTGCTTAAAAACTGCTCCAGCAATGTCGTT
>JBEBJQ010000157.1:0-3848 GCA_040079795.1 Methylococcales bacterium
GTCATCACCCACCTGCCACAAGTAGCCGCCTTAGGCACCCATCATTTACGCGTTAGCAAAGCCTTAGTTGACGGGCAAACCTTAAGTACCATCGCCGTGCTAGATGAAGAATCTAGAGTGCAAGAAATTGCACGGATGCTAGGCGGCATTGAAATTACCGACACCACGCGCCAACATGCAAAAGAGATGTTAGCGCGATAATGGGTTGTAAGCTTCTCACGTACGCGCGCTTCATTAGTCAAAACTATGCTCTGCGAGCCAGTATCTAAGCGCCTTCTGGGGTATTTATCATAGCAATGAAAGTGTCTCGCCATATTAAACTGGAGCGATGCTATATAAGCGGAACTTTTTTAGTTTGCCTTTAGTTTTTTTAGGGGGGAATGGGTTTATTTGCCCACCAATGCAATTAGCTCAAATACAGTATGCAAGGTGAAATATTTTGCACACCCTTCTGAACTTCAATCTATAGAAGCAATTAGCACACGTGTATTATCAATTCGTGGTCAAAAGATTTTATGTTTCAGCTCACCGCTGACGAAAAGGCTGAAGTTTTCTAAAACGCTCCCTTTTGTATTTACTGAACATGGTGCGAGAGTGAATGAACCCTACCGCGCCAGCCAATGAACCCATTGGTTTTGTATGATTAAAAGATAAGTCGAAATAAACAGGCCTGCAAGGCGCATGGATATTGGCTTGCAGGGCATGTTTAAAATAAAAATTACACGTGTAGCTTTGATGAAGAAAAGCGAGAATCAAGGATAATGAGGAGTTATCTAGATTTCATTTCACTGCATCGAGGCTGTGCTTGCTTGCTGAGTAAGGCGGACTCGCGAAGCAGTACGCCGAATGGGGATATTCAACATACGGCGTACCGTAAACGGGTACGCCTTACACGGGTTAATACCTTAAATAATAACGAAAAATCACCTTCTACCGATAGCGAAAAAGAGGCAGCTCGTGAAGCTTATAGAAAGGTATCAGATGGTGAGTAAAAGTGTGAAGTTTCGACGTTGATACATCTTTTCTAGGGTTCTTGTGAAAGCACTTAATGTTTGTATGAACTATGTGTCGTTTTTCACTAAAACCCTAGACTGGATACAAGAGACAGTTAAGCACAATTACTCAGGTGTTTCTTCATGTGCTTGTACTGCAACTCCTTCGAGCGATTGTGTTTCAGAAATATGTATTGCTTGACCTGAAAGTCTTCGCTCATACTTACTTATTAGAGCACTTATATCAGGATCACCTATTCTCACCTCGGCAGTTTTTAGCTCTTTCATCCCATCGTCGTAAACTGAGAAGTCTGCATTTTTTCTATAAATTTGGATGCCAACTTCGCAATAGGCACCTAAAATTGTTTTATTGTCTGGGAACTTAGCAAGTGCTATTTTTGATGCATCTCTGGCTTGGTAAAGTATGGCGATCCTATCTTCTTCTAGTATTCCTACCGAATGAAGTGCTCTTCCTATAAGAATGTTAATGCGATATCTTGTAACAGGAGCATCCCGACCAAAGTCCTTTTCAAAAATTCTTATTTCCCCTTCAGCCTTTTCGAAGTCACCCATCTCGATTAAGTTTCTAATTAATTTATGGCGAGGAACTCGTTCAGCTGGCGCGACTGACATCATCTTGCGTAACAGTCTATTTTGAATGTTTTTATCAGGGATTCTTGGTAAACCTGTATCAATATTACATAATTCACGAATAGTTCTAATCTCAATATCAAATGTTGGCGAAATTGCATCAATAACGCGTTCAAAAAGCTCAATAAACATTGAGATTTCTTGATATTTATATTTAGTTAGAAGTGAAACAATTACCGAGTGTCTACCACGCCATCCATATATACCTTCTCGTTCATTGATTGTATATTCATGAATAATATCAGTGAGGTTCGTAAGTGCTGAATTTACATATGAGGCAGGAATGTTTAAGAGTCTGATTATAAGCTGTCTGTGGACTCTTATACCTGAACTTTCCATAGCTGCAACTATTCTGTAAATTTCTTGGTACTGCGTATCTAAGCTCGCGAATTCTCTTAAAATAATGTCATCAAACTTTTCTGATGAAAATATATTTTTTAAGCAAACAAAAGTTTCAGCTTCACAACGATCAACAAGCCGCCTTCTTTTTTCGTATCGCGAGAATCCAGTAAAAGAATCCTCTACTAATGCACGAACTGCGGGTTTTGAATCAATAAGATTAAGTAGCCCGTCAATTTCCTCTGATCTTAATTTCCCCAAGGAGAATTCGTGGCCACTTTTATAAATGGCAGGAGTTTTAATTCTTGGATTCCAGTGGTTCTTTGAGCTGACTAGAATCAGCTTTAAATCAAAAATATGCTCAGAATGAAGGATATCTACTAGTAAGTTGATTTGATGTAAGTGTAAGTGGGCTTCATCAATAAATAGAGCACCTTTTGCAGACGATTTATTTAGTCTTCTAGCAATATTAGCCCATTCGCTTGCTATAAGCTCAAAATCTACTTTATGTTCCCAGCAAATATAATCTTTTAGTGAGAGAGCTAAGTTGATCTGTCGTGCTGTTGTAGTTTTTCCGACGCCACTTGCTCCTAGAATTGTGGAGCAAAGTGAATCTGGTTTGTCTAGAAAGGTATCGACTGTGTTGGATAGTGACCTTTTGAAGGTTAATCCATCCTGAATATCTACATATGATGCAGGCCAACCATTAAATATGCTGTTTATATTGGAAGTACCTGATAAAGCATGATTCACTTCAACTGTCATTGATCGAAGTATTGGCGCATAATCAAGAGGGTTGGAAGTATCTTTAAATACAGTTGTGCTGTATGGAAGTTTTTGTGTTAATGCAGAAAAAAGGTCATCTAGTCCTCCAAAGCATACTTGAAACCCACGTTGTTCCCATAGCTCCGCTCTTGGTATGTCCTCTGTATACATTAACAAAGTGACTTTTCCAACACCTTCTGTTTTTGTTGAAATTTCAGCAGCACGGTTAGCTATACTTTTAATGTCTTCATCAGCCAAAGAATGACCAATTATTATTAGATTCGCACCATACAAATCAGCTCTGAAGCGATCGTATAAGCCTTCTCGGTATGTTTGAGTGTGATCATAGTCAGTGTCAGTGATTATCATGCGACTTAAATGACCATCGCATGTATCACTATTTATTGATCCATGCAGTTTAAAAAGTTTGGTTGCATTTGGATTGGTATTCGTCGTGAAGTCAAAATTTGAAATGTATGTTGTTAAATCTTTTTTTTGCTTGATATAGCATTCTTCAATTAATGTATCGTAATTAGTTGTGTATAAAGACTTCCACTCATATAGAGGTAAATTTAAAAGGCTTCCTGTTGGCTTAATTCCTTTAAATGATTTTCTTAACTCTTCTATAAGTCTATTGCGTGTAAATCTGTTTTCAATAATTCCAGTGTATTCTCTGAATGTGTAGCCATCATAGTCTTGATTGAAAGTTTCTTTGAAGGAGTTGAATAGTTGCGAAACTGAAGGTGCATGCGATGCTACGCTTGCACCAGCTCCAAAAAAAAGTACAGTATTAGTAGGCGTGAGTTCTGAAACAAGCCTTTGAATTTCAATGGTCATTTAAAACCTTCGTATTTTGTTTTTGTTAAATTGATTTAAAAATAGATATTAATTAAGTATGTATGTTTAAAGTGTGGACTCTATAATACGCCAGCAAACCCCTTAAAAAAAGTGATATAGTTAGGTTTATGGCTACTAGATGGCTACTAATCGAGAAAATCAGTATAAAAAAACGCCCCAATCTTTCGAAAGGGGCGTCTAATATGGTGGTGAAAGAGTCAACAAAACATCTTCTTGCAGACCTTTATCTACATAGGTTTAAGT
>JBEBJQ010000069.1:0-22132 GCA_040079795.1 Methylococcales bacterium
GCTTACGGTCTGTTCAAATGCTCAGCAATCCAGCAATATAAATCATGTTGCGCTAAACAGGGTTAGAAAGGCGTTCCGTTTTGCTACTGGTATTTGCAACATGCAATACCTCGATTTCATGGGGTCTGCGCAACGCTGCAAAACCTACCCTTGGTGCGACAAAATTTGTTTATTTTGCTTTCATTGGCCCCATATAAGTTAATGAGCGACGACATCCCACTCAAGCCTTTTGCATAAAAGGCGTTATGCGAAACAAAAACTGCCGTAGCCGGTTTTAAAGGGGTATTTCTGGGAAGGCAACCGGTCTGGGTGTATTGTTTGTAGGCAATATAAAATATTTTCATTTTGTGAAATGGTTCACAGATTTTTATTGAGAATAAATTTATAGTTATCCGGTGGCGTTTATTTAGTTTAGAGAACAATAGCTGACCGGTTGAAAATCGGTGGTTTTGACCTTTTAAAAACCAATAGCTTATTTCTTAAAATTGGACAAAATGAATCATTTTGTCCAATGTTTTCGGCTTTAAAGTATGAAACACCCGCTGTGGCTATTTTTCTATCATCCAAAATAGTATGGTATGACGGATAGGACTATACGCCATGCTCGACTTTATTTTTAACCGATTGATTTGTCTACCACCATAATTATCTAAAACTGTGGCAGTAGAAATCTCGCTATGAAAAAATCAAAGGACTAGAAAAGTTAAGCATGGCGTGAACTATATAATTTCTTATTAGGAGTACAAATATGGGCCTGTTACATATCTACGATGACGATGACTGGAGAATGAACTTAATGACCAAGCGCAATGACGCGCAGGCGGTTGTACCAGTGACTGGCGGCGCGTTGAAGCTAGTCGATCACCTAGATGGGATCGTCAAGTCGGGTTGGCACTTCAATCGTGTCTTGTTCGAGACTCATGGCAGCCCGGGTATGATTGTGTTTGGCGACGACGGCATAGACGCGCGCTGGATGCGGTCGCTTAGTGGTCGGGGTTACGAAACGATCTTTCAGGCCGGCACCAAACTCTACTTCAACGGCTGCAATGTGGCTGAGGGTAAGAAAGGCTGGGACTTTTTGCGTGCTGCCGCTGAGGTGTTCCTGATCGGCATGGGAGGGACTGCCTTCGGGCACACGTCTTCGGGATTTGCCGACCCCCTTACCGGCCATGTCGTACATCTGTGGGGCGATACGCGCTATGTCTACATGGAACCAGGCGGAGACGCGATTCGCTCATTAAGCAATACGACACAGTCTGCCTAATGTTGCAAACCTATGTATTGCCCGCTATCAGGCGAGCATCAAAGCATATCGGGCGGGCGAGTGGAATAGAAAAGGGCCGTAAGTTGGGGTGAACTTGTGAACCCCAATATTCAATGTTAGCGTTGCGTTGGGGGGTCGTTTCTCACCCCAACCAACCGCGCTATAACCCCAGCGTTAATGAATAGATAACGGTTAGGCTCTATCGTCGATTAAAGAGTGCTGATGGAGTTTGTTTGACAGCTGTTTTGCTAATTGTCCTTTTTGCGCATCAATATGCCCCGGTTTTAAGCCTACTGCTTCAAACCGCGCGCGTAATTGCGCGATACTCTGCTCTATCATTTTTAAGGTATGATCGTCTTCGCTACGAAAATAGGTATTTAGCGTGTTATCGCTAAAACTGACTTTGCAATAAAGCTTACCAAGCCCTGGCGTTGTGATAGTAAGGGTTACCGACCAACAAGGGGCTTGATCAGTTTCTGAAGTACTTGTATTGTGGGTATCCCGTTCTATTTCAAGTTTAAGGATGTCGGTTCCGGTTTGAGCTAAAAATGGAATTTCGATAAACCACACTTGTTTAGTTGGATCCTCTTTAGGTAAGGATGCTAATTGGTCTACTAGGATTTTGTTAAGTGCGCCGGTGGTGTTTTTATGTAAGTCGGTCAATAGCGATAATTCTGCTGGGGATTCGGTTGCTGTGTTACCGTGCGGGTGTGTGAGTTGCTCAAGCGCCGTTTTTAGCTTAAGTAAATTTGCCTTAAAGTCTTGTTGTAAGAAGGAAGGTGTTCTTTCACTCATCTGTTGTAAAAGAGTAGCTTCTAAAAACAAACCGGATGTTTGAATGGTTTGTTCCAGCATCTGCGGTTTAGTTAAATCCTGTGCTTGCGGGATGGCTTGAATAAGGTTTTGTAAAAGGATTTTTAATGCTGGGGGTAGGTGGTCATTCTTTAGGATAGTTGGCAAATCTTGGAGTATATGTGTTAACAATAATGCCGGGGATGTCTGTTGTGGCAATAATTGCCGCAACGTTGCATTCAGCCAATGCTGCTGATGCCCAGCTGCACTATAAGTATCAGGGTTAATTGCTGCGACAGGCGTTATTACAGGAACTGGAGTAACGGCAAAGGTGTCGTTAATAGGTTCAGTTATCAGGGGTTGTATGATAATAGGGATTTTAATGTCCACGGGATTCATACTCCTAGTTAAAATGGATTTTATCCTGTAAGCCAATAATAATTAATGTCTTGTGTTGTAATTTTATGGCTTTTGAATGGTTTATAACAAGGATCAAATAGATATTCAAGTCTGTTATCCAATTAGCGCATAATCTTGGCTCGGATAAGTTGATAGGTTATAGATTATTCATACTTGTGAAGGGCGTTTAGTTTAAAATTTACCTTTTAATTAACTTTTACCCCTTACGGCTCACAACATGACCATCGATAGTGCCGATGTTTTAACTTCTTTAACCACCATTCGTGATTTTATCCGCTGGGCCGCCAGCCGTTTTACCGAGGCGGGACTATTTTTTGGTCATGGTAATACCACCGCATTAGATGAAGCTGCGGCGCTGGTTCTACATACCTTGCATCAACCTTATGATCTGGTTGATTATTACATAGCAACGCATTTAACGCGCGCTGAGCGGCTACAACTACTGAAGGTCATTGAGCTGCGCATTAGCAGCCGCAAACCGACTGCCTATATTACGCAAGATGCCCGTTTTGCAAATTTACCTTTTTATGTGGATGAGCGCGTGCTTGTGCCGCGTTCCCCTATCGCCGAATTGATTCAAGAGCAATTTTCCCCCTGGGTAGATCCGGCGCAAGTCACACGGGTTTTGGATTTATGTACCGGTAGTGCCTGTATTGCTATTGCTTGTGCGTATGCCTTTCCGGAAGCACAGGTTGATGCGGTGGACTTGTCTCCAGATGCTTTGGAAGTGGCTGCGATTAATGTGGCTAAACACGAGCTGGAAGGGGAGGTGCAACTGTGGACATCCGATCTGTTTTCAGCTTTGCCTCCGGCACAGTATGACATTATTGTTAGCAATCCCCCTTACGTGGCGATTAGTGAATGGCAGCAACTTCCGGCAGAATTTCATGCCGAACCGGAAATGGGCTTTACGGGTGGAGAAACTGGCTTGGATATAGTGTTACGGATTTTAGCCCAAGCACGGGATTTTTTAAGCCCCCAGGGTATTTTAGTGGTGGAGGTTGGCAGCAGTGCGGAAACCTTACAAAACCTGTTTCCGGGCGTACCTTTTTACTGGTTGCAATTTGAGCGTGGCAGTGAAGGGGTGTTTTTACTGACCGCTGAGCAAGTTATGCAGTATCACTCCCTTTTTGAAGAGGCCACTATTTAATATGTCAGGGAATACTATTGGTAAATTATTTACCGTTACCACTTTCGGTGAAAGTCACGGTTTGGCTTTGGGCGCTATCGTTGATGGCTGCCCACCCGGGATGCCTTTATGCGAAGCAGATTTACAAAATGATTTGGATCGCCGTAAACCGGGCACCTCAAGGCATACCACCCAGCGGCGGGAAGCGGATGAAGTTAAAATTCTGTCTGGCGTATTCGAAGGTAAAACCACCGGTACGCCTATCGGTTTATTGATTGAAAATACCGACCAACGTTCTAAAGACTACAGCAACATTGCTGATACATTCAGACCCGGACATGCCGATTACACTTACCAGCACAAATACGGTTTTCGTGATTACCGCGGTGGCGGGCGTTCCTCTGCGCGTGAAACCGCCATGCGTGTCGCTGCGGGCGCAATCGCCAAAAAATATCTCAAACAAATTGCCGATATTGAAATCCGGGGGTATTTGTCACAACTCGGCCCGATCACGATTGATAAGGTTGACTGGGAAGAGGTGGGTAATAACCCGTTTTTTTGCCCCGACGTTGATAAAGTCGCTGAAATGGAAAGCTATATGGATGCCTTACGCAAAGAGGGGGAATCCATCGGTGCGCGCATCGTCGTCGTTGCCAATAACGTGCCGCCAGGATTAGGAGAGCCCATTTTTGACCGGCTGGATGCCGACATTGCCCATGCCATGATGAGCATCAATGCCGTAAAAGGCGTTGAGATTGGTGATGGTTTTGATTGTATCAACAGCAAAGGTACTCAGTTTAGGGATGAAATTACCCCAGAGGGATTTTTAAGCAATCATGCCGGCGGTATTTTGGGCGGTATCTCCAGTGGGCAAAATATAGTTGCCAGTATCGCTTTAAAACCGACTTCCAGCCTGCATTTACCCGGTAGGAGCATTAATGTCAGGGGCGAAGCGATTGAGGTAGTGACTAAAGGCCGTCACGACCCGTGTGTCGGCATACGGGCTACGCCGATTGCTGAAGCGATGTTAGCCATCATATTAATGGATCATTTTTTACGCCACCGCGGACAAAATGCGGACGTTGAGTCAGGGCTGGCAGTTTTGCGGTGAGCAACTTTTAATCAAATAAGTCATTCGCCGCAGAGCCCAGGTAAGATAATGTGCCCTTGAATTTTGAAAAAGTTCTCTTTGGGGTTTTGTTGTAGATATTTTAAAAGCTACTATACTCAAAGTGCGCTGATATTGTTAACAAATACCATACTCTATTTATCGGTATGGCTTAAATTAACCCCATTAATTAGCGTAAAACCCAAAGCGTAAACTAGCCAAAATTGCTTAATTTTAAGGAGTCATTATGAACATTAATAGTGTGCCAACTTTTAACCAACCCGTGAAACCCAGTAAACCGGTAACACCGCCGAGCGGCAATATTGAAAATAGACAACCGCCTACAGAGCCTTCTAAACCGAATACTGTAAATTCCACACAAGCCCTTAATAATACGAGTATAGATGCTAATGTCTTACAGTCATTGCAAGATATTTTTAAAAATTATGATGATGTTTCAAAACTTGACCAGAAGGGCTTAAACGAATTAAGTTCCCGCCTTAAAGAGGCAGGTTTATTAGAGTCTGGGACGTTCATTAATACCTCCGTCTAGTATAAAGTAAGATGTGCTTAATCGTTTTTGACAGGGATTTTAAAATCAACAGATTTATACGTGCTGCTTAACAATAATGGGCGGTTTTTTTCAATATTGTTAAGCAAACCCGATATATTGAATTTAAAAACATAAAGAATCGATTTTAAACGGCATCGCTTCAAAAATAGTATTATCTTGTATTGCGCGTCATCGTTTTGAATTGATCAAGTTGATTTTTACACGCCAAAGAAAACCGGACGCATTCGGTGTCGGAAAGCCATTTAATAATTATCCCTGTGCTTGATGGTTTCTTTCTCGCCATTACCCCTGCTGCTTTGCCATTCGGACCATCTTGATGCACACTTTAAAACGAATCATCTTTTTACTGGTATTTTTGCAAAGTAACCTGCTTTTGCCAGCATGGGCTGATAATACACAACTAACCAAACAGACCGAATTGGCACCAGGCTATAGCGCTTTGCCCTATACCGCGCCGACGCCTGGAAGCTATCAGCTACCGGGGTTAGGCGTGGCGGCAGATGGCCGGGTCGTTAACACCGATAATAAAGACCAGGCTTTATATGATTTAATGGGCGATAAAATCGTCCTGTTAAGCTTTATTTATTCTACCTGCAGTGATGTCAATGGCTGTCCGTTAGCCACTATGGTCTTGCATCAAATCAAAACCCGCTTACAAAAAGAACCGGCACTGGCTAATGCCTTAAGGCTTGTGACCTTAAGCTTTAACCCCGAGCATGATTCAGCGGAGGTAATGCGCCATTACGCAAAAGAATTACAGGGCAGCGGTGTGGAATGGCAATTTTTAACTACCCGTTCTGAACGGGAATTACAACCGATTCTGGAGCATTATCCGCAAAATACCCAGAAAGTTTACGATGCCGAAGGCAAGTTTACGGGTACTTTTTCACATATTTTGCGTGTGTATTTAATCGACAAACAAAAGCGGTTACGCAACATATATAGCGTGTCCTTTTTACATCCGGACACCTTGATTAACGATATAAAAACCCTGTTAGCAGAAGCGCAGCAACCCAAATCCAGGGTATCGTCTGACGCCCCTGAATCAAACCTGGGTAATGCCAGCTTATATGCAGCGGGCGATAATAAAGACCATTACGAACAACAGAATTACCAAACCCAATCCATAGCCCTTTCTGCCCGTAAAGGTCAAGCCATGGATTTATTGGCAACCGCCCGTCAACCAATTTTAGGCTTACCACCGCTGCCTGTTCCAGATACTAACTTACTGTCAGAAGCGAAAATCAGCTTAGGCCGTAAATTATTTTATGATCGACGCTTATCTTTTAATAACACTTTTTCCTGCGCGATATGCCATATCCCGGAACAGGGCTTTACCAGTAATGAACTGGCGACTTCCGTGGGTGTCGAGGGGCGCAGTGTGCGGCGCAATGCACCAACTCTTTACAATGTTGCCTATGCCCAAAAACTGTTTCATGATGGGCGTGAAAACACCCTGGAGCAGCAGGTCTGGGGGCCGTTATTGGCGCATAATGAAATGGCTAATCCCGCTATAGGCTATGTTATTGAAAAAATTCAGAATACTGCTGACTATAACGGTTTGTTTGAATTGGCCTTTAACCGTCCGGTAGGGATGGAAACACTCGGGATGGCGCTTGCCAGTTACCAACGTACCTTAAATGCCGCAGATTCCCCTTTCGACCGCTGGTTGTATGGCAAAGAGGCTGCCGCGATCAGTCCAGCCCCGCAGCGGGGTTATCAGCTTTTCACAGGTAAAGCAGGTTGTGCCAACTGTCATACAGTTACCCAACAAAACGCCTTGTTCACCGATCAACAGTTGCATAATACCGGCATTGGTTACGCCCAGTCCATGGCGAAAGCGCCTGAAACCAGCAAAATACAGATTGCCCCCGGTGTGTTCGCGGACGTAACCTCTGTTGCGATTCAATCGGTTGCAGAAACTAAAAGCAATGATCTGGGGCAATATGAAATCACCCAAAACCCCGCCCATCGTTGGCGCTATAAAACCCCATCACTGCGCAATATCAGTTTAACGGCGCCTTACATGCACAACGGTTCGCTGGCAAACTTACGGGACGTAGTTAATTTTTATAATCAGGGCGGGGTGGCCAATGAAAATCTTGATCCGTTAATAAAGCCCTTACATCTACAACAACAGGAAATGGAGGATTTAATAGCCTTTCTACAAACCTTGACGGGGAGTAATGTTCAGGGCTTAGTAGCGGATGCTTTTGCAGCGCCGGTAGGGGAAATTGAATGAGGGCGTTAAAATAGCCAATAATAACCACAGCATACGAGGTAAAACCCAATGTCTTTTAACATCCACTGGGTAGATCAATGCGCAGACCCTGAAGAAATTGAAACTTTGCAACTGCCGGTCGGCACTTTAACCATTACCCGTCAAGCGGATGTTATTACTGACATCGCTTGGAACCAGCATTTACCGGTAGACGTCCAATCACCGCAAACGCCCTCGCCTAAAACATCTAATTTTATCCACCCCTGGTTAAATCCCCAAGTAAACACCACGCTAACGCTATTAAAACAAGGCTCGGCATTTCGTAATCGGGTTTGGACCGAGCTTTGTAAAATCCCTTACGGCACGACCATCACCTATGCAGAGCTGGCTAAAAATATCGGCTCGGCGGCGCGGGCAGTGGGTAACGCTTGCCGGGATAATCCTTATACGCTGGTGATCCCATGCCATCGGGTGGTTGCCAAATCAGGCATGGGTGGCTATTGCGGGAAAATCGCCGGGGATTTTATGACGATAAAAACGCAATTGTTGGCGTTAGAGAAAGCGAATAAATAATGTTTTTGGTTTGGCACAAAAATTTTAGCCATCTCAGTCAGTTGCGTTATTTTTATCTAAGTTTCGGCTAGCCTCCTTATTTAGCCAATGATTGATTAAGGCTAAATCTTCCAATTGTAAAATACTGGCAGATTGCTTTAGGGTCAGGCTATTGATGATGTAATCATAGCTGGACTTGGCGTAATCGCGCAGGGATCTATAATGGTTTTTTTGCGCGGTGAGCACGTCCACCATGGTACGCATGCCAAGCTCAAAGCCCATTTCGGTTGCTTTTAAGGCGCTTTCTGAGGATTTGACGGTCGCTTTAAGTGCCTGAATTTGATTCATGGCTGAATTGACGCCTAAAAAAGCGTTTTTGACTTGCCGGTTGACGGCACGGCGTTGCGCGTCCAATTTGCTTTGGGCGGCTGTCAGTTGTTGCTGCGCTTGCCGGACTTGGGAGTTTACACTCCCGCCTGCAAATAAGGGAACCTTGAGTTGAACGCCAATGACTTGATACTCCGTGGAGATTCCAAACGGACGGTCAGTATCCAGGATACCGGCAGTACCAACAAGGTCTAACGAGGGTAGGTGTCCGGAGTATTTTAAGTCAATATTCTTTTTGGTTACTTCCGCGTTATTTTCAGCTGCAATAATCGTTAAATTATTTTTTAGCGCCTGGGCGCTCCAGTTTTTGATATCGTTTGGTTGTGGGCTATTAAATGGGGTGTCTGGAGAAAGGCCGGATAAACTGCCGGAATAATTGCCGATTATTTCCCGTAGGGTTTCTTTAGCATTTTCCAGGTCGTTTTTAGCGGCAATCGTATTGGCAACAACTTGGTCATAACTGGCTTGTGCTTCATTTACATCGGTAATGCTGTTAAAACCAACATCGTAGCGCGCTTTAGCTTGTTTTTGCTGGCGGGAAATGGCGCGTTGCTCGGCGAGATAAAAGGCCAGGGTGTCCTCTGCAAGCAAGATGTCGAAATAAGCTTTTGCGGTGCGTAACATTAAATTTTGTTCTTCGGCAGCATAGGTGGCCTCTGCTTCAGCGATTTGGTTGTCCGCTTGCGCGAGTTGCACCCAGGATTCATGGTGATATAAAGGCTGCGTTAGGGTAACGCTGGCCGTTTTGTTCCAAAAATCAATATTCCGCCCCCCCGCGATAAAGCCGAGCTCAAACTCCCTGAATTTTGACAGCACAGAATTATAGTTGACCTCACCGGCTGCTGATACTGTTGGTAAGAGCTTGGCAATGCTCTGGGGGCGCGTTTCTAATATGGCATTACGGTTCGCTTCTGCTTCTTGCAGCTTGGGGTCGTTTCGTAGCGCCAGTTGGTAAATTTGCATAAGATCCTCTGCCTTCGCGGTTGTAAAGGCAGCCAATAAAATGCCAGCTAAAAAAAATTTAAAGGGTTTAATGATCAACTTTGTGGATCCGGTTAATGAGGGGGGCGTTTTTTAGCGAGTGTGTACAGCGGTATTCCCAGGAGCAGAATTCCAATGGAAATTGAACTGCCGGTTAAATCATACTCGATGGCTGAATAACACATGTACAGGCAGGCCATTGCAAAACAGATGGGTATTACCGGATAGAATGGCACTGAGAATAGTCGCGTTTCGGTAGATTTTTTTCGAAACATGAATAATGCCAGGGTCGAGAGTAAATAAAATAACCAGACTACCGGGGTGGTGTAAACCACTGTGCGCTCGAAAGAACCCATTATCAGGAGAATCCCTATGCTGCATGCGCTTAAAAAGAGCAAGGACACGAGTGGCCCTGCGCTGGTTCCATAGCCTATAGCCAGCCATCGAAAGGGCGGAAAATCTGTGCCTAAGCTATGCCCAATTCTAGCCCCGGTGAACAGCATGGCGTTTATAGCGCCAAGCGCAGAAATTGCAATTAAAGCAGCCACTATAATTTGCGCATAATGCGGCAGGATCATCTGTAAGGCATCCACCGCCAAGGCATTTGAAACAGCGACGCCATTGTGGCCTAATGCCCATAAAAATCCGGTATTGGCGAATAGATAGAGCAGCGTAACTAAAACGACTGCGGCGATAATCGCACGAGGAATATTGCGCTGGTTATGTTCTACTTCCGCTGCTACATAGGCGATATCGCTCCAACCCCCAAAGGTAAACATAACCAGGATTAAGGCAATGCCAAATCCATTGAAGGAATCTTCAATTACGGGAGACACGGAATTGACACTGGGCGCTAAAAAAGCGGTTGCACTGATTAAAATCAAACCAAAAACTTTCAACACTGTTAAGGCGTTTTGGAGTTTTGTACCGGTACGGCCACCAAGGCAACTTAACAAGGTTAAGGCTAATATACCGATTATGGCGACCGGCAGCACGGCATCATCACCTATCGGTTTGTTTAAAATAAGCGCTAAGCTTTTAATCGTAAAATGTGCAAAAGGAAATGCCATTGCAGCGATAATACCCGGTTGCACAATGGTAATACGCCCCCAGGCAAATACAAAACCCAGCCATGTCCCGAAAGCACGCTGAAGGTAAATATAGTCTCCGCCGTTTTCAGGATGCGTAGCGATTAATTCCGCGTAACAAAGTGCCCCGCATAAGGAAAGCAAAGCGCCAAAAATCCAGACCCCGAATATTGCAGTAATAGAAGGTAATTGCGCCGCAATATCTGGGGTTGTTTCAAATATACCTACGCCAATCACAATGCTGACCATTAAGGATACGGCGTCGAATAAGCTCAAAGAGGGTTTGAGCCGATAAACGTTCGCCGGGTTTTTTAATACGGGTTTTATCAGGGTTTTACGCATGCGTTAGGATCCATCTGCTTCGATAACCGGCATACCTGACCGCACTTGATCGCTTGGATGCAATACGACTTGATCCCCTTGCACCAAACCTTCAAGAACTTCAGCCTCTTCATTATTGGATTGACCGATTTTAATTTGCCGCAACGCCAGGGTTTTTTCTGGCGTCACGCGAAACACTGCCCATTCATTTTTATCACGAAATAAAGCGCCCATAGGCACTTTAAGTGCGTCACTACGTTCCCATACCACAATTTTGGCATCAACCCGATAGCCATGCTCCATAGTTTGCCAATCTGCAACCGGGTCAATAAAATCAACCAAGACATTAACTTTCTGTTCTTCAATACCCAAGGCAGAAACCTTGGTGAAGCCGTAAGGCTCTACCCGCCTTATTCGACCATGCAGGACTTTACCCCCCCAGCCAGATAGCAGGGTTTCCGCGCCGTCCCTTACTTTAGCGGCATTTTCTGATAACATTTCCAGCAGTACTTCAAGATCCGTTGCATCGCCTATCTCCAGGATGGGCGTGCCGACTTTAATTGACACTTCACTTTCCTGTAAAACCCGTAAAATCTTACCGGACAATTGCGCGACAACCTTTACGATACCACTGCTATTAGCGGCCTTATTTGAAGTATGCCCAGGTAATAAGGATGCACGGTTCATTTCCAATTCTGATTGGCGCGATTTTAAATTTTTCTTGGCTACCTCCAGTTCAGTTTCTTTGGTACGCACGTCCAATTGGGATTTTTCCAAAAGCTGCTGCGCTAAAAACTGCTGGGCAGTCAGGGCTTCATTCCGCTTCAATTCTGCCCGGGCATAATCAAGAGACGCTAGCGCCCGGTTTACCTCAGCCTGTGCCAGCTCCAACAGCGCTGCTGACGACCTTACTTTAGCCTCACGTTCTGCAACAGCCCGTACATCTAATATGTCAGCGTTGGGCGGTTCAATCTGGGCTAAAAGGTTTTCTCCCGCTTTAACCGAATCCCCAGGCTTGAGGGTTGTACGGAGTAAGCGTCCGGCAACCGGTGATGAAACGGTATAGATGTTTCTAATCCGCGTTCGTCCCTCGCTTTCAACCATAACCCGTAATGCCCCTTTTGTCACTGTGCCTAACTCAACCGCACTGGGGCGCGGCCTTAGTAATGTGGCAAGCAGTGCAAGCAGGGGAATAACAATGATAAAAATGATCAGTTTGCGGCTCATGAGTCGATTTAACGAAGGGCTATTAAAAGGGTTATTCGTTGGTTTTCAGGACATTTACGATATCGAGCCGGGCAATAAGATGTAATATCGCCAGACTGGATAAAGCCACCGAGCCGAAAGTGAACAGCAGCGCAATGCCAAAAGCATCAATGCTGAGGTGTAACGGAATCCGAAATATTTCGTTTGCTGTCCCTTCTGTTAGTAGCCAGGACAGGCCATATCCCCCAATACAGCCTAAAGGCGTGGCCATGAGAGTCAGCAGGGCAAGTTCACTCAAGACAATGTAAAAGATTTCAAAGCGGCCATAACCCAGCATCAGCATGGTAGCAAATTCGTTACGCCGTTCAGTAAACGAAATCCGGGCATTGTTATAAATGACCCCAAAGATAATAGTTGCTGCAAAAAAGCCATTGACGACGGTCATTTTTAGGGTTTCCTGTAATAAACGGCGCATCGTAGCCAAGGAAGCCGTATGGGAAATTACGCCGGTAATCGAAGGTGTTTGTTTTAATTTATTATAAAGATTAAGCTTTTCCGTTGGATCGATTTTCAGGTTAGCCCCTGAGATAACATCGCCTTCAATCATTAACTCATTTAAGGTTGCCAGATCCATATTGAGGGTAAAAAATGTCATGCCCAGATAGCTGGCGGTAATGGCAGTTACCGGAATCATGCGGGTAAGGCGCCGACCTTGCAGAAACTCTAACTCTACTATATCGCCAACGCCTACCCCCAGCCACTTTGCCAGCGAGGCGGATAGGCAAACTCCTTTCTCTGGAAGCAGCATAGGCTTACTACTTTTATCCAGGGGACGAGTTAAAGTCGTTCCGGGACGCCGCCCCAGGATAGTAATGCGGCGCGCTTTATTTCCAGCCCGCAGTTTGGCGAGAACCGCACGGAATCCTTCCGCGTGTAAAATTCCGGGATAGCTAACCAAATCGATCAGTGCATTGCTGTGACGTTCCTGCGCGAAGGAAACCGTGAGATCTTGACGCTCTGCCTGAAAGAAATGGGTATCAATCATGTGCCCAACCGAACCGGATACGCCAAACGGGACAATAAAGGTGGACATTGCTGCGGCGATTCCAAGTAAGGTCATCGCTGATCGACCGGGCCAACGAAAAATATGGCGTAACATCATGTGCGTGGGTTGATCAAGCGCAAGCCATAATCCAACTGTTTCAATCCGATTGCTTTGATAGACCGGGGGCAAGGCAGGCCGCATCGCAACTGCCGGCTCCAGCCGGGCGGCGCGCCGGACATTGCCGAAAGCACCTAATGCGCCCGCCAAGCCATAAGTGACTACTGCTTCGATGAGCACGACAGGACTTAACACATAGTCCAAAAAGGGGAAATGATAATGCGCAGCATACATTTCGGTGACCGAGCGCCCTAACCAGATGCCAAAAGCTATTCCAATCGCGACACCGGCGGTCACTATCAGCAAGACAAATTTTCCATAATGCCAGGCAATCTGGACGTTGCTATAACCAAACGCTTTCAAAACCCCGATATGCTGCCGTTCTGTTTCGACATAACGGAGCATCAGCATATTGATTAAAAAAGCGATTACGCCCAGAAAAATAGGCGCTGCAATATGGATACTGGCGCTTAACTGGGCAATTTCGCCGGACAAAGTCGCATGGGACATATGATCTGACCGGCCATATGCATCAACCCCGCCGTAATTCAGTAACATGCGGTTAAGTTGTTGTATAACATTACTTTCTGAAGCATTAGGCTGCAGGTTGAGCGCAATATTATTAAATGCGCCATCTAAATCAAAAACCTCAGCAAGTACCGCACGATCCATCCAGAGCACCCCAAAGCGGCGGTCATCTGGCGCCAGTGTTCCCGGTACACTGAAAAAGACATATTCAGGGGAGAGTGCGATCCCAACCACAACCATTTTGCGTCGTTGACCTTTGAGGGTGGCGTGGAAAAAGCTACCGGGAACCAGACGGTTAGCATTGGCAAACGATTCTGTGACGACTATTTCGTCAGTTGCTTTAGACCTTACCATCCGCCCTTTGCGGATATGCAGGTTATTCAGGGAAGCTGCACCGTGTTCTGGTGCGGACACCACTAAGCCATTAACCGGTTCGTCAATTCCGGCGATATCAAGCACTACATTATGCGCGATCCCGGTGGAAACTTGTTGTACACCGGGTATGGTGTTAAGTCGGGGAACCAAGGTTTCAGGGGCTCGGCGAACGGACATAAAAATATCTGCGAAATGATAACGTTGATAGTAAGTTTGACGGGTGCTTTCCAATGAATCGACTGTGCCTAATGCCATGACAAATACGGCAACCCCAATACCAATAATCAGCATGATGGCAAATGCTTGTCCGCGCATGCCCCATAAGTCATTGAGTATTTTTTTGTCCAGGGTGTGCATTACCTAAAACCTACCATATAAGCTCACTGGCGGGACGTCGATGGGTATTGTTACACACTTCAGAAATTTTACCATTAGCGAAAAACACCACCCGATCCGCCAGGTCAGCGATGACGGCATTGTGGGTAATAAGTACCGTAGTGGTATTCAGTTTCCGGCTCACCTTTTGAATGGCTTCAAGAACGATAACCCCTGTGGCGCTGTCCAATGCCCCAGTCGGTTCGTCGCAGAGTAAGGTCGCGGGTTTTTTAGCAATCGCACGGGCGACGGCTACCCGTTGTTGTTCACCGCCTGAAAGCTGTGATGGAAAATGATCCATGCGGTTTTGCAACCCCACCAGCGTGAGTGCTTCCTCTGGAGAAAGTGGCGATGGGGCAATTTCAGTGACTAAAGCAACGTTTTCCCGTGCGGTTAAGCTGGGGATTAAATTATAAAATTGAAAAATATAGCCAATACTTTCCCGCCGGTATGCGGTACGTTTGCGTTCATTAAAACGGCTTAAATCGTCGCCCCGATATAATACTTGTCCGCCGCTTGGGGCATCGAGGCCACCCAAAATATTGAGTAAAGTTGATTTGCCACTGCCTGAAGGGCCCAGTAATACAATGAATTCCCCTGTTTTTAGCTCCAGGTCAATGCCACGTAAGGCATGCACTTCTATGGCATCATTACGGTAAACTTTAGTAAGGTCGCGAACGCTAAATAATATCGATTGCTCAGCATCCAACGCAGTATTCATATTAAAAGTCCTTTGGGTACCCAGCCGCCGGTCAATAAAATGACCCCGCAAATTGAAATCAGACAGCCTAAAATAATCAAGGGGGTGACCCGTTCTTTAAGAAAAATGACGGCTAGAGGCAGTGCGAATAAGGGTTCAGTAGAGTTCAGGGTATTCGCAATAGCGACATCAAGATATTTTATGCCTACCATGGATAACCAGAATCCGCCGAAGGTGACAATACCCACTGAAACCAGAAACTGGAGACTAAATTTAACATTGGCAAAGGGTTTAATAAATCCTAAGGTTTGGCGAGTAAACAGGCTAAAAATCATAACCCCCAGCATTCCTGCTAACATGCGGATAAAAGTTGCCTGTATGGTCGGTGTAACGTTTAAAGCCTGTTTTGCAATTAAGACCGATCCTGACATGCAAAGCATGGATAGGAGGCCATAAAAAATACCGGTTACATTTGATGCGCCGGGATCCTTTTCGTCCCAACACTGAGACCACAACACTAAAGTGATGCCGAAAATGGTAAGGACAATTCCCACAATAGCAGGCGGTGCAACAATTTCGCCAAACCAGAGGATTGCAAAAAGGGCTGTTAATACCTGCCCAAGCATGAAGAACACCACCACCACATATGCGCTGAGATTGCGTAACGCCGCGAAGAAGAAAGTATCACCCAAGGCAATGCCTAACAAGCCACTGCCTATTAATAAGCCTAAAGTTTTTTGATCAACAGCTTCGTAGCCTATCCAGGTTAGTACGCAACCCAGCAGCAGCGTACTGATAACACCCTTTGCTAAAGTCATTGCAGCCGGGGGAAGATGCTCACCAAGCTGTTTGAAAAGTATCGCGCCCAATGCCCAGCTTGCAGCCGAACCCAGCGCAGCTAAACTTCCGATGACTTGTTGATCCAATTTATGGCTCCTTTTTGATCAATAAGTTGATGATTAATTCGTTTTGATAGCAGCACTTGGCTCTTTTTTGAAAGCCAGTAAATATCTTTGTGGAATAGGTTGCTGATTAGCAATCAGTTTAAAGCCATAGGCAGACAACTGAGTTATCAATAGCTCTTTATCAATGTAGGGGCCATGATAGGGCAGGGTATTGGGTGGTACCAGACCATTATCCAGCAGGTATAAAACCCCCTCGTCATTCAAGGCGTTTTTGACACTCTCCACTAATTCTGTGCGTTCAACCTCTGTCGACATCGCATATATGTTGTGATACAGGGAACACATGAAGACTGCATCCACTTTTTTATTGGCTAAACCCACCGTCCGGCCATCGGTATGGACAACTTCTACATTTTTTATAGCGGTTTTTTTAGCAGTATGGGTAACATTTTTCAAATGCGCTTCAACCGTATCAATCGCATATACCTTTCCGGATGGGCCTACTTTTCTTGCAAAGCGAAAAGTGAAGTAGCCTGGGCCTGACCCCAAATCAGCTACTGTTTGGCCAGGCTTAAGATCAATAAACTCCATGAACTTGCTGGTCTTTTCCCATTCTTCGCGGCGCGGATTATTAAATAAAATCGTATCTTCCAATAACGCCTTGCGGGTCTGCCCGAAAAATGTCTCTTCATCGCCAATGTCTTGGGTGTGGTATTTGCGTTTTAAGTATTCCTTGAGCACGCTATAACGATTGTCGGCAAAAAAATGAAAAAATTGCGCCACGAAAGGATCTTCGAGCATTTTTTTCTGCACCGTTTTTTCTGCCACAAAATAGTTGGCAAACCACTGCAATGCCGTATATTCACCGCCATAATTTTCTTTGGGAATGATTTTATTCCAAACTTCTATAGCCTGAAGAGCCGCATGTTTATCATTTTTAGTTAGTGCTTTAAATAACAGATTACCGGCGCTGCGCCCATCAGGGGTAATGGCAAAGGTGTCATTGCCGCCAACATGCACAATCGACATTTTTCCATACTGATTGGCCGGTATTTGAGGCGGTTGGACAGGCGGCAAGGGTTGGGTAAGATTTTCGCTGTGCTTGTGTTCCACAGCATCGTTTTGGGTTGTCGCGCATCCGGCCAGACAGAGAAGCACTACACTCAATAATGATAAAGGCTGATTTATAGCCGGTATTTTCAACATTTTTACTTTACTCCTGTTAGAGACATGATTTTTAGATACATCGAAAGCGCTGTATAAAGTTATTGCTTTGTTATGGTCAGTTTTATTTAGCTGCCTTGGCGCTGCTTAATGCCTTATGAAACATTTACATATTGCTTTTTTAGCGCCCTTATTTGGTTAGTCAGATTTAGTGGGTACCGAAAATGGTGCCCCACGTTTACTGCCTGTTCTAAAATAAAAGCTAAACCATTACTTCACCCCAGTTCGGCGCTTACTGACATGGCGTACCGGGCGGTGGAGGGGTTGGTTGCGTACCTTGTGCACCTGATCCGGGAGGCGGCGGAGTTGGCTGAGGGCATGCGGTCGGTGCTGATGTCGGTGGCGGAACCGGTGCGGCTGTGGGGACTGATGTAGGAACTGGCGCTGAGGTAGGAACTGGAGCTGGTGTTGAGGGTGGTTGTGTTCTGACTGCGCTTTCCAGGCGGAAATGAACACTGCTTTCATGGGCTAAAACAGCAGAATATTCTTCAGTTCCGACTTTGACGTTTGGCAGGTTCACCTTGCCAGTACTTGACACATATTCATTTCTTGCTCCCGATGCGGATGGGAGGGTTTTCGAGGCGCTGAGGAGATTGAAGCCTAGATTGCCATCATAGTTTAAGACGGCGGAATAATAATCTGCTCCGACTTTGACGTTGGACAGGGTTAATTGGCTCGTGCTAGGTATAAATTCATCTTTAGCTCCCGGCACAGGGGCAGGAGGCGCTGTAGCCACCGGCGGGGCAGGAGGGGTTGTTACAATAGGAGGTGCAGGTGGGTTTAGCGCAATACGGCTACCAGTAAGGGGTTTATCCAACTTAAGTATAGATGAAGACGCTTCAGCCGCATCGGAGCCGATGCCGTAATAGCCGCCCGTAATGGTATCGCCGGAAAATTTAAATACAAACGTCTGGAGAATGGTCGTGCCGGTTAAACACATGTAATCGCCATTTAAAACTCCCCATGTACCCGGATCGTACGAACACATGACCAGTTCACCGGAACCACTTTGATTAACAAAATATAGACCTTTACCCATTATATCGCCATCTGATTGGCTGCTTGACTGGTCAATGATAATTTTGTCGGTATAGTTTTTGGATCCAATTGGAAACGACAAAATATAAGTGCCCTTCAAAGCCTCAATTTTGCTTGGGTCGGTGTTTATGGTTGTTGTTTTGGGTTGTATGGATTTATTGCTACGTTTAATGATGTTTAGGGTATTGTAGAGGCCATTTTCAAGCGCATCCTGGTTATTTCCGGCTGTTTGGTTTTCTGGTAACAGGCTTAAGGCTCTCAGGTCCGTATCAGAGATCTCCTCAGCACTGCTTATAAGGGGCAATATTGCCAAAATGGCGGTAGTTAAAATTTTCATTTATTTATCCTAAATTTAAAGGTTAATAAAGCTAAAAATAAAGCCTGTAAAGGGATAACTGGCATATTAACCAGTAAATTTCTTTTAGAATAGAAGAAAATCACTCCCTGTATCTCAATTTATCCGGTTACCCGGCTTTAAGTTTAAGGCCGGCTTTTTCAATAATGCGTGAGGCATGTTCCCTGCTCACAATGAATCGTTCTTTGGAATAGATCTTAAATTGGTCACGTTTGACGGGTGGGGTAAAGTTGATGGTAATGACATTTGCCCCCGCATTTAAACCCATGAGTTGCCCATCGGCTTGAATTTTTTCCAATGCGCTGACCGTTGGAATTAAACTGGTTTTATGTAAAATCCGGTTAATTGCCATGGTGTTTAAGGTAATATTAAAATCCCCCGTCGGGACGTCTTCATAAGGTGTATCCTGGTTCGCAATAAAAGGCGAAGCACTGACAAAATCCGGTTTCATTTGATAACCCAGTAAAATATCTTCAGCAAGGCTGTCATAGCTCTGACCCGGCAAGCCAATCATATTGCCCACTCCGAGCTGCATGCCAAATTCTTGTATCCAGCGGGCGCACTCCAGTCTTTTGTTGAGTGGTGTCAAGGCAATTTGTTGATACAGCAGGGGATCTGAGGTCTCATACTTCAGGATATAAGAGTCAGCACCTAATTCGCGATAGCGACGATAAACCTCTTTAGGTTTTTCACCCAGGCACAGCAATACCGTTCCTTGCAGTTCTTTTTTAATTTTAGGAATAACTTCTTCCATAATTGCATCGCATTTCGGGTCTTGGCCGGCTTGCAGAAAGATGATTTCAATACCCAGCTCACGAATTTGCCGGGCAATATCCATAATTTCATCTGGGGTCATCCGATAGCGCTGCATATTGCTATTCGGCGCACGAATAGCACAATAGTTACAACTTTTTTGGCAGTAATTTGAAATTTCAATTACGCCCCGTAAGCGCACAATATCGTTAGTATGTTTGGAGCGAATTGCCCGTGCCTGTTCAAATAGTATATTTTGAACCTCGCCCGTGGCACCGAGGAGCATTAAAATATCTTCTTTTTCTACCTGCTGATTGAGCAAGCGGTTAATAGCGTCATAAAAATAGTTATTATCGATGCTTATTGCGTTCATGGTACTTACCTTTTGGAGGATTTGTATTACAAAATGGCGGAGGGATAACCAACAAACGCCCCTGCATTTCATTTAATATATTTTGTTGTTTAGCTGTTAGTCGCTGTGTTATTTGCTGGTATGCAACCTGTTTGATGTCCTGAGATTGTTTCCAGGTTACGGGTATTGCTGAACAGGGATCGTTTGGATACGTTCGGTTTGAAAGCTCCCCGGCGTTACGGATTTGATCGTTCATGTTATGGCAAATGCTGCCAATTTCTTGAAATTGCGCCGAATCTGGTTCTATTTCAAGATGATGTAATGCTTGTGGATCCATTAAGACCCCGCAAGTGCCTTCAATTTGTAAAATAATTTGTCTAAATCGATCAACTTGCCTAGGATCAAGAATGCGATTGATCATTTGTTGACCGGTTCTGATTTGTTGTTGGATGTCCTGTTCAGAGCGAAAGGAAGACTCTTCCACTTGGGTGCGAAAATTACCACTGATACTGGCTAAGTGATGCAGTTGCGCCTCCGTTAAACGTAAATCCTCCTGAATTGCTTTATTGTTCATCAGTAACTGAAAAGGATCTGCACCGGGGGCACTTGCCCCCGGTGCAGAATGCGCCATTGGCCCCGGAATATTTTGGATATTGCTCGGGATCTCCGTAAAGTCTTTAGCACTTACAGATCCTGAAAGTGACAAGGCCGTTGCTACAAAAAAGCTGGTTAACGAAAATAGCCTAAGCAGATTGTTTTGAGTAATCATGTACACTTAACCTCTTAATAAAGTGCAGGTAATCTGCACGCCCCTTAATAAATATTAATCTGATGCTAAGTTTATGGCGCTATATTCTTAAAAGGCGATAACGGCCCCATTTCGTAGCTGGATTCTGGAAATGGCACGAAATCCGGACTATGAAATTGCTGCGCGACCTCGTCAGCAAAAAAACAACCCAGTTTAGTTAAGCCGATTTCTTTTTCATTTTCTTCCACTAAACCATATTTTTTTAGTAGCGCAAATTTTTCGGCAAATTTACCCTCCAGTGGTTCTCCTGTGGCACGAAGATAGTCCCGTTTGCGTACCGTGCGGTTTTTAAGCGGTAAAACAATTGCCCAGCGCAGCTGTTCTTCACGGCTTCTAACCAGCCCGCGGTTAATAGGGAGTTTGCCGCTTTCAATCAGGGCATAATATTCTTGAAAATCTTGTGTATTAAGCGCAAAGCGATCCCGAAGGCTACTGAAAGCAGTTAAACCGAAACCCACTTCGTCATACAACATACAGCATTGGTTATGCGCATAATGTGAGTAATGCTCAGGTTTTCTGGTAAAAACCCGTCTGAGATTTTCGTGATAACCATGTTGCGCCAAAATATCAATGGCCGCTTGTTTCATCATGATTGCCTCTTCATTGGTAGGCACTTTTTCCGGGTGCTTTTCCTTAATGTTTTTAATCGGTCCTTGATGATCGCCATAGGCCTCGACTTTAAGCCGATAAAATTGAATTTCTTCAACATTCAGGGTAACCGCCTTTTCGACAACCTTATTCCAGCCTTCCAGCGTTTGACCGGGATACCCAAAAATAAACTCGATATTCACCTGAAAGCCCATATCTTGGGATACTTTAATAGATTCAATCGCTTGTTCTGCGTTATGATGCCGGTTCATTAACCGTAGAATATTATCGTCTAAGGATTGTAAGCCGATAGTCAGCCGATTGACGCCATTGTCTTTCATGATTTGCATCCTTTCACGCCCTTCTTCACCCAGCAAGGTATTCGGGTCAACGTCGTAGCTAAACTGGGTGCCTTCGGGAATATCAACGTGTAAATGCAGTGATTTAAAAAACCGCTGCATTTGCTCGCAAGTCAGAAAAGTCGGGGTGCCGCCGCCTACCAGAATAGACCGCGCACGAATCCGGTCAACCCCCAAGCGTTTGCAGTACAGCGCCATTTCTTTATCTAAAGAAGATAGATATTTGTCTTTTTCAGGTCCTTGTTCTTTTCCAAGTTTTAAAGGGTAGTGACAGAATAGACAGCGGGTTAAGCAGAATGGAATATGTACATAGACATCAAATAAGCCATCGCTAGGTAGGGTGTAGCCTGCGAAAAGCTCATCCTCGGTGATTTCAGGGTACATGGTAATCGGTGGATAGTGCACCGAGGGGTAAAAATCACCCTGTTTTTGGATTAGCCCCAAATCACGCATTTCAGCAAAGTCGTTGAGCCTTTGCTCAACATTTGGACTGGTTGTTTTCATAAGTTTAGAATTCCTTCAAAAAATACAGTTTGGTTAGTTGTATTATTTGGGTGAGTTATATTT
>JBEBJQ010000158.1:0-3790 GCA_040079795.1 Methylococcales bacterium
GGTTAAGAATGGGTTACAGGCTCGTTGTGTCCAGATGTAAATGAGGCGTAACTGGGGTGTAACTGTAAAGTACAATGGGGATGTATGTCAATGGTCAATGGGCAACGGTCAAAATGCACAAAGCAAGGGCACTGGATTTACTTAATGGGCTTGCTGCTTAGGTAGCCAAATGCTAACTTAAGGTAATTTGCATAGATTTGCGTCCAAAGTAATATTTCTACATCGGTTTATGTGGAAAACACGCCCAATAAATAAGAATATTTTTACGCATTAATCCGCTTTTATTCCACTTTTTTTACACGATAAAGCCTTAAACATTAACAGAGATTAACTATTTCAATACGCATCAGTTGCTTTAAACTTTAAGCTTAATCATCCCCGCCTTAATCCATGTGGTTGTCATAAAATAGCTATTTAAACGCGTTTTATTAAGGGTGAGTTGTGCAACTTTCAAGCAATTCACGTAAAATTAAATCCTGCATGTACATTAATCAATTGAGGAACATCATGAAGTCAATTTTATTTTTAGGTTTGTTGTTGTCTTCAACGCTTGTGTTTGCCGAAAAAGAAAAACCCAAAGAGGAATGGCATAACACTACTTTATCTGATGCAACTATCAAAAAAATTCAGGCTGCAAAATTTGAATATAACAAATGCGTAACAACTGAAATGCAAAAAGCTGATTACACTAAAATTGATACCCGTAACGCAACAGAAGCCATCATTAAAGGATGTGAAGATAATTTAGGCAATATCCGTGCAGTATATTTGGATGAAGAAGTGCCGGAAGTTATCGCTGATCGGCATCTGAAACAAATCCGCACTCAAACTACCCGCGGCGTTTTGCAGCAAATGATGTATTTTGAAGCTTCCAGAAAATCAGGTCAAATAGATGCCGCAAAAGCCAATAAAAAATAAGCGTTAATCAATAATTATAATTAAAGCCTCCTATGAATACTCTATATACAATAGATCTCTCCTTAAAACCCACAACATTTGACTTATGGCACGTTTGTTTGGCCGGTACGGTGGCAATTTTATCCTTGCTCGTAGTTACGCTGTTAGGCATCATGCTTATCGGTATGATACGTCGGAGCAAAACACCGCCTACTATCCAAGCGCAAATGCCATCACCACCTGAAATCAAAGTGGTTGAAAAAATCGTAGAAGTAGAAAAAATTATCCAGGCACCAACGCCGGAGCCTATCGTTTTAAAAGAAGCTACACCCGACGCAGCCTTGCAGTTACTGGCACTCCTGCAAAAAGAAGCGCGCTTTTTAGACTTTATTGAGGAAGATGTCACGGCGTATAGTGATGCCGATATTGGGATTGCAGCCAGAGTGGTACATGAAGGCTGCAATAAAGCCATTAACGAGCATTTTTCCTTGGCGACCATAAGACCGGAAGTGGAAGGCTCTCAGATTACTTTATCCAAAGAGTTTGATGCAACACAAGTACGCCTGACGGGTAATATTGTTGGGCAAGCACCCTTTACAGGAACCTTGATCCACAAAGGCTGGCAGGTTACTGACATACGTTTGCCGAAACTGACCCAAGCTTACAACGCAAAAATTATAGCAGCTGCCGAGGTCGAATTATAATGGGCTTATTTGATCACCTTAAAGCAACGCCACCCCGTCCAGAAGTCAAGGCCGTCATGGAACCAGCCAGCGATATTTCAAGTGTATCGCCCGCAGTTGCCCAAACGGGAGCCATTGAAACGCCAACAACTAATGCAAATATTAGTGTGCCAACCCCAGAGCCCCCGCAAACGCTCGCTTCAGATGTAAACACCGTTACTCAGGCCACTAACAATCATTCTGTGGAGAATGGCAGGCCGCAATTTTCAGTCGGTATCGATTTAGGGACTACGCATTGTGTAATGTCCTATGTAGACTTAAGTCAAGCCGGTAATGAAGATTATGTCCAGACAGTTATGGCGATTCCGCAATTAACCGCACCGGGCAGTGTTGAAGAAAAAAATCAATTACCCTCTTTCTTATATCAGGCGCACATGGCGGAAATTGCAGCGGGTTCGATTGCCCTGCCTTGGACAGCTAAGCCTGATTATCTGGTAGGTGAGATTGCGCGAAATATGGGTGCCAAAGCTCCAATTCGCTTGGTCGCCAGTGCAAAAAGCTGGCTGTGCCATGCGGGTATTGATTGTAAAGCCGCCATTCTACCTGCTGATGCCCCGGAAGAAATTGAGCGCGTCTCGCCTTTTCAGGCAACACAAGCTTACCTTGAACATCTGCGCGATGCCTGGGAACATCGATTCCCCAATGCGCCCCTAAGCCAACAAGACCTTACCATCACCGTACCGGCTTCATTTGACCCGGCAGCGCGTGAACTAACAGTCGAAGCGGCACGTTCATTAGGGCTTGCTCAAAGCATATTATTAGAAGAACCCCAAGCAGCCTTATATAGCTGGATTGAGCGTAGTCACGGCGAATGGCGCAAACAAGTACGGGTAGGCGACATTATTTTAGTAATCGATATTGGCGGTGGAACTACAGATTTGTCGTGCGTGTCAGTTACACAGCACGAAGGTAATCTGGAATTAACCCGTATTGCGGTGGGTGATCATATTTTGCTGGGCGGTGACAATATGGATTTGGCATTGGCGTACACATTAAAAACCAAGCTTGAAGCAGAAGGCAAACGCTTGGAGCCCTGGCAAGTGCAAGGCTTAACGCACGGCTGCCGGGACGCCAAAGAGAAACTTTTTAATCATCCTGAAACAGACACAATCCCTCTAGTAGTTCCGAGTCGTGGATCGTCTTTAATTAGTGGTACGTTGCGCACTGAGTTAACCCGAGAAGAAGTCAATCGGGTCTTGGTAGAAGGCTTTTTACCCACAGTCGCCGTTACCGACAAACCCGCCAGCCGTCCACGCTCAGGTTTACGTGCTGTCGGCTTGCCCTATGCCCAGGATGCAGGCATTACCCGACACTTGGCAGCGTTTTTAAGCAAGCAATTGAGTGCATCTGATGAATTAAAAGATGTCCCTTTACCTGAGCATGCCTCCTTTCTGCACCCTACTGCGGTATTATTGAATGGTGGTGTCTTAAAAGCCGATGCTTTAGCTAAACGCTTGATGAATACGCTCAATAGCTGGTTAAAAGCTGAACAAGCACCGGAAGCGCGTTTGCTGGAAGGTGCTGATTTGGATTTGGCCGTAGCACGGGGGGCAGCCTATTTTGGTTATGTACGTAAAACTGATGGCGTACGTATCAAAGGTGGAACCGCAGCTTCTTATTATGTGGGCATCGAAAGCGCCATGCCCGCCGTGCCGGGCATGGCACCGGAAGTCCAAGCCTTATGCATTGCACCCTTTGGCATGGAAGAAGGGACAGAAGAAAATTTACCGGATGATGAATTTGGTTTAGTGGTAGGCGAGCCCGTACGGTTCCGTTTCTTTGAATCTAACGTGCGCCGGGAAGACAAAGTCGGCTCCCGCCTCGATCATTGGTCTTACGATGAGCTGGAAGAGCTTGATGAAATCGAGATTATCTTACCTGAAGAAGGCCATAAAGCGGGCGAAATTGTTCGTGTACATTTATGCGCAGCAGTAACCGAGGTCGGCACCTTGGAATTACAAGCCGTTTCAGAGCAAGACGGTACGCGCTGGAAAATTCAGTTTGACGTTAGGGCAAGAGAAGAAGCCTAACTATCTGATAATATAATAAAATACGCATTAAAACTTCACGCGAACCTTCAAGAATTTACGCCGCCTGCCCTATTTGAACCGTTCAAAAAAGGCAGGCTTTGCGTCTGAACATCATCTTAT
>JBEBJQ010000070.1:0-21469 GCA_040079795.1 Methylococcales bacterium
ACAGTATTCGCACCATGCCGCATCACCACAATAGCATTCTTGCTATCGCTTATGATTCCTTAATCAGCTCTTCGCTAAGTACTGGCATTATTAACTGTCTGCGAAGCTTAAGTCATGAAAATTTTAATGTCGCCAATGATGCTTACTTAACTATGAGAGATTATAAAAATTCCGGCTATATCATTCAGTATGCAATTGCAAATACCTCTACTGACGCTTTACAGCACCTCAATAGGCTTCTATAAATAACATGAACTTAAAGAGTGTTAAGTTCCAAGTATCAGAAAAGAAATCACGATTAAGAAACACATTTTATTTGGCAGAAAATGAGGGATGTTTGTCATTGCATCCCAGCTAGCAATCAGCTTAAACTCAACCTGTATTCACGATGATTTGAAACCCCATAAGGAAGTGGTTTAAACAATAGGAGAATATCGCCATGAAAACAAAAAACAAAAACCATTCGCATTGTCTGCGTGTCAGTAATAGCCATGGCCTTCATGCCTGTAAGTCAAAAGCGACCTGCGCTTTACTTCTACTGACTTCAATAGCTTTGCTTGTCTCCGAAGGTTGCGCAGTAAAGCCCCCGCCAACAATTGACACGACGGCAAACGCCACGCTTCAGGTTAGCCCGACTGAAATCAAGATTATCGCTAGCGAATTTAACTATAAACCGGCTCAGATTAACGCCAAAGTTGGTGAAAACGTTCGGCTCACACTGGACAATAAGCAAGGTGCTATCGAGCATGACTTTGTTATTAAAGAGCTTGGCATACACTTAAGTGCAAAAGCAGGCCAGGTAACCAGCAAAGACCTGGTGTTTAAACAGCCTGGTGAATATGCTTTTAAGTGCGCTTTGCCAGGACATAAAGAATCCGGCATGACAGGGAAATTGACCGTTGCAGCCTCTGCCTTAACAAATACTCCCATAAGCTCTGCTAACAATGCCCTAACACATGTTATTAAAATACCTGCTCTGCCTAAAGGTATTACGCACCTGCCAGCACTGACCGCAGCAGCACCAATAAACAGAACAACAGCGGCATTGCTGAAGGTTGAACTGGAAGCGATGCCGGTCACTGCTTTACTCACTGAGAAAATTGCCTACCATTACTGGACATTTAACGGTACAGTTCCAGGCCCTATGATCCGCTTGCGTCAGGGTGATACGGTTGAATTAAGCTTAAAAAACTCGCCGCTAAGTCCAATCACCCATAGCATTGATTCGCACGGTATAACCGGTCCCGGCGGCGGCGCTAAATTTATGCAAACTGCAGTGGGCGATACCAGTATTCTGCGTTTTAAGGCAATAAAGCCCGGTGCCTATGTTTATCACTGCGCAACGCCAGTAGTGCCCCATCATATTTCCAGCGGGATGTATGGCTTAATGGTGGTTGAACCACCCGGTGGTTGGCCGAAGGTTGATCATGAGTTTTACGTCATGCAAGGTGATTTATATCTGGAAGGCAACACTGAGCAATCAGGCATTCATGAAGTTTCAATGCAAAAAATGCAGGCGGAAGACCCGGATTACGTGGTTTTTAATGGCAGTGTCGGTGCTATTGCCAAAGCAAATGCCCTAAAAGCCAAAGTGGGGGAAACCGTACGTATTTTTTTCGGCGTTGGCGGCCCGAACATTACCTCCAGCTTCCATGTTATCGGAGAAATGTTTGACAAGGTTTATACGGGCGGAAACCCCTCAGAATTTACAACCAATGTTCAAACCGTTATGGTTCCAGCCGGAGGCTCAGCCATTGTGGATATAAAACTGGAGGCACCAGGCTCTTATATTTTGGTCGACCACAGCCTAAGCCGCTTACAAAAAGGTGCGGCTGGTTTTCTTGAGGTAGAAGGCCCTAAAAATCCTGATATATTTCAGCCTATTAAATTTTCTAAAGGTATCGATAGTGGGCATTAAATAAGGGCTTAAACTAAAACTTAGATTCCGTTACACGTTATATTCCACACCTGCAAATTGACTTTACCTGATTGTCCCGTTATAGCGAATTATTCAAGTTAAATCTTAAAGAAATTGAATTAATTGGTTTCGAATATTGTTGTTTAGCATGAGGTAGTCATTTTATGGAAATTATTAACATCCCCTTTTCGCCTCCCTCCGAAAATACCGCGCCGCAGGTTCGGGTGGCGAAAATACGGCCTATCGCTTTAGTAGTCTATCCGGGTGTTGAAATTATCGATCTTACCGGCCCTATGGAAGTGTTTGCTTTCGCCAATGTCGGCTTGCAGCGCTCCGGCGCGTGCAGTGAACCCGCCTACCCAATGGAGGTGCTAGCGGCAAAACCGGGGCTAATCACCAGTTCATGTGGCCTACAAATTATCGCCAATAAAGCCTATAGCGATATTCATGACGGAATTGATACCCTGATGATTGCCGGCACCCCTGATGTAAGTTGCTTGTTATGCGATTCAGCCTTACAGGATTGGATTCGCACCATCGCACCACACGTCAAACGGCTGACTTCCGTTTGTACTGGCGCTTTTCTGCTCGCGAAAAGTGGGCTTCTGGATGGTCGCCGTGCAACCAGTCATTGGAATTATACCGATTGGCTGGCACGCGACTATCCAGCAGTTACCGTTGAACCGGATCGGATTTTTGTGCGTGATGGCAATATTTCCACCTCAGGAGGTGTAACCTCCGGGATTGATATGGCACTATCCATCGTAGAAGAAGACTGGGGAAGCGAATTGGCTCTGCTGGTGGCACGTTATCTGGTGGTCTTTCTTAAACGACCGGGTGGCCAGTCCCAGTTTAGCGCCTATCTGACCAGTGAATCTACCCGTCCCGAGCTTAAAGAGCTGCAGGCCTGGATCATGATGCATTTGACCCACGATTTAAAAGTAGAAACCTTGGCAAAACGGATGTGTATGAGCCCCCGTAATTTCGCCCGGTTTTTCTTAACTGAAACTGGCTTGACACCCGCTAAGTTTGTGGAAATGGCCCGTATTGATGCCGCCCGCCACTATCTGGGCAGCACTCAGCTATCTATTGAAGCAGTAGCAGAGAAATCCGGTTTTGGTGATTCTGAGCGCATGCGCCGCGCCTTTATTCGGCAGCTGGGTATTAACCCGCAAAATTATCGTGACCGTTTTGGGCTCTCAGATTTGCATCAGAGCAAAGCAGCCTAGATTCACTATTTTTGTGAACTGGTTCACAGAAAAATTGTAAAAAATTATTTATCTTAGACACGTAAGATTTGTTGAATTTATGAATAACCGATTCTGTATCGAACGGCAGTGTTACCCAAGACGATTTTTACCTGAGGCTAAATGCTGCAATAAATAACTTAAAAAAACCTAGCCAATTAATTTACCGATCATTCATAAATTTTTTTATACCTAAAATTATAATTAGGACTCTTTATCATGCGTATCCTATTAATTTCTTCGGCGTTTTCCGGGCTGACCCAGCGCTTTTATACTGAACTGGACGATGCGGGTTTTATTGTCTCAGTTGAATTGCATCAAGGTGATATACCCCGGCTACTAGAAGGTGTGGCGTTATTCAACCCGGATTTAATCCTGTGCCCTTTTCTAACCAAAAAACTGCCTAAAGAAATCTATGCACACCATAAATGCCTGATTGTTCATCCCGGTATTAAAGGGGACCGAGGACCTTCCTCCTTAGACTGGGCAATTCAAACAGGTTTAGCAGAATGGGGCGTTTCGTTACTGGAAGCGGCTGAAGAAATGGATACGGGTGATATTTGGTGCAATAAAACCTTTCCGCTCCGGCAAGCCACTAAAAGCAGTATTTTTTACCGGGAAGTCACTCAAGCTGCTGTTGACTGTTTATGGGAAGCGTTAAGCTTTTATGATGCGTCCCATTTTAAACCGGAAATTCAAGATTACAGTCGGCTCGATTATCAAGGCAAAACCCAGCTAGCCATGAAACAAACGGATCGAAGTATAAACTGGGATAAACATACAACCAATGACATTTTAAGGCGCATCAACGCAGCGGATGGAAGTCCAGGGGTCTTAGATGAGTTGTATGGCAAAGCTTTCTATCTGTTTAATGCACACAAAGAACAGCAACTATCAGGTCAAGCAGGAGACATTATTGCTACCGCCAATCAGGCTATTTGCCGGGCAACTGTTGATGGCGCGGTGTGGATTGGTCACTTACAACCCAAATTAGCATCCGGCGCGAAAGGCATTAAACTTCCTGCGAGCATGGCTTTAAAAGACTTATTACCTAAAGCCGCGCCTTTCACTTTTAAAAGCCTGTTTACCAACTCCATCAAAGCAATTGCTATTAACTACCGCCAAGCGGGTCGGCAGTTGCCTTGCCAGGAAGTCTGGTATGAACTGGAAGGCGCTGCTGCTTACCTGTATTTTCCTTTTCACAATGGCGGCATGAGCACGGAACAATGCCAGTTATTATTGTCGGTATATCGACACCTCGCTACCTTGCCGGTCAAAGCAATCGTACTGATGGGGGGGGAGGAATGCTGGTCGAATGGCATCCATCTTAATCATATCGAAGCAGCCGAGTCCCCAGCCGATGAATCCTGGCACAATATCAATGCGATTGACGATCTTATTCTACAAATTATCACGACACTGGATAAATTAACGGTTGCTGCAGTTGCCGGTGGTGCGGGAGCAGGTGGCGCTATATTAGCACTGGCTGCCGACCAAGTGTTCGCCAGAGAAGGCGTAATATTTAACCCACATTATAAAAATATGGGTGAGCTATATGGCTCGGAGTATTGGACCTATTTACTACCCAAACGCGTTGGACAGGAAAAAGCAGCGGACTTAACCGAACGACGTTTACCCATTAGCGCCAAAAAAGCCTGGCAAATAGGGCTGTGCGATAAGGTACTAGATAAACAGCATAAGATTTTTCTTGCGCAAGTAAAACAACTGGTCAATTCCACCATTAACGATCCTGAAGTGTTACAAAAATGTTTGTATGAAAAAGCCAAAACCCGGTGTTTTGATGAGTCGTTAAAAGCATTGGCGACATATAGAAAATTTGAATTAACGCAAATGTATGCGAATTTTTATGCCAATGAGGACTATCACCTCGCCCGGCAGCAATTTGTCTATAAAAAAAGCGGCAACCCGGGAACCCCAGAAAACATCGCACTGCATCGCCAACAAGGCGGATTAACCCGGAAATTATCAGCTGGTAGCTTATACCACTGTGTCTGGCAGGATTATTATGCAATGGGCGATGAATCGGTTGACCGTCAACATAAAGAGCTATTCAGCTTAGCAGAAAAGTTAGGTACTTCAGTAAACAGGGAGGAATTGACCCGTAACATTCAGTTAATTTATGCACATGTCAAAGAACATTTCAGTGCCGAAGAGGAATTGATGGAACAGGAAGGATTTGACAACGTTAAAGGGCATGTCAGGGAACATAAGGCCATGCTCGAAAAATTGCACGAAATTGATCAAAAAATTCTAAGCGATGACTGGAAACAGCAGGATATACAGGAATTTATGGATAAATGGGGGAAACATATACTCAATTCTGACATGGCTTTTAATAGGTTTTTAAAAAAACGGGAACTTACTTCGGTTCAATAAAAGCCTGGCAATATCTATTTCTGTTTTGTCCACCCTGAGCTGGAAGCTTTAGTTACCCATAGCGCAACTAATGCCACATTCATAGCTATGGCCGTTTGGTGAAATTAAATTTTACCACATAATCATAAGGAGTAAACCCATGAAAACCATAGATATTTACACAAAAAACTTGGCTGAACTTATTGAGCAAAGCGCCAAAATAGATATTTTAGTTATTAAATTCCGCCAATCGGCGACAACTGAAAAGCTGGCCTGTAATCAAGAACTCGAAGTACTGCGGGCTAAACAACAGGAAACTACCAAAAGATTACATGCCTTAGAAGGACACAATAGCAATATTTGGGAGAACATCGGATGCGGTGGCTAAGCTAAAAGTCACCAAAACCTGTGGCTACACAGTATATCTATGTTATGGGTTCAGGAACCGGGGCTGGAAAAAGCACGGTGTGTATGGTAATTTTGGCGCAATTACTGGCAGCAGGCTTTGATCCTAAGCAGTTGGCGTATATCAAACCAGTTACGCAATGTATTGCGCAACAACCGGTAGCTTTGTTTTGTGAACACACCGGTATAGCCTATGTTGATATTGGTCCACTGGTTTTTAAAAAAGGCTTTAGCAAAGAATTTATTGCTGGCCTTACCAAGCCGGCGGCGGTACTAATGCCCAACATCCTAGCCTTGATACGAAATTTAGGCAAAGATAAAGCAATTGTGATTATCGACGGGATTGGACATCCCGCAGTAGGCAGTGTCGTTGGCGTTTCTAACGTAGACTTAGCCCTCGCTTTATCAGCTAAAGCTCTTTTTGTGGGTAATCCAGGTGTCGGTGCAGCCTTGGATAACACAGTGCTATGTGTATCCTTTATGCAAACAAAGGGGTTGAACGATATCGGCGTTCTCTACAATAAAATTCCAGTTTCGGCTTTTTCAGGCATCAAAAGACTGCTCAGCCAAAGATTGCCAGAATTATTGCCAGATATAATATTGTTGGGCTTTATCGGTGACGATATAACAATCAAGACGCCGTGGACGGATAATTGCGACGATGTAATTGCGCACTGGGCCAATGCCTACTTAGATGCTAACACTCTCCATGACTGGTTAGGACTGAAAGCCGCAAGCGCATACCGTAACCATTGACTTTGCTAACCCATTTTATAGCCCTAGTGTAACGTCCCCGACGCAATTTATATAGGGAAATACCAATGCTTAAGATAGTTGGTGTAAAGAATGGATGTGGGGGGACAGCTAGGGCTGCTGCGGAATCAATGGCAATGCAGCAGGCCATAGCCCTAAAGTAACAGCTATCCGTCAACTAAAAACCTGCAAACACAATCATTATGTGCCATACATTCTGCTTGTTTAATGGGTTTTTCAAGTAATGTTGATATTAAAGCATGATCAAATTCACATAATTCAGGATGCTGTTGTGCCAAGTCATGATATATGCAATTAAACGCCAGTATTACCGGCACTTTAGATGTTTGATCCAGTTGCGCATGATAACCAAGAGACTGCATTACAGCCACCAGTTTAGTGACCTTATCTGCCTGATTTTGACCTTCAAATTGTGCTATTAAGGAGCGCGCTAAGTTGACCCCCAGCTTTGCCATATACCGCTTGAATGCCTCATCCCCCATTTCCGCTTTAAGATCAGTCAAGATTAAATTACAAAACCAGGAATATTGTTTGGGGAAATGGTTAATGCCATTTTCTGTTAAAACATAACTTTGCGCGGGACGGCCACCCGTGGTGTTCAAAGTGTGCCTCTGAATGAGTTGCGTTCGTTCGAGTGGGATTAAATGCTGCTTAATGGCGTTTCTGGAAATTTGCAATTCATTTGCCATTTGGTCGATGCACAGACCATTTTTTGCATTAAGCAGTAATTTGAGTATTTGATCTGGTCTCGAACTAGCTTCTTTAGCCATTGCAATCTTCCTTTTGTTAATTGCAGTTGGAAATAGTTAATAACCTTAATTTAAAACCGCTCTAGTTTCAATGTTTATAACTTATAGAACAAAAATATTGCAAAAGTAAACTATCGAGTCTAAACTATCTTTTCCGGCATTTAGGCTGGGCATTCCCCTATAAAACTAAACAAAAATAAACTTTGAGGAAATCAACATGAGCGAAGAAGCTAAAGCATCCCTGTTTGAAAGAATTGGTGGCGAAGCTGCGGTTAATGCCGCGGTGGAATTATTTTATCGTAAAGTGCTCAGCGACTACCGGATTAACCGTTTTTTCAACAACACCAATATGGACGAACAAATCGCCAAGCAAAAAGCATTTTTCACCATGGCATTCGGCGGCCCGAATACCTATACCGGAACCGATATGCGTAACGCACATGCACGGCTAGTGAAAATGGGCCTGGATAACTCACATTTTGATGCGGTTATGGAGCATTTAGGCGCAACGATGAAGGAGTTAAATGTCCCTGCCGATCTTATTGGAGAAGCGGCAGCAATTGCTGAAAGCGTCAGAAACGATGTATTAGGCAAATAAAGCATCCCCATGAAAAAAATCGTTTTGGGTGAACAGGAAATAGTATGCCAGAGTGGCGAGACGCTTCTGGAAGCATTATTGCTTCACTCGGTCGCTATTCCGAACAGTTGTCGCCAAGGCGTCTGTCACAGCTGTCTGGTGCGCAGCCTGGACATTACCCCTCCTGCCCTTGCACAAAGGGGATTAAAGGATGTCCAGCAAAAGCAAAATTATTTTTTAGCTTGTACCTGTTACCCAGAACACGACATGAAGATTGTGTTGAGCCAGCAAGCAGCTTTTTTTACGCAAGGGGCAGTTGTAGGTAAAACATTACTCAATAGAGAAACTGTCCTGCTATCCATTCAGTGTAAAGATGCCCTGGACTTTTACGCAGGGCAGTTTGTTAATTTGCAGCGTGCAGACGGCCTTACGCGCAGTTACTCAATTGCGAACAGTAGATTACACGCCAAACAGCTAACTTTTCATGTCCGGCGTTTACCCGGAGGACGTTTTAGCGAATGGGCACATGGCGAATTGCAGATTGGCGATACCTTAGCTGTTTCTGAACCGCAGGGTTTGTGCTTTTATCTTCCTGACCGACCTGCGCAAAATATGTTACTAATCGGCACCGGCAGTGGCTTGGCACCGCTTGCTGGAATCATCCACGAAGCTTTACAGCAAGGCCATACCGGTAACATTTATTTATATCATGGCAGCCGGGATGTACAAGGTTTGTATTGGATTGAAGAAATGCAAGCTTTACAACAGCAGCACCCAAACTTTCACTACACACCTTGTGTATCTAATGCGATGGCACCGGCAGGTTTCAAACAAGGCCGTGCTAATGATGTCGCGATGCAGGCATTACCAAAATTAAATGGCTGGCGGGTCTATCTTTGTGGCCATCCAGATATGGTTAATCAGACCAAAATACAAGCTTTTCTTAATGGCGCAAACTCAACTGATATTTATTCAGATGCATTTCATGTGACACCAGATTTTACAGCCAACAGTGATTCTAGGGTTGTTTCTGCGTAACTATTTTAATGTTGATGTTTTTACTGGCTAATTAAAGGTGTAACGCATGACTTTACATGGTTTCTGGCGTATCTTAGGCTCCGATCAGACATCATTAAGTTTCAAAGAACAATGTACTACCGCGTTCACTTGCTTTACCGCCCTCATGTTAACCGGTTTTGTTACACAGCAATTAGTGCAGGATCAAGCCCCCCTCCTCATTGCGTCTATGGGTGCATCAGCAGTCATTTTATTCGTGATGCCCAGTAGCCCGCTGGCTCAACCTTGGTCATTTGCTGCTGGCCACATCACTTCTGCTGTTGTCGGCGTGAGCGCATTGATGTTCATCCCTTCGCTCGTAAACGCTGCTGCCATTGCGGTAGGATTATCGGTGTTGTTGATGTTGCTGTTGCGCTGTTTACATCCACCAGGCGCAGCAACAGCTTTGGCGCCCATTCTTGCTCAATCCCCCTCAAATCACATTGATTTTAGTTTTGTGCTTATGCCTGTTGGCATCAATGTTTTAATTATGTTGGGCTTGGCAATCATGCTGAATCGCTTGATTTTACATCGCCATTATCCGGTTACAAACCAACCGCCCACACCAAAAACCACCGATTATCCCCCCGCAAAAAATCATGTAGAAGATTTTTACAAACAAGAGATGCTTGAAGCCATCGCAGGATTTGATGGTTTTTTGGATGTCAACTATGCTGACCTTAGCAGGCTTTTTAGCCAGGTTAACCTGCTCACTTATAAGCGTAGCCACGAACCGGTCACTTGCGCAGATATCATGTTGCATAATATTCTCACCGTTAACTACGATACCGATGTTGAAGCCGCTTGGTCATTAATGCATGAACATCATCTAAAAGCCCTGCCAGTCTTAGATAGTGCAAAACATGTTATCGGCATGGTCACGCACTACGATTTTCTTAAAAATATTAAATTAACTCCTTACGCCAACTTCCAGGAAAGGTTTCTGGCCTTTATCCGTAAAACCCCTGATATAACCACCAATAAACCGGAAGCGATAGGTCATATCATGACCCGTAAGGTTACTACACTTCAAGAATCTGCCCCAATTGCAGACCTTGTACAATTCATGGCTAACAATGGACACCGATACGTTCCGATCGTTGATGCACAACAACGTTTTGTAGGCATGATTTTTCAGCGGGATTTAATTGCGGCACTGTTCCACAATAAATTGCTGACGACGGAAAATTATAACCCGCCACAAAATAGCCAAATCTAAGCTGATAACACTAAGAACAGCCACTCATCTGCCAAAATAGCAATACTCGCCACACTATAGCCGAAGCATACTGGATTATCATCCACAACTTTTACTCAGCTATTACCGACTAATGTGTTGACTTTAGAACAACTACTCATACAGAATAAGCGATTTTGTAGGATCGCTTTTTTCTCGCATGGACATTAGTAATCAATCAGACAACATTGTTGCCATTAATAACCTGACGTTTTACCGTGGCGACCGGCTCATTTTTGACAATATTTCGTTACAATTTCAGCGCGCGAAAATAACCGCTATTATGGGGCCGAGTGGGACTGGAAAAACGACTTTGCTCAAGTTAATCGGCGGGCAATTGCAACCAAAACGGGGCGAAGTGCATGTTAACGGTCAAAATGTCCAGCAACTTAGCCGTGCGCAACTTTTTGAATTACGTAAAAAAATGGGCATGCTATTCCAAAGTGGCGCTTTGTTGACGGACATGAGTGTCTTTGACAATGTCGCGTTTCCTCTAAGGGAACATACGCACTTACCCGAATCCATGATTCGCACTATAGTGTTAATGAAATTACAGGCTATTGGCTTGCGTGGCGCACGGGATTTAATGCCCAGTGAACTATCCGGCGGCATGGCCAGGCGCGTAGCACTTGCCCGCGCCATTGTATTAGACCCGCTGATGATTATGTATGATGAACCTTTTACCGGTCAGGACCCTATTTCAAAAGGGGTGTTGCTGCATTTAATAAAATCTTTGAATGCTACTTTGGGGCTTACCAGTATTATTGTCTCGCATGATGTTCAGGAAACCTTATCGATTGCTGATTATATCTATGTGATTGCCGATGGCAAAGTTGTTGATCACGGCTCTCCAGCCCTACTGGAGCAATCTAAATCGGAATGGGTACAGCAATTTATTAAAGGCGCCATGGATGGTCCGGTACATTTTCATTATCCAGCACCCGCTTATCTGGATGACCTGTTATCCTATTCCAAATAATAACTCGACAGACACCCAGCATGCTGCAATTATTCCAAAACTTAGGTCACGCAACCCTTGCCAGCTTTAGTAAGTTAGGTCGAGCCAGCTTTTTTTTGTTACATGCCTTATCGGGACTACCGAAATTATTGCTGCGCCCACGCTTGCTGATTAACCAGCTGTATTCGGTAGGCGTATTATCCTTTTTGATCATTACCATTTCTGGGCTATTTGTCGGTATGGTGATCAGTTTTCAGGGTTTTCATATTCTTTCTGATTTTGGTGCAGAAGAAACCTTAGGTGTCATGGTCGCAGCCTCTTTAGTACGAGAACTTGGGCCAGTGATGACTGCGCTATTATTTGCCGGACGCGCTGGTTCTGCTTTAACCGCAGAAATTGGTTTAATGAAGGCAACAGAACAATTATCCGGCATGGAAATGATGGCCGTTGACCCGATTCAACGCATTATCGCGCCGCGCTACCTAGCAGGCATTATTGCTATGCCAATATTGGCTATCCTGTTTAGTTGTATTGGGGTGTTAGGTGGTCATTTAGTTGGAGTAAGTTTACTTGGAGTAGATGATGGTGCCTTTTGGGCGCAAATGCAGTCTAAACTGGACTTTCGGGATGACATCTTAAATGGTGTCATTAAAAGCATCGTTTTTGGTTGCACTGTGACCTGGATTGCCTTATTTGAAGGCTATGATACTATCCCGACCTCAGAAGGGGTCAGCAGAGCCACAACCCGCACTGTTGTCAATTCAGCGTTCACTATTCTAGGCCTGGATTTCATTTTAACTACGTTAATGTTTGGAGATAATTAACATGCAGCACTCGTCTACCCAGGATACCTTAGTCGGCTTATTTGTGGCTTCAGGAATCGTCGGTCTATTTTTTTTAGCCATGCAGATCAGCAATCTAAGTTCATTTGTTGAAGCTGATGGCTATACCGTCAAAGCACGTTTTCAAAATGCCGGTGGCTTAAAAATTAAATCGCCGGTATCCGTAGCTGGCGTTAAAATCGGGCAAGTGAGTGCCATTCAACTAGACGATGACCATCGCGCCCTGGTTAAAATAAAAATTAATAATCAATATAACAAATTGCCTTCTGATACTTCGGCCAGCATTTTTACAGCGGGTCTTTTAGGGGAGCAGTATATTAATCTCGATCCAGGTGGTATGGATGAGTACTTAAAAGAAAATAGCGAGATAGACATAACCCAGTCAGCAATTATTTTGGAGCAGGCTTTAGGACAATTTCTCTTTAAAAAATCGGCTGAAAAAAAATAATGCGTGCATATAGAGCTGGCAATATCCATGCCTTAGCAATCAACGAGCAGAGTTCTGGATTGTTTGCAATAAAGGGGGATTTAACTTTTGCAACCATTAATACAAAAACGCTTAACAATATTGACTGCACACAAAGCGGCGCAACGATTCATATCGACCTTCAAGAAGTTGTTTCAACCGACAGCGCAGGACTCGCATTAATGATAGAGTGGCTAAAAATTAGTAAACAGCATAACGGTACGCTTAACTTCATTAATATTCCACAGCAATTACAAGCACTGGCTAAAATAAGCGGCTTTGATCCAAAGCTGAGTACTACCACATTAAACTGACGAACAGTCCAACTATAAGGCAACTACACTCAACTATGGATAAATTGATAATTACTGGCGGTACAGCTTTGAACGGGGAAATAAGAATCTCCGGCGCGAAAAATGCGGCATTACCTATTCTGGCGGCAACTATTCTTTCTGAAGCCCCGGTTAGCATCGGCAATGTCCCACATTTGCATGACATCACCACCACCATGGAACTTTTGGGGAGAATGGGTATTCAACTGGTGGTAGATGAAAAGATGAATATTGAAGTTGACGCAAGCTTTATCGACAACTTTGAAGCGCCTTATGAATTAGTCAGAACCATGCGCGCCTCGATATTAGTCTTAGGCCCTTTATTAACCCGCTTTGGTGAGGCCCATGTATCTCTGCCCGGCGGTTGTGCGATCGGGACGCGTCCGGTTGACATCCATTTAGACGGCCTTGAAAAAATGGGGGCGGAAATCCGAGTTGAAAATGGCTATATCCATGCACACTGCAAGCGTCTCAAGGGCTGTCGTTTAGTACTGCCGCAAGTCACCGTAACCGGCACCGAAAATCTTTTGATGGCCGCTGCTTTAGCTGAGGGAATTACCATCATCGAGAACGCCGCGAAGGAACCTGAAGTCAATGATTTAGCGTATTTTTTAAACAAAATGGGCGCCAAAATAACCGGAATAGGCAGTGATACCCTGACTATTGAAGGGGTAGAAAAACTGGGCGTTACGCCGGTCCATTACAACGTCATGCCCGACCGGATTGAATCAGGCACCTACTTAGTTGCCGCAGCTATTACCCGCGGTAAAATTAAACTGAAAAACACCTGCCCGCAGGCACTGGACGCAGTTATAGACAAACTGAAAGAAGCGGGTGCTGATATCGCCTCTGGCGATGACTGGATTACGCTGGATATGCATGGTAAGCGGCCAACAGCGGTTTCTCTGCGCACAGCGCCCTACCCGGCTTTCCCAACCGATATGCAGGCACAATTTACAGCCATGAATTGCGTTGCGACCGGTGTTTCCATCATTACTGAAACGATATTTGAAAACCGTTTTATGCATGTCCAGGAAATTCAACGCATGGGTGCTAATATCAAAATAGAGTCCAACACCGTTATTTGCACCGGCGTTACAGAACTCACGGCGGCACCGGTTATGGCCACTGATCTACGGGCATCGGCCAGTCTGGTTATCGCCGCTTTGGTTGCCAAAGGTGAAACTTTAGTCGACAGAATTTATCACATAGACCGCGGTTACGATCATATTGAAGAAAAACTGACGCAATTAGGTGCCACCATTCGTCGCGTTGCGCGTTAAGCATAAGGGTCGCCATGCTTACCATTGCTGTTTCAAAAGGCCGTATTTTCGACGACTGCATGCCCCTGCTTAGGGAGGCTGGCATCGTTCCTATTGATGATCCCAAAACCAGCCGTAAACTGATTCTGGAAACCACCCGTAGCGATGTGCAATTAATTATTATTCGCGCAACCGATGTACCGACTTTTGTGGAATATGGTGCTGCAGATCTGGGCATTGCCGGTAAAGACGTCTTACTTGAACACGGCGCTGAGAGCCTTTACGAACCGTTGGATTTAAACATTGCCTGTTGTCGGCTGATGACCGCAACGCCTAAAGACATGCTGGAAATTCCCAAACGCGTTCGGGTAGCAACCAAATATGTTAAAACTGCGCAGCGTTATTTTGCCAGCCGGGGCATACAGGCCGAGATAATTAAACTTTACGGCTCAATGGAGCTTGCACCTTTAGTTGGCCTCGCTGATTGTATCGTGGACTTAGTGGACACCGGCAACACCCTTAAAGCCAATGGCCTGGAACCACGGGATTTAATCATGCACATCAGCTCGCGCCTAGTGGTCAACAAAGCCGCAATGAAAATGAAACACGCTGAAATTCAAACCCTGATTGATCAATTTAAACAGACGTTGTCCAAAAGAGTCTAGCATGTCAAACCCATTGATAACGCGATTAAATACCAGTGCCCCTGACTTTGAAGGGCAGTTAGCCACCCTCCTCTCCTTAGATGAGGAAGATGATCTCGAGCTGCACAAACAAGTGAGAAACATCATTGCAGACGTACGAAACAACGGTGATAAAGCCTTACTGGCGTATACCAACCGCTTTGATGGTTGCAGCTTTACCAGCCCCAAACAATTAGAACCCTCACAACAAGTTTTGAAAGATGCCTGGGATAACCTACCTGCAAGCAGCAGCACTGCACTCCAGACCGCCGCCAGTCGCATTCGGGCGTACGCCGAACAGCAAAAACTGGCTTCTTGGCATTATACCGAAGCCGATGGCACGTTACTCGGACAACAGGTTACGCCAATCGAAAAAGTTGGCTTATATGTGCCCGGTGGCAAAGCCGCTTACCCTTCCTCGGTGTTAATGAATGCCATTCCTGCGAAAGTAGCCGGCGTTAAAACTTTAGTAATGGTTGTACCCACACCCGGAGGTGAAACCAACCAATTAGTCCTAGCTGCTGCTTATATCGCTGGTGTAGATCGCCTTTTTACCATTGGCGGGGCGCAGGCAATTGCCGCGTTAGCCTATGGCACCGCAACTATCCCAGCAGTAGACAAAATTGTCGGCCCCGGCAATCAGTATGTCGCTACAGCAAAAAAACTGGTGTTCGGTAAAGTGGGTATCGACATGATTGCAGGCCCTTCTGAAATATTGATTATTTGTGATGGCAAGACCAACCCTGACTGGATTGCAATGGATTTGTTTTCGCAAGCCGAGCATGACGAGCAAGCACAGGCCATTTTAATTTCACCGGATGCCAATTTTTTAGAGGCCGTTAACACCAGTATTACTAAATTATTACCAACTATGGAGCGTAGCGGGATTATCGGGCAATCACTAACATCGCGCGGCGCACTTATTCAGGTTAAAAATTTACAGGAAGCCGCAGACTTGGCGAACCACATTGCGCCTGAGCATTTAGAACTTTCGGTCGAAGACCCCGAGGAACTGTGTAAACATATTTGTCATGCAGGGGCTATTTTCATGGGGCGCTATACTGCTGAAGCGCTGGGGGATTATTGTGCAGGCCCCAATCATGTCTTACCGACATCCAGTACCGCGCGTTTTTCATCACCCTTGGGTGTGTATGATTTTCAAAAACGCTCCAGCCTGATTAATTGTTCTCAAGCCGGTGCCAGTGAATTAGGCAAAGTGGCTTCTATACTTGCCAGAGGAGAAGGCTTAACAGCACATGCCCAATCTGCTGAATACCGCATCAAGTAAATTGCCAAATGTAGGGATAAATGAGTTTACCCCTACATTTAACAGTTTCTAGCTAGTTATAGAATTTTCAGCAACCTGCATATTTAGTTTTTCAACGCTTAAAACCAGTTTAACCCAATGATTTCAAAAAATTTTCTGGATAGCATTTTTCGCAAACAAATCTTAGCACTGTCAGCTTATTCAGTAGCAGACGCCAAAAATTTCATCAAACTGGATGCAATGGAAAATCCTTACCATTGGCCGGATGCTTTAATTGATACCTGGCTGGAAGAATTGCGCAGCGCCGAACTAAATCGCTATCCTGATCCCTCTGCGGCTAAGCTCGTTGAAACTTTAAGAGTTGTTAATAAAATCCCAGAACAATCCGGGCTTTTGTTAGGCAATGGTTCGGATGAAATTATTCAATTATTACTGATGGCATTACCAATTGGTGCTCGTGTTTTAACACCTGAACCGGGTTTTGTTATGTACAAGCAGGTCAGTTTGAGTTTAGACCTTAATTTTCAAGGCATACCCTTGCTACCAGAAAGTTTTGAACTTGACCTGCCCGCCATGTTAAGTGCAATCGAACGCTATCGTCCCGTGCTTATTTTTTTAGCCTATCCCAACAATCCGACCGGAAACCTTTTTAATCCACTGGATATAGAAGCGATTCTTAAGGTTGCACCAGGATTAGTCGTTCTAGATGAAGCCTACGCCCCTTTTGCCAATGCCAGCTTTATGGATAAGCTTAAGGACACACCGAGTTTATTAGTCATGCGTACCGTTTCTAAACTGGGTCTGGCTGGTTTGCGTCTTGGATTTATCGCCGGACACCCAGACATTATTGAACAACTGAATAAAATTCGCTTGCCCTACAATATCAATATCCTGACTCAAATCAGCGCCCATTTTGCTTTATCAAATAACCAGGTATTTAAAGCACAAACGGCGCAAATTTGCAGCGAACGCAGCAAAGTTATGCAACAACTTAAAAGCTTTCAAAAAGTTACGGTTTATCCCAGTGCCGCCAACTTTATTCTCTTTCGTACCCCAACCGGTCAAGCCAATACTATTTTTAATTCGCTTAAGCAACAAGGAATCCTTATTAAAAACCTTTCGCCACAAGCTGGGCTACTGAGTGACTGCTTACGCGTAACCATTGGCACGCCCGAAGAAAATAATTTATTTTTAAAAGCCGTTAAAATAGCCTTAGATGATTACAAAGCATCATCTCAAGATAAATTAAACAGTTGATTATATTGTTTAATATAACCCAGCTATTTATGTTAATCGGTAACGTAAGCCACGCCCGTTAGTTCAACTTTAATAATCTACAACAGTATGGCTTCTATTTTTCTAAACTGAAGTGTACTATTGGCGCAGAAAAATAAAATATAAAGGACGAGCCCTTTGAATCTCGCCCGTATAACACAGGAGAGCTATATCATGATCAACGAAGGTGTAGATAGACATAAACGCCGATTTTTAACCTCGGCCTTGACCGTTGTAGGCGCTGTCGGTTCAGGCTATATAGCCGTGCCTTTTCTGGCGCAAATGGAGCCAAGCACTAAAGCCATGGCGGCGGGCGCTCCCGTCACTGTCGATATCAGTAAAATGGAATCCGGCCAGCTACTAAGGGTTGAGTGGCGCGGTAAACCGGTATGGATATTGAACCGTACCCAAGCGGTATTAGACACCTTAAAGTCCCTAGACAGTCAGCTGAGTGATCCTTTTTCTAATGAGTCATTACAGCCCGTTTCCAGTAAAAATCCCGTCCGTTCAATCAAACCCGAAATTTTCGTTGCCGTCGGGCTTTGCACCCATCTGGGTTGTTCACCGACTTTCCGTCCTGAAATTGCCCCCCATGATTTAGGTGAAAAATGGCAAGGTGGTTTTTTCTGCCCCTGTCATGGTTCATGGTTTGACCTTGCAGGACGCGTATATCAGGGCGTACCGGCACCCACTAACTTAGAAATCCCCCCTTACCGCTATGTTACGGACACACAAATCATCATTGGTGATGACCAAGCTCAAGCAACGGAGGCCAGCGTATGAAATCAAATCGAGTAGCTAACTTCGGTAACTGGATATTGGAACGTATGCCGCTATCCAGCCTCTGGAATGACCACATGGCGCACTACTACGCGCCCAAAAACTTCAATTTCTGGTATTTTTTTGGCTCATTGGCTTTACTGGTTTTGGTTAATCAATTTTTTACCGGTATTTTATTGACCATGAATTATAAGCCCGATGCAAAACTGGCTTTTGATTCAGTCGAATATATTATGCGCGAAGTACACTGGGGCTGGCTGGTGCGTTATATGCACTCCACCGGGGCTTCGGCATTTTTCGTAGTGGTTTATCTGCATATGTTTCGGGGCATGATGTATGGCTCGTTTAAACATCCGCGCGAACTGATCTGGATTTTCGGTATGCTACTGTTTGTAGCGTTAATGGCAGAAGCATTTATGGGCTATTTATTGCCTTGGGGGCAAATGTCCTACTGGGGCGCGCAAGTCATCATCTCTTTGTTTAGTGCCATTCCTATTATTGGCGACGATCTGTCGCTTTGGATACGGGGCGACTATGTAGTATCAGACGCCACTTTAAACCGTTTCTTCGCTTTTCACGTCATTGCAATTCCATTAGCTCTGGTCATGTTAGTGCTATTGCATATTATGGCGCTACACGAAGTGGGTTCTAACAACCCAGATGGGGTTAACATCAAAAAATTGAAAGATGAAAACCACATTCCGCTAGATGGCATTCCATTCCATCCTTATTACACCGTTAAAGACTTGGTTGGTGTCGCGGTTTTCTTATTCTTTTTTGCAACCGTTATTTTTTACATCCCTGAAGTAGGGGGTTACTTTCTGGAACATGCCAATTTTATCCCGGCCGATCCCTTAAAAACCCCTGAACACATTGCCCCCCTTTGGTATTTCACACCCTTTTACGCCATACTAAGGGCAGTCCCTGACAAGTTTGCGGGTGTAATCGGCATGGGCGGCGCTATCGTCGTATTATTTTTATTACCTTGGTTGGATCGCAGTCCGATTAGATCTATCCGTTATCGCGGTGGATTGTATAAAAAAGCCTTATTGCTCTTTGTAATCAGCTTTTTAGCCTTAGGTTATTTAGGTACACAACCTGCGACGCCTGTAGCAACAACCTTCGCACGGCTTTTTACGGTTATTTATTTTGCTTTTTTCCTGTTGATGCCGCTTTATACCCGTTGGGAAAAGAGCAAACCGTTGCCCACACGTGTAACACATCAACCTTCGTTGGAGGAACGCATTCCGGCATTAATAGCAACCTTCGAAGAAATGACCGTTGGGCAGCCAATTAAAACTAAAAACGGCACAATACTTCTGGCAAGACGGCCTGACCTAACCGGCATTATTAATGTCACTACCCGCTTAGCCAAAAAACTAAAAAGCAGTCTGGATTAATATGAAAAATTTAATATTCTCTTTATTACTTATGTTACTGCCTTTAAACAGTTATGCGGCAGGTGACGTTGACTTACAATCAGCCGATATTGATTTAACCGATACCGCCTCACTTGAACGAGGCGCAGAACACTACGTCAGTTACTGTTTAGGCTGCCATTCTATTAAATACATTCGCTATCTTAGAATCTCACGCGACTTTGATATTCCAGAAAAAGAAGTGCTAAAAGAAGTCGCTCCCGAAGGTGCTGGCATTTATGACAAAATGCAAAGTGCTATGAATGCCCATGATGCCCGTAAATGGTTTGGCACGGAACCTCCCGATCTGTCTTTAATTGCACGTTCCCGGGGGGCTGACTGGATTAACACTTACTTAAAAAGTTTTTATACCGATGCCAAAGCGCCGCATGGGTCTAATAACACCGTTTTTCCTGATGTCGGCATGCCTAATATTCTGTGGAAATTACAAGGTGAACAAACCCCTGTATTCACCATGGTAGAAAAAAAACAAATTCTGGATCATTTGGAAAATGACGGAAAGGGATCCTTAAGCCCAGCAGAATTTGATCTATTTGTGAACGACTTGGTTAATTTCTTGGTTTATACCAGTGAACCCGCGCAATTGGAACGGAAAAGCATGGGTAAATATGTATTATTCTTTATTTTGATGTTCCTGTTTGTTGCCTATTTACTTAAAAAAGAGTATTGGAAAGACGTTCATTAATAAAACCCAACTCAAAAGCCCGAAGAGTCGCTATTTTTGATAAATATTTTTGTGTGGGTATCTTCCCCCCCCAAAAAATCATCAAAAACGACGCGACGGTTATCTGCTACGTAGCCCCGATACCTTTGGTATTTCTGTCTTTCAGGATTAGCGCCCTGAAACACAAAAATACCAATAATTTGTGCCGTCTATCCGGAGGCCTCTGTATTTCACCCCCGCGTCTGCGGCTTCGTGGATTAAAAATCATCACTTAACTACCCTCCGTTTCCACGATTTTCAGCGAAAATATCTAACTCAAGTTATTCAAGAACTAGGAGCCGTTAAGGTGCGGAAAGAATTCAAGCCACCTTGCTGCCGTGCTTGTAAACATACCTTTACGACCTTATCTGAAACGCCTTTGGCTCATTTACGGCTTAAGGAACAATGGCTGAATACTGTGCAGGGATGACTCAAGGTTTAACGGTGCGGGCAAATGCTCAGCAATGCGATATTGATAAAAACATTAGCTTCCGTTGGCATACCGGTTCTTGAAGTGTCCGGCAGCCACCAAAGCCACCTGTCTGCGCGCCAAAGCGGGTCTCATGGAAGATTTTGGAACTCCCCTGTCACACAAAAATAGATTCGCCACCCGGTGAATCGCGATCTAGCCCGCTCCGTCCTGCGTCCGACTCGACTGCGTAATACGCTTCGCTAACTACTTCGTCAAGGCTATACCTCAATGACTCTACGGGATGCAATTTTGCCTCCCTCTCGCCATTTCACTTGGTTTTGGCTTGCTCTCTTTGCTATCGCTCAGTTTACATAATTTTCAGCGTTGGAAAATTATCCGGGTTGGCGATGAGGAGAAATATAACTCATCGCATTTAGGGCTGCAAGCGGCTCTTGGGTGGAAAAATCAATTTCAACTGTTACTTCAAGCATAGCTTTTTTTATCTGATTCGGCACATAATGCATTAATACTAATACAGATCATACTGATTTTAAGTCAATAGCTGCCTATTTTTGCTAAGTTTTCCACCCCCTCCTAAAAAAACATCTTCAAAAAAAAGCAATATTTATCATAAAGATAATGAAATAAGTGGCAATATATTAAAATTCTAATATTAATTTAATTAACAAAAAAACTATTATTGACGAATAT
>JBEBJQ010000159.1:0-3748 GCA_040079795.1 Methylococcales bacterium
TTTTTCAATGGGTTTAGATCAAAGCCTGCCTAAATTGCAATCTAGTTATGGTGTTTCATTGCAGCTTTCTGGGCGCAGCAATACTAACATTCCCAATGAGCAACATGCCTACAATGAATCACGCGCGCTGATAGACGCTTTTTGGCTCTATAAAATTAACCCAAAATATAATTTGCGCGTGGCAGGTCAAAATCTGCTGGCAGCGGACACTCGAAATCAAAATACTTTTACTTCAGGTGTTAATGATTGGAAACTTAATACTGAAGAAAACGGGTATCGCAGTTTAATGGTTACATTAGAGGGGCGGTGGTAGATATGTATTAGGGGTGCTATGGGTGTTTCGCTGGTGCTGGCGGAATGCAAGAAGTGTCTACTTACATTAATCTATTTGCTACTTAAAAAATTTGCGAGTTTCTAAATGAACACTTTGAATACAATCAACAATAATTGTGATGGAAAACCTAGCCTGCTATTGGTAGATGACGACAAAGATTTTCTAAATGCACTTGCACCAGCCATGCGTAAACGTGGATTCTTGGTATCATTAGCTGATAGCGCGGAAAGTGCTTATGAACTTGCTAAAAACAATCCACCAGAATTAGCAGTGATAGATTTAAAAATGTCTGGTAATTCCGGCTTGGTTTTGGTTAGACAATTGGCAAGCCTTAACGCAGGCACACGCATTGTTATGCTAACTGGATATGCAAGCGTTGCGACAGCCATTGAAGCCATTAAATTAGGCGCAACGCATTATCTGGCTAAACCTGTAGATGCTGATGAGATTGTACGTGCCTTCGAAAAACAATCGGGCAATACTGAGGTTACGGTTTCTACTAACCCTCTCTCAGTTGACCGCATGGAATGGGAGCATATCCAGCGCATACTACAAGTGCAAAAAGGAAACATTTCTGCGACTGCACGTGTCCTTAATATGCATCGAAGAACCTTGCAAAGAAAATTAGCTAAGCCTCCAATGTAAACAAATTCCGATTTGCTAACATACTAATTTACATATGATAAGTAGTAGCATCAACAGTAGTGTCAACCGTCAGATTACACCACTACCTACCTAGACCAAGCATGCCTGATAGTTTGCGAGATTTAAAATCGTTGATTATCTCGCGCGCTGCATTGCGACCTGGAATACCTGACACGCCTCCACCAGTGTGCGTACCAGAGCCACACATATACAATCCTGAGATTGGCGTACGGTAATCCGAATAACCCGCCACTGGACGCATTGAATACATCTGATCAAGGTGTAACGAGCCGTGAAAAATATCACCGCCCACCAGATTAAATTCCCGTTCCAAATCCAAAGGCGAAAGTATGCGCTGACCAAGAATTGCATTGCGAAAATTAGGCGCAAATTCTGTCATGGTCGCAATCACTCTGTCTGCGGCCACTTCCCTTTCATCATCCCATGACTTTTCATTTGGCAGATTGGGGTTGAAATGTTGGCAGAACAGACTTGCCACATGCTTACCTTCGGGTGCCAAGGTGCTGTCTAGCGTGGACGAAATCCACATTTCGATGGCTGGACGTTGTGCGTAACCCTCGCTATAAGCCTGATCATAGGCTTTTTGCAAATAACTTAATGAAGGACAAATTGAAATACTGCCTTGATGGTGCAACTGTAAATTTTTGCCAGGTAAACAAGTGAAATTGGGCAATTCTGATAGCGCGACATTCATTCTGAGTGTGCCAGATCCGGAACGATAACCCGCAATTTCTCGCTTAAATGGTGCGGGAAGTAATGCAGGGTCAATTAATTGATCAAATAAAATACGTGGATGCGCGTTAGAAATGACTGTTTTGGCCATGATGCGACGACCATCAGTTAACACCTCGCCACAAGCGCTCTTATCTTTGGAAATAACTTCGGCCACGCGCGCATCCGTTTCTATGCTGGCACCATGCTCAACTGCATCGCGGGCAATCGCCTCTGAAATAGCTCCCATGCCGCCAATAGCATGTCCCCATGCGCCCTTTACACCCGTTGCTTCCCCAAACACATGATGGAGCAACACATATGCTGTGCCTGGTGTATAAGGCGATTGAAAGTTGCCCACACTACCGTGGTAGCCAAACTCGCCTTTAATGGCGTCGCCCTTAAACCATTTATCGAGTAAATGTCCCACACTACTGGTCATTAGTTCAGCAAAGAAGCTTTTTGCTGCGCGGCTCAAGTGCCTTGTTGAGGCGCCTTGTCTGGCTAAATCAAGTAGTGATTTCCAACCTCCAGCTAGGTTTGGCGGCGTTTGTAAGGCAATACCGCGCAATACATCTGTCACTTCAGTTAAAAGCGCTTCAAACTCCACATAAGCTTCACCATCGCCAGCCGCTAGATTATTTAGTTGCGCGACCATTTCATCATGGTTTTCACCGATGGTTAAATAACGTCCGTCTTCGGTTGGCACTGTGATGTCTTGTTTCAAACGAACGATTTTAAGGCCATGTCGCGCCAATTCAAGGTCACGCTGAATTTGCGGATGTAGCATACTCACCCCGTAAGAACAGCTTGAGTTACGAAAGCCAGGATGAAATTCCTCGGTGACTGCAGCACCACCAATGACACTTCTCGCCTCCAGTACTTTGACGCGATAGCCAGCACGCCCTAAATAGGCTGCGCAGGCTAAACCATTGTGGCCGCCACCAATAATGACTGCGTCGTAGGTATTGGTCATACTAAAAGTTCCGAACTAGTTAAGCAAATGAAAATATTACATTATTTAGTGAATACATTTTCAACAATATTAAAGCAATTTAATCCCAGCTAAACTATTCGCGCAGACCTCTTTAATAATTCGTAATAAATCTTGTGCATAGGGTTTTGTCATCATGTCTTGCGTACCTGTCGCGTACAATTCAGACCATAATCCCTTTGTGCCGATTGGTTTCACAATCACATATTCATGATCTACATAGCTTTGAATGCCCCAACTGGGTAGCGCGGCGACACCACGACGGCTGGCAACGAGTTGCATAATGGCAACTGTGAGTTCTGCCGCGCGTCTTTCAAACACAATGTTGGCTGGCTTTAGCACATTACGAATGATGTCGATGCGCTCTTCAGGAACGGGATAAGTAATCAACGTTTCATCACTAAAATCTTCCGCTAAAAACCGTGCTTTATTGCGCTTGCTGTGATCTGGTGGCAAAACGGCCATTATTTCAAATTTGAATAATGGTTGATATTGTAAGTCACGTATTTTTTCAGGTAAGCCGCCGATCACTAAATCCGCCTTGCCTTCATTTAATAGATGCCAAGGGTCGCTATGGAAACCTGCCACTAAATCAATTTCAACCTCTGGCCAAGCACGCCGAAAGGCATCCATCACAGGCGTTAGCCAGTCAAAACAGGTGTGGCACTCTAAAACAATTCTAAGCTCACCTGATTGATCACTTTTCAAACGAATTAAGTCGCGCTCAGATTTTTCAATGAGTGGTAATAACTCATTAGCCAAATCTAGCAGTCGTTGCCCTGCTGGGGTAAAGCGCAAGCCCTGTGCATTGCGCTTAAATAGCGTTATTTCATAGTGCGTTTCTAATGCACGTATTTGGTGAGACAGTGCTGATTGCGTTAGAAAGACACGTTCGGCAGCTAAGCCTAACTTGCCTGTTTCAGCAATGGCTTTGAGTGATTTTAGATGGCGTATTTCAATCATGGATTATTCAGCTTTGTAATGTGATATGAATTTAATTCAAATTTATCACAAAAACTTTCGCTTTATTAAATTATTTTATC
>JBEBJQ010000160.1:0-3724 GCA_040079795.1 Methylococcales bacterium
GAGCGGCAGATCCCCTTAGGCACACCGCTCGCCAATACCCAGGTGTATGTGCTTGATCCGTACCTTAACCCAGTGCCAATAGGCGTTCAGGGCGAATTGCATATTGCTGGTGCGGGGGTAGCCCGCGGGTATCTGAAACAGCCGGAACTCAGTGCAGAAAAATTTATCGACAATCCGTTTAATCCCGGCACCTGTTTGTATAAAACCGGTGATTTAGTCAGGTGGTTGGCGGATGGATTAATTGAATTTGTCGGCAGGCGTGACCATCAAGTCAAAATTCGCGGCTTCCGGGTGGAGTTAGGGGAAATTGAAACGGTGCTGGCAAATTATCCCGGCCTGCAAAATCCGGTGGTGGTTACTAAAACCTATCAAGGCAATAAACAGTTAATTGCTTTTTATACACAAGCAGAACATGCCGTAGTAGAGGCTGATGCGCTAAAGGCTTATTTACGTCAGGCATTACCTGAATATATGCTGCCGGTGGCTTTTGTAGCTTTAGAAACGCTGCCGCTAACGGCAAGTGGCAAAATAAACCGCAAAGCATTAGAGCAACAACCCGTTAGTTTAAGCAGTGAGCGGGACTATGTTGCCCCTCAAGGCACTTTAGAAACGCAGTTGGTTGTACTTTGGGAAGCCCTTTTAGGTGTTGAGCGTGTTGGTGTACAGGATAATTTTTTTGAGCTGGGCGGGCATTCTTTATTAACCGTGCAATTGGTTAATCAAATGAATCTAGTGCTCGATAACACCCAATTGACCTTGGCGGATGTTTTTAAGTATCCGACTATCAAGGAGTTGCTTAATCATCTGGCGATAGCACCTGTAAATGCTGTAAGTTCCCCTTATATCGTTAATTTGCGCAGCAGTATCCCAACTTTCATTATCCCCGGCATGCCGGGTTTAAGTGACGGCTACTTTGAATTAGCTGATTGCTTAAAAAATGAAGGGCCGGTTTATGGTTTGCAAATGCAAGGCTATTGCGCTGACCAACCGGCTACCACCATTCAAGCGATGGCGGCACACAATATCGCGCAAATTCAAACCCTTCAGACGCACGGTAAAATAAACCTTTACGCGCATAGCTACGGCGGTACTGTGGTTTATGAAATGTTGCAACAATTGCAAAGCACGGCTATTGAAGTCGGTGAGATCGTGTTTATCGACAGTGGCCTGATGCTCAAACAAGGGGTGATTGATAAAGCCTCGGTGACTGAGTTTTGTAATTTTATCCTGACCAATGCCGGAATTGATCCCGCGACGGTGAAAAATAGCATTGCCCAGATCCTTAAAAACCAGCCTTATGAACAGTGGAAAGCGCATTTAGCCGAATTGATGCAGCAAACCAGCGCGACGCTGGACGCCAAACATTTTCTTAAAATATGGCAGGTTATTGAAACTTCGATAACGGCTACTTATCACTACGGCGCTAAGTTACCATACAGCATGACCCTGGTGATCGCCGAAGACAGTAAACGCTGGTTAAAAGCCAATTGCTGGGATGCCTATTTTTCCAATGTGCGGGTTATTTTCGCGAAAGGCGAGCATTTCTCAATCGTTAAAAAACCGGATTGTCTGGCCTGGCTGCAAGAATTAAGTCCGGCAGCCCATGAAAACAGCCTGGTCAAATTTGCCAGTCTGCCCGTTACTGCTTTGGAAAGCGGCATTATCCTTAGTGCCCGGCAACTGGAAAAACAATATGCGGGGGTTAAAGCGGTTGATGGGGTCAGTTTTGAAATTAAAGCCGGCACTTGTTTTGGCTTGCTAGGCCCTAACGGGGCAGGGAAGACCACTACCCTGGAAATGATGGAAGGCATATTAAAGCCTAGCAAGGGTGAAATATATTTCCGTGCCGCGCCGATTAATAAAGATTACCTTAAGCACATCGGCATTCAATTTCAACATACCGCTTTGCCGGAATTATTGACCGTTAAAGAAGCGTTACAGCTGTTTCAAAAACTGTATAAAAACAGCCTGCCTTTGGCTGAAATCATCGAAGCCTGCGCCCTGGAAGAATTTCTTAACCGGGATAGCCGCAAACTGTCCGGCGGACAGCGGCAACGCTTATTGCTCGGTATTGCTTTAATTAATGACCCGGACATTATCTTTCTGGATGAGCCGACCACCGGGCTAGATCCCCAATCCCGGCATAATTTCTGGGCGTTAATCCGCAACATCAAAAATCGCGGCAAAACCATTATCCTGACCACCCATTATATGGAAGAAGCGGAGCAGCTGTGTGACGAAATTGCGATTATGGATAAAGGCCGGATTTTAGTGCAGGACACCCCTGAAAAATTGCTGCAACAACACTTCGACGGGGTAGTGATTCGTCTACCGAAAGCCAGCGGTTTGTCGGTGCAACAGGGCTTGCCTTTTGAAGTTTACGAAGTAGGTGAGCTGGTGGAATTTATAACCCCAGACATACAGTCGGCTATCAGTGAATTAACACAACACCAAATCCCACTGGAAGGATTGTCGATTGGAACGCCTAATCTGGAAAACTTATTTCTGAAATTAACCGGTCATTCCTTGAGAAGCTGATGAATCATTTTTTAGTATTATTAAAAGCCCGCAATCTTGAATTACTCAGAGATAAAGCCACCTGGATCTGGAATTTCATTTTTCCGCTGGTGCTTATTATCGGCATTGCCGTGATATTCGGCGGTAAAGATACTATGTTGTACAAGGTCGGTGTTATTGGTAAAGACAACCAAAGCATTGCAAGTTTTAAAACAACACGTTATTTACAATTTATTGATTATGTTGAGCGGGATGCCGCTTTAAATAAACTGCGGCACCAGCAGCTGGATTTAGTGCTGGAAGGTAGTACTGAAACGAAATACTGGATAAATGACACCTCACCGCAAGGCTACTTGCTGGAAAAAATTTTGCTTGCAGGTGCCAACAACAGTGTAATGCAAAAACAAGTCGTCAGCGGTAAGCAGATCCGCTATCTGGATTGGGTCCTGCCGGGCATTTTAGGTATCAATATGATGTCTTGCAGCTTTTTTGGGGTTGGCTTTGTCATTGTGCGGTACCGTAAAAATGGTGTCCTAAAACGCCTTAAAGCCACACCTGTTAATGCGTTTGAGTTTTTGTCCGCGCAGGTTGTCAGCCGCTTATTAATGTTACTGGTGGTGATCGTTGTGCAATTTGTTTCAATGAATTGGTTATTTAATTTTTTTGTACAAGGGTCATACAGCTTATTGTTATTAATAGCGCTGCTCGGTTCTACCGCACTAATCAGCCTTGGATTGCTAATGGCCAGCCGTACCAGCAGCGAAGAGCTGGCAGCAGGATTAATAAACCTGTTGACCTGGCCGATGATGTTGTTATCCGGGGTTTGGTTCTCTTTAGAAGGCGCACCAGCCTTAGTACAAAAAGCGGCGTTAATCTTTCCGCTGACACATATCCTGAAAGCAGCGCGGGCGGTTATGCTGGATAACGCCAGTGTGGTAGACATCAGCCCAGAAATTGCAGCATTGTCAGTTATGACGTTGGTTTTTTTAACCGCGGCTGCTTTGCGTTTTAAATGGCTGACAGATTAAGTAGGCAGTGGTGCAATTCGCGAAAATCAGCATGATGCCATGTGTAACCTATAAAAAATGTTGTATATAACATTGTTTAATTAATTTTATGGTAACCGCTTTGGGTTTTGCCATTAATACCCCGCGTTTTTTCTTTTTTCAGCAAGTTGTAATTAAATTTTATATCTTAAATTCAATGC
>JBEBJQ010000071.1:0-21257 GCA_040079795.1 Methylococcales bacterium
TAAATCCGAATTTTGGGCGATAAGGCATCTAGCGATACAGTGCGTCCATCAATGGTGAAAGTATAGTTATCTCCTGCTATACCTGGATTTGGAGTCGCCCAGATGTTTGCAGCAGCTGGTGTTGCAGTTGGCTGAATGGTTGGCACAGTGGTTGGTATTGCAGTTGGCACAATTGTCGGTGTAGATGCTGGCTGAACTGTGTAAAATTGATTGACACTCCATATGTAACTGCCGTTTTTAAGTAGTCCAATGGTGTAAATTCGATCAATACCCGCCTTATTGATCGAATTGCTATAAGAATACATAGTAGAGGTTACTTTCGTCATGTAATTTTCAGAAACAACGGCAGTACCATCATAAATCCGAATTTTGGGCGATAAGGCATCTAGCGATACAGTGCGTCCATCAATGGTGAAAGTATAGTTATCTCCTGCTATACCTGGATTTGGAGTCGCCTAGATGTTTGCAGCAGCTGGTGTTGCAGTTGGCTGAACGGTTGGTGCAAGGGTTGGTATTGCAGTTGGCGTAACTGTTGGTACAGCAGTTGGGACAGCGGTTGGAACAGGCGATACGTTGACATATAAACTGGTCGAACCACTCATAGGCAAACCGTTAGGCACGTCAGCTACATAAAACCGTCTATTCCCCGCATATGGCGTACAAGATACACTAGCCGATGTGGATGACACATTTTGCATACTGCAATCTGATGAACCGTCTAAGTTCAGTGCAATAGTGCTGGGAAGGTTTGAGCCATAGACGGTAAAGGTGGTTTTGATGCCAGCGGTAGCTGAGGTTGGCGATACGCTCGATACGGTTGGCGCTGGCGGTGGTGCAGACACACTAAATGATCCACTCCAGGAAAGATCACCTACTTTTGTTCCATCATCCTTATGTAAGTGGTACTTCACATTGAATGTTCCGGTATTTGATGACTTTGTTGAGTAAGACCAGTTTTTACCTGAACCTGGAAGCCTTGCTGAGCCACTGCCATTTAATGACATGCCAATATAATATCCCGCAGGTACGCCATTAGTAATGCTAACGTTAAAATTAAAAACAGTGTCATTAATATAGCCAGTAGTTGGCGAAACACTGAAGGTATCAGCTCTTGCTAGAGTAGAAAAAGCTGATATGCAAAATAACAGGAGTAGTTTTAGAAAAAGCTGATGATGTTTAAACATGTTTTAACCTTGTTAGATGTTGTGTAATGTAAGTTTGCGGTTAGTTAATATTAGTAATGTGCTGCACTGGTTAATGGCTATGTAGGATGCAAATAAAAAAACCCGATGACAGCAAAAGCAATCATCGGGTTTGGGGGGATTTTAGATCGAATAGAAAGCGCCGCTTGACCGTAAAGACCAGTGAAGCAAATATGGTTATAATTGGCTTGGCTTGGCTTGGCTAAAATGGTGTTGGTTAAGATACCGCATATCAAATTTCCTCAGATTAATAGCAGCTTAATTTAAAACCACAAGCCCATAATGACAGTAATATTAGTACAAATAGATATTCATACAACGGGTATAAATACCTATTGGTGAGCTGTTTTTTTAGGGTATAAGCCGGTCATACCTTAAATTTAAGCGCTTGACGGATGTATCGCTTAAGTGGTTGACAGTCCATAGAGGAAATTTTATTTTTGAATTTTGTGCGTTAGCTCACGGTTTATTGAATGGATGAGGGTGAGCGCGCAAAATTATTGGATACCGCCTTGAATCCAAAAACATCGTCCCCATGTTGTTGAAGATAAGTTTTAATTTTTTGGAGTTTTGTCGTAATGAGTAAGAAACAAGAGCAGCCAAGCGAAACAATGGAAGAGCTGGCAATCAATACGGTGGATGAAGCGCATCTATTAGAAGAGAGCGGCGATAATACCGAGATAGCTGAATTATCTGTCACTGAACTAATCCAAAAACTATCAGAAGCAGAACAAAAAGCACAGGAAAATTGGGACAAAGCGCTACGGACGCAAGCCGAAATGGAGAACCTGAAACGACGGGTTGAAAAAGATTTAGAAAACGCCCGCAAATTTGCGTTAGAGCGTTTTGCCAAAGAATTAATCAATGTGATCGACAGCTTAGAGCTAGGCATTCAGGCATCCATTGGGGAAAGTCCAGAAGTGCAAAAATTGCGCGAAGGCAGTGAGCTAACGCTAAAACAGTTTGAAGCCACTTTGGCGCGATTTAACATTATTGCCGTTGATGCCTTAAACCAACCCTTTAATCCTGAATTGCATCAAGCCGTTTCTACCGTAGCCAATAACGACGTTGCGCCAAACACGGTGATAACGGTGTTTCAAAAAGGCTATTGTTTAAATGAGCGCTTATTGCGCCCTGCGATGGTGGTGGTATCTAAGGCGATGGATAAACCGCCAGAAAATACCCCTAAAATTGATGAGCAGGCTTGAACAACTAAACACAGCCCCCATATCGGCATTAACACTATTTAACAAACAAATTTGGAGATTATAATGGGTAGAATGATTGGTATAGATTTAGGCACCACCAACTCGTGTGTGGCTGTCCTGGATAACGGTAAAGCGCGCGTGATCGAAAACAGTGAAGGTGCGCGCACCACGCCGTCGATTATTGCCTTTACCAATAATGATGAAGTATTAGTTGGACAGTCAGCCAAACGGCAGGCGGTCACTAATCCTGAAAACACGTTATTTGCAATTAAACGTTTAATTGGCCGCCGTTTTAAAGATGATGTCGTACAAAAAGACATCAAAATGGTACCGTATAAAATTATCGCGGCTGAAAACGGTGATGCCTGGGTAGAATGTCATGGTAAAAAAATGGCGGCGCCGGAAGTTTCTTCACGCGTTTTAATGAAGCTGAAAAAAGACGCGGAAGCGTTTTTAGGCGAAGAAGTGACTGAAGCGGTTATTACAGTGCCCGCTTACTTTAATGACTCACAACGCCAAGCAACTAAAGATGCCGGTCGCATTGCAGGATTAGATGTCAAGCGTATCATTAACGAACCAACTGCGGCAGCGCTAGCGTTTGGTATGGACAAACCCAAAGGCGATATGAAAATCGCGGTGTATGATTTGGGTGGCGGTACCTTTGACGTGTCAATTATTGAGATTGCCGAGATTGAAGGCGAACACCAGTTTGAAGTATTAGCCACCAATGGCGATACCTTTTTAGGCGGTGAAGATTTCGACTTACGCGTTATCGAATATTTGGCAGGTGAATTTAAAAAAGACAGCGGCATTGATTTACATAAAGATCCTTTAGCGTTACAGCGTTTAAAAGAAGCGGCTGAAAAAGCGAAAATTGAATTATCATCAGCCGAACAAACCGATGTTAATTTGCCTTACGTAACTGCGGATGCCACTGGCCCTAAACATTTAAACGTAAAATTGACCCGTTCCAAACTCGAATCTTTAGTGGAAGATTTGATTGAACGGACTAAAGGTCCTTGCCAAATCGCGTTAAAGGATGCCGGTTTATCGGCTTCGCAAATTAATGACGTGATTTTGGTCGGCGGTCAAACCCGTATGCCGAAAGTACAGGAATTGGTTAAAAATCTGTTCGGTAGGGAGCCACGTAAAGATGTTAACCCGGATGAAGCGGTGGCGTTAGGCGCTGCCATTCAAGCGGGCGTATTGGGTGGTCATGTTAAAGACGTATTGCTGCTGGACGTTACGCCGCTGTCTTTGGGTATTGAGACCATGGGTGGGGTAATGACCAAATTAATTGAAAAAAACACCACTATCCCAACCAATGCGTCGCAGGTATTCTCTACGGCTGAAGATAACCAAACCGCAGTGACGATCCATGTGTTACAAGGTGAGCGGGAAATTGCAGCCGGTAATAAATCCCTGGGGCGCTTTGATTTGGCTGATATTCCGCCAGCATCACGCGGTATTCCGCAAATTGAAGTAGGCTTTGACATTGATGCCAACGGTATTTTAAACGTATCGGCAAAAGATAAGGCAACGGGTAAAAAGCAGTCGATTATTATTAAAGCGTCCAGCGGTTTATCGGATGAGGAAGTTCAACGCATGGTGCAAGATGCTGAAGCGCATGCCGATGAAGACCGCAAAATAACCCAATTAGTCTCAGCACGTAACCATGCTGAAGGTATGATTAACGCCACCGAAAAATCCCTGAAAGAATTAGGCGATAAAGTGGATGCAGCTGAAAAAGCAGCCATAGAATCAGCGATTGCTGACTTAAATGCGGTTATCAAAGGCGATGATAAAGAGGCGATTGAGGCTAAAACTGAAGCATTGACCGAATTATCCGGTAAACTGGCTGAGCGGGTTTATGCCCAAAAAGCCGAAGCTGAAGGCGCTGGCGCACCGCACACTGCGCCCGAGCAACACGCCAGCGATGATGGCGTAGTCGATGCTGAGTTTGAAGAAGTAAAAGACGATAAAAAGTAAATCCTAAGCGGGTTATTAGCTTAAGGAAAATACCGGAGGCTTAAGGTTTAAATTACAAGTGTCTAATTCTTGTAGTTTAGCCTTAAGCCTTTAGTGCGTTAAGCAACTGCTGGTATTCAACCAGAATAAGTATGCCCTGCCTTATAGGCATGGCTATTAATAATAACGCAGCAACGCTGCATCTCCTGGATAAAACTTAGGAGCGGATAGAAGCAACCATGGCAAAAGAAGATTTTTATAAGCTACTTAATGTAGATAAAAACGCAAGTGATGCAGAAATAAAAGCAAGTTACCGGAAGATGGCGATGAAATTTCATCCCGATCGAAACAAAGATAGCCCAGAAGAAGCTGAAGCAAAATTCAAGCAAGTCAAAGAAGCCTACGAGATCCTGTCCGATCCTAAAAAACGCGCTGCCTATGATCAATTCGGTCACGCAGGTGTTGACAACTCTATGGGAGGGCGCGGCGGCTTCAGCGGTGCAGAAAGCTTCAGCGATGTGTTTGGTGATGTGTTCGGGGATATTTTTGGCGGTGGCGGACGGCAACGTAGCAGCGCCCAACGTGGTTCCGACTTACGCTATAACCTTGAGCTAACCCTGGAAGAAGCCGTTGCCGGCACCGACGCCAAAGTACGCATTCCGGTTTTAGTTACTTGTGGTGAATGTAGCGGCTCGGGTGCTAAGAAAGGCTCTACGCCAGTCACCTGTACTACTTGCCAAGGCCACGGACAAGTCAGGATGCAACAAGGCTTCTTTTCCGTGCAACAAACCTGCCCTACCTGTAAAGGTACTGGCAAACAAATTAAAGATCCCTGTGGAAAATGCTACGGTCAAGGGCGGGTACAAGAAACCAAAACCTTATCGGTTAAAGTACCCGCAGGCGTTGATACCGGCGACCGCATCCGCTTGGGCGGCGAAGGCGAAGCTGGCATAGGGGGCGGCCCTGCCGGTGATTTATATGTACAAGTCAGTGTTAAAGACCATGCGATTTTTACCCGTGATGGTGCGAACTTACACTGCGAATTACCGATTAGCTTTCCGGTTGCGTGCTTAGGCGGGGAAATCGAAGTTCCCACACTGGATGGCAAAGTGAAATTAAAAATCCCAGCGGAAACTCAAACCGGTAAGCTGTTCCGTTTGCGCGGCAAAGGAGTCAAACCCGTTCGTGGCGGCGCAGTCGGTGACTTAATGTGTCGTGTGCAAATTGAAACCCCTGTGCATTTAACCAAAGAACAAAAGCAATGGATTGAAAATCTTGGTGAATCCTTGCAAGGCGGCGGTAAACATCATAGTCCTCAGGAACACTCTTGGACTGACGGCGTTAAAAGCTTTTTTGATAAATTAACCGGATAAGTTTCATGATTCGCATTGCTGTAGTAGGTGTTTCTGGCCGGATGGGGCTATGTTTGGTGAAAGCCGCTTTATTAGCTGGTAATCAGGCTCGCTTAACGGTCGCCGTATCTCGCCCGGAGAGCCCCGCCATCGGTAAAGATGCCGGCGAGTTGGCCGGTATCGGTACTGTTGGCGTTAAAGTAGTTAGTGATTTAGCCGCCGTCACCGACCAATTTGATGTGTTAATAGACTTTACCCGCCCCGATGCCTCAATGGACATCATTGAAATCTGCCGCAAAGCGGGTAAAAAAGTGGTGATCGGTACGACTGGCTATAGCATCGAACAAAAAGCCCTGATTACCCAAGCAGCTAACGATATTGCTATTGTCATGGCGCCCAACATGAGCATCGGTGTTAATTTGTCACTGAAATTACTGGAAATTGCCGCAAAAGTCATGGGCGACTACACCGACATTGAAGTGATTGAAGCGCACCATCGCCATAAAATTGATGCGCCTTCCGGCACTGCCTTACGGATGGGGGAAGTGATTGCCAAAGCCTTAAATCGGGATTTGAAAGACTGCGCCATATACGGCAGAGAAGGCAATACCGGTGAACGTGACCGCAAAACTATCGGCTTCTCAACTATCCGTGCCGGTGACATTGTCGGCGAACATACCGTCATGTTTGCCGACGAAGGTGAGCGTCTGGAAATTACCCACAAAGCCAGCAGCCGCATGACTTTTGCCAATGGCGCAGTTAGGGCAGCAGCTTGGTTAGGTAATAAACAGCGAGGGTTATTTGATATGCAAGATGTGCTGGGATTATCATGACCCAGTACCCCTTATTTCTCACACCCAACCAGCTCTATCTCGGTTGACCCCATAACCGTAACGCTCTTTTTATTTGAATCTGACCCTAGTACTGTCGTTCCCCCTGTTGCAGAGGCTAGGTGCGCCTTGCAATGTGCCTTGATGGTTAAACCTCCCATGACATTAACTTGAGATTTAAAACAATACCAACCGTTAGGATTTAAAAGCTCAATTGTAGTGCCACCCATCACGTTAACCCCAGGGTTAACCATGACCAAAGACGGCGAATCGGTCACTTCAGAATCTTTAGGGTCTTCGCCAATCCCAAAAACTTTAACGTTGGTTGCCAGGGTTTTATACTTGGGATTATTACCAAACGGATGATTGCCCCAAGCCTTAAGGCAATTTGCCATTAATCCCTCTTCTTCCGCAGCAAAGGTCGGCACATTAAATGAAATCAATACCGTCAAAACCAGGAAATTAATATTTTTTTTAGTCATATTCATTTTGATTACATCAATAGTTTGTTAACGTAGGGGTGTTGTTAATTAAGATAACAAAAACATTTTAGATTCTAGCACGCAGTATACGCCGATACAATTTTGACGAAGATTTACTGTTATGGTGCTGGTCAATTATGGCAAATCCTTATGACACGGGGTGTGAGTAATTCTAAATCCGTAAAACAAGCTTTAGAATTACCGCAGTAGCGTGACTTAATTGCTTAAAAGCAGTTATACTATATTTTGGAACTGTCATGGCGTGTTAGCTTTTAAATAAATTACCTAAATCATTGTCAGTTTTAAATTAACAATAATAACAGGGAGAACTTGGATGTCAAAAACTCAAAATTTACAGGACACTTTTCTGAATGCACTCAGAAAAGACCATACCCCAGTATCAATTTTTTTGGTAAATGGTATCAAATTGCAGGGGCGTATTGATTCTTTTGACCAATATGTGGTGATGTTAAAAAACACCATTAGTCAAATGGTTTACAAACACGCTATTTCAACCATTGTGCCGGGAAGGGTCGTGCGCATGAGTCAAGATTCAGAAACTGTGGAAGTCATTGAAGAGACTTCGACTTAGTTTATTACTCTGATGGCTGTCGATTTGTTTGAACGTCCTGCGGGGACGGGTGAGCGAGCGATTTTAGTGCATATGGACTTAAAATCCATGCGCGTCATTCAGGAAGATCTTGCTGAACTAAAAGAATTGGCAAAATCAGCGGGTGCAGAACCTGTGTTCGTTTTGACGGCCAGTCGTCCAAAACCAGATGCAAAATACTTTATCGGTTCCGGTAAAGTTGAAGAATTGCGCATGCTCATATTGGAGCATGAAGCGGATATTGTCTTATTCAACCACTCACTGACCCCCAGCCAAGAACGTAACCTTGAAAAAGCTCTGAGCGTGCGCGTAGTCGATCGAAATGGCCTTATTCTCGATATTTTTGCACAACGGGCACAAAGCTTTGAAGGCAAGCTACAAGTAGAGTTGGCGCAATTAAAACACCTATCAACGCGGTTAGTCAGGGGCTGGACGCATTTAGAACGTCAAAAAGGCGGTATCGGCCTTAGGGGGCCTGGAGAAACACAATTAGAAACTGACCGCCGCTTATTAGCTGTCCGTATCCAACAAATTCAACGTAAACTTGAAAAAGTTGAATCACAAAGGCATCAAGGACGCAGCAAACGTAAAAAAGCTGAAATAGCGTCTGTTTCACTCGTAGGTTACACCAATGCCGGCAAATCAACATTGTTCAATACTTTAACCGGTGCGGATATTTACGTTGCCGATCAATTATTTGCGACCCTGGATCCAACTTTACGCCAATGTAGCTTACCCGACGGCCCAGAGCTGGTGCTGGCAGATACGGTCGGTTTTATCCGGCACTTACCGCATGAACTGGTTGCAGCGTTTAAATCAACGCTGCAAGAAGCAAGCGAGGCGGATTTATTGCTGCATGTGATTGATGCCAATGCCGAGGACCGTGACGACACCATTTTTCAGGTCAATCAAATTCTGCAAGATATTGGCGCAGATAAAGTCCCGCAATTACAAGTATTCAACAAAATTGATTTATTAACCGATATGCAACCGCGGCTAGACCGCAACGAGCATGGCATCCCGATGCGGGTATGGATTTCGGCACAATCCGGCACGGGAATTGAACTACTTCAAAGCGCACTGGCCGAATTGTTTATTGACAGTAAGGTTAAATTGGCTTTTTTCTTATCCGCTGAACAAGCCGCGATTCGTGCGAAATTATTTGATGTTGCCTATATTCTTGAAGAACATTTTAACGAGACTGGTGGGTGGGATATGCGGGTTGAAATGGATAAAAAATATTTAGGTGTATTACAAACAGTGGAAGTACATGAAATTTAGCAAGTGGTTTAAACAGGATAATTTTCCGGTAAATGACTGAATTGAATTATTTGCGATAGAATAGGCTCCAAAGCGTTTTCTATGCTCAAGTCTGTTTTTATAAAACCTAGGCTATAGAGAATATAATAGTGAGCATCCTAAAATAATTAAATTAGTGTAAGTGATATAATGTCAACACTATCCACGATGGAGCAGAAATATGTCTTGGAATGAGCCAGGCGGCGATAAAAAAGATCCTTGGAGTGGTCGTGACGATCAAAAAGGCCCTCCTGATTTGGATGAAGTGATTCGGTCTTTACAGGATAAATTAGGACGTATTTTTGGCGGTGGGAGTGGTGGCACTGGTGGCGATTCCTCCCCTGCTGCGCCATTCAAAAGCCTGGGGTATCTGGCGGCTGGTGCAGCCGTGCTATGGGGTTTGAGTGGCTTTTATATCGTCGACGAAGGAAACCGCGGTGTTGAAAGCCGTTTTGGGCGTTATACCTTAACCACTGATCCGGGTTTAAATTGGCATTTACCCAGCCCGATTGAGGCTGTTGAAGTAGTGAATATTTCACAACAACGCTTTTTAGAAGTGGGTTATCGGTCGGCCGGTAATGCACAAGCAACTGGCTCTATTCCCAAAGAAGCTTTAATGTTGACCAAAGACGAAAATATTGTAGACGTGCGGCTGGCTGTACAATATCAAGTCAAGGATGCCAAAGAGTTTTTATTTAACATTTACAATCCTGCCGGAACGCTTAGCCAAGTGACCGAAAGTGTCGAACGCGGCGTGATCGGTCATAGTACAATGGATTTTGTGCTAACCGAAGGCCGTACGGAAGTCGTGGCTGAAATCAAAAAAGAAATCCAGGCTATTATGGATGCTTATCGTTCGGGCATTTTAATTACCAGTGTTAACCTTCAAGATGCCCAGCCTCCGGAACCTGTTCAGGGAGCTTTCGAAGACGCCATTAAAGCCCGCGAAGACAAACAACGCTTAATTAACGAAGCGGAAGGCTATTCAAACGATGTCATCCCTAAAGCACGGGGTGCTGCGGCAAGAAAAATACAAGAAGGTGAAGGTTATAAATCACGGGTTATTTCTGCCGCGGACGGGGAAGTTAGCCGTTTTACGCAGTTATTGGGCCAATATGTCAAAGCCCCGGAAGTAACGCGCCAACGTTTATATATCGAGGCAATGGAACAGGTATTGGGGAAAACCAATACGATTATGGTGGACGTAAAAGGCGGCAATAATCTGATGTATCTCCCTTTGGATAAAATAACCCAACGGCAACTGGTTGCTGCACCTTCTGAACCGACTGCCGGAACTTCGATCGCAACCCATTCTAAATCAACAACTGTTGCTAATGATGATGAACGATCCGCTGCTCGTGGCCGTGATGAAAGGGGGCGCTAATAATGAGTCAAAATAAAATTTTAGTGACAATTGGGATCTTGATGACGTTCATCATGATGTGCGTTTTCACAGTCTCACAAACAGAAAAAGCCATTAAATTTCAATTGGGTGAAATTGTAAAGTCGGATTACACGCCGGGGCTTTATTTCAAAATACCTTTTATTAATAACGTTAAAAAGTTTGATTCCAGAATATTAACCATGGATTCCAAACCGGAGCGTTTTTTAACGGCCGAAAAGAAAAATGTTATCGTTGATTCTTTTGTTAAATGGCGGATCGGGGATGTGAACACTTTTTATACCGCGGTAGCAGGTGACCCAATGCAAGCGAACATTCGTTTGGATCAGGTCATTAAAGATGCTTTACGTAGTGAATTCAGTAAACGTGAAATTAAACAACTGGTTTCAACCGATCGGGGTCTGATTCGGGAAGCATTGGTTAAAAATACCGCTTTGATTGCAAAATCATTAGGTATGGAAATCATAGACGTGCAAGTAAAACGCATTGATTTACCCAACGAAGTCAGTAATTCTGTGTTTTTGCGTATGGAAGCAGAACGGGAGCGGGTTGCACGTGAGTTTCGGTCGCAGGGTTCAGAAGCTGCTGAACGGATACGTGCCGATGCCGACAAACAACGTGAAATCATTCTTGCTAATGCCTATCGGGACGCTGAAATTCTGAAAGGTGATGGCGACGCTAAATCGGCCGAGATTTATGCGCAAGCTTACGGAAAAGATGTCGAATTCTTTAGCTTCTATCGTAGTTTAAATGCTTACAAAGAAACTTTTAAACAGGCAGATGATATGATGGTACTCGATCCTGATTCTGATTTTTTCAAGTACTTTAAGAAACAAAAGTAGCTTATATCGCTTCGCTATTAATCAGATTGATTTTTTAATATCAATAACGACACAAAACGCTCCGCCTAGGTGGGGCGTTTTGTTTGAGTGGACAACCAAAAACATGTTACAAAAAGACCCCTGGCTTTTGCCGGATGGTATTGAAGAGGTGCTACCTGAAGAGGCTCGGCAACTTGAATGCTTACGTCGACGATTACTCGATTTATTTATCAGTTGGGGTTATGAGCAGGTTTTCACCCCTTTCATTGACTACCTGAGTTCGTTATTGACCGGATCAGGCCGCGACCTGGATCTGCAAACCTTTAAACTTACTGATCAGTTAAGCGGCGAAATGCTGGGCATCCGCTCGGACATGACCCCACAAGTGGCACGTATTGACGCGCATCACCTGAAACGTGGGTGGCCTACCCGCTTATGTTATGTCGGCACGATTCTGCATACCCGCGGGGATCCACTGGAGAAAACCCGCAGCCCCATGCAAATAGGGGCGGAAATTTACGGCCACGCCGGTATCGAAAGTGACTTGGAAGTCATCCGCCTAATGTTAGAAATGCTGAGCCACGCAGGCTTGCTCAATGTGCACTTGGATTTGGGTCACGTTGGTATTTACCGGGCATTATCTGCGCAGGCAGGATTAGATGCAGAACAAGAGATGGCGTTGTTTGATGTATTGCAACGTAAAGCAAATACTGAATTACAAGAGTTAGTTGCCGGATTTAAGGTAACTGATAACTTAAAAACCCTGTTTTTAAGTTTACCGGATCTAAACGGTGGTATAGGGGTGCTACAACGCGCTCAAGAAGTGATGGCAGAGGCTAACGAGGGAGTCAAACAAGCTTTGGCGGATTTATCTAAGCTCGCTGTGCAATTATCCGCGCAATTCCCTGCCCTGCCGATCAGTTTCGACTTGGCCGAATTACGCGGCTACCATTATCATACCGGCGTGGTGTTTGCTGCCTTCGTCCCTGGTATCGGACGTGAAATAGCCCGAGGCGGGCGCTATGATAACATCGGCGCGGTGTTCGGTCACGCACGTCCGGCAACTGGTTTTAGCGCAGACTTAAAAGTCCTATCCACATTAAGTAAAACCACCGTTAAACCAGTATCACCCGAACTGATTTTTGCACCTTTTTTACAAGACCTAAACTTAACAGAATACATTAGGGAACTGCGGGCACAAGGTCGTGCGGTGTTACAACAATTACCCGGACAATCCGGTACCCCGATGCAATTAGGTTGCACTGCGGTTTTAGAACAACAAAATCAATCCTGGGTCGTTAGCCCCTTAGCGTAAATTTGGAATTAATATGGGAAAAAATGTCGTTGTCATCGGTACACAATGGGGTGACGAAGGTAAAGGTAAACTGGTTGACCTATTAACCGATCAAGTTGCGGCGGTAGTGCGCTTTCAAGGCGGACACAATGCCGGGCATACCTTGGTGATTCGGGGCGAAAAAACGGTGTTACACCTAATTCCGTCGGGTATTTTACGTGACGGTGTGCAATGTATGATTGGCAATGGCGTGGTGCTGGCGCCAGACGCGTTACTTCAAGAAATTGCCGTATTGGAAAAAGCCGGGGTTTCGGTGCGCGACCGGTTATTAATCAGCGAAGCCTGCGCTTTAATTTTGCCGGTACATGTCGCCATTGATCAGGCACGGGAGCTATCCCGGGGCAGCAAAGCAATCGGTACCACTGGGAGAGGCATAGGGCCTGCTTACGAAGATAAAGTCGCACGCAAAGGCTTACGTGCGGGTGATTTAATTAACCCGAACAGTTTTGCTGAAAAATTGCGTGAATTAATTGATTATCATAATTTTATGCTGACCAATTTTTATAAAACTAAAACAGTTGATTATCAGCAAATTTTGGATCAAGCCTTGAGCTTAGGCGAGCAAATAACGCCGATGCTGACCGATGTAGCAGAACGTTTATATGCCTACCGGGCGGCAGGTAAAAATTTATTATTTGAAGGCGCGCAAGGTGCGTTATTAGATATAGACCACGGCACCTATCCCTATGTAACGTCTTCCAATACTACCGCAGGCGGTGCTGCAACTGGCAGTGGCGTTGGCCCCTTAGATTTAGATTATGTATTGGGCATAACCAAAGCTTATTCTACACGCGTAGGCAATGGGCCATTCCCCAGTGAGTTACATGATGCCAATGGTGAGCATTTAGGCACTAAAGGCCATGAGTTTGGCGCAACCACTGGTCGAAAAAGACGCACCGGTTGGTTTGATGCCGTTTCCATGCGTAAATCAGCTCAACTCAACAGCTTAAGTGGCATTTGTTTAACTAAACTGGATGTTTTGGATGGTTTAAAAACCATTGGTATCTGCAATGCTTATCGGGTTAATGGTCAGTTAACCTCGGTTGCACCATTGGGTGCTGATAATTATGACGCCTGTGAAGCGGTCATTGAAGAAATGCCTGGCTGGACTGAAACCACCGCTGGCATTACCGAGTACGCAAAACTGCCCGAAAATGCTAAAGCCTATATTCGTCGAATTGAGGAATTAATTGGGGTTAAAGTAGTCATTTTGTCCACAGGTCCCGAACGGGACGAAACGATTATTTTAGAACACCCTTTTCATTGATTCTAAAAGAGTCGCCACTTTATAACAAACTCCCTTAAAGCCCCCAACCGAGCTTACTCAATCCGAGGTAATTGTTGATTCGATTGCCCCGGATTTGATTTTATTTAGAGATACTCAAAGCCTACATCCGCCTTAAAGTTTCATCAATCTCATCCGGTGCATAGCCCTCAATGACTACATTGTTATTTATAAGCACAATCGGTACACCATTTCCTCCCAGCTCTAAGTATGCTTTTCGGCCTTCCACAGTAAGTTCAACATCAATGTCCCGGTATTTGATATTATTTGCAGCAAAATAGCTGCGCGTTTTAGCACAATAAATGCACCACCGGGTTGAATAAAGGACAACATTCGCTGCCTCTAAAACACTTGGGGGCAATGGGCTAAGCCAACGCTTAATTTTTCCATGATTTTGAACCACACCAGCAAAGAGAGCTATCAATAGCAATACCGTAGTTTTTGACATAGTTTTTTGCTCTAATAAAGAAGTAATTTTGCAGAAGTTCAGGACAGCTTGCTATCTGCTGTTCTTTTTAGTATTTTTATGAAATTATTAATTTAGAACAATACTATTTCCTGTTTAACCTGATGCTTCATCTGAGCCACCATACCTTATAAACAATAAATATACTCATGAAAATTGATTCCTACACCGCTAAACCCTACTGGGCAATGTTTTTACTACTGATCGGTTATCTACTGCTCGCTTTATATTTCTTGGTATTTTTACACTATAACTTTTTACAATCCGATGTTTTTGATTATTGGCAGGACAGCCTTGCCTGGAAAACACCTTATCATCCATTTCATGTGCCGGTTTATGCGCTAACTATTGCGCTGTTACGGGGAATCACCTTCGATATTCCCTCCCCTATAGCCATTATGATGAGCATCAATTTAGCGGCTTTATTAGCAGGCGCTTATTTTGTTTACCGCATCATTCGGACTACCCGGTGCGAATCGAAATTTGCAGCTATGGGGGCGTTATTGTTTGGGTTATGGCCGTTTGTGGGGCTGACTTATGCTGTAAACCCACAGGCAGACCTGCCAGCAATCTCGTTATTTTTAGCTGGATTATATCGGTTGCAAGACTCCCGCAAACTATCGGCAGCCTGCTTTTTCGGGCTAGCTATAATAACGCATAAAGCTCTGTGGCCTTTTATCGGGTTGCTTGTTGCTGCGGATTTCTTATATCGCAAAGACTGCTTTTCAAGGCAAAATATCTTGATGATAGGTATTATGCTTTTACCCCTCGGCATTTTATGGTTTGCGGGTTCTTTTTATCACCATTCCTATACTTGGCTTTTATCCAGTAATCTAAAAGAAGAACTGGCATCTTCAAGCAACTTACCAATACTGGATGGACTTATAGGCACTTTTTTATTTGAAGAAGGGATAAAAGGCGTTTTAAAAGGATTTTTACTAATGAGTTTTGCCCTGCTTGCGGTTGGGACTATTTTTTTAAGCAACCAACATAAGTATCAAAATTATTTCTATGGCATCGCAATTTCATTAGCGGTACTTTTGCTTTTTATTTTGCTTAATCATTATGAAATATGGGCCGCTGCAAGGTTTAGCAGACTGTTAGCTATCCCGTTAGTGTTAAGTGTTGCTAAAATGGTGCAGGATAACCCATCAAAACAGCTTTCTGGTGTGATTACTGTTTTGTTTTTAATACTTTTTCTAAGCCAGTTCGCTTATGCCTGGTATATGGCACGAATTTACTTCGCCCCCCAACCAGAACTTGGAAACCAGACTAATCCTTTCCAACATTCTTTGCCAGCTGCTCAGCATAGCCAATATAATTACGCGGCGTTAAAGCCAATAAACCTATCTTAGCGGCTTCCGGGATATCCAATTGCTGAATAAAGGTTTGTAGTTGCTCAGGGGTTATGCGATTACCCCGGGTAAGTTCTTTCAATTTTTCATAAGGTTTTTCTACTCCGTAACGCCGCATCACCGTTTGAATTGGTTCAGCTAACACCTCCCAATTCGCATCCAAATCCGCTTCAATAGCTGGTGTATTTATTTGTAACTTAGAGAGCCCTTTTAAGGTCGCTTGGATCGCGATACTGGTATGTGCAATGCCAACCCCAATATTTCTAAGCACAGTAGAATCAGTTAAGTCACGCTGCCACCTGGAAACCGGTAATTTTTCAGCCATAAAACTTAACAGCGCATTGGCAATACCCAAATTACCTTCGGAATTTTCAAAATCAATGGGATTAACCTTGTGCGGCATGGTAGAGGAACCGACTTCACCTGCGATGGTTCTTTGACGAAAATATCCTAAAGAAATATAACTCCAGATGTCACGATCAAAATCTAGCAGTACGGTATTAAAACGCGATAAAGCCTGAAAATACTCAGCAATATAATCGTGTGGCTCAATCTGAATAGTGTAAGCATTCCACTGTAGACCTAAGGATTCAACAAAGTTTTTAGCGAAAACTGCCCAATCGACATCAGGATAAGCCACGCAGTGCGCATTATAATTGCCCACGGCACCATTAATCTTACCCAATAGCGGTACCGATTCAAGCTGGCTTTTTTGGCGGTTCATTCTTGCAACAACATTCGCGAACTCCTTACCCGTAGTGGTTGGCGTTGCTGATTGACCATGAGTGCGCGAAAGCATCGGTTGTCCAGCGGTATCCAGCGCAATTGTCCTGATTGCTGCAATGCAATCGTTTATTTGCTTAATGATGACCGCGCGCCCTTCTTTGAGCATCAGGGCATAGGCGAGATTATTAATGTCTTCTGAAGTGCAGGCAAAATGTATAAACTCACTGACCTTTTCCAATTCCACATTGCCAGCAATTTTTTCTTTCAACAAATACTCAACTGCTTTAACATCATGGTTAGTGGTCTTCTCGATCGCTTTAACACGCAACGCATCTGCTTCTGAAAAATTCTCCACTAAGGTGTTTAACACTTGTTGAGCTGTTGAGCTAAAGGCTGAAACTTCAGCAATGCCTTGATGCGCGGCCAATGCTTGCAACCAGCGCACTTCAACCAATACCCGAAAACGAATCAAACCATATTCGCTGAATACCATACGCAAAGCATCCACTTTTTCAGCGTAACGCCCATCAATAGGAGAAATAGCGGTGAGGGCAAAATGAGTCATATAAGTCCCGATAATCTAATAATAGTCTGTAAATAATGAGTTGGACATGATACCAAAATCTGAGTGGCGTTGATGACCTCAAACCACTTGATTCTGTATAGCGCCCGAAAAAATTGTTATTTTTAAAACACCTTCAGCGCTTTTTTCAGAGAGACCCCCTATATTAATTAAGCCGTAATCGAAAAAATCTGAAAAAAGAATTCAGAAAAAAGCCTCGAAATTTCATCAAACCACGGACATAAAAAAGGCAGCTTAAAGCTGCCTTTTAAAATCCAAAACCAATAGGTATTTAAATTTTTTCTTTAATACGTGCTGCTTTACCTTTAAGATCGCGCAGATAATACAACTTCGCGCGACGCACATCACCGCGACGCTTAACTTGTATTTCACCAATCATCGGGCTGTGCGTTTGAAAAACACGCTCCACGCCTTCACCATTAGAAATTTTTCTAACCGTAAAAGCAGAATTTAACCCCCGATTACGTTTTGCAATTACAATACCCTCAAAAGCCTGTAAACGCTCACGCGCGCCTTCAATTACCTTAACCTGAACAACAACCGTATCGCCTGGATCAAACGCAGGAATATCTTTTCTAAGTTGTTCCGCTTCTAATTCTTGAATAATATTACTCATCACCACACCCTAAAAACATTAAAACTTCACTTAAATTCTTTTAATAACGCTTGCTGTTCAGGCGTTAACAACTTTTTTTGCAGTAAATCAGGCCGCCTTTGCAAGGTTCGACCAAGCGCCTGTTTTAAACGCCAACGATCAATTTCGGCATGATTACCACTTAATAAAACCGCGGGGACTGACAAACCATCAACCATTTCTGGCCGGGTATAATGCGGGCAGTCCAACAAGCCATGACTATAAGAATCCTGCTGCGCCGACTCGTCATCACCCAAAACACCCGGGATAAGCCTAGTTATTGCATCAATAACAACTAATGCAGCCAGCTCACCACCACTAATCACAAAATCCCCCAGTGACCATTCTTCGTCACAGACTGATTCTATAAAACGCTCATCAATGCCCTCGTATCGTCCTGCAACTAACACCAACTGCGTAATGCCTTGCATGTTAGCCAACAACGACTGGGTAATCGGCTTACCCTGCGGGCTCAGGCAAACTATCTTAGTTACACCACGAGATGCCTTAGCTTTAGCATCTTGAACAGCATCATGTAAAGGCTGGTACTTCATTAACATACCGGGACCGCCCCCATAAGGCCGGTCATCAACCGTGCGATGTCTGTCCAACGAATAATCACGCGGATTCCATACGGCTAAATGTACCAAACCCTGCTCTATTGCCCGTCCGGTAACACCAAATAAAGCAGCCTTTAAAACCATTTCCGGGAATAAAGTGACTACATCAAAACGCATAGGCGACAACTAAAAATCCGGATCCCAATCAACCACGATTCGACCTTGGTTCAGATCGACTGATTTGATTGTTTGCTCACGCAAAAAAGGAATCAACCGTTCTCTTTCAGCCTTGACCACCAGCACATCATTGGCACCCGTTTCGAGCAAGTGGTCAACGACACCTAAATTCACGCCTTCAATTGTTACAACAGACAAGCCTTCCAAATCGACCCAATAATATTCCCCTGCTGCTGCAGGTGGCAAATGTGCCCGCTCAATCAAAACTTCCCAACCATTCAACTCGGCGGCTTGGTCTCTATCGACAATGCCCTCCAATGTTGCAACAATTGTCTTGCCCTGAGACTGCCCAGCAACAACTTTAATGCTTTTAAACGCTGCGTTTTTGCTTAAAATCCAAATCGGATAAGTCAGGATATTTTCTCTTGGCTCGGTATAAGAAAAAACTTTAACCGCGCCTTTAACCCCAAAAACTCCGGAAATTTTTCCGATCGTCAAATATTGTCGATCATTCAAATGGTTTACGCAACCGCTTTGTTAGCATCTTTAATTAATCTGGCAACCCGATCCGTTGGTTGCGCACCATTTTTTTTCCAGTGCTCAACCCGGGCAGTATCTAATTGCAATCTTTGTTCATTGCCACGAGCTACCGGATTAAAAAAACCTAAACGCTCTATATAAGCACCATCGCGGCTGTTTCTGTTATCAGTTACAACGACGTGATAAAACGGGCGGTTTTTAGAGCCCCCTCTTGAAAGACGAATGCTGACCATCTAATTTCCTTTAAAACATTTAATCAATTGTTAATCTGAGCATTCTACGCGAATTTACGAATAAAGGAAGCCTTAGCAAGAAATTTAAGCGCTTTCTACCCTTACTCTAAAATTATAGCGTAAAAAATCGTACCAAATTTATTACATCTTCATGCCGCGCAGATTGCCTTTCATACCGCGCATCATATTGGCAATATTGCCCTTAGCAAAGCGCTTCATCATTTTTTGCATCATTTTATGCTGTTGCAGAATACGGTTAACATTCTGTAATTCTTGGCCGCAGCCATCGGCGATCCGTTTTTTACGATTGCCTTTAATCAAATCGGGAAAACGTCTTTCCTGAAGCGTCATAGAATTAATGACAGCAATTTGGCGCGCCAACTCTTTGTCATTTACTTTTTCCCGCAACCCCTTTGGCAGCTCATTCGCGCCCGGCAACTTATCCATCATAGCGCCAACGCCACCCATTTCTTGCATTTGTTGCAGCTGCCCACGCAAATCTTCCATATCGAAAGATTGCCCTTTCTGCATTTTACGCGCCAATTTTTCGGCTTTTTCTTTATCAACCTTCTGCTCAATCTGATCAATCAGACTCAACATATCACCCATGCCCAGAATCCGCGAAGCCAAGCGATCTGGATGAAAAGGCTCTAAAGCATCGGTTTTTTCACCAACGCCCATAAACTTAATCGGCTTACCGGTTATATGCCGTATGGAAAGCGCAGCCCCCCCGCGGGCATCACCGTCCGTTTTAGTTAAGATAATACCCGTTAACGGCAACGCATCATTGAAAGCTTTTGCGGTATTCGCCGCATCCTGCCCCGTCATGCTATCGACTACAAACAAGGTTTCAATCGGATTTATAGCAGCATGGATAGCCTGAATCTCATTCATCATGTCAGCGTCGACATGTAAGCGTCCGGCCGTATCAATAATAATGACATCTAAAAACTTGCGCTTAGCCGCATCAATCGCTGCTTTTGCTATCTCAACCGGATTTTGGGATAGGTCACTTTCAAAAAAATTAAGCGATAAATCATCCGCCAAAGTCTGCAATTGCTTAATCGCCGCAGGACGGTAAACATCCACACTCACTACGCCTACTTTTTTCTTTTGGGTTTGTTGTAGCCACCGCCCCAATTTTGCCACAGTAGTGGTTTTACCCGCCCCCTGCAAGCCCGCCAATAAAATAACCACCGGCGGCACCGCCCTTAAGCTTAAGCCTTCATTTGCAGCTCCCATGACTTTCACCAGCTCGGCCTGTACCAGCTTAGTCATAGCTTGTCCGGGTGTCAAACTGCTCTGAACGGTCTGCCCAAGCGCGCCCAGCCTCACTTGCTCAATAAAATCCGTTACGACTGGCAAGGCCACATCAGCCTCCAACAATGCCAAACGAACTTCGCGCAAAGTATCCTTGATATTATCTTCAGTGAGGCGTCCTTGGCCTTTTATTTTTTTAAGCGTACTGCTTAATCGTTCGGTTAAATTATCAAACATAATGGGATCTGTTTTTGAATTTTAAGACGAGCAATCATTAACATGAATGCCTATGGCTATTGAACGCGATATACTACCATAATCGATAGCAGCTTCCTGCTATATTTAGCGTTAAACCCGTGCATTAAGCGATTGCCAAGATTACAAATACCCGAAACTTAATCAACCTCTTGACCCGTTTATGAATAACCTCATCATCGTCATATTGGCTACAGGCGCCTACTTAATCAGCGCACTATTACTCACCCTAAACGCCCTCCGCGAAAAAAACCATCGCTCGCCGCTCTATTTAGCCTGGTTTGCTGTAGCTTTACACTGTTACATTCTTAGTCAACCTTATTTACAAACCCTATTTTTTAATTTCAGTTTTTTTAATATCGCCTCACTGATTTCCGGTTTAGTCAGCTTACTGTTACTCATTGCCGCAATTAATAAACCAGTTGAAAAATTAGGTATCGCCCTTTTCCCTATTACGGCTCTTATGCTGGGCTTAAATCACCTGCTCCCGCATACCGTCCAACAGCTCCAAACCTACACAGCTCCGATGCACCTGCATATTTTAAGCTCCATTATCGCTTTTAGCTTACTTAACATAGCGGCGTTGCAAGCCATCCTGCTCGCACTTCATGAGCGTCAGCTCAGAAATCACCCACCCAAACGCTTCATATTACGT